>NZ_CP079216.1:1281737-1922606 GCF_019316905.1 Tessaracoccus palaemonis
AGCGGGGCCGAGGGCTACATGACCTCGGGTGCCTACGCCGACGGCCGCCTCGGCGAGGTGTTCCTCAAGCTCGGCAAGCAGGGCTCGACCCTGGCCGGCGTGATGGACGCCTTCTCGATCGCGGTGTCGATCGGCCTGCAGTACGGCGTCCCGCTCGAGTCCTTCGTGCAGAAGTTCACGAACCTGAAGTTCGAGCCCGCCGGCATGACGGACGACCCCGACATCCGGATCGCGCAGTCCTTCATGGACTACATCTTCCGCCGCCTGGCGCTCGACTACCTGAGCTTCGACGACCGCGCCGAGCTCGGCATCTACACGGCCGGCGAGCGCGCCCGCTACGTCGAGACCGGGTCCTATCTCTCGGAGGAGGACGAGGCCGAGATGCCCGAGGCGGAGCAGCTCCGCAACGACGCCGGCGACGACTTCAACGTCGACGGCGCCCGCCAGCCCTCCCTGCTCGACGCCCACACGACGGCCGAGCTGATGGAGGCCATGGGTGTCGCCGAGGTCGACGCCCCGCTGTGCATGACCTGCGGCACCAAGATGCGCCCGTCCGGCTCCTGCTACGTCTGCGAGGGCTGCGGCTCCACCTCCGGCTGCAGCTGATCCTGGCTTGACCGACGGCGCCCGACCTCCGAGGTCGGGCGCCGTCGCGCGTCCGGGCGCCTAGTCTTGGGCCATGATTCCTCCCGTCATCGATGCCGACTGGCTCGCCGCCCACCCGGAAGCCGCGATCCTGGACGCCCGCTACTACCTGGACGGACGCTCGGCGGCCGACGCCTACGCACGGGGGCATCTGCCCGGTGCCGTGCGGGTCGACATGGACGAGGTCCTGGCCGACCCGGGCAGCCCCGGGCGTGGCCGCCACCCGCTCCCGGAGCCCGGGCGCTTCGCCGCCGGGATGGCCGCGCTCGGCGTCGGCGACGACACGCTGGTGGTGGCCTACGACGACGCCGGGGGAGCGATGGCCGGCCGTGTCGTGTGGCTGCTGCGGATGCTCGGCCACGACGCCGCGCTTCTCGACGGCGGCCTCAGGGCCTGGGAGGGCGAGCTGAGCACCGCGACCCCCACGCCGGAGCTCGCGACGTTCACCCCGGGCCCCTGGCCGGACGAGGCGCTGGCCACCATCGACGAGGCCGCAACCGGCAGCTTCGTGATCGACGCGCGCGCCCCCGAGCGGTACCGCGGCGACGTCGAGCCGATGGACCCCAGGGCCGGGCACATCCCCGGCGCCCGCAGCTTCCCGCTCGGCGGGAACCTCGGCACCGACGGGCGGTTCCTCAGCCCCGACGAGCTGCGCGACCGGTTCGCCGAGATCGACGCGGACACCGACGTCATCTCCTACTGCGGCTCCGGGGTCACCGCCTGCCACAACCTCATCGCGATGGAGTACGCCGGCCTCGGCGTGAAGCGGCTGTTCCCGGGCAGCTGGTCGCAGTACGCGGCCACCGACCGGCCGGCCGCGACGGGCGACTGATCCGTCCACTCCTCGGCCGACAGCGTATTCGAGGAGGACTTCCGGGGGCCGCAGCGTAGGCTTGCAGGGTTATTCCGCAACACTGCAGAGGAGCCATCCATGCCGGCGCTTCGGTCCCGCACCACCACCCACGGTCGCAACATGGCGGGCGCGCGCGCCCTCTGGCGCGCCACCGGGGTAACGGACTCGGATTTCGGCAAGCCGATCGTCGCCGTGGCGAACTCCTTCACGCAGTTCGTGCCCGGACACGTGCACCTGCGCAACATGGGCGCCCTGGTCTCGGATGCGATCAAGGAGGCCGGCGGCATCGGCCGCGAGTTCAACACCATCGCGGTCGACGACGGCATCGCCATGGGACACGGCGGCATGCTCTACTCGCTGCCCAGCCGCGAGGTGATCGCCGACTCGGTCGAGTACATGGTCAACGCGCACTGCGCCGACGCGCTGGTGTGCATCTCCAACTGCGACAAGATCACGCCGGGCATGTTCCTCGCGGCGCTGCGTCTCAACATCCCGACCGTGTTCGTCTCCGGCGGCCCGATGGAGGCAGGCAAGGCCATCATCAAGGACGGGGAGGCGGAGACGTCCCTCGACCTGATCGACGCCATGGTCAAGTCCGTCGACGACTCCGTCAGCGACGAGGAGCTCGGCCGCATCGAGGCCAACGCCTGCCCGACCTGCGGGTCCTGCTCCGGCATGTTCACCGCGAACTCGATGAACTGTCTGATGGAGGCCATCGGGCTCGCGCTGCCCGGCAACGGGTCGACGCTGGCCACCGCCGCCGCGCGCAAGGGGCTGTTCGAGGAGGCCGGCCGGCTCGTCGTCGAGCTGTGCCGCCGCTACTACGACGAGGACGACGACTCGGTGCTGCCGCGGTCGATCGCCACGAAGGACGCCTTCTCCAACGCCATGCGCCTCGACGTCGCGATGGGCGGGTCCACCAACACCGTCCTGCACCTGCTGGCCGCGGCCCAGGAGGGCGAGGTCGGCTTCGGCCTCGACGACATCGACGCCATCAGCCGCGTCACGCCCTGCCTGGCGAAGGTCGCGCCGAACTCGCACCGCTACTACATGGAGGACGTGCACCGCGCCGGCGGCATCCCCGCCATCCTCGGCGAACTGGCCCGCGGCGGCAAGCTCGCCGAGACCGTCCACTCGGTGCACTCCGACTCGCTCGCGCAGTGGCTCGCCGACTGGGACATCCGCAGCGGCTCCACGACGCCCGAGGCCGTCGAGCTGTTCCACGCGGCCCCCGGCGGCGTCCGCACGACCGAGGCCTTCAGCTCCACCAACCGGTGGGCCAGCCTCGACACCGACGCCGAGGGCGGCTGCATCCGCTCGACCGACCACCCCTACACGCTGGACGGCGGCCTCGCGGTGCTGAAGGGCAACCTGTCTCCCGACGGCGCCATCGTCAAGACGGCAGGCGTGCCGGAGGACCAGTGGGAGTTCACCGGCCGGGCGATCGTGACCGAGTCGCAGGAGGAGGCCGTCGACGCCATCCTGGGCAAGAAGCTGCAGCCCGGCGACGTCGTCATCGTCCGCTACGAGGGCCCCAAGGGCGGCCCCGGCATGCAGGAGATGCTGTACCCGACCAGCTACCTGAAGGGCGTGGGCCTCGGCCCGAAGTGCGCGCTGATCACCGACGGCCGCTTCTCCGGCGGCTCGTCCGGCCTGTCGATCGGGCACGTCTCTCCCGAGGCGGCCTCCGGCGGCACGATCGGGCTCGTGGAGGACGGCGACCAGATCACCATCTCCATCCCGCAGCGCCTGATCCAGCTCGACGTCGACGACGAGACCCTGGCGGCCCGTCGCGCCGCGCGCGACGCCCAGGGGTGGGCGCCGAAGCAGCGCGAGCGCGTCGTGTCGCCGGCGCTGAAGATCTTCGGCATGCTGGCGCAGTCCGCGGACAAGGGCGCCGCCCGCAAGCTCCCCGAGGGGATCTGACTCAGGACTCGACGCCCGCCTCCGCCTCGGCTGGGCGGGCGGCGGTGTCCCGGCTGAGCAGCAGCCAGGCGGCGACCGCCACGACGACCAGCCCGATCGCGACGACCGCGACGGGGGACAGGTCCCACAGCCGCTGCAGGGCGATGAAGCTCACGAACCCGACGGTGCCGTAGACGAAGGCCCACATGATGGACCCGACGATCGTGGCCGGGATGTAGCGGCGCAGCGGCATGCGGGTGACCCCTGCCGCGAGGTTGATCATCGTCTGGAAGCCGACGGTGAGGAACGACACCGAGATCGCGGGTGCCCCCCAGCGGTTCAGCCAGCCCGCACCCTTGCGGTAGGCCGGCGACGACAGGATGCGCCGCGCGCGGGTGTGCTCGGCCCCGGAGGCCATGGCCCTGCCGACCCAGTAGGTGGCGTTCGTGCGGCAGAAGACGATCACGAAGAGCGCTGCGAGGACGACGGCATACGGCGCCTCCCAGGTGGTGGGGTCGAACACTTCGCGCTCCTCGATTAGGTCAGCCTAACTTTAGCAAGCCCGGGCCCCGGGACTTCGGCTCAGTTCGCCTCGGAGAAGCGCACCGCCGCGCGGAACTGGGCGGCCAGCCCCGAGCCGACCGAGAGCGGCCAGCGGTGCATCACGTACTCGGTCGCCGAGTCGACGGCGAGCTGCCGGGTGGAGTTGCCGGTGCGGACCCACAGCTCGGGCGCGGAGTTCTTGTTCGGCTTCAGGTAGACCGGCCGCGGCGACGCCTCGGCGGTGATCTGGCACACGGCCCGCGGCACGCCCTCGCCGTCGGGCAGCTCGTGGAACGCCACCCGGACGGAGGCCGCCGCGTTGGGGCCGAGGGTGGTGCTCAGCAGGTCGCGCAGCCACAGCTCGAACCGGTCATGGTCGGGGGCCTTCATCGTGCCGAGGTCGCGGTCGAGGCCCAGCGGGGTCCCCTCGTCGTCCACGCCGACGATCAGCGTGCCGCCGTCGGCGTTGAGGAAGGCGGAGATGGTCTTGGCGATCACCAGTTCCATCCGGTCGTCCTTCGCGCCCGTGTGGGTGTTTACGCGGGCCGTCGACTTGAACTCGACCCGGTCGGACTCGCCACCCGCCACCAGCTCGGCGATCCCCTTCCGCACGGGCGTTTGGAAGTGGGCGGCGACGCCCGCATACGCCGCGACGGCGACGACGGCTCCGGCGAGCGCCAGGAGGAGGGAGAGCGGCTGCCAGACGGAGGCGTTCGGACGGATCAGCCAGGCCACCAGGAACCCTGCCGCCGATCCGACGATCGACATGACCATGGAGGCCGCCGCCGCGAGCTTCGCCCTGCGCTTCAGGAGGAACCGGGCGAACCGACCCAGCAGCCACGAGAGGACCACGATCAGGATGAGCGCGATGGATACGGTCCACAGGGGCATGTTGGGCATGCGGTAGAGCTTAGTGGGACGTGCTCAGCCGGTCGTCACGCGGTGGCGGGCGCGCTGCCACAGCGTCCAGATCTCGCAGCCGAGGCAGAAGTCGAAGGCCGCGTTCAGCGCCGCGGCCAGCAGCGCCAGGCCTGCCGCGGCGTAGAACAGCGGCGCGACGTGGAGCAGCGCGCCCAGCAGCGCGACGACGGCGAACAGGAAGCCGACCAGCTGCGCGAACCGGGGTGGCCGCTCGTCCTCCAGTTCCGCCGGCGCGCCGAGCCGGGGCCGGACCCAGGCGCGGAAGATGATGCCCCAGGGCTGCAGGTCGAGCCCGCCGAAGGCGCCCATCGCGAAGGCGGCCAGCGTGATGACCAGCGGCAGGGCTCCCCAGCGGGGGCCGAGCACGATGGCCAGCGCCAGGAGGACTGTGGTGATGACGGCCCCGAAGCGGGGGCCGCGCGGGTCGATGAGGCGGGGCTGGTTCGTCACTGCTGCTCCTGCGGGACGAGGCAGGCCCGGGCGATGGCGTCGGAGAGGTCTGCGCGGGTCAGCGGGCCGGAGGCCCGGAATCGTGGGGTGCGGTCGGCGTCGAGCACGAGCACCGTCGGGGTGCGCATCACGTTGAACCGCTCGGCGAGTCCGGGATGCCCGGCCACATCCAGTTCGATGGCGCGGATGTCCTCGCGGGCGCCGACCACGTCCGCCACGACGCGCCGGACCCCGCGGCAGGGTGCGCACACCTCGGAGGAGAACTGCACGACCAGCCTCAGGTCGCCGGCGACGTCCCCGGGGATCGCGGCGCCGGCCGCGCCTCCGTTCACGGCGCGGACGCGCCCGTCCGTGGCCCGACGCCACAGCCCGAGGGCCGCGGCGACGAGCAGCACTGCGGCCACGATGATCAGCCCGGTGGTGTCCATGAGGGTCACCGTAGGACCCGCGGCCGGGCCGGCCCAAGGCCGATCTCGCCCGGCGGAACGCGGAATAGACGGGCCACTAGGATCGTTGCCGTGATCCTGCACCTCGTCCGTCACGGCCAGTCCACCTGGAACGTCGAGCACCGCGTCCAGGGGCAGACCATGCACCCCCCGCTGACCGAACTCGGCCGCCGGCAGGCCGACCTGGCGCGCGAGGCGCTGCGGACCGTCCCGCTGACGGCCGTCCTCACCAGCGACCAGACCCGCGCCGTGCAGACCGCCGACATCGTGGCGCAACCGCACCGCCTCATCCCGCTGCCCACCCCGCTGCTCCGGGAGCAGGCCCTCGGCGACCTCGAGGGGCGCCACTACGACGAGCTCGAGCCCCAGGCCGTGCCAAAGGGGACGCACATCTCCGAGGTCCGGTGGGGCCACGGGGAGTCGCTGGCCGACGTCGCCGTGCGGATGCGCGAGCTGCTCACGCTGCTGGGCGCCGTGTACCCGGCCGACGCGCAGCTTGCTCTCGTCGGCCACGGCGACGCCCTGCGCGTCCTGGCGTCCGTGCTGCGCGGCGGGTCCCACCGCGACGTCGACTTCGAGGCGTACCCGACGTGGCCGAACGGCCACGTCGAGACGCTCGAGCTCAGCTGATCTTCTTCGTCGAACTGGTCTTCGCTGCGGTGGCGTAGTACTTTTTCTTGCCGGTCACCTTGACGGAGATCTTGTTTCCCTTGTCCTTGGAGGTGAGGGTGTAGGTCTTCTTGGTGGCGCCGGAGATGGCCTTTCCGTTGCGGAGCCAGCGGTAGGTGAGCGTCGCCTTGGGGCTCCAGGTGCCGGCCTTGGCTGTGAGCTTCTTCCCGACCTTGGCTGTGCCGCTGATGGTGGGCTTGGGCGTCCTGGTGAAGGAGTAGAGCGCGGTGACCGAGGAGCTGGTCCTCGACACGGTGGCGTAGCCGCTGCGGGATCCGGTGACCTTGACGCTGATCTTGGCGCCCTTGTCCTTCGACGTGAGTGTGTAGCTGGACTTCGTGGCGCCGGAGATGGCCTTGCCGCCGCGGAGCCACTGGTACTTGAGCGTGACGGTGCCTGGTCCCCAGGTGCCGGGCTTGGCCTTCAGGGTCTTCCCGATCCGGGCGGTGCCCGTGATCGACGGGGTGGGCGTCTTCGTCAGCGCTCGGGTGACGCTCAGCTGGTAGGAGCGGCCCCACGTCGGCCAGGACTCGGACCCGTACACGCGCACGTAGGAGCGGCCCGCAGGAAGGGAGACGCTCTGGCCGGCCAGCCAGGCCCCGCTGGACCTGGTTCCGGTCAGGGCGAACGAGTGGATCCGGGCCTTCGACGGGTTGTAGACGTCGACCTCGTATGCGTCGCCCGCGCCGAGCCCGGACGGGAACGCCAGCTTCAGCGACACGCGGGCGGCGGCGTCCAGGTCGACGGCGAAGACGTCGTAGTCGTAGGAGTAGATGGACAGGGACGACGCGGAGGTGGCCTTGCCGAGCGTCAGCACGTCGGGTGTGGAGAAGTTGGCGTTGGACTCGGTCTCGACGTTGCCGGGCGTCACGTCGGCCCGGATGGTGTAGCGCTGGCCCCAGGTCTCCCAGGATTCGTTCCCGCGGATGCGCACGAAGAGTCGCCCGGCCGGGGCGTAGGTCGCCTTGGCACGCAGCCAGCTGCCGTCGCTGCGCAGGGCGGTCACGTCGAACGCGTAGAGGTAACTCCCGGACGAGTCGTAGACCGTGACCTCGTACGCGTCCCCGCCGAGACCCGCCGGGAATCTGAGGTCGAGCGTCACGCGCGACGGAGACGGCACGTCGACGGCGAAGTAGTCGTCGTCGTAGTTGTAGGACGACAGCGAGGACCCGGCGGTCGCCTGGCCGAGGGCCAGGACGTCGGTGGTGGTCCTGGTGGCGTTGGGCTCGGTCTCGACGTTGCCGGCGGTGAAGCCCACCGCCAGCGTGTACGGCCGGCCCCACGTCTCCCAGGTGTTCTGTCCGTAGACCCGCAGGTAGAGCCGGCCGGCGGGAGCGTAGGTGGCCTTCGAGCGCAGCCAGCTGCCGTCGCTGCGCAACGCGGACACGGGGAAGTCGTAGAGGATGTGGCCGTCCGAGGTGGCCACCTGGACCTCGTAGGCGTCGCCGCCGAGGCCGGTCGGGAACCGGAGGTCAAGCGCAACGCGGCCCGCCGACGGCAGGTCGACGGCGAAATAGTCGATGTCCTGTGACGAGGTGCTCAGCGACGAGGCGCTCATGGTGTCGGTCAGGGCGAACGCGTCGGCCGTGGCGCGGGTGGCGTTCGGCTCGGTTTCGGTGACGGTGGCAGCGGCGGCGGTGGTCGGTGCCAGCATCGGCAGCAGGCCGACGATCAGGGCGACGATCAGGCCGGTCGCGAGGCGGCGTTTCGGGCGCGGAGCGGTGTGCATGTCGAGTAATCCCCCCAGAGAACAGGGGTCCCCCATGGCCCCCTGCCAGAAACCTAATGGGCGGCAGGTCTATTGAGACCAGCCGGTCTCATTCCGGCCCGGGCGTCCTCAGCTGATCTTCTTGGTTGCGCTGGTCTTCGCGACGGTGGCGTAGTACTTCTTCTTGCCGGTCACCTTGACGGAGATCTTCTTGCCCTTGTCCTTCGTGGTGAGGGTGTAGGTCTTCTTCGTGGCGCCGGAGATGGCCTTCCCGTCGCGGAGCCAACGGTAGGTGAGGGTGGCCTTGGGGCTCCAGGTGCCGGCCTTGGCCGTGAGCTTCTTCCCGACTTTCGCGGTGCCGCTGATGGTCGGCTTCGGGGTTTTGGAGAAGGAGTAGAGCGCGGTGACCGACTTGCTGGTCTTCGACACAGTCGCGTAGCCGCTGCGGGATCCGGTGACCTTGACGCTGACTTTGGCGCCCTTGTCTTTGGACGTGAGCTTGTAGGTGGACTTCGTGGCCCCCGTGATGGCCTTGCCTCCGCGGAGCCACTGGTACTTCAGCGTGACGGTGCCGGGGCCCCAGGTGCCGGCCTTCGCCTTCAACGTCTTCCCGATCCGGGCGGTCCCGGAGATCGACGGCGTGGGCGTCTTCGTGAGCAGCCCGAGCACCCTCAGCGTGTACGGCTTTCCCCAGGTCGCCCAGGCCGCGCGACCCTCGAGCCGCAGGTACCAGGTGCCGGCGCCGAGGTCCACGGCCGGGATGCCGGTGCCCGAGTTCTGGTTCGCCTTGACGCTCACCGCCCGCACGGGTGCCCCGGTCGAATCGAGGATGCCCACCTGGTAGCCCGCGCCGGTGCCGAGTGACGACTGGAACGTGAGTCGCGGGGAGATCCTCGTCCTGGACGTCAGGGTGAGGCTGTACCAGTCGAAGTCCTCATCGGTCAGGGCGGCCAGCGACGAGCCAGCCACCCTCTCACCGAGGGCGAGGGACCGGCCGGGCAGCGTCCCGTTGGGCTCTGCCTCCTGGTTCGCGGGGGTGAGCGTCGGGGTGAGGGTGTAGGCGCGATTCCAGGTGGTCCAGAACTCGTTGCTCGTGACGGCGACGAAGTAGTACCCGGCGGAGACGAAGGTGGCCTGCGAGCGCAGCCAGCTGCCGTCGTGCTGCGCGCCACTGAGCGTGAACGTGTACAGGTTCCGGCTGTACGCATCGGAGACCGAGACCATGAGGGCGTCGCCGGTCGTCCCGGCCGGGAAGCGGACGTCCAGTGTGAGCCGGCCACCCTGAGGCACGAACACGCGGAACGTGTCCACGTCGTACTGGTTACTCGCCGAGTACCCCGTCCCGTGCATGGTGTCGCCGAGGGGGAGGGAATCGGCGGTGGAGACCGAGCCGTTGAACTCGGCCTCGGTCACGTCGGCGGCCGAGGCCGTCGGGGACGTCACCAGCGACGCCAGCGTGACCAGCGCCACGGTCAGGATGGCGGCGACGCATCGATGCGCCCGCGCCCGTGTGGTGTCGAACATGTCCGCCCCCCGGATAGACAGGTGATGCGGCGACGCTACGCCCCGGGGTGGGGCAGCAGAGGCCCACCACGGGCGCCGCGACGCGCCGGTGCTAGCCTCGCGCCTATGTTGATCTCCCGTGCAGTCGGCATCGGGCTGGGTGTGGTGGCCGACCGGATCCTCGGCGACCCGAAGCGGCATCACCCCGTCGCCTGGTTCGGCACCTGGGCGGCGAAGGTCGAGAAGCACACCTACCGGGACTCGACGGGGGCAGGCGCGGTGCACGTCGCCGCCGTTGTCGCGCCCGTCGCCGCGGGTGCCGTCCTGCTGGAACGGGCCACCCGCCGGCACCCGGTCGCGCACGCGGCCGCCACGGCGCTCGTGACCTGGAGCGTGATCGGAGCCACCAGCCTGGCCCGCGAGGGCGAGGCGATGGCCGACAGCCTCGACGCGGAGGACCTCGACGGCGCCCGGGCGCGGGTGAACAACCTCTGCTCGCGTGACCCCGCGCAGCTCGACGAGGAGGGCGTCGCCCGCGCCGCGACGGAATCCATGGCCGAGAACACCGCGGATGCCGCCGTCGCGTCGCTGCTCTGGGGGGCCGTCGCCGGCATCCCCGGCATGGTCGTGCACCGCTGCCTCAACACGCTCGACGCCATGATCGGCTACCGCAACGACCGCTACCGCCACTTCGGCACCGTCGCAGCCAGGCTCGACGACGCCGCGGACCTCGTCCCCGCCCGACTGACGGGAGCGACGGCCTGCCTGCTGGCGCCAGCGGTCGGCGGGTCGACGGGCGAGGCCTGGCGCGTCATGGGCCGCGACGCCCACCGGCACCCCTCGCCCAACGGCGGCTGGTGCGAGTCCGCCTGGGCCGGCGCGTTGGGCGTCCAGCTGGGCGGCGTCAACGTCTACTTCAGCCGCGAGGAGACCAGGCCCCTGCTGGGCGACGGCCCCCGCCCACGGTCGGCCGAGCTGCGGAAGGCATCCCGGCTCGTCACCCTCGTCACCGGCGCCGTGACGGCCGCCGTCGCCACCTCACTGATCGCCATCGGAAAGGCCCGCAGATGACCGGTCTGCTCATCGCCGGCACGTCCTCGGACGCCGGCAAGTCGCTGTTCGTGACCGGCCTGTGCCGCGTCGCCCGCCGCCGCGGCATCGACGTCGCGCCGTTCAAGGCGCAGAACATGAGCAACAACTCGATGGTCTGCTCCGACGGCTCCGAGATCGGCCGGGCGCAGTACCTGCAGGCGCTGGCCGCCGGCGTCATGCCCACCTCGATCCTCAACCCGGTGCTGCTGAAGCCGGGCACCGACCGGAGGTCCTTCGTCGTGCTCCGCGGCCAGCCGCACGGGATGCTCGAGGCCGGCGAGTACACCACCGGCCGCCGCCACCTGGCCGAGGCCGCGTTTGCCGCCTACGAGGAGCTGGCCCGCGAGCATGAGCTCGTCATCTGCGAGGGCGCCGGGTCGCCGGCGGAGATCAATCTCAGGGTCGGGGACTACACGAACATGGGCCTGGCCCGGCAGTTCGACCTGCCCGTCGCGCTCATCGGCGACATCGACCGCGGGGGGGTGCTCGCCTCCATCTTCGGCACCTGGGGCCTCCTCGACGACGCTGACCGCGCGCTGCTCGCCGGCTACATCATCAACAAGTTCCGCGGGGACGAGTCCATCCTCGCGCCCGGCCTCGAGGAGATCAGCCGGCGCACCGGCCTGGCGGACTTCGGCACCCTGCCCTGGCTGGAGGGGGTCTGGATCGACGGGGAGGACGCCCTCGAGGTCGGCCGCTGGCGCCACGACGCCGCGGCCACGACCCCGGACGACCTGACCGTCGCCGCAGTCCGGCTGCCGCGCATCTCCAACGCCACCGACGTCGACGCGCTGGCCCAGGAGCCGGGCGTCGACGTGGTCGTCACCGTCGACCCGCGCGAGGTCGAGAGAGCCGACATCGTGGTGCTGCCCGGCTCCCGCTCCACGCTGGGCGACCTGGCCTGGCTGCGGTCGACCGGCATCGCCGACGTCATCGCGGCCCGGGTCGCGGCCGGCCGGCCGGTGCTCGGGATCTGCGGCGGGTTCCAGATGCTCGCCCGGACCATCGACGACCCCGTCGAGGGCGACGGGATCGCCGACGGCCTCGGCGCGCTGCCCGTCGACGTCGTCTTCCACGCCGACAAGGTGCTCGGCACGCCGTCCGGCTCCTGGCGGGGCATCCCCGTGGACGGCTACACCATCCACCACGGGCGGCCCGTGATCGACCCCGGCCACGAGGACTTCCTCGGCGGGGTGCACGGGGGCACCGTCTGGGGGACCATGTGGCACGGGGCCTTCGAGTGCGACGACTTCCGCCGCGCCTGGCTCGTCGCCGCCGCCCGTGAGGCGGGCCGCGACTGGACCCCCCGGGAGGCCGGGGTGGGCTTCGCCGGGCTGCGCGAGACGATGATCGACACGACCGCGGACGCCATCGAGGCGCGGATCGACGTCGACGCCCTGCTCGGGCTCGCCCGTTGAGAGACCCCGGCTGGGCGTGACCCGCGGGCCAGTGCCAGACTGGCCCCAACACCAGCATGAGGTGCCGAGGAACCCGGTGTGAGTCCGGGACGGTCCCGCCACTGTGACCGCGCGCGAGCGCGGGAGTCAGGCACTCGCCCGCATGCGCCATCACTGAGGGCGAGAGACCCAGGAAGGCTGGCACACATGCCGCTCACGCACATGCGCCCGCGCCTCATCGGCATCGGCGTCGGCCCGGGCGACCCGGACCTCATCACCGTCAAGGCCATCTCGGCGCTGTGCGCCGCCGACGCCATCCTGGTGCCCGCTACTGAGGTCTCGGGAGACGGCCCCGGCCGCGCGGAGCAGATCGTCGTCTCGGCGGCTCCGGAGGTCGCGCACGCGGTCGTCCGCGTGCCGTTCAGCATGGCCGACCGCAGCGGCGTCACCGACCGTCGCCGCGAGGCCTGGCAGACCTCCGCCGACGCCGCGCTCGCCGCGTACGCGCGTGGCGCCCGCACCGTCGCCTTCGCCACCGTCGGCGATCCCAGCGTCTACTCGACCTTCTCGTACCTGGCCGCCTACGTCGCCGACCGCGTCGAGGACCTCGCCATCGAGGTCGTGCCGGGCATCACCGCCATGCAGGCGCTGGCCGCCGAGTCCCGCACCCCCCTGGTCGAGGGCACCGAGACCCTGGCGCTGGTGCCCGTCACCGCCGGGCTCGACGTGCTCGGGCGGGTCCTCGACACCGTCGACACCGTCGTCGCCTACAAGGGCGGACGGCGGATGCCCGAGGTCGCGGGCCAGCTCAGGGAGCGCGGCCGCGACGCCGTCGTCGGCATCAACGTCGGCCTGGAGCAGCAGGAGCTGTTCGGCCTCGACAGGCTCGAGGCCGACCGGAAGGTCGGGTATTTCAGCACGGTGATCGTCCCCGCGAGGCGGGACGGTCAGGAGACAGGAGGCAGGCTGTGAAGCGCGGCAAGGTCATCTTCGTGGGAGCCGGCCCCGGCGCCGACGACCTCATCACGGTGCGCGGCGCCCGCGCCATCGCGCAGGCGGACATCGTCATCTGGGCCTCCAGCCTCGTCCACCCCGGCATCGTGGCCGGCGCCCGCCCCGACGCGCTGGTCGTCGACTCCGCCAGCGAGGCGCTGGAGGACACCGCCGTCCACTACCGGCGCGCCGCAGAGGAGGGCCTGACCGTCGCCCGGGTGCACACCGGCGACCCGTCCATCTACGGCGCCACCGGAGAGCAGTACGAGATGTGCCGCCAGCTCGGCCTCGACTACGAGACCATCCCCGGCGTGTCCGCCTACTCCGCCACCGCGGCCCGGATGAACGCGGAGATCACCATCCCGGAGGTCTCCCAGTCGTTCATCCTCACCCGTCTCGAGGGTGGCCGGACCCCGATGCCGCCGAGGGAGACCGTGAGGTCCTTCGCCGCGCACGGTGCGACCATGGCCCTGTACCTGTCCGCGGCGCGCAACAAGGTGCTGCAGGAGGAGCTGCTGGCCGGTGGCTACGACCCGGCCACGCCCTGCATCATCGGCTACCGCGTCAGCTGGCCCGACGAGATGATGATCCGCTGCCGCCTCGACGAGCTCTCCGAGCGGATGCGTGAGCACAAGCTGTGGAAGCACACCATCGTGATGGTCGGCCCCGCGCTGGCCGAGGGCCACAGCGGCACCCGCTCCCACCTCTACCACCCCGGCTTCCGCCACGAGTACCGCGCCGCCGAGCCCGCAGCCCAGCAGGAGCTCCGCGAACACGGCGCCGGTGCCGTCGACCTCACCCAGGAGCAGCGATGATCCACGTCCACGGCTACCTCGGTGGCCTCAGCCCCGAGACCCACGCCATCGCGGCCCGCGCCGCGCTGGTCGTCGGCGGCCGCCGCCACCTCGCCGACCTCGGCGTCGAGCCCGAGCGGCAGGTCGTGCTCGGCGCGCTGACCCCGGCCATCGAGCGCCTCACCGCCCTCGGCCCCGACGACGAGGCCCTCGTCATCGCCAGCGGCGACCCAGGCTTCCACGGCATCCTGCGCCGCCTGCGGCTGGCCGGGCTCCCCGTCACAGTCGCGCCCGCCGTCAGCTCCGTATCGGCCGCCTTCGCCGCGGTCGCGCTGCCCTGGGACGACGCCGTCGTCGTCTCGGCGCACGGCAAGCCCCTCGACCCGGCGGTCGAGGCCGCCTCGAAGCACCCGAAGGTCGGCGTCCTCACCTCCCCGCACGCCGGGATCCGCGAGCTCGCCGCCGCGCTGGCCGGGCTGGGCAGGCACTACGTGCTGGCCGAGCGCCTCGGCGAGGCGGACCAGCGGGTCCGCGTCTTCACCGAACAGGAGGCACTGGCCGTCGCGGACGTCGAGGAGCCGAACGTGGTACTGATCCTCGACGGCACCCCCGACGACACCGCCCTCATCTCGGGCGAGGCGACGGGGGAGGGACCCCACACCCCCGTGGTCGGGCAGCTCACCAACTCGCCCGCCGCCAGGCGGCACGCCGACGAGATCGACCGCGTCCTCGGCGAGAAGACCCGCCGCTACGACGGGCCCGCGAAGGTCACGCTGCCCCGCGCCTGGCAGGACTGCGACCTCATCGTCAGCCACCTCGCCCTTGGCGCCACCACCCGCCTGGTCGCGCCGCTCCTGAGGAACAAGAAGACCGACCCGGCCGTCGTTGTCGTCGACGAGGCCGGCCGCTTCGCCGTGCCGCTCGTCGGAGGCCACGCCGGCGGAGCCAACGAGCTGGCCCGCCGCATCGCCGACGGGCTGGGCGCGACCCCCGTCCTGACCACCGCGACCGACGCACTGAACCTGCCGGCTCTCGACACCCTCGGCTGGGCCTATTCGGGAGACGTGGCAGGCGTGACCAGGGCGCTGATCGACGGCGCCCCCGTCGCGGTCGAGAAGGCCCATGGCTGGCCGCTGCCGCCGCTGCCCGCCAACGTCGCGGTGGGCGCCGAGGATCCGGTCGCCCGCATCGTCGTCACCGACACCGTCTCGGTGTCGCCCTCGCCGCTGCCCACCGTGGTCCTGCACCCGGACAGCCTCGTGGTGGGCATGGGCTGCAACCGCGGCACCGGCGTCGATGTGCTGCACGCGCTGCTCACCGAGACCCTCGAGGCCGCCGACCTTGCCGTGGAGTCGGTGACCGCGCTGACCACCGTCGACGCGAAGGCCGGCGAGATCGGGCTCATCCAGCTCGCCAACCGGCTCGGCGTGCCGCTGAAGGACTACGACGCCGACGAGCTGGCGACCTTCGAGGTGCCCACCCCGAGCGACGCCCCGCTGAAGGCCGTCGGCACGCCGTCGGTCGCGGAGGCCTCCGTGCTCGCCCGCGGAGCCGACCTGATCGTGCCCAAGCAGAAGAACGCCGAGGCCACCTGCGCCGTCGGCCGCATCCCGGCCCGCGGGAAGCTGAGCGTCGTCGGCCTCGGCCCCGGCGCCCGCGACCTGCTCACCCCGCGCGCGGTGGAGGCGCTCAGGTCGTCGACCCTGATCGTCGGCTACGGCCCCTACGTCAAGCAGATCCGCGACCTCGCCCGCCCCGGCACCACCGTCTTTGCGTCCAAGATGGGTACCGAGGAGGAGCGCACCGCCCGGGCCATCGACGCCGCCCGCGCCGGCGAGCACGTGTCGCTCGTCTGTGGCGGGGACCCGGCCATCTACGCCATGGCCAGCCCCGTCCTGGAGCAGGGCACCGACGGCATCGACGTCGACATCGTTCCCGGCGTCACCGCGAGCCTGGCGGCCTCGGCCATCCTCGGCGCGGCGCTCGGCCACGACAACGCGACCATCTCGCTGTCGGACCTGCACACGCCCTGGGACAGCATCGAGCGCCGGCTGCACGGCGCCGCGGTCGGCGACTTCGTCGTCGCGCTGTACAACCCCCGCAGCAAGAAGCGCACGGCGCACCTGCCGCGGGCGCTGGAGATCCTCGGCGCTCACCGGAAGCCGTCGACGCCCATCGCCGTCGTCCAGCAGGCCTGCCGGCCCCGCCAGAAGGTCATCATGAGCACGCTGGGCGAGTTCCGCCCCGAATGGGTCGACATGAACTCCATCGTCATCGTCGGCTCCAGCACCACCCGCTACGTCACCTCCGGCGGCGGCGAGCAGCGCATGGTGACCCCGCGCGACTACCAGTGGATGCCGCACACCGCGGAGACCGACCTCGAGGAGAAGACCCGATGAGCACGCCCCTGATCATCGCCGCGCACGGTACGCGCGACGCCGACGGCGAGCAGACCTGCCGCCGGTTCGTCGAGCGCGTCGCCCGCGCCCTGCCCGACGTCAAGGTGGGCCTCGGCTTCGTGGAGCTGAACCAGCCCGGCATCCCGCAGGCGCTCACCGACATCGTCGACGGCGAGGCCGAGCGCCGCGCCGTCGTGGTTCCGCTGATGCTCGGCACCGGCGCGCACGTCCGCCGCGACATCCCGGGCTTCATCGCCGAGGCGCTCGAGGAGGTACCCACGGCGCGCATCGACTACGCCGCGCATCTCGGCGCCGACCCGCGCCTGGTCGACGCCGTCAACCAGCGGATCGACGCCGCGATGGGGGACTGGCAGCGCGACGAGACGTGCCTGGTGTTCGTCGGCCGCGGCGCCGTCGTGGCCGACGCGAACGCCGACCATGTCCGGCTGGCCCGCATGCACTTCGAGGCGGGCGGCTGGGCCGACGTGCAGGAGTGCTTCATCCAGGTCACCCGCCCCAGCCTTCCCGAGGGCCTCGACCGCGCGTACGCCGCCGGGCACCGGCAGCTGCTCGTGATGGGCCACTGGATCTTCCCCGGCCGGCTGCGCACCTGGACCTTCGAGCAGGCCGAGGCCTGGGCCGCGGCGCACCCCGACGCCCGGGTCCGCGTGGCCGAGGTCATCGGGGACTGCGACGAGCTCGCCGAGGTCGTGATCGACCGGTACCGCGAGGCGATGCCGGAGGCGGCCGCGGAGGGGTCGCCCGCCTACGTCGCGGGGCTGCTGCTGACCGGCCGCCGCGTCGTCGTGGTCGGCGGCGGCGTCGTGTCCACCCGCCGCGTGCCGAAGCTGCTCGCGGCCGGGGCGCGGGTCACGCTCGTCTCCCCGACGGCCACTGGGGCGCTGGCGGCCCTCGCGGCCGCGGGGGACATCGCGTGGGAGCGCCGTGAGTTCGCGGAGGGCGACCTTGAGGGCGCCTGGTACGTGCTGGCCGACACCGACGATCCGGGCGTCAACGCCCGCGTCGTGGCCGAGGCGGAGCGGCGCCACACCTTCTGCGTGCGCGCCGACGACGCGGTGCAGGGCACCGCGTACACGGCCGCGTCGCGGGGCGTCGGGCACCTGACGGTGGCGGTCGTCGGCGACCGCAACCCGCGTCGCTCCCGGCACGTGCTCGAGGCCATCGTGGGCTCCGAGGACGTGCGGCAGGCGATCGCGGAGCCCGTCGGGCGGTCCTGAGAGTCCCTCAGTCCTGCCGGGAGGTGTTGGTCAGCTCGTCGGTGCTCGCGATGGCGTTGACCGCGGCGACCGTCATGGCGCTGCCGCCACGGCGACCGCGCACGACGAGGTACTCGAGGGCGAGCGGGGACCCGATCAGGGCCTCCTTCGACTCGGCGGCGCCCACGAAGCCGACGGGGATGCCGATCACCGCGGCCGGTCGGGCGCCGGTCTCGGCGACGACCTCCAGCAGCCGGAACAGCGCCGTCGGGGCGTTGCCGATGGCGACGACGGCCCCGTCGAGCCGGGGGGCCCACGCGTCGACGGCGGCCATGGTCTTGGTGATGCCGCGGTAGGCGGCGTCGCGGGCGATCGCCTCGTCCTTGATGTGGCAGATGACCTCGTTGCGCGCCGGCAGCCGCGACGAGATGATGCCGGTCGCCACCATCGAGGAGTCGCACAGGATGGGGGCCCCGGCTCGGAGGGCGGCGTTGGCCGCCGCGACGACGCCTGGGGTGAAGGCGACGTCGTCGGCGATCGAGGGGTCGCCGGCGGCGTGCACCATGCGCACGACGGCGCGGCTCACGTCGGCGGGGAAGCGGGTCAGATCGGTCTCGGCGCGGATGATCCGGAAGGACTCCTCGTAGATCTCGGAGCCGGTGCGCAGGTAGGGGTTCGACACGTGCGCCACCCTAGAACACGCTTAACCCACCCCGCCTTGCGGGCCGCATTACGACGTGCTGTAGTTGGTTCCACAACCACAGAATCGTTCGGAAGAGACGCCAGGAACCCGGGGATGATCCGGGACGGTCGCGCCACTGTGAGCCGCCCCACGGGGCGGAAGTCAGGAACTGGCCTTCTCCGAGCCTTGACCGCCGGGACGCGTAATCCCGGACAAAGGAGTTCGGCGATGCATATCGCTGAGGGATTCCTCCCTCCCCTCGAATGCGCGGTGTGGTACGCCGCGTCTGCCCCCTTCGTCGTGCACGGCGCCCGCGCCGTGATCCGCAAGGCCAAGGAATCGCCGGAGAACAAGCTGCTGCTCGCGGCCGCCGGCGCCTTCACCTTCGTCCTGTCCGCCATCAAGCTCCCGTCCGTGACCGGCTCGTCGTCGCACCCGACGGGCACCGGAGCCGGAGCCGTGCTCTTCGGGCCTCCCGTGATGGCCTTCCTCGGCACCATCGTCCTGCTGTTCCAGGCGCTGCTGCTGGCGCACGGCGGCATCACCACGCTGGGCGCCAACGTGTTCTCCATGGCGATCGCCGGCCCGTGGGCGGGCTACGCGTGCTGGAAGCTCGTGAAGAAGTTCGGCGGCCCCATGTGGCTGGGTGTCTTCCTCGCGTTCTTCTTCGCCGACCTGGTCACCTACGTCGTCACCAGCTTCCAGCTGGCCATCGCGTACCCGGACGAGGTCACCGGACTCCTCGGGGCCGCGGCCAAGTTCCTGGGCATCTTCGCCGTCACGCAGATCCCGCTGGCCGTCGCTGAGGGAGTCCTCGGCATCCTGCTCTTCGGATTCTTCGCGCGTGTCGCGCCCGACCAGATGATCCGCCTGGGCGTCATGCCCCAGACCGAGAAGGCGGCCGCTCATGTTTAAGCGCAAGGACTGGTTCATCGGCCTGGCCCTGCTGGCCGTGATCGTCGTCATCTTCGTGTTCAGTTTCGCGATGGCCCCGCAGCCCGCCGAAGGCGAGGAAGGGTTCGTCGGGACCGACTCCGTCGTCACCGAGGTGCTGGAGGAGCACGGCGTCGAGCCGTGGTTCAGCCCGATCTGGGAGCCCGGCTCCGGCGAGATCGAGTCCGGCCTCTTCGCCATCCAGGCCGCCCTCGGCGCCGGCATCGTCGGCTTCGTGCTGGGCAACTTCCGCGGTCGCGCCGTCAAGGCGAAGGAGCTGCAGGAGGCCCCGCAGCCCGAGGCTGCCCCCGCGGGCGATGAGCAGTAACCACGAGTCAGCGATCGACGATGCCGCCTGGGCCAGCCCCTGGCGGCGTCGTCGCGTCGGCGAGAAGGTCGCCCTCAGCGTCGCGCTCATCCTGACCGCGCTGCTGACCGACCCGTGGCCGGGCTGCGCCCTGGTCGCCGCCATCTCCCTGGTCCTCATCCTCGGCTCCGCCCGGATAAGCCCGGCGCTGCTCGCCACCGTGATGGCCGCCCCGCTCGCGTTCCTGCTCGTCGGGGCGCTGCCGGTCGCCGTGCACATCGGGGCCGACGGCTGGGGGATCGGGCCCCTGCGGGTCAGCGCCACCGGCCTGGCGACGGCCCTCGGCCTGCTGGCTCACGGCATCGCCGGCACGCTCGCCGTCATGGTGCTGGCCACCACCACGCCCATGGTCGACCTGCTCACCTGGATGCGCGCGCTGCACGTGCCGGACACGCTGCTGGAGATCGCCTCGCTGACCTACCGCATGCTGTTCGTGCTGCTCGGCACCACCTGGGCCGTGCACCAGGCCCAGCGGGCCAGGCTGGGCGACGACGCCTCCTGGCGGCGCCGCATGCACACCGCCGCCGGAACCACCGGCAGCATCATGCTGCGGAGCTGGCAGCGGGCCGTCCGGCTGCAGGAGGGGCTCGAGGGCCGTGGCTTCGAGGATGCGCTCGTCACGCTCAGCCCCCGCCGGGAACGCTCCTGGGCCTTCATCGCCATGACCCTGGCCGTCGTCTCGGCCGTGTGGGTCGCCACGTGGGCGGCGGCATGACCGCCCTGCTCAGCGCCTCGGCGCTCGTCGCCGGCTTCCACGGCCGACCCCCGGTGCTCGACGGCGCGACCGTCGAGATCCACGAGGGGCGGCGCGTCGCGCTGCTCGGCGCGAACGGGTCCGGGAAGACCACCCTGCTCAGGTCCCTGTCGGGGGCGCTGAGGCCGCACGCGGGCGAGATCCGCGCCGACGGTCAGCCCGTCGGCCACCACCGCGACGACCTGCGCCGTCACCGCCGCTTCTGCCAGCTGGTCCTGCAGGACCCCGACGACCAGCTGTTCTCCGCCGACGTCCGCCAGGACGTCTCCTTCGGTCCGCTCAACCTCGGGCTCAGCGACGACGAGGCCGCGGCCCGCGTCGATGAGGCGCTGGAGCTGCTGTCCGTCACGCACCTGGCCGAGCGCCCGACGCACCAGCTCAGCTACGGCGAACGCAAGCGCGTCGCGATCGCGGGGGCCGTGGCGATGCGGCCGCGCGTGCTGCTGCTCGACGAGCCGACGGCCGGCCTGGACCCCGCGGGCGTCGAGGAGCTGATGTCGACCCTCGCGGGGCTCAGCGTCACGGTCGTGCTGGCCACGCACGACGTCGACCTCGCTCTCAGCTGGGCCGACGAGGTCGCGGTGGTGCACGACCACACCGTCCGTCAGGGGTCGCCGCTGCTGCTGGCCGACGCTTCCCTCCTCGCGGCGGCGCGCCTGCGCAGCCCGTGGCAGCTCGAGCTGTGCCGCCGCCTCGGCCTGCCGACGTCGCCGCTGCCCCGCACGGTGGACGACATCGTCGCGTCCGTGAGGGAGGTGGCGCGTGCTACTCCTTGACCAGCGCCCACTGGATGACGGTGCGGGCCGGGGTCCAGCCGCGCAGGCCGCCGAGCGGTGCCGCCGTCTCCACCTGGATGCGGCTGAGTTCGCCGCCCCAGCGCTCCTGTGCGGCCACGGCCAGCGTCTCGGCCTCGATCGTCACGCCGTGCAGCACCAGGCGCCCGCCCTCGGGCAGGGCGGCGTGCGCGATCTCCAGCACCCTCATGGAGCCACCCCCGCCGACGAACACCGCATGCGGGGCGGGCAGCTCGCGCAGCACCTCCTCGGCGTCGCCCTCGGCCAGCGTGAACGCGCCGGGCGCGGTGAGCCGGTCGGCGTTGGCCAGTGCGCGCTCGGCGCGCTCGGCGCGGCGCTCGATCCCGATGGCGCGCGCGCCGTCCGCACCCCGGCACCATTCGACGCTGATCGAACCGGCGCCGGTGCCGACGTCCCACAGCAGCTGGCCCGGCAGGGGGCGCAGGTGGGCGAGGGCGCTGGCGCGCACCACGCGCTTGGTGATGAGCCCGTCGTGGGCGAAAGCGTCGTCGGGCAGCCCGGGGGCGGAGCCGAACAGGGCCTGGTCGCGGTCGATGATCACGATGCGATCCTAACCACGGAGGACCGATGACCAGAGGAACGACCCCCGTCGTCCCCGATGACGGCCTGACGACCGCCGAGCGTCGCCGCCGCCCCGTCGTGCTCGTCAACACCGGCGACGGCAAGGGCAAGACCTCGGCCGCCATGGGCGTGGCGATGCGCGGCTGGGCCCAGGGCTGGGATGTGGGCGTCTACCAGTTCGTGAAGTCGGCGACCTGGCGCACGGGGGAGCGCGACGCGCTGACCCGGCTCGGCGGGCTCTCCGGCGCCGTCACGTGGGAGCAGATGGGCACCGGCTGGTCCTGGACCCGCCGGGGCGACGGGCAGCAGGTGGAGGCGCGGGAGGCCGCGGTCGAGGGCTGGGAGTACATCCGCGAGGGCCTCGCGGAGCAGCGCCACCGCCTCTGGATCCTCGACGAGTTCACCTACCCGATGGATTGGGGCTGGATCGACGCCGACGAGGTGGCCGAGGCGCTCCGGGCCAGGCCGGGCACGCAGCACGTCGTGATCACCGGCAGGCGCTGCCCGCAGGCCATCGTCGACGTCGCCGACCTCGTCACCGAGATGCGCAAGATCAAGCACCCCTTCGACAACGGGCAGCGCGGGCAGGCGGGCATCGAATGGTGAGCATCCCCCGCGTCGTCATCGCCGCGCCGGCCTCCGGCCACGGCAAGACCACCGTCGCGACCGGCGTGATGGCGGCGCTCGCGTCGCGCGGCACCCGCGTCGCACCGTTCAAGGTCGGGCCCGACTACATCGACCCCGGCTACCACACGCTCGCCGCCGGCCGCCCCGGCCGCAACCTCGACCCGTTCCTCTGCGGCGAGGAACTCATCGCGCCCCTGTTCGAACACGGCTCCGCGGACGCCGACATCGCGATCGTCGAGGGCGTGATGGGGCTGTTCGACGGGCAGCTCGGGACCGGCGGGTTCGCCAGCACGGCCCACGTCGCCCGCCTCATCGACGCACCTGTCCTGCTGGTGGTCGATGCCCGCCACACGTCCCGCAGCGTCGGCGCACTCGTGCTCGGCATGGCCTCCTTCGACCCCACGATCCGCATCGCCGGCGTGGTGCTGAACCAGGTCGGCAGCCCGCGCCACGAGGCCGAGATCCGCGACTCGCTGGCGCCGCTCGGCATCCCCGTCCTCGGGGTGCTGCCCCGCAAACTCGACATCGAGGCGCCCTCGCGCCACCTCGGCCTCGTGCCCGCCGCCGAGCGCGACGATGCCGGCATCCAGGCGATGGGGGCCGTCGTCGCCGAGCACCTCGACCTCGACGCGCTGCGACGGATCGCCGGGACGGCCGGCCCGCTGGAGGCGACGCCCTGGGACCCGGCCGCCGTCGTCTCCCCGCCGTCGGACCGCCGCCCGGTCGTCGCAGTCGCCGGTGGTCGCGCCTTCACGTTCCGCTACCCCGAGACGGACGAGCTCCTCCGGGCCGCCGGCTGCCTCCCCGTCACCTTCGACCCCATGACCGACACCGCCCTGCCCGAGGGCGCCGCCGGACTGTGGATCGGCGGTGGATTCCCCGAGATGCACGCCACGGACCTGGCCGGCAACGCCTCGCTGCGCGAGGCTGTGCGCGAAGCGGTCGCCGACGGCATGCCGACCGTCGCCGAGTGCGCCGGCCTGCTGTACCTCTGCCGCGAGCTCGACGGCCACCCGATGGTCGGGGCGCTCCCGCACACCTCGGCCATGACCGCACGACTGACCATGGGCTACCGCTCGGCCACGACGGGACGCGACACGCTGCTCGGCCGGGTCGGCGAGACGGTGACGGGCCACGAGTTCCACCGGACCCACTGCGACGCGGGCGACCCGCCGGCGTGGCTGCTCGACGGCCGCCCCGACGGCGTCGCCTCCGCCACCCTGCACGCCTCCTACCTCCACACCCACTGGGCCGGAGCTCCGCAGCTCGCGCAGCGCTTCGCCGACGCCGTGCACGGGTACGCCCAACGACCGGCGCCCGACCTGCTCCACCACGGCGACCGCGACACCGCCCCGGGCCTGGTGGACCTCGCCGTCAACGTCCGCCAGCCGAGCACGCCCGCCTGGCTCGTCGAGGCCATCGTCCGCGACGCCGACTGGGCCGCCTACCCCGACCCTGCCCCGGCGCGGGCGGCGATCGCCCGCCACCACGGCGTCGACGAGGCCATGGTGCTGCCCGTGGCCGGCGCCGCCGAGGCCTTCACGCTCGTCGCCCGGGCGCTTCCCGGCACCTCGCTCGTGGTGCATCCCCAGTTCACCGAGCCGGAGGCCGCGCTGCTCGCCGCCGGGCGGACCCCCGCCCGCCACGTGCTGGCCGCGGCCGACGGGTTCCGCCTCGACCCCGCCCGCGTGCCGGCCGCCGACCTGATCGTCGTCGGCAACCCCACCAACCCGACCGGCGTGCTGCACCGTCGCGGCGACCTGCTCGCGCTCGACGCCGGCGTTCTGGTCGTCGACGAGGCCTTCGGCGACACGATCCCCGGAGAGCCCGAGACGCTCATCGCGCCCGACATGGCCGGCCGCCTCGTGCTCCGCTCGCTCACCAAGACCTGGGCGCTCGCCGGGCTGCGCGTCGGCTACGTCGTCGGCGACCCGGCGCTCATCACCCGGCTCGCGGCCCAGCAGGCCCCGTGGTCCGTCTCCACGCCCGCGGTCGCCGCGACCGTCGCGTGTCTGGCCGACGAACGCAGGCGCGACGCGGACCGGTTGGCCCGCGAGGGTGCCGCCGCCCGCGCCGACCTGGTCGCCCGTCTGACGGACATCGGCCTGCGCCCCGTGCCCGGAGTGGCGCCCTTCGTGCTCGTCGACACGGCCGCGATCGCCCCCGGCTCGCTCCGGGAGCCGCTGGCCCGACGCGGGTTCGCGGTCAGGCGCGGGGAGACCTTCCCCGGGCTCGGGCCGACCTGGCTACGGTTGGCGGCACGGGACGCATCCACCCACGCGGGGCTGACAGCCGCCCTGCTCGACATCAAGGAAGACGCATGCAACGAGAACTGATCCCCGGCGAGGTCGTGCTGGTGGGAGGCGGTCCCGGCGACCCCGACCTGCTCACGGTCGCCGGACTGCGGGCCGTGCAGCAGGCCGACGTGCTCGTGCACGACCGGCTCGGCCCGCTCGAGGTCCTCGACCAGGCGCCCGAGGGCGCGGAGCGGGTCAACGTTGGCAAGATCCCGCGCGGCGCCTTCACCCCCCAGGAGCGGATCAACGAGATCCTCATCGACCGGGCCCGCAAGGGGCTGAAGGTCGTCCGCCTCAAGGGCGGCGACTCCTTCGTGTTCGGCCGCGGCGGCGAGGAGTGGCAGGCCTGCGTCGAGGCCGGCGTGCCCGTGCGGGTCATCCCCGGCGTCACCTCCGCGGTCTCGGTGCCGGCGCTGGCCGGCATCCCGGTCACGCACCGCTCGCTGTCGCAGGGCTTCACCGTCGTCAGCGGCCACGTGCCGCCGGACGACCCCCGCTCCACCATCGCGTGGGACGCGCTGGCCAAGGGCCACACGACGCTCGTGCTGCTGATGGCCGTCAAGAACCTCGGCGCCATCGCGACCCGCCTGCAGGACGCGGGCATGCCCGCCGACACGCCGGCGGCCATCGTGCAGGAGGGCTCGACCGAGAATCAGGCCGCCTGGGTCAGCACGCTGGCCTCGATCGGCGACGTGGCACGGGCCAACGACGTGCAGCCGCCGGCCATCGCCATCATCGGTGACGTGGCGAAGCTGGGGCTGGACTGAGCGCCTGCTCCAGCATCCGGTCGAGCACGACGGCGCGGTCGAACTGCAGCGCGTAGGCGCGTGCCCGGTCCTCCCAGGCCGAGCGCTCCCCGTCGGACATGTCGACCGCCCGGCGCAGCGCCACGGCGATGGCGTCCGGGTCCTGCACCGGCACGATCATGGCCGTGTCGCCGACGGCCTCCGGCACGCCGCCGGTCGTCGTCGTGATGACCGGTCCGCCGCCGGCGAGCATCTTCTCCACCAGCGCGATGCCGAACGTCTCGATGAACTCGGGACGCGGCAGCGTCGGGAGGCAGAACGCGAGCGCCCCGGCCATCAGGAACGGCTTCTCCTCGTCGTCGACGTCGGTCAGCACCGAGATGTGGTCAGCCAGCGGCGACGCGGCCGCCAGTTCCTTGATCTGCTGCTCCTGCGGCCCGCGCCCGGCGATGACGAGCCGGGCACGGCCGACGATGCCGCTGCGCTCGTAGCCGGCGACGAGATCCGGCACGCCCTTCGCGTCGGTCAGGCGGGACAGGAACAGCACGTACGGGCCGCCGGGCAGGCCGCGCCTGGTGAGGACCTCGCGGCCCTCCAGCGGGTCGTGGCCCAGGTAGCTGGCGACGTCGAGGGCCGGGTAGGAGATGCCGACCCGCTCTGCGCACTGCGCGGCGAACGAGGTGCCGAGCCCGGCGTCGACCTCCTCGGCGGCCGCGACGATGACCTCCTTGGTGTAGTGCGACACCGCGAGGCAGCAGTCGCTGGCCAGGTAGGTGGCCAGCACGTGGGCCGCGGCGCCGTAGCGGTGCTCGGCCACGGCCGTGCGCACGACGTTGGTGATGTCGGAGCCGACGGCCTCGGCGATGGTCAGCACGTCGACCGGCAGCCCGGTCCGACGCGCCGCAGTGACGGCCTCCTGTACCGCGATGGTGTGGGGCGTGAGGTAGAGCGACAGGCACACCGTCGGGACGCCGTCGGTGAACAGCTCGACGAGTCGGCCGACGACGCCGCCGGTGTAGCGGCCGTCGACCACGCGGTAGTCGCCGACGGGCCCGGGCCGCTCGACGGTGATGCCGGGGCTGTACGGCAGCAGGTGTTCGAGCGGCTTCAGCGGCAGGCCGGAGGCCTCCAGCCGGTCGATGGGCCAGGTGACGATGCGCACGTCCTCGAAGCCCCGCACGAGGGCGGCCTCCGCCAGGTTCCGGGCCTCGACGGAGTGCCCGCAGATGACCGGGTCGGCGCGCACCACGATCACGAGGCGGCGGTAGCGGTCGAGGTTCACTTCGGCCATGTGGGTTCTCCCGGGGCGTCGAGGGGGGCGGTGGAACGGTCGCCGAGCACGGAGGCCGGCGGCACGGGCAGGGGTCTGGACGGCGGTCTGGAGCCGGTCGCCCACGCGCTCGGCCGGTCGCCGAGCGTGACGACGAGCTCGCCGCCCCGGTGGAGACGGTCCATGGTGAGCCAGGCGCGGTCGAGCGGCCTGCCGTCGAGCGTCATGGACTGCACGTACTGCGGCGGGCCGGCCGGCGTCGGCTCCCGGAAGTCGCGGGTGCGGATCGCGAACGTCCCGCCCGGCACGTCGAGCTCGGCGTCGCGCCACGAGGGCGCATTGAGCAGGACGAGGTTCTGGCCGGCGACGGGGAACAGGCCGAGCGAGGCCCACACGTACCAGGACGACAGGCCGCCCGAGTCGTCGTTGCCCGGCAGGCCGCCGCGCCCGGTGCCGAACATCTGGTGCACCCCGGCGTGCACGACCTCCGCGGTGCGGTCCGGCCGCCCCGCGTAGGTGTAGGCCCAGGGGGCGTCCATGTCCGGCTCGTTGTTGAGGCCCTCGAAGCGGCCCAGCGCGTAGCCGGCCTCCAGCTCGGCCCTGCCGGGCCGCTGCCCGGGCTGGGCGACGGGGTCGGCGCCGTAGCCGAAGAACCGGTCGAGCAGCGCGACGAAGGCATCGTCCCCGCCGACGTCGGCGATCCGCTTCTCCATGTCGTGCAGCAGCCTGAACGAGTAGTTCCAGGTCGTGCCCTCGTAGAACGTGGAGGAGCGAAGCAGCCCGGTCGCGGGGTCGAAGGCGGCGGGCCACCCGTTGGACAGCGCGGCCAGCTCGTCGGCCAGCTTCCCGTCTCGCTGGCGCCGGGCCACCAGCGCGGTGCACCAGTAGCCGAACGCGAGGTCGAGCACGTGCGTGATCGGGTGCGTGATGCCGCCCAGGATGTACTCCTCGCCGTAGGTCCGCCGCAGGTCGGCGACCATGTGCACCAGCGCCCAGTTCCAGTCGATGCCGGTCGCGCCGAGCGCGCACAGGTCGGCGAGCAGCGTGTGGGCGAGCGCGCTGGCCTGCCGGGAGAAGCGGTCGGCGCCGCGGGCCATGCGGTAGCCGACGGGGAAGTTGCCCTCCTCCTCGCAGACCCGCAGCAGCGCGTTGGCCAGGTCGACCGAGATGTCGGGGCGCAGCGTCGTCACGAGCGGGAACTGCGTGCGGTACATGTCCCACATCGTCGAGATGTCGTACATGAACGGGCCGTCGTTGGGCCAGAACGGCGACTCGTCCGGGGCCGAGCACGGCTTGATCAGCGAGTGGTAGACGGCGGTGGCCATCACGGTACGCCGCTCGTCGGACGGCGTGTCGACCCGCACCGCGTCGACGTGGCGGGCCCACTCCGCCGACGTCGTCGACCGGCGGCGTTCGAACGACGGTGCGTGGTCCCCGCAGTCGGCGAGCATGTTCTCCCGGGCCCGCTGGGTGCCGCGCAGCGAGAAGCCCATCCTGAGCTCCACGGTCTGGCCGGCATCGGCCGGCCCGGTGAACAGCAGCCCGAACGGCCTCAGCGTCGTCGGCCTGATGTCGGAGAAGTCGATCCGCGAGCCGCCGGGCATCAGGCGGCGGTCGTACCAGAGCAGCTGGCGCATCGCCGGGTTGTCGATTTCCAGATGCACCGCCAGGGGTGCGCCCTCGACGACGATCTCCCCACACGCGACCCCCGGGGCGAGCAGCTCCAGCGACGCGCGCAGCGGCACCGTGGAGCCGTAGGGGATGCCCAGCCCGCCGTGCGACAGGTCGACGACGACGCGGGCGTCCTGCGCGCGCGGGAAGGTGTAGCGGTGCACGGCGGACTTCGGGCCGACGGTGATCTCCGCGGTGATGCCCGACGACAGGACGGCCCGGTAGTAGCCGGGGGAGGCCTCCTCCTCGACGATCTCCCAGGAGCGGCCGAGCTCGTCGAGGCTCTGCACCATGGGCGTCACGCGGAAGTAGTTGTAGTACTTGCGGATGGCCCCGGTGCCGGACTGCTGGAAGTGCGTGAACCCCGAGGCGCGGAGGTCGGCCATCATCGGGACCGGCCGCCCCTCCGTGCCCAGCTCGTACGGGCCGTAGCCCGTCGGGTAGCCGCCGGAGTAGGAGCAGGCGGACACCATCCCGAACGGGTAGGTGGCGCCGGGGTGGGTGTTGCCCACCTGGGGCTTCGGCCACCACCAGGAGGCGGCCAGGCCGGTCGGCGCGGGCAGCGAGACGCCCGCGGTGCCGATGAAGGGGTCGACGGCTTCGAGCATGCGTCGAACACTACAAAGCCGACGGCGTCGCTTGTGTTACGCGCTCGTGAATCTTTCAAGCAGCTGCAGGCACTCCTCGACCGAGCCGACGGTCCGCACCCCGGCGGGGCCGGGGGCGCGGCGCACGATCACCACGGCCGCCCCTGCCTCCCTGGCCGCGTCGAGCTTCGGGGCCGTCGAGCCGCCGCCCGAGTCCTTCGTGACCAGGCAGTCGATGCCCTCGCGGGCGAACAGGAGGGCCTCGCCGGCCGGGGTGAACGGGCCGCGGGACACCAGCAGCCGCCAGGCGGCGGGCAGGTCGTCGTCGGGCGGCTCGGTGACCCGGGCCAGGACGGGCAGGGCGTCGAGGGCGGGGGAGTAGTCGAGCGTGTGCAGCCGGCCGACCGTCAGCAGCGGGCGCCTCGCGCCCAGGCCCAGCACGGCGGCCGCGGCGGCGGGGTGGTCGTCGACCCAGGTCCAGGCCGCGGCGCCCTCGTGGCTCGCCCAGCCGGGCCGCTCGACGCGGATCAGCGGGACGCCCGCGGCCCGGCAGGCGTCGGCCGCGTTCCGGCTCATGGTCGCGGCGAACGGGTGTGTGGCGTCGACCACCACGGTGACGTCGTTCCCCCGGAGGAAGTCCGTCAGCCCGTCGACCCCGCCGAAGCCGCCGACCCTGACCGGGCCGGCGGCCGGGGCCGAGGCGGTCCGGCCGGCCAGCGACAGCAGGTGGGGTGCGCCGAGGCCGGCGAGGGCGTCGGCGAGGAGCCGCCCCTCGACCGTGCCGCCGAGGATCAGGATCATGGACCCCATCCTGCCGCGTCAGCCGACGCGCACCAGCATCTTGCCGACGTTCGCGCCGCGCATCATGGCGAGGAACGCCTCGACGGTGCCCTCGATGCCGTCGACGATGGTCTCGTCGTAGGCGATCCGGCCCTCTGCGAACCAGCCGGCCATCCGCTGCTGGAACTCGCCCGCCAGGTCGAGGTGGTTGCCGAGCGTGAAGCCGCGCAGCGTCAGGCCGCGCGTGACGATGTTGGACATGTTGTCCGGGCCGGGGACGGGGCCTTCGGCGTTGTAGGTGGAGATCGCGCCGCACAGCGCAGCGCGGCCGCCGTCGTTGAAGGCATCGAGGGCTGCGGTGAGGTGGTCGCCGCCGACGTTGTCGAAGTAGACGTCGATGCCGTCGGGGGCCGCCTGGGTGAGCAGTTCCGAGACGTCACCGTCGTGGTAGTTGAAGGCCTCGTCGAAGCCGTACTTCCCCGTCAGCAGGGCGACCTTGGCGGCCGACCCCGCCGAGCCGATGACGCGGGAGGCGCCCAGCAGGCGGGCCAGCTGCCCGACGGCGGAGCCGACCGCGCCCGCGGCGCCCGAGACGAAGACGGTCTCGCCGGGCTGCAGCGACGCGATGCGGGTCAGGCCGACGTAGGCGGTCAGGCCGGTCATGCCGAGGATGTGCAGCCGCAGCGACAGGGGCACGCCCGGCAGCTCAGGGATGACCTGGAACGTGGCGGCGTCGTCCTGCACCACGTTCGACCAGCCGTGCTGGTGCAGCACGACGGCCCCGACCGGAACGGCGTCGGCGGCGGACTCGAGGACGCGGCCCACCGCGCCGCCGGTGATGGTGGCGCCCAGCGCGTAGGGCGCGACGTAGCTGCGGCCCTCGTTCATCCGGCCACGCATGTACGGGTCGACCGAGACGAAGGCGTTGGCGACGCGGACCTGGCCGGGGGCCAGCTCCGGCAGGGTGACGCGGACGGTCCGGAAGTTCTCCGGCGTCGGCCACCCCTCGGGGCGGGAGGCGAGGTGGATCTGGGTGCTTGCTGCGGTGCTCATGAAAGGAACTCCTGGGGTCAGAGGGTGAGTGCGAGGACCAGCACAACCACGGCGAGCAGCGGCAGGGTGCCCTGCTTCACCGCGGCGGGCCGCTTGTCGGGGCTGGAGAGGAACAGGACGAGCGCGGCGGCCGCCATGGAGCCAATGCCGGCGAGCATGAGGGAGGCTCCGACGACGCCGCTGCCCGCCGCCCAGGCGACGATGCCGATGCCGGTCACCGCCGCGAGGAAGAGGTTGTAGAAGCCCTGGTTGAAGGCGAGCTCGCGGGTGGCCGCAGCCTCCTCCTCGGAGGTGCCGAACACGGCGCGCGCCCGGGCGGTCGTCCAGGCCAGCGACTCGAGGTAGAAGATGAAGACGTGCAGGGCCGCCGCAAGGGCGGCGAGCACGAGGCCGGGGACGATCACGATGGCTCCCATGGATGGACACGATTGTGGACTGCTCGATCCACTATATATACTGAACCGGTCGATCCACAAAAAGCAGTGAGGAGGCGGCCATGGGCAGGACGCCGACATACGACAGGGGCGAGGTGGTCCGCGCGGCGCGCGGCGTGTTCTGGCGCACGGGCTACGAGGGCGCGTCGCTGCCGGAGCTCGAGGAGGCGACCGGGCTGGCCAGGTCCAGCCTCTACCACGCCTTCGGCTCCAAGCGTGGCCTCTATGACGCGGCGGTCGAGAGCTACCTCGACGAGATCGTCCGGCCCCGGCTGGTGCCGTTGACGAGGGAGAGGGTCGCGCCCGACGCGATCCTCGACTACCTCTCGGGGCTCGCCGACGCGCTGCGCCGATCACCCGTCTCGGCGAGCGGCTGCCTCCTGATCAACTCCGCGACGGGGTCGCTCGGCGACGACGCGGCAGTCGCCCGGGTCGTGACCGCGTACCGCGCCGAGCTGCGCGGCGCGCTCGGCCGCGGGGTCGACGCGTACCTCCCGGGGCTGCCCCCGGCCCGCCGCGGTCGTCTGTCCGACGCCGTCACCGGCCTGGTTGTCTCGGCCTTCGCCCTCACGCGCGTGTCTCCCGACGAGGCCGTCGAGGGGCTCGAGACGGCGGCCGGGCTGCTGTGCGACGCGAGGGGCGCTCAGGCCTCCTGAGACTCCGGGTGCCAGGCCTCCGGCTGCCAGATGCAGGTCGGATCGCTCGCCAGAGGGTCGCCCAGCATGGCGTTGGCGCGGGCGCGCGAGCCGCCGCAGATCCAGTTGAACTCGCACACGCCGCACTTGCCGGAGTAGCCGGACGGGTCGCGCAGCGCCTGCATCATCGGGGCCGTGGCGTAGATCTCGTGGAACGGGCGCTCCTTCACCGAGCCGCAGTTGTAGGACAGGAAGCCCGACGGGTAGACGTCGCCGATGTGGTCGACGAACGCGAAGCCGCGCCCCGAGTTGACCCCGATCGGCGGGCGCGGGGGACGGCGCTCCAGCACCTCGCCCAGCAGTGCCTCGGTCTCGGCCTCCAGCCGTGCGTGCAGCTCGCCCGTGGGCGGCATCGGCTTCCCGGCGGCGCGCGCGTCGTCGCGCTGGATGGCGACGCGGCGGTAGTTGGGGGCCTCGGTCACCTTCACTGCGATGCGGTCGGAGACGTCGTGCAGCCAGTGCAGCACGTCCTCCATCTCCTCGGGGCTCAGCGGCTCGAGGTTCGATCCGCGGCCCATCGGGACGAGGAAGAGCAGGTACCACATGTGGGCGCCCATCTCCATGACCGTCTTCAGGATCTGCGGGAGCTCGTGGACGTTGTTGCGGCAGATCGTGGTGTTCACCTGGAACCGGAAGCCGTGCTTGACGACGAGCTTCGCCGCCTCCAGTGAGTCGGCGAAGGTGCCGTCGATGCCGCGGAAGGAGTCGTGGGTCTCGGCGGTCGCGCCGTCGAGCGAGATGGAGAATGCCTTGACGCCGGCCTCGCGGACCGAGGCGAGGCGCTCGTCTGTCAGCAGGGGGGTGACCGACGGCGACAGCGCCATCGGCAGGCCGATCGAGGTGCCGTACGCGATGAGCTCCTCCAGGTCGTCGCGCTCGAACGCGTCGCCGCCGGACAGGATCACGATGGGCCGCGGCGTCCCGTAGGAGGCGAAGTCGTCGAGCAGTGCCTTGCCCTCCGCGGTGGTGAGCTGGCGCGGGTCCGCCTTCGTGAAGGCGTCGGCGCGGCAGTGGCGGCAGGCGAGCTGGCAGGCCCGGGTGACCTCCCAGACCAGCACGTGCGGGCGCTCGCCCGGATCGTGGTGCAGCGTCCGGACGACGCCCTTGCGGGCGGTGTGGGGGTGCCCGCCCGGGTGGCCACCGGGGTGCCCGCCGGGGTGGCCGAAGGGGTGTCCGGGCGCGGCGGGGGTCTCGACTGCGGAGCTGTCCATGCGTTGGATACTACGTCGTGTCGTTCCCGGGCCGGGTGCCGGGCCGGTCCTGCCGCGGGCAGACGTCGCCGGTGAAGCCGCCCCGGGTGCGTTAGGTTGAGTGTGGAGGTGGCGCGTGACAGACAACATGGACTTCGACTTCGACTTCGATGACACGCAGCGGGAGGCGTGGGACGAGTTCGCGCGCCGCCTGGACGAGGTCCTGTCCGTGATGGACTCCACGGCCGACCTCACGATCTCCGTTGCCTCGACGGTGCCCAGCCCCAGGCCGGGCATCCGGTTCTCCGTGCGGCGGTCCGGCGTGGTGAGCGCGTTCGTGACGCGCCCCGTCGACGCCTCCGGCGCGGGCGCGGCCCAGGCCGCCAAGCTCGAGGCCCTAGGCTGGGCGGCGCCGACCGCCGAGGTCCCCTCGTTCCACACCGAGGCGGACCAGGCGGACTCCGCGGCGCTGGCGGAGCTGGCCCGCGCGACGCTCGCCGACGTGTTCGACGTGCTTCACCCCGTCTTCCTCGAGCCCGACCAACTCGCCGAGATCCTGCAGGTGCAGACGCACTGGACGCCGCTGGAGCCCCGCGCCCTTACCAAGGCCGAGAAGCCGCTCAAGCCGGGCAGCAAGGCGGAGCTCGACCAGTTCGTCGAGGTCGAGCTGCGCCGCCTGTTCAAGCATCCGCCGCTGCGCAACGAGCAGGGGGACATCGCTATCCGCGTCGGCTCGACCATGGTCTTCCTCCGGACGACCCCCGACGCGCAGGAACTGCTGCTCTTCTCCGCGATCGTCCACGACGTCGTCGGGAGATCCCGGGCGTGCGAGGTCCTCAACGACCTGAATGTCGAGTCGCGCTACGGCCGCTTCGCCCTGCACCGCGACCGCGTGTTCGTCCAGCTGTCCGTGCCGACCCAGCCCTTCGTCCCGGCCCACCTGCAGCAGGCGTTGCGGGTGCTCAGCCGCATCGCCGACGGCATCGACGACGCGCTGGCCAGCAAGCTGGGCGGACGCACCACCTTCCAGGTCTCCTGACAAGCGGGCCGGTAGCGCTAGGGTTGGGGCATGCAGGAACCTGTGACGTACTTCTCCCGGCTCGATGGCGACGAGTGCTGGTCGCTGCTGGCCGACGTGCGCGTCGGGCGGCTCGCCTGGGCGGCGGTGGACGGCCTCACCGTGGTTCCCGTCAACTTCCTCTCTGATGGGCGACAGATCGTCTTCCACACCGCACCCGGTACCGTGCTCGCGTCGTTGACGCAGCCGACGGACGTGGCGTTCCAGGTCGATCAGATCGACGAGGAGACGGCTGTGGGCTGGTCGGTGCTCGTGCGCGGCACCACGGGGCCGGTCGAGGCGGACAGCGTGAGCTGGCTGGCCGACGACCGCACCGTCGGGATCGCCGTGACCGCGACCAGCATCGATGGACGTGTCCTGTCCGGGACCGTGAGGAGTGAGGAGCCCCACCATGACTGAGAAGACCCAACCTCTGATCGTCGTCGGCGTCGACGGCAGCGACGACGGCCTGCGCGCCGTCAGGTTCGGCACCGGGGCGGCGCTGCGCCGCGACGGAGAGCTGCTGCTCGTCAACGCGGTCGACGACACGCTGATGGCCGGCGCCTGGGGCGTCGTCTACGACCCGGAGGTGCTGCAGGCCGCCGGCGTCACCGCCAACGAGCAGGCTAAGGGCATCGCCCTTGAGGCGGGCCTGCCCGCCGACCGCATCCGCACCGAGGTGGTGATGGGCTCTCCGGGCGGCGTCATGGCACGCCTGTCCGAGGTCGCCGACCTCATCATCGTGGGTCGCCGCGCCGCCTCCGGCCTCGAGCGCATGTTCGTCGGCTCCACATCGGTCGCGGTCGTCGCCAACGCCTCGTGCCCCGTCGTCGTCATCTCCGCGGCCGCGCACCCTGACCCCGTCGGCCAGAAGGGCATCATCGGCGTCGGCCTGCAGACCGACCCCGGCTCCGAGGCGACCCTCGAGGCAGCGTTCGAGCAGTGCGAGCGCTTCACGGACAAGCTGGAGATCGTGCACGCGGTGCAGCCCCCGGTCGGGATCTTCGCGCGCAAGCTGACCCCGGCCCAGCTCGACGAGCAGGTACGCTTCGCCCAGGGCGGCATCGAGGCCCTCGCGGCCGGCGTCGCCGAGCGCCACCCCGGCGTCGAGTACAGCGTCCACGTCGCGATCGACAGCCCGATCAACTACCTCGTCAGCCGCAGCGCCAACTACGACATGCTCGTGCTGGGCGTCGGCGAGTCGTCGATCCCCGGCATCAGCCTCGGCGGGCTCATGCGCGGCCTGATGGCCCACGCGCTGTGCCCGCTGTACATCAGCCGCGGATGACCCCAGGCGACTCACCACCCGACATCACCGTAGAGCCCGGCCTCCCCATCGCGGCGGAGGCCGGGCGCATCGCGCAACTGGTGCGCGACAACCAGGTTGTGGTCGTCGCCGGCGAGACCGGCTCCGGCAAGACCACGCAGCTGCCCAAGATCTGCCTGCTCGCAGGCAGGCAGCGCATCGCCCACACGCAGCCCCGCCGCATCGCCGCCCGCACCGTCGCGCAGCGCATCGCCGTGGAGTGTGGCGTCGAGCTGGGCGACTTCGTCGGCTATCAGGTGCGCTTCACGCGCCAGACCAGCGCCGCCACGCGCATCAAGGTCATGACCGACGGCATCCTGCTGGCCGAGCTGACGCACGACGAGATGCTGCGGCAGTACGACACGATCATCATCGACGAGGCGCACGAGCGCAGCCTCAACATCGACTTCCTGCTCGGCTATCTCAAGCAGCTGCTCCCGCAGCGCCCCGAGCTGCGCGTCATCGTCACCTCGGCCACGATCGACACCGCACGTTTCTCCGCGCACTTCGGCGACGCCCCCGTCGTCGAGGTCTCGGGCCGCACGTTCCCCGTCGAGACGCGCTACCAGCCGCTCGAGGAGGGGCAGGACGAGATCGATGGCGTCGCAGCTGCCGTCGAGGAGATCGTCACCGAGTCCGGCTCCGGCGACATCCTCGTCTTCCTGAGCGGCGAGCGGGAGATCCGCGACGCTGCGGAGGCCGTCGAGGCGCTCGGCACCGGGCTGGAGGTCCTTCCCCTGTTCGCGCGCCTGTCCGCGGCCGACCAGCAGAGGGTGTTCCACCCCGGGGTGAGGCGCCGCGTGGTGCTGGCCACCAACGTCGCGGAGACCTCCATCACCGTCCCGCGGATCCGTTACGTCGTCGACACCGGCACGGCCCGCATCTCCCGCTACTCCGCGCGCACCAAGGTGCAGCGGCTGCCCATCGAGCCCGTCTCGCAGGCCTCCGCCAACCAGCGCGCCGGTCGCTGCGGCCGCGTCGGGCCCGGCGTCGCGATCCGGCTCTACTCCGAGGAGGACTTCGGGTCCCGACCCGAGTTCTCCGATCCCGAGATCCTGCGCACGAACCTCGCCACCGTCATCCTCCTGATGGCGCAGGCGGGGCTCGGCGACGTCGAGCGCTTCCCGTTCGTCGAGGCGCCCGTCATCTCGCAGATCAACGACGGCGTCCGCGTGCTGCAGGAGCTCGGCGCCATCCACCCGCGCGGCCGGCATGAGGAGCTGCGGCTGACCGCCACGGGCCGCACGCTCGCCCGGATGCCGGTGGACCCACGGCTCGGGCGCATGATGATCGAGGCGTCGAAGCGCGACTGCCTCGGCACCGTGCTCGTGCTGGTCGCCGGGCTCACCGTCCCCGACCTGCGGGAGCGCCCGAGCGAGGCCCAGGCCCGCGCGGAGGAGCTGCACCGCCGCTTCTGGGGCGGGGACCCGTCGCGGCCGGCGCCGGCGGAGCCGAAGGAGTCCGGCGAGCCGAAGCGGCACACGGCCCACACCGGCACCCGCAACCAGGACGCACCCAAGCAGTCGCTCGAGGGCGGCGACTTCGAGGTGCTGCTGAACATCTGGCACTACCTGAGGAGGCGGCGTCGCGAGCTCAGCGGCAACGCCTTCCGCCGCATGTGCCGCGAGGAATACCTGCACTTCGTCCGTTTCCGGGAGTGGGAGGACCTCGTCAGCCAGCTCCGCGAGGTCGCGAAGGAGCTCCACCTCGACACCCGCCCGAAGGGCACCATGCCCGACGCGCTGACCAGCATCCTCACCGGCCTGCTGTCGAACGTCGGCCTGGTGCAGGAGCCCGGTCGGCGCGAGGCCGGGAAGCGGCGGCCCCTGACCGAGTACCTGGGCGCCCGCGGCACCCGGTTCGCCATCCAGCCCGGCTCCTCGCTCGCGAAGTCCACGCCCTCCCTGGTGATGGCCTTCGAGCTGGTGGAGACGTCCCGGTTGTGGGCCCGCACCGTCGCGCAGGTGCGCCCCGAATGGGTCGAGCAGGTGGCCGGCCACGTACTCACCCGGACCCTGTCCGAGCCGTCATTCTCGCCGCGCACGGCCACCGTCAGCGCCAGCGAACGACTCACGCTGTTCGGCGTGCCGATCGTCGCGGGCAGGCGCACCAACTACGCGGCCGACCACCCCGCGGAGGCGCGCGGGATCTTCCTGCGCAGCGGCCTGGTGGAGGGCCAGTGGGAGACGCGCGGGAAGCTCGTCTCCGCCAACCGTGCCGTGCTCGAGGAGGCGGAGAAGCTCACCGACCGGATGCGCCGTCCCGACCTGCTCATCTCCGACGACGAGCTCTTCGCGTTCTACGACGGGCGGGTCCCGGCCGCCGTCGTGTCGGGCTCGACGTTCGAGAAGTGGCTGCGCGGCCTGCCGAAGGAGCAGTGGCCCACCCTCACGCTCGACGACGCCGTCACCGATCCCCGGCAGCTGCGCGCCTCCGACTTCCCCGACCGCTGGGACGTCTCGGGTCAGCGGCTGCCCGTCAGCTACGTCTTCGACCCCGGCGCCGGCGGCGACGGCGTGACCCTCACCGTCCGGCTCGAGGCCCTTGCCCAGCTCCACGGGGACCCCTTCACCTGGCAGGTGCCGGGGCTGCGCCGCGAGCTGGCCACCGAGCTCATCCGTTCCCTGCCCAAGGCCGTGCGCACCAGCTTCGTGCCCGCTCCTGACTTCGCCTCCCGCGCGCTCGACTGGCTCGACGAGCGCGGGGAGACCGGCGAGGGGAGCTTCCCGGAGGCCCTCGGCCGGGCGCTCACGGCCCTGACCGGCACGATCGTCGAGCCGGGACAGTTCAACGCCGCGGCCCTCGACCCGCATCTGCGGCCAACCTTCGTCGTGGTCGACCGCGGCCGTGAGGTCGCGCGCGGAGCCGACCTCGCCGAGCTGCAGCAGCGGTTGGCGCCCAAGGTCGCGGCGAAGCTGACCAGGTCCGCGTCCAACATCACCGCGACCGGCGCCACGTCGTGGACCTTCGGCGACGTCCCGACCGAGACCAGGCTGGGCAGGGGAGTCGTCGGCTACCCGGCGCTGGTCGACGAGGGGACGACGGTGGGCGTGCGCGTCTTCGACACCCGGGACAAGGCCGACCGCTCGCACGTCGCCGGCCTGCGCCGGCTCCTGACCTGCACCAACCCCGATCCGACGAGGTGGGTCGTGTCCCACCTCGGCCGCATGGAGAAGCTCTCGCTGGCCGATTCGGCCTACCCGTCGGTGCCGGACCTCCTCGCCGATGCCTGGCTCAAGTCGGGCGAGCAGCTCGCCGCCGCGGAGGGGGACCCCGTCACGATCCGCGGCGAGGCGGCCTACGCGAAGGTGGCGCTCGCCGTCCGCCAGGAGTGCCCCGGCCGGACGCTGGACGTCGTGAACACGGCCGCGCACGCGCTGGCCGACGTCACCCGCGCCCGGCTGCTCATCGCCGACCGGCCGCAGGCCGCCGCGTCCAGGGACGTCGCGGCCCAGCTGGACAACCTGTTCTTCGCCCGCTTCATCACCGCCACACCCGACCCGTGGTTCGAGCACCTGCCACGCTACGCGGCCGCGGCGGTCGCCCGCCTGGAGGCGGCCGCGTCGAACCCCGCCCGCGACGCGCAGCTGCAGGCCCAGGTCGACGAGATGGAGGACCTGTACGCGGCGCTGACCGACGCCCAGCCCCCCGGCCCTCTCTCCCCGGCGGTCGAGGAGATCGCATTCCTGATCGAGGAGTTCCGCGTCTCGCTGTTCGCGCAGCAGCTCCGCACCTCGGTGCCCGTCTCGGCCAAGCGGATCAGGCAGGCGGTCCGCGCCGCATCCTGATGGCCCGTGCGGCGGGGCCGTGGCAGGATGGCCGGGTGCCCAAGGACGTCGTTGAACTGCTCGCTCTGTTCGATCTCACGCAGACGGGGGACCTGAGCTTCCGCGGCCCGCAGCCCCGCACGCTGCTGCAGCGGCTCTTCGGCGGGCAGGTGCTCGGCCAGACGCTGGTCGCGGCGGCCCACACCGTCCCGAGGGCCAGACACATCCATTCGCTGAACGCCTACTTCCTGCGGCCCGGCCACAACGACCTTCCCCTCGACTTCGAGGTCGAGGAGCTGCGCGACGGCAACACGTTCAGCGCGCGCCGCGTGGTCACCTGCCAGGGCGGGCGCGAGATCTTCCACATGACCGCCTCGTTCCAGGCGCCCGAACCCGGCCTCGACCACTCGGCGGTGCCGCCGACCGACGGGGTCTCCCCGCCCGAGGAATGCCCGTCGCTGCGGGAGATCCTCGAGGGGCGCTTCGGTGCCCGGCTCACGCTGCTGCAGGAGTGGGAGTCGCTCGACGTCCGGTTGGCCTCGCCTCCAGATGCGGGACGCAACGGCGGCAACATGCGCGCCTGGGTGCGCACGCGCGAGCCGATGCCGGACGACCCGGTGCGGCACGCTGCCGTGCTGGCCTACCTGAGCGACATGACGCTGCTGAGCGTCACGACGATCCCGCACGAGGTGGAGTTCCTGTCGCCGTCGATGCAGATGGCCTCCATCGACCACGCGATGTGGTTCCACCGCCCGGTCCGCGTCGACGAGTGGCTGCTCTACGACATGATCTCGCCGTCGGCCTCCAGCGCCCGCGGGTTCGCCATGGGCCGGCTGTTCCAGGGCGGCCACGCCGTCGCCTCCTGTGCGCAGGAGGGCCTGATCCGCGTGCTCCCGACCACGCCCGCCTAGAACCAGAACCGGGCCCCGCCCCCTCGCACCTGGGGCGGGACCCGGAGTCCCTGGTGGAATCGCCTTGGCTCAGGCGGCGACCCCCTGCGCTGCGCGCATCGTCGCGAGCGCCTGCCGCTCGATCTGGCGGACGCGCTCGGCGGTGATGCCCCAGTGCGTTCCGATGTCTGCGAGCTTCGCCTGGCGACCGTCGAGCAGGCCGTATCGGCGGCGCACGACGTCCTGGGACCGCTCGTCCAGGTCGGAGAGCATCTCCTCGAGGCGGCCGCGCTCCTCGGCGTCCAGGACCATCTCGTCGGGGCCGGGAGCCGTCTCGCGGGCGATCAGATCGCCCAGCGCGGTGTCGCCGTCCGCCTCGACGGGGGCGTCGAGGGAGACGTGCTCGCGCGCGTAGCGGAGCAGATCGACGACCCTGCTCTCCTCGAGGCCCAGCTCGTCCGCGATCTCGATCAGCTCCGGCTCGCGGCCCAGCTGGCGCTCCAGGTTGCGGCGCACCGCCGAGACCTGGTTGACCTGCTCGGCGACGTGCACCGGGAGGCGCACGATCCGACCCTGCTGCGCGATGCCACGCGAGATGGCCTGACGCACCCACCAGGTGGCGTAGGTCGAGAACTTGAAGCCCTTCGCGTAGTCGAACTTCTCGACGGCGCGGATCAGACCGGTGTTGCCCTCCTGGACCAGGTCGAGCAGCGGCATCTGCGCGCGGCCGTACTTGCGGGCCACGGAGACGACCAGCCGCAGGTTCGACTGGATGAAGCGCTGCATGGCCCGCTCCCCGTCCGCCGCGACCTCGGTCAGTTCCTCGTCGGTGGCGTCCAGCGCAGTGGTCTCCTCGCCGGAGATGATCCTCGATGCGTACAGGCCGGCCTCGATGCGGCGGGCGAGTTCCACTTCCTCGACGGCGGTGAGCAGTGGCGTCTTGGCGATCGCGTCGAGGTAGAGCCCCACCGCGTCCTTGCCGTTGATTCCTTCGGTGCTCCGAGCACGCGCAGTACTGTTCATGATGCAGAACCTTTCGCAGTCGTCACCAAGCACAACGCACGGGCAGGCCAAGAGGTTCCGACGAGGCGCACTCTTTCGGCGAAATCATCCCTGGGTTGTACGCGGTGGCGCGCACATCGACCCGGAGTCAGGGTTCTCCCTGAGGTCGGCGTTTGAGTCCTCGCACACCCCGTGCCAGAATGGACGGCGCGTCGCTCTTGACTACCACGGGTCATTGCGCGCGCAAAAATCAGTAGGCCTCGAGAGGACGACAGTGACTGAGAACGCCGAAGGAACCGGAAAGGCCCCCCGCACCCGCCGGACCGCCAGCGCGACCTCCACCGACGAGCAGCCGAAGAAGCCCGCCACCCGAGGCAGGAGCACCGCGAGCAAGGCCGCGCCGCGGACGACGCGGGCCCGCAAGCCGAAGGCCGAGCCGACCATCGCGAACGCCGCCACGGGCGAGGTCGAGGTGGAGTTCAAGCGCGAGGGCGACGACGTCGTCCTCACGGTGGGCGGCAAGAAGAAGTCCGTCGAGGAGAAGAAGCGTTCCCTCGACGAGGTCGACGAGTCGCAGTTCAACGAGGCCGCCGAGACCCCGCTCGCCAAGGAGCTGACCAGCGAGGAGGAGGGCTTCGCGCTGTCCGACTCCGACGACGCCGACGAGCCCGAGCAGCAGGTCGTCTCGGCCGGCGCCACCGCCGACCCCGTCAAGGACTACCTGAAGCAGATCGGCAAGGTAGCGCTGCTGAACGCCGTCGAGGAGGTCGAGCTCGCCAAGCGCATCGAGGCCGGCCTGTTCGCCGAGGAGCGGCTGACGGACACCGACAAGCCCGTCGCGGCCGAGGACCTGGACGACCTCGAGTGGATCTCGGAGGACGGCCGCCGCGCCAAGAACCACCTCCTCGAGGCGAACCTGCGACTCGTCGTCTCGCTCGCCAAGCGCTACACCGGCCGCGGCATGCTCTTCCTCGACCTGATCCAGGAGGGCAACCTCGGCCTCATCCGCGCCGTCGAGAAGTTCGACTACACCAAGGGCTACAAGTTCTCCACCTATGCCACCTGGTGGATCAAGCAGGCCATCACCCGCGCCATGGCCGACCAGGCGCGCACCATCCGCATCCCCGTCCACATGGTCGAGGTCATCAACAAGCTCGCCCGCGTCCAGCGCCAGATGCTGCAGGACCTCGGCCGGGAACCCACGCCCGAGGAGCTGGCCGTCGAGCTGGACATGACGCCCGAGAAGGTCGTCGAGGTCCAGAAGTACGGCCGCGAGCCCATCTCGCTGCACACCCCGCTCGGCGAGGACGGCGACTCCGAGTTCGGCGACCTGATCGAGGACTCCGAGGCCGTCGTGCCGGCGGACGCCGTCAACTTCACGCTCCTGCAGGAGCAGCTCAACGACGTGCTCGACACGCTCAGCGAGCGCGAGGCCGGCGTCGTCTCGATGCGCTTCGGCCTGACCGACGGCCAGCCGAAGACGCTCGACGAGATCGGCAAGGTCTACGGCGTGACGCGCGAGCGCATCCGCCAGATCGAGTCCAAGACGATGTCGAAGCTGCGCCACCCGTCGCGCTCGCAGGTCCTCAGGGACTACCTCGACTGAGCGTGGCCGCGGCTGTTTCCGAGGGAAATGTGACCGTTCGCCTACGTGCGCCCTAGTCGTTCGGTAGGTTCGTCGGCAGGGTTTTTTCCGACGAGAAGGACGCACCGATGCGACGAGGCACGACACACATCTCCATGCTGTTCGGGGCGCTGCTCGCGCTCGCCCTGGTCGTCGGCATGTGGGTCTCCGGCCAGGGGACCGTGACGGGTGCCGAGGCGCAGGCACAGCTCCCGCAGGCAGGCGACGTCGACGTGCACGACCCTACGATGGCCTACGACGCGGCGGCCGGGCTGTACGTGCTGGCCGACAGCCACAACGGCATCCGCACCGCGCCCACGATGGACGGGCCATGGACCGAGGTCGGCGAGGTGGCGCGTGCCGACTGGACCTACGACGTGCCGAACTCCACGACGCTGTGGGCGCCGCACTTCCGCCGGATCGGCGACGTCTTCTACTACTTCTACTCGCAGTCGAGCTTCGGGTCGAACAACTCGGCCATCGGGCTGAAGACGACGAGGACCCCTGCGGACCCGGCCAGCTACGTCGACCTGGGGCGCCCCGTCGTCGGGTCCGGCACCCTGGCGGAGACCGTCACCGCGGTCGACTTCAACGCCATCGACCCCGTCACGATCCAGGACGCAGACGGAGCCTGGTGGCTCATCTGGGGCTCCTTCTGGGACGGCATCGTCGCGCAGCAGCTCACCGACGACCTGACCGGGGTCGTCGGCAGCCCGACCCTCATCGCGTCGCGCCAGGCAGACTCCAACCCCGTCGAGGGCCCGGCCATCCTCGAGAAGGACGGCTGGTACTACCTGTTCCTCAGCTGGGACTCCTGCTGCTCCGACTCCGACTCGACCTACAAGGTGGCCGTCGGCCGCTCGCAGAGCATCACGGGGCCGTACCTCGACCAGTCCGGTCGCGCGCTGACCGAAGGCGGCGGAACCGTGATCCTCGACAGCCGCGAGTCGGTGGGCGACGTCACTCCCGAGGGGCTCTACCGGGCGCCTGGCGGCGGCGACGTCTACAGCGAGGACGGCGTCGACTACCTCGTGTACCACGCCTACCTGCCGACCAACACCCTGGGAGTCAGGCCCATCACCTGGACCGACGGCTGGCCGTCCTTCGCTGACGAGGAGGGACCGTGGGGCCTCGGCGACGGCGACACGGTCCGGCTCGTCAGCGAGGCGCACCTGCCAGAGGTCGGCGAGGTCGACCGCGTCGACGGACCCGAGGGGTTCGGGTCGGCCATGCAGCTCGGCGGACGCAGCGCCGTCGGCTACGTCGAGCTGCCGGACGGCATCGTCGGCGGCCTCGACGCGGACTGGACCGTCTCGATGTGGGTGCGGCGCGACGTGACGCTCGGCAACGACTGGGCGCGGCTGTTCGACTTCGGTACCGGCACCGACGACTTCATGTTCCTGACTCCTGCGGCCGTCGACACGCCGCCGCTCGGCCTGCGGTTCGACATGTCCGCCGGGCGGTTCACGCAGCAGGTGCCCGACACGGGCAACAGCGTCAACGTCTCCGGGAACTGGTCCCACATCGCGGTGGTCGGCTCGGGGGACACCATCACGTTGTGGCTCAACGGGAACCCCGCGCGCACCGCGACCGGCGTCGAGCTCCACCCCGCGGACCTCGGGGAGACGACGCGTAACTGGCTGGGCCGCTCGCAGTTCGACGCGGACCCGTACCTGATCGGCACCCTCGACGACGTCAACATCTTCAGCCGCGCGCTGTCGGCCGACGAGATCGCGCAGCTCACGCGCGAGCCGGGCGGCGGGTCGCTGGGCGGCGGCGACGTCGCCTGGTACCGCTTCGACGAGGCCGGCGGGCTGCCGGTCGCGGACTCGTCGGGTTCGGGCAACGACGCGACGGCCGTCGTCCTGGCCGTGGCCGGGGACGGCCTGCAGAATCCGACCCCCGGCACGCAGTGCCTGACCGCCGGCGACCAGCCGACGCAGGCCGCCTGCCAGGATGGGGCCGCCGACCAGCGCTGGACCCTGCACGCGGCCGACGGCGGCACCTGGCGGCTGGCCGACGCCGAGGGCCGTTGCCTGGCCGTCGCCGACGACTCCGGCACCCCGGGCACGGCGGTGGTCGCGGCAGCCTGCTCGGAGGATCCGCTGCAGACCTGGGTCGTCGAGGACACCGGCCACGGCTTCCGCCGCTTCACCTCGACGACCACCGACCTTGCGCTGCAGATCGAGTCCGACGGCGGGCAGCTGGGCAGCGCCGTCGTGGCGGCCGAGCGCGGCATCGCCCCGGTGGCCAACCAGACGCCGGAGCAGCAGTGGCTGCCGGAGACGGTCGGCTGACCCGTCAGCTCGCGGCGCGCTCGACGAAGTTGCGCACCAGGAGGTGGACCTCGGGGCTGAGCGGGGCCGCCAGGGCCATCCGCATCAGCTCGTCGGTCTCCGCGGGCGGGAAGTAGCCGGCCTCCTGGTAGATGTCGATGCGACGGGCCAACCCCGGTCCGTCGAGGTCGGGGTGGAACTGCGTCGCGTAGATGTTGCGCCCGACCCTGAAGGCCTGCACCGGACAGTCGGCCCCCGTGGCGAGCAGCACCGCGCCCGGCGGCAGCACGGTGCATGCCTCCTTGTGCCCGACGAAGGCGCGCACGACACCCGGCACACCGTCGAACAGCGCGTCGGCGCGCCCCTCGTCGGTCAGCGTCACGTCCACGACGCCGACGGCCTCGCCGAAGGTGCGGTCGACCTGGCCGCCGAGGTTGGCGGTCAGCGCGCCGATGCCGTAGCAGAGCCCGAGGAACGGGAAATCGCGCGCCACGACGGCGGCGACCACCGGGGCGAGGTCGGCCTCGACGCGCAGCTGCAGGCCGGACTTGACCCGGTCGCTGGAGTTGAACGGGCCGCCTCCCAGCAGAATCCCGCTGAAGTCCCCCAGATCGATCGGCGGCAGCGACTCCCTCTCGACCCGGTACTGCACCAGGTCCTGCTCCGCCAGCCCGGAGAACCGCAGGATGGCCTCGCGCTCTCCCATGACCGCCTCGTCCTCGGGGCGGGTGCTGAGCAGCAGGAACGGCTTCACTTCCTTGCCTCCTGGAACCGCGGCTGGCCGGAACGCAGTTCGTCGACCAACGCACGGGCGACGTCGTGGGTACTGCCGCCCGCCGAGACGATGCGGCGCTGCCGACGGTAGCTCGGGCCCCGATCGACAAGCTCCAGGACGTGGCCGAGTTCCTCGGCGCAGCCCAGCTCATCGGCGATCGGCGCGACGATGTCGGCCCACATCCGGATCCCGTCGTCGACGTGGATGAGGTACTCCTCCTTGCGCGGGGTGATGACGTCGGCGGCAAGCCCGTAGCGGGCGGCGCGCCACTTGTTCTCCCTGAGGAACCAGTGCGGGAGCGCGTCGATCTCGTCGCCGCGGGCGAGCACCCGCGACATCCACTCGACGATGCACTGGCTGAAAGCCGCCAGCGCGCCCACCTCGAACGAGGTCGGCACCGAGTCCATCGTGCGGTTCTCGACGGTGCCCCACGACGACGGACGCACGTCCCAGCGGATCTCGGACGGGTTCTGGATCAGCCCCACCCCCTCCAGTTGCGAGGCGAACCGCTCAAGCTGGGCCCAGTCGTTCATGTGGTACGGCAGCCCGTTGGTCGGAAGCTGCTGGAACATCATGGTTCGCTGCGACGCGAAGTTCGTGTCCTCGCCCTCCCAGTACGGGGACGAGGCCGACAGCGCGATGAAGTACGGGGTGAAGCGGGCCAGCCCGAAGACGATGGGCAGCGCCTTGTCGCGGGAGTCGATCCCGGTGTGGATGTGCAGGCCGTTGATCGCCATGTGGCGGCCCCACCAGCCGTTGCGCTCCGTGACCCGGCGGTACTGCGCCTTGTCGCCCGGGCTCTGCCTCGTGGGGTCCCCGAACGGATGGGCTCCCGCGCCCATCAGCGTGAGCCCGTGTGCGTCGAGCTTCTCCAGGACGAAGTCGAGATGAGAGCGCATCTCCGCGACGGCCCGGTCGACGTGGCTGTGCACCCCGGAGACGATCTCGATCATGGAGGTCAGGTACTCGCGCCGGATCGGCCCGTCCACGGGGTCGTCGACGTGGCTGAGGACCAGCTCGGCGGCGGGGACCTGCTCCAGCGTGGTCGCGTCGACCACCGCCAGTTCCCACTCGATGCCGATCGTGGACTGACGCGACTGGCCGAAAGGAATCTTCATCCCGCCTCCCAAGCTTTCTGCGTGAAGACTAGTCCAGCACCGGCGGAGATGGGTGCGGGCAGCCCCTCCCGGCGATACAGTGACGGCCGAAAGAGAGGTTCACCCCTGATGTCGCTTTTCGAACGCGCCGAACTCGCCCCTGCCGACCCGATCCTCGGACTCACCGAGGCCTTCACCGTCGATAAGCGCGCACAGAAGGTGAATCTCGGCGTGGGCGTCTACCTCGACGAGGACGGCAGGCTCCCCCTGATGAGGGCTGTGCAGGAGGCCAGCGAGCGCATCACGCAGGCGGCCCGCCCGCACGCCTATCAACCCATCGACGGGATGCCCGCCTACCGGAGCGCCGTCCGTGCCATGGTCTTCGGCGAGTCCGATGCCATCAGCGACGGTCGCGTGGTCACGGTCCAGAGCCTCGGCGGCACCGGCGCCCTGCGCATCGGCGGCGACCTCCTGCGGGTGCTGTCTGCGGGCCCGAAGCTGCTCGTCTCGAACCCGAGCTGGGAGAACCATCGCGCCATCTTCAGCCGCGCCGGCTTCGAGGTGGACACCTACCGCTACTACGACGCCGAGCTCAAGGGCATCGACTTCGAGGGCATGATCGCCGATCTCGACGCCGCCGAGGCTGGCACGGTGGTCGTGTTGCACGCCTGCTGCCACAACCCCACAGGTTACGACCTGGACGCGGCGCAGTGGGACCGCGTGATCGAGGTCCTGATCAGCCGCTCGCTCGTTCCCTTCCTCGACATGGCCTACCAGGGCTTCGGCTCCGGCATCGCGGAGGACGGAGCGGTCGTCGACCGGTTCACCTCGTCGGGCCTGATGTTCCTGCTGTCGACGTCGTACTCGAAGTCGTTCAGCCTCTACGGCGAGCGCGTCGGCTCGCTGTCGGTCGTCGTGGAGGACTCCACGGTCGCTGCACGCGTGCTCAGCCAGCTCAAGACGCTCATCCGGACCGACTACTCGAACCCGCCCACCGAGGGGGCGGCGATCGTGTCGACCGTGCTGCTGGACGAGGAGCTGCGCTCGATGTGGGCCGACGAGCTCTCGCACATGCGCACCCGCATCCAGACGCTGCGCACCTCCCTGGTCGCGGCTCTCACGGAGCGCGGCATCGACGACATGGAGTTCATCGCCCAGCAGCGTGGGATGTTCAGCTACTCGGGCCTGCCCCGGGAACAGATGGTCGCGCTGCGCTCCGAGTTCGGCATCTACGGTCTCGACTCGGGCCGTATCTGCGTCGCGGCGCTGAACGACCGCAACCTCGGTTACGTGGCGGACGCGATCGCGTCCGTGCGGGCGGCGTCCCCGGCCGGCGCCTGAGCCAGCCCGCTGGCCCGGCGGACGGGGGTGGCGATGGCCTTGGCCAGCGCCTCGGCGCTCCCGTAGATCCGGACGCGTTCATGCGCCCGGGTGACCGCGGTGTACAGCAGCTCGCGGGTCAGCAGCGGTGATCCGACGGGGGGCAGCACGACCGAGACGGTGTCGAACTGGCTGCCCTGGGACTTGTGCACCGTCATGGCGTGCAGATCGACAGCGTCGTCCAACAGCGACGGCGGCAGGCTCAGCGCACCCTCCGGGCGGTCGACGACGGCCTGCAGCTGATCGCCGAGCAGGGTCACGACCGCCGTGTCGCCGTTGCTGAACAGGTCGGAGTTGCGCTGGATGAGCAGCGGCTCGCCGACGTAGTGCCGGGTGTCGAAGCCGTAGTCCGGCAGTTGCGCCCCGAGCCACGCCCGCAGGGATCGGGCCCAGTGGGTGACCCCGAACGGTCCCTCGCGGTGCCCGCACAGGAAGCGGTGCCCGCCCAGCGCCCGGTTCGCGCCCTCCCCGTCGCCCACCAGCGCCGGTCCGCGGACCGCCTCTGCGGTGGCCAGCGCGTCCCGGCGCACCTGCGGTAGCGAGGTGGGGTCCGTCGTCGGGTCGAAGTCGATCAGCTCGAGTGCCTCGGAGGCCTCGATGAGGGCCGCCGCGCGCCGCGCGTCCCCGGACTCGATGGCCTCGGCGAGCGCGTTGATCTGTGTGTTGGACCGGTAGTTCGTGACCAGCCGGGCCACGGCCCCGCCGGGCGCGGAGACGAGGTCGTCGGCGGACTCGATGTCGGCCAGCACCGCCCCGGCCTCGACCGACCTCAGCTGGTGCGGGTCGCCGAGCAGGACCAGCCGGGTGCCGGGGCCCAGGGCCTCCACCAGGACGGTCATGAGCTCGAGGGAGACCATGGAGGTCTCGTCGACCACGACCACGTCGTAGGGGAGCGGGTCGACGGGCGAGTAGGGCGAGACGGCGGACCGGGGTCGCATCTTCAGCAGCTTGTGGAGCGTGCCTCCCCACACGGCGCCGCCGCTGCCGCCGACGGTGCTGAGCAGCCGGGTGGCCGCCTTGCCGGTCGGCGCGGCCAGTGCGACGCGCGGTGCGTGGGGGGCGAGCGCCCGGAGCAGCTCGGCGACGATGGTGGTCTTCCCGGTGCCCGGTCCGCCGGTGATGACGGTGGTCCCGTGGGTGAGCGCCGCCGCGATCGCGGCGCGCTGGTGCTCGTCGAGATGCGCGGGCGGCTCCGGGGCCGCCTCGGCGACGAAGTCGGTGAGGCGGCTGCGGGCGCGAAGCGCCGCCGCGAGCCTTGTCTCCAGGCGGTGGTACCGGTCGAGATACAGCAGCGTGCCGTCCAGCCGGAAGGGGGCGGCCGGGCCGCCGGGGGGCGCGACCGTGCGGGACGCGGCCACGTCGTCGACCCAGGAGGTCGGCTCCGGCCAGTCGAGCGTCGTGGGGTCCGCAGCGGTTCCGTCGTCCAGGTCGCCCTCGGGGGCGAGCTCGTGCGCGCGCGTGAGGTCGAGGCACACCGACCCCAGGCGCAGCTCGCGCACGGCCAGCGCCAGGGCGAGCAGCACCCGCGGGTCGGCCTCGTCGGCGAGCTGACCGACGCGCCGGGCCAGGTGGAAGTCGATCAGCTGCAGCATGCCCGCATCGATGAACTCGGCGAGCAGCCCGGTGGCGGAGATGGGTCGCTCACGCATGGTGTCCTCCCAGCAGGTTCGACGCGGCGACGGTGAGGGCGGCGGGCGGGAACCAGCCGAACACGCCGCAGACGGATCCGTCGACGACAGGGGTCGTCGGCCCTGCCATGCCGCGGACGAACAGGTAGCCGACGCCCCCGAGGTGCGTGGCGGGGTCGTAGCCGGGCAGCGTGGCGCTGAGGAACCGGTGCAGGGCGACGCAGTAGAGCATCGCCTGGAGCGGGTAGTGGGCCTGCATCATGGCCTCGGCCATCGCCGAGGGGGTGTAGTGACCCAGCGTGGTGTCGACCCCCGGCGGCGAGAGGCGGTTGGTCTTGTAGTCGAACACGCCGAAGCGCCCGTCGTCGAAGCGGAGCACCGCGTCGATCGACCCGGTGAGGAAGCCGTTGAGGACGGCGTCGGCGGCCTCGGAGGAGGCCAGCCGTGGCGGGTAGGCGGCCAGCGGGTCGTCGTCGGGCAGATGCGCGGCCATCAGCGTGGCGAGGTCGCGCAGCGTCGCGGGGGCGCCGCCGTCCGCGAGCGGGAGGTCGAAGTCCAGCTCTGGCAGCCTGCGCGCCACGGGCACGTCGGACAGTGAGACGTCCGCGACCGGGGTCAGGGGGGTCCGGCAGACCGCAACCAGGGCCTCGGCGAGCCGGCCGCACTCGTCGACCGTCAGGCCGGCGGCCGGTCCCAGCTCCGCGAGCTGCGTCGCGGTGCTCGCCTCGAGCGCGAAGGGGGACCAGTCGGTGCGCTCGAGCACCGCGTGGACCAGCGTCCCGAACCCGGTGCCGGCGGGCAGCCCGTTCATGGGCGAGGCGGCCGCGAGGTCGCCGCGGGCGTCCGCGGACGCGGACAGGTCGAGGGTCTCCGCCTCGTCGGTGACGATGCCGGCCGGCGCCTCGTGCAGGCCCGCGGTCAGCCCCGAGTAGGACGTGCGGCGCCACGTGGCGTCGATCAGACGATCCCACATGCCGAGCGCCAGCGGGGTCGTCGTCCCCCCCGCCGCGGGTCCGGGGGCCGCGGCAGGGGGCGTCGGGTCCAGCGGCGAGTCGACGATGACGCCGGTCAGCGAGCTGATGGGGCGGCGCTGCTGCTTGTCGGGGCGCCAGCCGTGCTGCGTGAGCAGGTGCGCCATCGGGTCGCCGTCCGGCCTCCGTCCCGAGTCGACGTGCCAGGCGATCACCAGGTGCCTGGCGCGGGTGAACCCGACGTAGAGCAGGCGGAGCTCCTCGGCGAGGTTCTGGGCCCGGAGCCGGGTGGTGATGCGGTCGTTGGTGGCGGGCCGGGGGCCGATCCACAGGCTGCGGGTCGCGTCCTCCAGGATGGTGAACGGCCGCCGGGTGATGGGCCTGACCCCGTCGGTCTCCGGGAGCAGCACGACGGGGAACTCGAGGCCCTTGGCGGCGTGCAGCGTCATGACGCGGATGGCGTCACCGTCGGAGGCCAGCCGGATGGCGTCGCTCAGGTCGTCCTCACCGCGACCGCGGGAGACGACCTCGAGGAGCTGGGCGGCCGTGGTCGCGCCGGAGGCGCCGAGGAGCTCGGCGACCTGCTGGAGGTCGGCGAGCAGCCGCTCGCCGTCCGGCTCGGCCAACGTCCGCTCCGCGAGGCGCGTCTGCGTCTGGAGCTCGGTGAAGGCGTGCCCGATGCCGCCGGCCTCGAGCGCGTGCGCAAGTTCCCGCACGAGCGTGCTGACTCTGGCCGGCTCGCTGCTGCCCGGCGTGACCAGCTGGCCGAACTCCGAACCGATCAGGGGGGAGAGCGCCGCGAGCCGGATGTTGGCCTGCGACGGCTCGGCCATCGCCTCGAGGAGGACGCGCCAGCTGTCGGCGGCCGGCCGCGTCCACACGGACTGGCTGCCGGTCAGGACCGCGGGCAGCCCGGCGGCGGTGAGCGCGTCGCGGAGCTGTTCGGCGCGCGCCCCGCGGCGGACGAGGACGGCGATGTCGGAGGGCCTGACAGCGGATCCGTCGACCCGGGTCGCCCGGCTCAGCAGCAGGCGGACCTGGTGCACGACGTCGTGCTCGACGGCCTCGGGCGCGCTCACGGAGGTCAACTCTCCGACGGAGCAGCGCCGCAGCCACAGCCGGGCCGCGCCGGGCACCTGCACCCCCGATCCCGTGCGGTGGGTGTGCACGGGATCGACAGTGATGGTCTCGTCGCCGAGGTGCGAGCCGCGGAACAGGTCGACGACCCCGTCGACGACGGCGGCATCCGAGCGGTAGTTCACGTCCAGGGAGCGGACCTGGGCGTGGGAGCGTGCCTGCAGGTAGCTGCCGAGGTCGGCTCCGCGGAAGCCGTAGATGGACTGCTTCGGGTCGCCGATCAGGACAGTTCTTCGGTCAGGCCCGACGAAGGCCTCCCGCAGGATGTCCCACTGGTCGGGGTCGGTGTCCTGGAACTCGTCGACCAGCACGACGGGGAACCGCTCCCGCAGGCGGGCGCGCACCTGGCCGCCGAGCTCCGGGTCGGCCAGCGCGGACCGGAGCCTGGTGACGATGTCGTTGAAGGTGCACAGCGACTCGTTCAGCCTGCGCTGGGCGTAGAGCTCGCGGGTCCGGGTCGCGTACTCGTGGAACGGACCCTGGTCGGGCAGGAGCGGGAGGGTCGAGGTGGCGGCCGCGACGCCGCGGGTCAGCGCGTCGGCGGGCTCGATGGGAGGGTTCTGCTCCCCGGCCCACAGCGCGAGGTAGGTGTCGGAGGCGCACTGGTGGGCGAGGACGTCGTCGTCAGGACCGACGGTCTCGCTCGGGTCCCAGTCGCCGAGCACCCCCAGCTCCTGCAGCATGTCCTGGCAGAACCCGTGGGTGGTGGAGATGGTGATCTCGCCGAACTGCTGCAGTGCGGCGGCCAGAGCGTCCCGCGCGCCCGGCTGGGCGGCGAGGTGTCGGGAGACCGGGTCGTCGGACGGGTCCGCGACGGCCCCGTCCGCGAGGCGGTCGAGGTAGGCAAGGGACTCGGAGATCCGGCCGCGGACGCGGTCGCGTAACTCGCCGGCGGCCTGGCTGCCGAACGTGATCATGAGGAGGTCACGGGGCGCGTGGCCCTCCTCGGCGAGGTAGCGGGCGGCAAGGGCTGCGATGGCGTAGGTCTTGCCGGTGCCGGCGCTCGCCTCCAGGAGCGTGGTGCGCTGCGGCAGCGGGCCGAGCAGGTCGAAGGGCGCCGCCACGTCAGAGGCCTCCGAATCCGGAGTAGAGGGCCAGGGCCCAGCTCTGGAAGGCGCTGGTCTGCCCGAGAGCCGGGTCCTCCGGCAGCGGCGCGTCGTCGAACAGCTCGCCGACGTCCGAGAAGAACAGGGGCCACGCGTCGCCCGGCTTCGACCACTTCGGATGGCGCCAACCGGGTGAGCCGCGCCAGTCGCGGGGGGTCAGCGTTCCGCGCGCGTGCTGGCTCGCGTAGGCCAGCGCCGCGTCCGCGGGAACGGGGATCAGCCGGTGCTGGCCGAGCGCGAAGGCCAGGAGCACCGCGGTGAGCCTGTCGGTCGCCACGGCCGCGTCCGGCCCGCCGACGCGGCGCGTGGTAGGCTGCTGGAGGAAGGGGTCCGCGCCGGCCTCGTAGCGCACGAGGTTGGCGGGCGTCGGATCGCCCGACGCGCCGAGCGCAAGGGACTCGAGCCACGGGCGGATGAACTTCTCTGCGCCCTTCGACAGCGTCGCGGACACCGGCTCCCCGCCGCGGCACGAGACGGTGTCGACGACGCGGACCTCGCCGATGCCCGGCACGGGGACCCTGAGGTCAATGCGGTGGTCGGTGGCGGGTCTCTCGAACAGCGGGGCGGCCTCGCCCCACAGCTCGGTGGCCTTCGCGTCGGCCCTCCGGAACGCGCGCGCGGCCAGCTCGCCCGGCGGCAGCGACTCGGTTTCCCGCAGCCGGGCCGCGACATCCGCCGGGTCGCGGCCCTCGATGCGGGCGTTGAGGAGCTCGTCGCTGATCTTCCACTGCTCGAGGCCGTCGAGGGCCAGCGGGAGCTCGTCGCTGAGGCTCGCCCCGGGGAACGCGGAGATCCCGGCGGCCGAGCGGAGGAACGCCTTCGCCGGGTCGACGAGGAAGCGCTCCAGCTGGCCGAGGTCCACCTGCGCCGGCGGGTCGCCGACCGGCAGCCTGCGGGCGTCGTGTCTGCGGCGGGTGTGCGCCGGGGGGAGGGTGGCCGCGCCGCGTCGGGCCAACGCGCCGGCGCGCGCGGCCTCGTCGAAGCTTGGCCGCGTGTCGAAGTTGGCCTCCGACATCGCCGTGGCCGGGTGCTCGATCCGGGTGACCGGCGAGCCGAGGGCGTCGACCAGCCAGTCGACGGCTGCGCCGTCGGCGACCTCATCGCCGGTGCGCTCCGACCGCGTCTGGCGCACGACGATCAGCCGCTCGGCGGCCAGCGCGTGCGCGCGGAGCTGGCGGAGGCGGACCTCGCGTCGGTCGACGGCGGCCACCTCGAGGGCGTCCGGCTGGGCTGCGCCGCGGCCGGGCACGACGTCGTCGGTGATGCCGATCATGGCGACCAGCCGGAACGACACGTGCGCCAGCTCGCCGAGGTCGATGACCTGCAACGACCCGTTCCCGGCCGAGACCCGGCGGGTGGAACGCTCGGTCGCCTCGAGGAGATGCGCGAACTCGTGGCGCGTCAACTCGGTGGGCGAGCCCGCATGATCGGCGGCGAGCCGGGCCAGCGCCGCATGAACCTGCAGCACGAGCCACTCGTCGGCGAAGGGGACGCCAACGAAGTCGGCGAGGAGCTGGCGGGTCGTCGCCACCCACTCCGGCACCGTGACGGGGGCCGCGGTCTGGGCGATGAGCCGCCGCATCCGAGAGACCAGCTCGCAGAGGGCGCCGACGATCGGCAGGTCCGAGGACCCCACGGCGTCGGTGCCGGTCAGCGACAGCCCGGAGTCGTGGCGGGGGGACACCGCGAGGCCGACGAGCACCCGGTCGAGCCCCCGCATCCAGGTGTTCTGCGTCACCGTGAGGTCGAAGGAGGCGCGGTGGCCGGCGTCCATGCCCCAGTGGATCCCCGCGGCCTCGACGATCTCCGTGACGGACTCGCGGTCCTCCAGACGCCATCGGTGCGCGATCGGGGACGACGTGACGAGCTCGGTGATGGCCGTCGCGGAGGCGCGGGACTCGCCGAGGCGCAGGAGCTGCACGACGCACTCGAGCACGGGGTTCGACTCCCGCCCCCCGACGGGCGCCACCCGCAGGCTCCGGCCCGGGTGCGCCCGGCCGGGGACGGCCGCGAACGCGGAGTCGAGCAGCGTGGCGTACCGCCCCGGCCGCGGGCACACGATGGCGACGTCGCGCGGCTCGAGCGTCGGGTCCTCCGCGAACGCGCGCGCGAGCTCGTCGCGCAGGACCTCCACCTGCCGGGCGGGTCCGTGCGAGCCGTGCAGCGTGAGGTGGGGCGGCGCGGCGGGTTCGTCTCGCGCGGGGTGGACCTCGGCGCCCAGGGCGCGGATCCACTCCGCGTCTCCGGCGGCCGACGGCTGGAAGGCCGTCACCTCCCTGGACTCGGCCAGCGCCGCGAGCAGCCTGGTGCGGGGGATCGTCAGCTCGTCGAGCCCGAACGCCAGCGTCGGCACCGCGTCGGCGCGGGCGGCCGCCAGGAGCGCGTCGAGCAGCTCACAGGGATCGACCTCGAGCGCCTCGACGCTGCGCCTGAGCAGTTCCGGCTGCCAGGCGAGCCGCTCCGGCAGTTCAGCGCCGCCGGGGCCCTCGTCGGCGTCCTCCAGCCAGCCGGCGAGCAGATCGGGATCGTGGTCGAGGTACCAGCGCAGGAGCCTCGCCAGCCGGGTGGCCAGCGCCCGCCGGCCGCCTGGGCGTTCGGGGTGCGCCGCGCGGGCCAGGACGGGGAACTCGTCCGTCATGGAGGTCACGGCCTCCCAGACGGCAAGGTCGAGAGGGCTGCCGAGCCAGCGCGACCTGTCGCGGGCGAGGCCAGCGGGCTCCGCCAGCCGGCCGAGGAGCTGGGCGGGCGTCAGGTAGTCCACGCCGGCGGAGATCCCGAGCCTCCGGGCCACCTCCTGCCCGACGACGCGTCCGGTGGTGGGGTAACCCACGAGGACCCGCACCCTCGCGAACGGGTCGTTCTGCAGACGGCGCAGCGCATCGGCCAGTCCATCCATGAGGGTGCCGAACCGGTTGCCCCTCACGACCTGCAGCGCCACGCTGAACCGCCCTTCCGCCCTGTCGCCCACAACCCTAGCCGGGGCCACCGACAGACGTGTCCGTGGCCGACCGAGGAGGCCTCAGCGGACCTTCGAGGTCGCCTTCGAGGTCCTCGACACCGTCGGGTAGCCGCTCTTCCTGCCGGTGACCTTGACGGTGATCATCTTGCCCTTCTGCGCCTTCTTCACCGTGAAGGTGGAGGCGGTCGCCTTCGAGATGGCCGTGCCGTTCGCGTACCACCGGTAGGCCAGCTTCATGCCGCCGGTCCAGGTGCCGGCCTTCGCCTTCAGCTTCTTCCCGACCTTCGCGGTGCCGCTGATCTTCGGGGTCGCGGCGGTGGCTACCTTCGTGGAGGCCTTGGAGGTCCTGCCCGCCGTCGTGTAGCCGTTGAGCGTGCCGGTCACCTTGACGGTGATCTTCTTCCCCTTCTGGGCCGACGTGAGGGTGTACGTGGAGCCCGTGGCCTTGGAGATGGCCCTGCCGTTCGCGTACCAGCGGTAGGTCAGCTTCGTGCCGCCGGTCCAGGTGCCCGGCTTCGCCTTCAGCTTCGTGCCGACGACCGCCGTGCCGGAGACGGTGGGGGTGGCCGTGGACAGGGTGCCGGCCGCCACCGTGGCGCTCGCGGCGGAGAACGTGGCCTCCCAGCCGACGTCGGTGGTCTTGCGGCCGAAGACACCGACCGTGACGCGCGCGCCGCGCTGGGCGGCGGTCAGCTTCCACGTCGAGGACTTCGCGCCCGGGATCAGCTGGCCGTCGGCGTACCAGCGGTAGGTGAGCTTCGTGCCCGCCGGCCACGCCCCGGCCGTGGCCTTCAGCGTCGATCCGACCCTGGCCGTGCCGGAGACCGTCGGCCAGGTGCGCACCCCGGCGACGGTGTCGAGGTCGGCGTCGACCCCGGTGAGATCCTGCTCCGCGGTCAGGGTGACCGGGGACGCCTTCGCGCTGGACATGGCGTCGCCGGACCATTCCTGCCAGCCGGTGAACGCCTCGCCGTCGAGGTCTCCCTCGAACCCGCCGACGGCGCTGTACATCAGCCGGTACGTGCCGGCCCGCATCCCCTCGATCCGGTAGCTGCCGTCGTCGGCGATCTCGGCGGAGCCCTCGGTGCGCCAGCCGCCGGTCTCCCTCCGGTAGGCCAGAGCCCAGCCGAGGCCCTCGGAGACGGTGCCGCCGACCACGGTGCCGGAGATGGTGGAGCCGGCGTCGAGTTCGGCGTCGATGCCGACCTGCTCGCCCTCCCCGACGGTGACCGAGGCGGCCGACTCGAAGTCGTCGGCGGCCGGCCACCACCGGGCCGCGGCGTCCGCGCCGAATCCGTCGAAGAGCACCTTGTAGCTGCCGGCCGCCAGGCCCGTGATCACGAACGAGCCGTCCTCGGCGACCGTCGCGACGGCGGTCCAGGAGTCGGCGTCGTCGTTGTAGGTGGCGCCGGAGGCGGGGTACGCGTAGGCGCGGGTCATGGCCTCGATGGCCGTGACACCGGTGGGATAGGTGACCGATCCGGCGATGGACGCGGTGTCGGCCGCGTCCGCCGGCATCGCGATGGCCAGACCGGTGGCGACCAGGCCGAGAACGACCCCGGCCGAGGCTGCGCGGAGGTGGAGCGCCCGCATGTGTCCTTACCTTCCCAAGACGCCCCCCGGCCTTATCACACTGAACTCAGGGCGAATGCTACGTGAAGGGGTGGGGACGCACCTCGGCAGGGTCCGACCGTTGTCACGGGGCCGGGTTGGCCACCTGCCGGAGGCTGCGTCCACAATGGCTGGGTGACCGACCAGATCCTGGACCCCCTCGACCCCGAGCAGCGCGAGGTGGCGACCCTGCTGGACCATCCGGTGGTGGTGCTCGCGGGTGCGGGGACCGGCAAGACGCGGGCCATCACGCACCGCGTCGCGCACGCCGTGGCGCAGGGCCGCTACCAGGCATCCGCGACGCTGGCGGTCACGTTCACCACCCGTGCGGCCGGCGAGATGCGCCGGAGGCTCGCCCAACTCGGGGTGCGCGGGGCGCAGGCCCGCACCATCCACGCCGCGGCGCTGCGCCAGTGCCAGTATTTCTGGCCGCAGGCCTTCAACGTCGAGTTCCCCCGGGTCGCGGAGAACACCTTCTCGCTCGTCGCCCGGGCGGCGCACCAGGTGCTGGGCTCCTCGGAGGTCGCGCTGGTGCGTGACCTCGACTCCGAGATCTCGTGGGCCAAGACCAGCAATGTCACGGCGGCCCGCTACGCGGACGTCGCGGCCGGCCGAGACGTGAACGGGGCGACGCCGGCGCAGGTCGCCAGCGTCATGACGCACTACGAGAAGCTCAAGCTGACCGAGGGGACGGTCGACTTCCACGACATCCTGCTCTGCAACGCCGCCCTGCTCGCGGAGCACCCGGACATCGCGGCGCAGATCCGCGCCACGTACCGGCACTTCGTCGTCGACGAGTACCAGGACGTCTCCGCCCTGCAGCACCGACTGATCTCGCTGTGGGTCGACGGCCGCGACGACGTGTGTGTCGTCGGCGACCCCAACCAGGCCATCCACTCCTTCGCCGGCGCCGACGCGGGCTACCTCAGGGGGTTCGGCGCGGAGCACGACGGGTCCCGGACGGTCCGACTGGTGCGCAACTACCGCTCCACCCCGGAGATCCTCACGGCGGCCAACAGGGTCCTGCGGGTCCGGCCCGGCTCCCCGGGGGCGCTGCGCCCGACGCGCGGCTCCGGGCCGGCTCCGGTGTTCCAGGGCGCGGCGGACGAGGCCACCGAGGCGGGCGACGTCGCCGCCTGGCTGAAGGAGCAGCACGCGGTGGGGGTGCCGTGGCAGGAGCAGGCCGTCCTCTACCGCATCAACGCGCAGTCCCCGGCGCTGGAGGCAGCGCTCACCCAGGCAGGCGTGCCGTACACGGTGCGCGGCACCGAGCGGTTCTACGACCGGGCGGAGGTCCGCCAGGCGATCGTCGAGGTGGGCCGTGCCGCCGAGCGGCAGCCGGACGCCGAGGCGGTCGAGACCCTGGAGTCCGTCCTGCAGGGCCTCGGCTGGAAGCCGGAGGCCCCCGCCGGGCAGGGCCGCCAGCGCGAGCGCTGGGAGTCCCTGTCGGCGCTGCGTACGATGTTCGTCGACGAGGACGACCGCCGCGACGACGACTGGTCGGTCGCCGATGCCGCTGGCTGGGTCCGGGAGAGGGCCTCCTGGCAGTCGAGCCCGGTGGCCCGCGCGGTCACGCTGTCGACGCTGCACGCCGCGAAGGGGCTCGAGTGGGACGCGGTCGCGATCATCGGAGTCCGCGAGGGCATGATCCCGTTCGTGCTCAGCCAGGAGGAGCCGGCGCTGTCCGAGGAGCGGCGACTGCTCTACGTCGGGTTCACGCGTGCCCGCAGGGCACTGCGGGTCAGCTGGGCCGCGTCGCGGGGAACGGCCACCCGGTCACGGTTCATCGCGGACCAGGTGACGGGGCCCGTGACCGTCGGCCGGGAGCCGCGGTCGGCCAGTTCCTCGCGGTCGCGGACCTGCCGCGTCTGCGGTCAGCGGCTGACCGACGCGGCGGAGCGGAAGCTCGGGAGACACCACGACTGCGAGGTGGCCTACGACGAGGCGCTGTTCGAGGCGCTGCGGGCCTGGCGCAAGGAGACGGCGGAGGAGGCGAAGGTGCCGGCCTTCGTGGTCTTCACCGACGCCACGCTGCAGGCCATCGCCGAGGCGGCGCCCACCGACGAGGCTGGCCTGCTGCGGCTGCCCGGCATCGGCCGCTCGAAGCTGGAGCGCTACGGGAAGGCGGCGCTGGATGTGGTCCGGGGGCATCAGGCCTGAGAGGCGCAACCGGGGGTGCGGCACCCCGCCTGGCGTGCCCACCTCATGATGCCCACCGAGCCGCAGGGACGGCACCAGGTCAGGCTGCGGTCCCGCAGCGTCGACCGCGTTCCGACGAGCGGGATCTCCAGCGCCGCCGTCGCGGCCACCCACGCGCCCAGGTCGGCGGCCTCTCCCTGCCCGGAGTGTGCGTGGTCGAAGGCTGCGGCGTTGCAGGCGGGACACATCCCCAGCCGGCGACCCACCAGCGGGCCGACGGAGCCTGCCTCCGCGTCCCACCAGGCGTGCAGGGCGACGACGCCGTCGGCGTAGGCCTCCGCCTCGAGGGGCAGTTCACGCCCAGGGGGCCAGCAGAACACCACCAGGCCGCGGCCGGACAGGCTGCCGGGGGAGCGGTGTGCCTGCTCGCCGGTCAGGGATTCGTGCAGGCGGGGGCGCAGCCCCGCGTCCAGCCGGGCCAGCCCGGCGGCGAGGATCTCGGTGTGGGTGGGCTCGCCCACCAGGGTCAGGGTGCGGTTCATGGGGCCACCCTCGCGATGCCGCAGGCCGGGAGGGTAGAGGACCGGACGCTCGGACAACACCGCGGCGCCGCCGGACACCACAGGCCCCCGGACGCAGTGATGGGCGGCAGGTCGGGTAACCGACCGCCGCCCATCAGCGCACGAGAAGTGGGTCCGCTCAGGCCTTGCCGAGGATCCGGTTGAGGTTCGTGCCGCAGACCGGGCACTTGCCCTTGGCCATCTTGGTGCCCTTGGCGTTGACGACCACCTCGCCCTTGGCGTCGCGCTTCTCCTTGCACTTGACGCAGTAGAAAGAGCCTTCCCAGGTCTCCGTAGCCATATTTCCTCCTTGGTTGGGGTGCCCGGGGATCGGGCTTACCGCATTCACTGTAGCCGCGAGGCCCATGCGCTCAACGCGACACGCGCTGAGCGGGGGACCGACGCCTAACGAGCGGAGTCCCGGCGTGCGGCCCGCCTTCCCCTGCGAACCACACTGACCGGGACTCTCACAGGAAGTGTGGCGCGTCGCAACCGCCCACGTCAAGCGTCGATTCGCTACTCGCCCAGCAGCCTGCGCAGCTCGGCGTCCAGGTCATCCTCCACGGGTCCGTCCTGCAGCCCACCGGCGGCGAACGCGAGCGGGTCGCCCAGGTCCGAGGAAGTCGGCAGGAGGTCCGGGTGGCCCCAGACCGCGTCGCGCTCTTCCTGCCCCCTGGAGTGCTGGACCGCGGCCCAGAGGTTCTTCGCGTCCCGGACGAGCCGCGGCCGCAGATCGAGCCCCAGCAGCTCGGCGAACACGGTGTTCACGGGGCTGGCGGAGGCCCGGCGGCGACCCATGACCTCCTCGAGCTGCGCCGCGTGCGGCATCCACGGGCCGGCGGCCTGCGCGACGACGTGGTCGACCCAGCCCTCGACGAGGGCCAGCAGCACCTCGAGGCGCTCGAGGATCTCGACCTGGGCCGGGGTGCGCGTCGGCCGGAAGAAGGAGCCCTTGACGGATTCGCCGACCTTCACGACGTCCTCCAGGGAGAGGCCGGTCATCTCCTCGGGGCGGAACTGGCTCGCGATCGCGTCGAAGTCGATGGTGATCTCGCGCGAGAAGTGCGCGAGGAGCGCGCTGAGCTGAGGGGAGAGCCACCCGACCGCGTGGAACAGGCGCTGGCGGGCGGCCTCGCGCAGCAGCAGGTAGAGCACGACGTCCGTCGCGGGGGCGTCGAGGTCGCGCGTCAGCTCCGCCACGTTGGCGGGCACCAGGAGCACATCGCTCGTGCCGAGGAGGTTGAACCCCAGCTCGGTGCCGGTGAGGATGTCGCCGGCGACGGCGGCCAGCTCGCGCTTGAGGCGGTCGCGGTAGATCAACGAGGCGGAGGTCCGCAGCATCGGCGCCATCATGTGCGCCATGGGCGCGAGCTCGTCGTCGCCCTCCAGCGCGGTGCCGCGCTCGAGCGCGTCGGCCAGCCCGTCGATGATCGGCTCGATGGTGGCCCGCCAGCCCTCGCCGGTCTCGTCCAGCCAGCCGGAGCGGGTGGTCGCGCGCGCCGGGCGGCCGGTCTCCGCGAAGGACGTGACGGGGGTCAGCCAGGACTGGGCGAGCCGCTCGGCGTCGACCACCGCGCTGAGTTCGTCGGCCCTCAACGCGGGGTCGCCGCCCTCGGCGACGATCGCCTTGGCCGCGGTCAGCGTCGTGCGCCACGCCGCCTCCGGATCCTTGTCGGCATTGGTCATGCCGAACATGAGGCCACTCTGGCTCATCCTGCTGACCTGGGCCATCAGGTCCTCGAGGTTGAGCTGGTCGGCGTCACCGAGGCCGAGCTGCTCGAGCATCTTGCGGAGCTGCTCGAAGTCGAACGGCCCGAACGGGTTGTTGCTGGACATGGATCCCTCCTACCGGCTCCATTGTTCCCCACGGTGCAAGCGGGTGGGAGTGGGCCTTGGCGGGGTTGATAGGGTCATGGACAGTCATGGGGCCATCGTCGACGCCCCTTGCACAGTCAATACACAGCGGTGAGGAGCGGGACCGTGTCACGTAACGCGCTGGCGATCGTGTCGTCGCTGCTGTTCGCCGCGCTCGCCGCCGCACTGGTACTGATCCCCGCGCCCTATGTCGCGTGGCGTCCGGGACAGACGCTGGATGTACTGGCCGCCACGGACTCGGGTCCCGTCATCGACGTGACCGGACTGCAGAGCTTCGAGGCGTCGGGCTCACTGCTGATGACGACGGTGTCGGCCACGCGCGTCGACTCGTCGCTCAGCCTGCCGGAGGCGATCTACGTCTTCCTCGACCCGAGCTCCGACGCCATGCCGCGCGAGGTCATCTACCCCCCCGGCAAGACCACGGAGCAGGTGCAGAGCGAGGCCGTGGCCAGCATGGACACGTCCAGGAGCAACGCGACCGTCGCGGCGCTGCGGGCCGACGGGATCAAGGTCACCGAGCTTCCCCGGGTGGCGTCGGTCACGATGTCCGGCCCCAGCGCGGAGAAGCTGCAGCCCGGGGACCTCATCACGGCCGTCGACACCATTCCCGTGACCAGCCGCGACGAGGTGGCCGCCCAGATCAGCACGCATGAGGTGGGCGACGCCATCGTCTTTGACGTGCTGCGCGAGGGGAGCGAGCTGACCGTCTCGGTGACGAGCGACGCCAGCCCCACCGACGCGAAGCTGCCGATCGTGGGCATCAGCATCGACACCGGCTACCAGTACGACCCCGTCGTGACGTTCAACGTGGACAGCTCGGTGACCGGCCCGAGCGCGGGCCTGGTCTTCGCGCTCGGCATCTACGACCGCATCACCGATGGCCAGCTGATCTCCGACCGCGTCGTGGCGGGAACGGGGACCATGGACCCCAACGGCCGGGTCGGCAACATCGGCGGGATCAGGGAGAAGATCAAGGGCGCCGAACGTGACGGTGCCACCGTCTTCCTCGTGCCCGAGGGGAACTGCGACGACGTCGGAGATCTCGACACACCGCTGACGCTGGTGTCCGTGGCCACCCTCAAGGACGCCATCTCTGCGCTGCAACTCATCAACGAATCCAACACCGCGGAGGTGCCCGTCTGTGGCTGACCAGAACCCCCTCATCGCCTGCCTGATGGACATCGAGCGGCACGTCTCGACCGCCGGCTGGGACCAGCCGGCGCGCCTGTTCGCGCTCGTGACCACCGCGACGCTGCTGGAGGTGGAGCCCCAGCTCGTCGGCCGCGTCCCGGAGGCGTCGCTCGACGCGCTGACCGCCATCGAACAGGACGAGTTCCACGTCGGAGACGATCTCGAGGAGCGCCTCGAGGCGATCTTCTGGCCGGACACCGTCGAGGGATGCGCACTCGCTCTGGAGCGTGCGTTCCTGCCCGCCAAGTACGAGGCTGACGTGCCCGAGGACCCGGCCGAGGCCGCGGAGTTCGTCGCGAAGCACCCCGAGCGCTCCGACGTGCGCGTCGTGGTCGGCGTGCTGCGGGACGGCACCAGACACGGGCTCGCTCGCGTCGTCTCGGAGCCCGACGAACTGCTGGGTGCCGAGAACCTGGTGCCGGGCCTGGGCGAGGCGCTGCTCAACACCTTCAGGAGCGTGGTCGAATGAGCGACGAGGCCATCCAGGACGCCCCCCGCAGGGGCCCGCTGCTGTGGACGGTGGTGATCGTCGGCCTCCTGGTGCTGCTGGCGGTGATCGCGTCCAGGGTCGCCACCGACTACCTGTGGTTCAGGAGCATCGACTTCGCCACGGTCTTCACAACGCGGCTGGCTGCCCAGATCGGGCTGCTCGTCGGGTTCGGCGCCCTGCTGTTCGCCGTGGTCTTCTTCAGCGCACGGATCGCGTACCGGCTGCGTCCGAAGGTGCGTCGGGCCAACCTCGACTCGGAGTTCCTCGTCCAGCTGCGCGACGTCCTCGACGAGCGCTCCGGCCTGCTGATGGCCGTGCCGGCGGCCCTGCTCGGCGTCCTCGGGGGCCTGTCGGCCCTCGGTATGACCGAGATCTTCCTTGCCTGGTGGAACCGCACTCCGTTCGGCAGGAGCGACCCGTACTTCGGGCTCGACGCCGGCTTCTACGTCTTCACGCTGCCGTGGCTGCAGTTCGTCGTCGGATACCTGATGTTCGCCTTCATCGCCGGCGGCATCTTCGCTCTGGGCGTCCACTTCATGACGGGCTCGCTCAACTCCGTCGCGCTGCGTCGGGTGGGCAACTCGCCCGTGAGCGTCGGTGCGCAGCGCCAGCTGTCGCTGATGCTGGGGATCGTCATGCTGCTGATCGGCGCCAACACCCTGCTGGACAGGGTCGCGTTGTCCGTCAGCGACAACACCCTGTTCACCGGTGTCAACTACGCCGACGCGACAGCACGCATGCCCATCGGGCTGATCCTGGCCGCGATCTGCTTCATCTGCGCCGCGGCGTGCTTCTTCAACGTGTGGCGGGTCCGCTGGAGCGTGCCCGGCGCCTCCATCGCGCTGCTGATCGTCTCCACACTGCTGCTCAGCATGCTGTACCCCTTCCTGATCCAGAGCTTCGTGGTCGCCCCCGATGAGCCGGACAAGGAGCGTGACTACATCTCGAGCAACATCGAGGCGACGCGCTTCGCGTTCGGCATCGACAAGGTCGAGATCGAGGACTACGAGGCGACGACCACCGTCAGCGCCGGCCAGCTCCGCGCCGACGCGGAGGCGCTGCCGGCCATCCGCCTGATCGACCCGACGATCGTGCCCCGCACATTCGAGCAGCTGCAGCAGGTCCGCGGCTACTACACGTTCCCCTCCACGCTCGACGTCGACCGCTACGTCATCGACGGAAGATCGACCGACTCGGTGGTGGCCGTCCGCGAGCTCGATCTGGGCTCCGTCGAGTCGGGCGACACCTGGAACAACCGCCGCACCGTGTACACGCACGGCTACGGCATGGTCGCGGCCTACGGCAACCAGCGCCAGGCCAACGGCGAGCCGGTGTTCTTCTCCGGGGGCATCCCGACGACCGGGCTGCTGCCCGAGCACGAACCCCGCATCTACTTCGGCGAGCGCACCGACTACTACGTCATCGTCGGAGCCCCCCAGGGACAGGATCCCGTCGAGCTCGACACCCCCTCAGGCGGCGAGGGACGCACGGAGTCGCTCTACACCTACACCGGATCCGGCGGGGTGCCGATCGGCAACTACCTCACGCGTGCCGCGTACGCCATCCGCTACGGGGACATCAACATGATGTTGAGCGACCGTGTGAACGCCGAGTCGCGCATCCTCGACAACCGGGTGCCGGTCGACCGGGTGAAGGCCGCCGCGCCGTGGCTGACGATCGACTCCGACCCCTTCCCGAGCGTCGTCGACGGGAAGATCGTGTGGATCATCGACGCGTACACCACGACGCAGAACTATCCGAACTCCACGCGCCAGGACTGGACCACGGCGATCTCGGACTCGCGGACGTCGGCCGACAGCCTCCTGATCGGCCAGCAGGTCAACTACGTGCGCAACTCCGTCAAGGCGGTCGTCGACGCCTACGACGGCACCGTGACGCTGTACGAGTGGGACAGCGAGGACCCGATCCTCAAGACGTGGGAGAAGGCCTACCCCGGCGTCGTGACCCCGAAGGACGAGATCCCCGCGTCGCTGCTGTCGCACCTGCGTTACCCGCAGGACCTGTTCAAGTCCCAGCGCGAGATGCTCGGCCGCTACCACACCACCAGCGCCCAGACCTGGTACTCGCAGTCGGACATCTGGCAGGTGCCCAACGATCCGGTCAACGGGTCGGAGTCCGGCACCAAGGAGCCCCCGTACTTCCTGACCATCCGATGGCCGAATGACGAGGATCCGCACTTCGCGAACACGACGGTGTTCGTGCCGAAGGACCGGGAGAATCTGAGCGTCTACATGGCGGTCAATGCCGACGCGACGAGCAAGGACTACGGCCGGATGCGGGTGCTGAAGCTCTCCGACTCCGAGCAGATCGCCGGTCCGGGGCAGACGTACAACTTCATCTCGACCAACCCGACGGTGGCGGAGAAGCTGCTCCCGTTCAACCGCTCCGGGTCGAGCGCGACCGCCATCTACGGCAACCTGCTCACGCTGCCGGTGGGCGGCGGCCTGATGTACGTGCAGCCGATCTACACGCAGACGACGGCCACCACCGGTGCCTACCCGGCGCTACGGTTCATCGTCGTGCGCTTCGGCGAGGAGCTCGGCATCGGCGAGACCCTCCAGGAGGCTCTCGACCAGGTCTTCGAGGGCGACGCGGGGGCCGACACCGGCGAGGACATGGCCGGTTCGACCGGCACGGGCGATGACACCGACACCGGCACCTCGGACGACGAGTCCGGCGACAAGTCCAGGGCCCGACAGCTCCTCGACGAGGCCGAGGCCTACTTCGTGAAGGCCGACGAGGCGCTCAAGGCGAGCGATCTCGCGGCATACCAGGAGGCCATGACGAACGCCGAGGAGAAGGTTGCCGAGGCCGCAAAGGCCCTCGACAACTGAGCCGCCTCGTCAGCTCCAGCTCCGCAGGTCCACGACCTGCGGAGCAAGCCCGAGCCTGGCCAGGGCCGGCAGCAGGGAGTCCGCGTCGCCGTTGACGGCGATCGTGACCTGGTCAGGCGTGACGACGTCGCGCCACGCGGCGGTCGCCTCGCCGGGCGTGACACGGGCCAGCTGCGCGAAGTGTGCGTGCAGGTAGCCGGGTGCGAGCCCCGCCGCGGCGAGCGCTGACGCCTGGGCGACGATGTCCGACGACGTCTCGTTGGCGAGCGGGGCCACCGAGATCAGGTAGTTGCGGGCATCCGCGACCTCCTCGTCGGTCAGGGCCGCGACCAGCGCCAGGCCGTCGAGGAGCCGGGCGACCGAGTCGCCGGCGACCTCGGTGCGGACGCTGCCGCCGACCAGCAGCATGCCCTCGGCGACGCCGGGGGAGAAGCCGCCGCCGATGCCGTAGCTGTAGCCGAGGCGTTCGCGCAGCTCCAGGTTCAGCCGCGACGCGAAGGCTCCGGCCACCGCGTGCCCGGCGACGCGCAGCTGCGGCCAGCGGGGGTCGTCCCGGGTGGGGGTGCGCGTGGCGAGCGAGATGGTCGCCTGCACGGCGCCCGGCTGGTCGACGACCACCACCGACGGCGGCAGGGTCGGCGCCGGCGTCGGGCGGGGAGCCGGACCTGCCTGGCCCGACCAGGCCTCCAGCAGCGGGAACCACGCGTCGGGGGCCGTGGCTCCGGCGATCAGCAGCGTCGCGCCGGCCGGCCCGTAGTGCGCGCGGTGCCAGGCGCGGACGTCGGCGGGCGTGATCGTGAGCAGCGTCGAGGGTGTGCCGGTGGCGGGCCTTCCCTCGCGGTGGTCGCCGCCGAACAGCGCGGCGCGTAGCGCCATCCGGTTGGCGGCCTCGGGCGTGGCGACCTTCGAGTCGAACGCCGCGGTCAGGCCCTCCACGTGGTGGGCCACGTCGGCTTCGGCGTACTCCGGCTCGCGCAGCACCTCGAGGAACAGAGGCAGCACGCCGCCCAGCCGCGTCGAGGGCGCGACCCCGCCGAACGTCGTGTAGTGGTAGTGGGCTGCCCCGTGCAGCGTCGCCCCGCGGGCCTCCAGCAGTTCCCCGACGGCGCCGTCGGGGTGGGCGAGGGTGCCCTCGTCACTGGAGTTGAGGGCGACGGCGCCGACGCCCTCGGCGGTGGTCGGCTCGTCGGCGAGCGACGCGGGCAGCACGAGGTCGAAGGACGAGATGTGCTGGCCGGGCATGGGGAAGTACCACACGTCCAGTCCGTTGCCGAGCCGGGTGACGTGGGGGACCGGGAACTCCCAGGTCCGGGAGTGCGTGACGGCGGGGCGGTTCATCGGGCGTCCTCGGCGAGGTAGTGGAGCTGGTGTGCGTCATCGGCCCGCAGCCAGCGCGCGGCGGCGATGCGGACATCGTCGGGGGTGAGCGAGAGCACGTCCCCGAGGTGGGAGTTCAGCGCCTCCGGTGTGCCGCGCAGCTGCCAGGACTCGTTGATGGCGTCGGCGCGGCCGCTGGTGGTGGCCAGCTCCCAGAGCCAGTCGCGCTCGTACTGGGCCTGCGCGCGCTCGAGTTCAGCGCCCGTCGGGCCGTCCTCCGCGAAGCGGGCGACCTGCTGCAGGATGGACTCCGCGAGCGCGGGGGAGCTGGTGTCGTAGGTGGGCCGACCCAGCACGGTGCCGATGGACGGCGCGCTGCGGTGGCCGAGGATGGCGCCGTGCACCTCGTGGGCGAGGTCGCCGGAGCGGACCAGCGAGCGGTGCAGCCGCGACGTGGAACCGTCGGCGAGGATCGCCAGCGCGAGATCGAGGGCGGGCAGCTCCCGGTGTGTCGCGGGCGGCAGCGCCCACGACAGGTAGGTGAGGGTGTGGGGCACCCGGCGCAGCACCGTGGTGCTCTGCGGGTCGACGAGACCCGAGTGCGGCTGCTGGGCCCGGTGCCGCTTCTCGACGGCGGGGAGGCCGCCGAGGAAGCGGTCGGCCAGCGTGAACCCCTCGTCGGGGCTGACGGGGCCGCACAGCACCAGCCGCACGTTCGACGCCCCGTACCAGGAGTCGAAGAATCCGGACACGTCGCCGAGCGAGGCGTCGTCGAGGTCCTGCATGGAGCCGATCGTCAGGTGACCGTAGGGGTGGTCGTCGGTGAAGTGCTGCGCGACGAGGAGCTCGAGCAGGTCGCCGTAGGGCTGGTTGTCGTAGCGCTGGCGCTTCTCCTCCTTCACGACCTGGCGTTGCGCCTCGAAGTTCTCGGGCGTGATGGCGAGGCTCGCGAAGCGGTCGGCCTCCAGCCACAGCGCGAGGTCGAGGCCACCGCGGGGGACGGTCTCGAAGTAGTTGGTCCGGTCGCTGGAGGTGGTGGCGTTCACGGTTCCACCCATGGCCTCGATCGTCGCCATGTGCTCGCCGGAGCCGACCTCCGACGACCCCTGGAACATCAGATGCTCGAACAGGTGGGCGAAGCCGGTGCGACCCGCCGCCTCATCGGCCGATCCCACCTCGACCCACAGGTTGACCGCGACGCCCGGCGCGTCCGCATCCGGGGCGACCGTCACCTGGAGGCCGTTGTCGAGGGTCGTGGTGGCCAGCTCGTAGCCTGGCAGGGGCTGGGTCATGGGCGCGAGACTATCGGGTTTAGTCGGCGTGCGCCCGTCTCCCGGGCCGGGGTAGCGTGGTGCCCATGAAGTATCGCTACCTCGGCAATTCCGGACTCAAGATCACCGAGATCACCTACGGCAACTGGCTCACCCACGGCTCCCAGGTGGAGAACGAGACGGCGAAGAAGTGCGTCCGAGCGGCCCTCGACGCCGGCATCACCAGCTTCGACACGGCCGACGTGTACGCCAACACCGCCGCGGAGTCGGTGCTGGGCGAGGCGCTGGCGGGCGAGCGACGCGAATCGCTGGAGATCTTCACCAAGGTCTACTGGCCCGTCGGCCCCAAGGGCCCCAACGACACCGGCCTGTCGCGCAAGCACATCATGGAGTCGATCAACGGCTCGTTGAAGCGGCTCGGCACCGACTATGTGGACCTCTACCAGGCGCACCGTTACGACGTCGAGACGCCGCTCGAGGAGACGATGACGGCGTTCGCCGACATCGTCCGCCAGGGCAAGGCCCTGTACATCGGCGTCAGCGAGTGGACCGCCGAGCAGATCCATGCGGGCGCCGCGCTGGCGCGCGAGCTGAAGATCCCGTTCGTCTCGAACCAGCCGCAGTACTCCATGCTCTGGCGCGTGATCGAGGACAAGGTCGTGCCCGCCTCCCGCGAGGAGGGCATGTCGCAGATCGTCTGGTCGCCCGTCGCGCAGGGCGTGCTGACCGGCAAGTACCTGCCCGGGCAGGCCGCCCCCGCCGGCTCGCGCGCCACCGACACCAAGGGCGGCGCCGGCATGATCTCCCGCTTCATGAACGACGACGTGCTCACCCGCGTGCAGAAGCTGAAGCCCGTCGCCGACGAGCTGGACCTGACCATGGCCCAGCTGGCCGTCGCCTGGGTCCTCCAGAACGACAACCTGGCCGCCGCGATCATCGGCGCCTCGCGCCCGGAGCAGATCGCCGAGAACGTGAAGGCCAGCGGCGTCGTCATCCCCGCCGAGCTGATGGCCCGCATCGACGAGGCCCTCGGCGACGTCGTCGAGCGCGACCCGTCGCTCACCCGCGCGCTGGAGACCCGCCCGGCCTGACACTCAGGCCCTCCCACCTCACACGGCGCCGCCCCTCACCGGGGCGGCGCCGCTTCGCTGCCTGGGCCCGGTCGCCGTGAGACTCATTTGCGCAGGGAGAGGGTGACGAGTAGGTTCCCTTTTTAGGAAGGTAAGCCTTGGCTAATTGAGGGAGGGGTGCCGGTGTTCGTCGCCACGTTCCTGATCGGCCTGCGCGAGGGCCTCGAGGCTTCGCTGATCATCGGCATCCTGCTGGCCTACGTGACAAGGGCCGGTCGCCCGGATCTGCGTGGCCGCATCTGGTGGGGCGTGGGGATCGCCGTCGCGGTGGCACTCGTGCTCGGCGCCGTGCTGACCTTCGGCCGCTACGGGTTGAGCTTCGAGGGACAGGAGTTGCTCGGAGGCTCACTGTCGATGCTGGCCGTCGCGATGGTCACCGGCATGGTCTTCTGGATGATGAAGGCCGGCCGGACCATGAAGAAGGACCTCGAGGCCGACGCCGGGCGGGCGATGATCACAGGGTCCGGCGCCGCGATCTTCTGGCTCGCGCTGGTCACTGTCGGCCGCGAGGGGCTCGAGACCACGCTGATGCTGTGGGGCTGGGCTGTCACGCCCGTCGCGCTGCTCGGGGCGGTCGTCGGCATCCTCGTCGCGGTGGGCCTCGGCGTCGCGCTGAGCCGGGGGATGCTGCGCATAAACCTCGGGCGCTTCTTCACCGTGACCGGCGCCCTCCTCGTGGTGCTGGCGGCCGGCATCCTCGCCTACGCCGTCCACGATCTCCAGGAGGCCCGGTTCCTGCCCGGCCCCTTCTCGGGCGCGCCGATCACCCCGACCGACGCGACGACCGGCGACGTGCTCGTCGGATTCACCACCTCGCCCTTCTGGGCCGCCGCCTACCCCTTCGGCTGGGCGTTCGACCTGGAGGACGTCATCGACCCCGCCGGCCTCCTGGCCGGCGTCCTCAAGGGCACCGTCGGCTTCACGCCGCTGATGTCCTGGCTCGAGGTCACCGCCTGGGCGCTGTACCTCGCCCTCGTCGTCCCCGCCTTCGTCCGACGGACCCGCGCCGTCCACTGATCCCTGAGGAGGAACCATGGCCACGTCATGGACCGTACTGTCCACCACCCTGCTGGCCGGGGCCGCCGTCGCGCTCACCGGCTGCGTCGAGAATCAACCGGCCGCCGACGGGACGACTGCCGCCGAGGTGATCGCGGTGACGTCCACCGACGACGCGTGCGAGGTCTCGCAGGCGACGCACGCCAGCGGCGCCACGAGCTTCTCCATCACCAACTCCGGTGACCAGATCACCGAGTTCTACGTGCTGGCCGACGACCACCTGCGCATCGTCTCGGAGCGGGAGAACATCGCGCCGGGGCAGGAGGCCAGCCTCACCGTCACGCTGCAGCCCGGCACCTACTACACGGCGTGCAAGCCCGGCATGCGGGGCGCCAACGTCGGCGAGGCCGAGTTCACGGTCACGGGCGACGAGGTCGAGCTGAGTGGCGAGGACCAGGAGCTGTTCGATCAGGCGGTCGCCGACTACATCAACTTCGTCAAGGACCAGGTGGCCGAGCTGCAGCCGCAGGCGGAGAAGTTCGTCGACGCGTATGTCGGGGGCGACGACGACACCGCGCGCGAGCTGTACGCGCAGGTCCGCGTGCCCTACGAGCGCATCGAGCCGGTCGCCGAGACGCTCGGCGTGCTGGATCCGCGCATCGACTACCGCGAGATCGACTACCTGGCCGAGGCCGACCTTCTCGAGCAGGACGACCCGACGTTCACGCAGTGGCTCGGGTTCCACCGCATCGAGAAGGACCTGTGGCCGCCGGCGGACGGCGACCTGCAGCCCGACGGCAGCTCGGCGCTGGAGGGCTGGGAGCCGTCGGACGACGCGACCCGCAAGGAGCTCGGCGACACCCTGGTCGCGGACGTCGACAAGCTGTACGACGCCGTGCACGACCCGGACTTCATCGCCGACCAGCAGATCACCATCGCCACCGTGTCGAACGGCGCGATGGGTCTGCTGGAGGAGATCGCCGTCGGCAAGGTCACGGGCGAGGAGAACTGGTGGAGCCACAAGGACCTGTGGGACTTCCAGGCCAACCTCGAGGGCTCGAGGATCGCCTTCGACCTCGTCGCGCCCATCGCCGAGCGCAAGGGCGACGAGGGCAAGGAGCTCGTGTCGGAGATCTCGGACGCCTACGCGGCACTCGAGACGGAGCTGGCCACGTACGGCAGCCTCGACGAGGGCTTCGTCAGTTACGACACGGTCGACGACGCGGGCCGCAAGGAGCTCACGGCCAAGCTGGACGCCGTCCGGGAGCCGCTGAGCCGGCTCACCAACGCGGTCCTCGGGATCTCCTGACGATGGCGCTCTCCAGGCGGGGGATGCTCGCCCTGACCGGGACCGGCGGGGCGGGCCTCGCGGCGGGCCTGGCCACCGGGTGGTCGTTGGGCTCCTCGTCCGGTTCCACCTCGGAGGGTGGCGGCGACCTCGTCTACGACTTCCACGGTGCCCACCAGTCCGGGATCGTGACCCCGGCCCAGGACCGGCTGCACTTCGCTGCCTTCGACGTGGCCGACGACATGACCCGCGACGACCTCATCGAGCTGCTGCAGGACTGGAGCTACGCGGCGAGCCGCCTGATGCTGGGCATCGACGTGTCGGCGACCGGGGCGTTCGACGGGGGTGCCTACCTGCCGCCCGACGACACGGGCGAGGCGGCCGGCCTCGGCGCCTCGGGGCTGACGGTCACCTTCGGGTTCGGCCGCAGCCTGTTCCTCGACGCCGACGGGGCCGACCGCTTCGGCCTGGCCGACCGCCTTCCCGACGAGTTCACGACCCTGCCGAAGATGGTCAACGACTTCCTCGCCGTCGAGCGCTCCGGCGGTGACCTGTGTATCCAGGCCTGCGCCAACGACCCGCAGGTGGCGGTGCATGCGATCCGGAACCTCACGCGGCTCGCCTTCGGCCGGGCCGTCCTGCGGTGGTCCCAGCTGGGGTTCGGCCGCACGTCGTCGACCTCCACGACGCAGACGACGCCCCGCAACCTGTTCGGGCAGAAGGACGGCACGAACAACCTGAAGGCCGAGGAGCCCGACCGCATCGACGAGCACGTGTGGATCCCGGAGGGCGCGTCGCAAGGGTGGGCCGTCGGTGGGACCTACCTCGTCGCCCGCCGGATCGCCATGACGGTCGAGGTCTGGGACTCGCTGCAACTCCAGGAGCAGGAGCGCGTCACGGGCCGCGACAAGCGCGAGGGGGCCCCGCTGTCGGGCGGCACGGAGTTCACGGCCCCCGACTTCGCCAAGGCCGGAGCCGACGGTCAGCCCCTGATCGACCCCCGGTCCCATGTGGCCCGCACGCACCCGGACAACAACGGCGGCATCGCCATGCTCCGGCGCGGGTACAACTTCGTCGACGGCAACGACGCGCAGGGCCGGCTCGACGCGGGCCTGTTCTTCATCGGGTTCGTGAGGTCTCCCGACCGGTTCGCGACGGTGCACCGCAACATGGCCCGCGACGACATGTTCGTCGAATACCTCAAGACCACCGGGTCGGCGGTCTTCCTCGTCCCGCCCGGCGCGACGAGCGAGGGCCACTGGGTGGGGGAGTCGCTCTTCGCCTGATCAGGTCCCTGAGCTTGTCCCGGTTCCCTGAGCCGCCTCCGGTTCCCTGAGCTCGTCGAAGGGCGTCGAGCGGAGCGAGACGGGTCACTGGCACCCCCTCCGGTTCCCTGAGCCCCCTCCGGTTCCTGAGCCCCCTCCGGTTCCTGAGCCCCCTCCGGTTCCCTGAGCTTGTCGAAGGGCGCCGAGCGCAGCGAGGCGTCTTGCGGGTAGGCCCCTCCGCCAGGCTCAGGAGCCCCGACAGTGCCTGTGCTGAGCTTGTCGAAGTGCTCAACGAACCGGGAGCCAGACCAGACGGCACCGCCGATTTGTGCCCCCGTCAGGGAGTCTGTATAGTTCATTGAGCCGACGCGGGGTGGAGCAGCTCGGTAGCTCGCTGGGCTCATAACCCAGAGGTCACAGGTTCAAATCCTGTCCCCGCTACAAATCGAAGTCCCGATCAGCCAACAGGCTGATCGGGACTTCTGCTTTTCGCCCCTGAGAGCGTTCGCGTCGCTCATTGTCTGTAGTGGTAGGGGGAGGCAGCGATCCGGTCGTGGGGCATCGGGATCAGTTGGGCAGGTGGACCATGGAGGTCCCTCCCAGTGGCTCGCCACTGGGCAGGCCTTCTGCCGGCTTTGTTGCGGGCGCGCCCTTGCAGGGGTTCGTCCGCTGCCCTGCGGTGGGCCGGTCACCCCCAGCTCGGTGGGGCGGCAGGCACCGCGTTGGGTCCTGCCTCCCCTCCAGTAAAACGCTGGCCTGCGACGTGCCGGTTGGGCGACGCGGTGTTCATCATCAGTGGCTCCCGCCGGGATCGCTCTACCCATCAGGGGAGTGATCTGTGATGTCTGTGCGGGCTGAGTGCTGGGCGCAGGGCTGGTGTTTCGTCGGCGACGCAACGGTCATGCTGCTCGCCCGACCCCGCCGCTCCGACCACTGACCCCGCCCACATCGCGGCGAGTGCGCCGCACGGACAGGCTTACGAAACCGGCCCTGGACAAAAGCGGCTCTTCGGACCTGAGCGTGGGGTCATAGTCGTAGACCGCCGCCGATGAGGAGCATTCTGAGGCGGTAGTTATCGGGGTCGCGGAATCCTCGGGCGACGCGGCGGGCGAGTTCGATCAACCCGTTGATGGCTTCGGTTCCGCCGTTGTTGGCGCCGCCGGTGGTGAAGTAGCCCAGGAACGCGTCTCGCCACTGGTTCAGGGTCCGGCCGAGGCGGGCGATCTCCGGGATCGGACACGACGGGAACGTGGCCAGGATCTGCTCTGCGACCCTGCGGCCGTCGGCGTGGCTGGGCTGGTGGTAGACCGAGCGGAGCTGTTGGGCGCAGTGCCAGGCGACCTCGACTTCGACGTGTCGGTCGTCGGCGGTGAACGCGGTCTCGAGGCGTGTCTTCTGCCGGTCGGTGAGGTGTTCCCGGCCGGCGCGCAGTAGGTTGCGGATCCGATACAGCGGATCGTGTCTGCGGCCGCGGTGGCCGTGGATGTCTTGCTGGACCCGGCGGCGGACCTCGTCGACCGCGGTCGTGCCGAGCTTGACCACGTGGAAGGCGTCGATCACCGCGATGGCGTCCTCCAACTGGTCGTCGATGGCGTTCTTGTAGCCGTGGAATGGGTCCAGGGTGGCGATGTCGACGCCTTCGCGGAACGTGTCGCCGCGGGCCTTCAGCCACGACGTGTAGGCCTCGCCGGAACGACCCGGGACCAGATCAAGGAGCCGCGCCCGGACGTGTCCGTGCTGGTCGCGGGTGAGATCAACCATGCCGGTGAACTCCTTCGGGCCGCGTCCACCCTGCTCGACAGGCCTGGTCGAGACGTGATGCCAAATGTGTTCGTCAACACCCAGCGTGGTGACACCGGCGAAGCGCGACTCATCGTCGGCGGCTGCTTCAAGGATCGGTTTGACGGCTCGCCACAGCGTCTTCCAAGCACAACCCAGCTGACGGGCAAGACCCTGAACCGAAGCGTTCTCGCGGCGCATCTGCCCGACCGCCCACGATGTCGCCCGAGCGGTGAGCAACGCTCTGGGCCGCGCCACGTCGGGGTCTTGTTCCATGAACGAGGTCACCGGACACGACGGCTCCGGACACAGCCATCGTCGTTTCCGCCACCACAACCGCACCGGCGCCGTGAAACAGGCAGCGTCGATCAACTCCACCCGCTGCCGGCCATGCGCATGCGCCACGACCCCACATGTCGGGCAACCCATCACCCCCGGCAGCCGGGACTCGACCTCAACCCGAAGCCCCGCGTCGTCGCGATGGACACCGGTCACGTGGAGCCCGGGCAACCCCAGCAGAAGGTCACAGCGCTGGCAGTAGCCGCCGCCGGCACGGCAGCAGGACGTAGGATCGGGCATCGTCGAGGTCCTTGAAGATCAGGTGGTGTGGTAACCCCGATTCTTGAGGGCCTCGACCCCCTCCCGCCCCCCGACACGCCCGCCGCCGGATCCACGCTCACCCCACGCTCAGGTACGAAGAGCCACAAAAGCATTATGGGTTCGCTAGATTGGCGGTTGAAGGGTAACGATTGGCAATCGCGTCAATGGAGAGCGGCTGTGAAGTACCTGAGACATGGAATCGCGTTTGCAGTAGTGCTAGGAGTATCACTGCCCCCACGGCTGCTCAAGCTGATGAAAGCAAATGCCTCAGTTCGGACGATTCAGAAGACCACCGCAAAGAGCCTTCTTCTGCCTGAGTGCTAACTGCGGCAATTCCCAGATTCTGAGGAGTGTCTCCTGAATGCGTATCTTGAGAGGTGTAGCAATCGGTGCATGGGGGCTTGTCTCTGCTGTGCCGACGGTTGGTTGGTACGCTTGGCCGGTCATCGCTCTCTGCGTGGTCTGGGGTGTGATCTATGCCATGAGGCCCCCCAGCCTGAGTCTCGCACTCGCTCAGGCGGGGTGCACTTACTTGGCTGTGGCGTTCAGGATTGAACTTCTGTACCAACCTTCTTGGGGTGGACTGCTCTGGTCGCTGGTGTTTGGAACGCTGTTTTTCGCATTATGGATGACTCCTGTCGGGATATTCCCGAGCTACCTCAAGGAGGGGGCCTTTCGGGCGAACCCCTGATGATGGCTGTACTCGCCCATGACGATCATCGGTCGAGAAGGGTAGCGGCTGCACACGAGTAGCTGACGCACGTCATGGGCAGTAGTCCCTCCGCGCCGGTGTCCAGGCCAGAGTGAGGAGAGCTTTCGGCGAAGCTCCAGCACGAGGTCGACCACTTCGCCGGGCGTCGCGTGTGGGCGGGCGATGGGTGCTCGGGAGCGGGCTCGCACTCGGCGCGGTACCGGGTCAGGAGGACGTAGCGCCGGGAACGAACCACGCCGTAGGCGCGGGCGACCTCGGCAACCGGCGATGCCCGAGCGTGACAGCGGTGATGACCAGACGAGCCTTCGACACGCCACGCTGACCACCACCGGTGGCCCTGTCCTTGTGTCGCTCACTGCCCGTAGTGGTAGCGGCAGGCGGCGATCCGGATTTCATCGCCGACGATCTTGTAGACGAGGCGATGCTCCTCGGTGATGCGGCGTGACCAGTAGCCGGCGAAGTCGTGCCTGAGGGCCTCCGGCTTTCCGATTCCCTCGTTGCCGTTGCGGGAGACGTCCTGGATGAGGGCATTGATTCGTTTGAGGACCCGGCGGTCCTGTGCCTGCCACCAGAGGTAGTCCTCCCAGGCGTTCTGGTCCCACACCAACAGCATGGTCAGTCGGCGGCGATCAGGTCGTGGGGTTCGCCGCGGCCGCCCTCCAGCCGCTCCATCGCGTCGAGAAGGCGCCGTGCGTTCGCGGGGGAGCGCAGGAGATAGGCGGTCTCTTTGAGGGCCTCGTACTCCTCCAGGGAGACGATGACTACCGGGTCGTGGCCGGCTCGGGTGATGACGACCTCTTCCCGGTCGTCGACCACGGAATCGAGAACCTCGGCGTATCGGGCCCGGGACTCGGTGTAGCTCATCGTCTTCATGAAGGAACCTCCTGTACAGGAAAGCGTACGTCCTGGGAGTGGTGTCCACAAGCCTCACAAGCCTCACAGGCGTACAAGTAGAGCCGGGCCGGGGCTACAGCGGCGAGCCAGGGGCTGCCACGCCGACGAAGACCCCGCCGAACTTCGCCTCTCCCGTCCGGCACCGGTGGCCGTCGACCCACACCACCCGGTCGCACGTGACCTGTCCGCAGACCGTGTCGTCGTCGGTGTGGCGTGCCTCGAATCCGCCGCCCATCGAGGTGTTGTATCCGACGACGAGCCGTCCGTGGCTGCAGGTTGCGCGGGAGTAGCAGGTGTCGCAGACGCTGCGGTACTGCCAGGCGGTTCCGATGGCCGTCCGCCCGCACACCGGGCACGGGTGGGCCCGGTTGCTGTCCCGCGGCGCGGCCAGGAGCCAGTCGTCGGAGGCGATCGCGCGTAGGAGCGCGCGTTCGGTCGGTTCCCTGGCATGCCGCCTCAGCGTCACGAGCAGGTGGTCCGCGACGTCGATGTTGGAGATCCCCTCCCGCTGGTCGGCGGGCAGGGACGCGACGCTGTCGAGGCCTCCGACGATCGCGGCGATCGCCGCGCGGTGCCAGGCGCTGACGTCGTCGAGGCTCAGGGTCCGGTTGTGGTGGCGGGTTTCCTGCCACCACTGATCGACGCGAGAGGAGAGTTCGTCCGGGTTGGTGCCGGTCAGGGCGTACATGCGGCTTCCGTCGACGTTGTAGACGAGCAGTTCGCGGTCCGAGGCGAAGGCGAATCCGCCCGATACGGGGTCGGCGTTGAAGCCGGGGTGGAGGACCTCGGCGACGGTCGTGGGGTCCGTGGCCCGTCGTCGGGCCAGCGCCTCCACCTTGTCGCGCGTGATCGGCTTCTCGAGCGCCTCGTCTGAGTTCATGCCAAGCCTCCTTGTCGGGTGTCATGTTCGCACGGCGCGACGACGCTACGGGCTGAGCCACCCGCGCGGCCATGACGAAGGTCACTGTCGCGCCCACAGCTCGACGGCCAAGGGGTTGAGCAGCGAGGTTGCGGTCGGGCCGGCGAACGGGCTGGATCAGGACAGCGTGATCTCGCTGGACAACGTGGTCACGATTCCGGCGTCCCTGCTGGGCCGCACTATCGGCTACCTGACCTCCGAGCAGGAAGTGCTCCTGGCCAGGGCGATCGTCCTCGCCTACGACCTGGACATGCCCCTGCTCGGCGGCTGAGGGGTCAGCCCAGGCTTGCCAGGGCCTGGTCCGCGAAGCGGGTGCCGATCAGTTCGTGCGATGCGGTGTCCGGGTGGAGGGCGTCGGCCAGCGGGCGCTCCGCCTCGTCGGCAGGCCCGAAGAGGCTCAGCCCGTCGATGAGGTACAGGTTCGGGTCGTTGCGCGTCACCGCGATCCGGGTGAGGGCGTCGCGGATGGATCGGAGGGTCAGCCGGCCCGAGGCGACCTCGGCGGGGTCGCCGGTGGCGATGAACCGCACCTGGGGCGATCCGATGGTGGACGTGTCGAACGCGCCGGGCCCGGGGGTGTCCTCGTGGATGGGGCAGTAGATCGGCGTGACGAGGAAGAGCGGGGTCTCGGGGTGCCCGTCGCGCACCGTGTCGAGGAAGCCGTGCACCGCCGGGACGAGCGCCCTCATGCGCATGGCGTCGGCGTTGACGATGTTGATGCCCAGCTTGATGCTGATGACGTCCGCCGGGGTGTCGCGGATGACGCGGGCGACGCACTGGTCGGCCATGGCGCTGCCGCCGAAGCCGAGGTTCCGGAGCTCCAGGTCCGCCGCCCGGGCGGCGAGCGCCGGCCAGATGAGGCTGGGGTTGGTCGCCGCGGAGCCCTGGCTGATCGAGCTGCCGTGGTGCACCCAGCGGCGACGCGGTCGCTCGTCGGGGCTGACGGGCGCGTCGGTCTGGAGCGCGACGAGTGTCACGGCCTCGTTGTTGGGGAGCCACAGCTCGACGAGCTTGTCCGCCGGCGCCAGGCCTGCGAGCACCGTGGTATGCGGGTCACCCTGGACGGGCACCGTCGTGCCGGCCACCAGGTCGACCTCGACCGCGTCGCCGCCCGTTATCTCGTCGCTCGTGACGAGCACGCCGTCGATGAAGGCGTCCACCCGGCCCCTGGGGCGGTCGGCGCCGATGTAGGCGACCCGGCTCGTGCGGAACTCCAGCTCGACGCGGGTGGCCGTCGTCCGGAACGCGACGCGCGCGCCCGAGGGCTGGACCTCCATGCTCATGAGCTGCGGGTCGGGGAGTTGGCGCCTGACCCAGGCCGGCAGCCGGTGCAGGACGAGCCCCCGGTTGGTGGGTTCGAGCTCGGCGATGCCGCGGATGAGGTCGGGGGTCAGTGGGACGCTGATCATGCGAGGGGTCCTTCCTGGGGCCATGAGGTGAGGGAGCGGTCGAGGGCGTCGACGGCGTGCAGCCACGACGCGTCCACCGACTCGCTGCGGTGGGCGAAGGAGCGGGCGTCGGTGAGCGCGACGAAACCGCTGATGGTGGCGCCGACGAGCCGGACCGCGTGCACGGTGTCGGACTCCGGCAGCCGGTAACCGCGGATGACCGCGGCGATGAGGGAGGCGACGCGGGCCGCCTCGGGCGATGCCGCCGTCGCGTCGTCCGCCGGGCGTTGGAGGGCAGCCCAGGCGCCGGGTCGCCGGGCCGCGTAGTCGCGGTGGGCGGCGGCGAGACCCGCCAGGGCCTCGCGCCCGGACCTGCCCGCAACCTCGGCCGCGACGGCATCGCCCATCTCGGTCAACGCCAGACGGTGAATCCCCGACAGGAGCGCGGCGAGGTCCCGGACGTGCCCGTACAGGCTGGCCGGTCGCACGCCGAGATCCCGCGCGACGGCGGAGATGGTGACCTGGTCGTACCCGTCGCGGTCGGCGAGGTCGGCTGCGGCGGCCACGACGAGGTCGGGGGTGAGGTTGGCTCGGGGCATGCTCCAAAGCTACGCCTATTAGAACAAAACCTACAACGCGTAGGACATGTTTTGAACCGGTGCGGTCTAGGGTCGTGCCCGACGAGACGAGGCGGAGGGGTAAGCATGAGCGAACATGAGGGCGCGACACGAGCGACGGTGCTCGTCACCGGCGGGTCGGGATTCATCGCCGGGCACTGCATCCTCCGTCTCGCGGCGTCGGGATTCCGTATCCGGGCGACGCTTCGCTCGCTGGCCAAGGAGGAGGCTGTCCGCGCCTCGCTGGAGTCGGCAGGTCTTCCGGAGGACGCGATCCTGGAGTTCGCCCAGGCGGATCTGATGGGCGACGACGGGTGGGCCGAGGCGACCGCGGGCGTCGACGACGTCCTGCATGTGGCCTCGCCCGTGATGCCGGGCCATGTGGAGGACGAGAGCAAGGTCATCGTTCCTGCACGCGAGGGGACGTTGCGTGTACTGCGGGCGGCCAGGGATGCAGGTGTGCGGCGGGTGGTGCTCACGTCGGCCTTCCATGCGGACAGCTGGGGTCATCCGAACTCGGATCACGTCTTCACCGAGGAGGACTGGACCGTCCTCGACGGCCCAGGGGCCGATGCCTACGCCCGCAGCAAGACGATCGCCGAGCGGGCCGCCTGGCAGTTCGTACGCGACGAGGCGCCGTCGCTCGAGCTGGTCACCATGCTGCCCGTCGGGGTGATGGGGCCGGTGATCGGCAGGGACGTCTCGGGGGCCAACGAGGTGGTTCTGCACATGCTCACGGGGCAGATTCCCGCCTTCCCCCACCTGTTCATCCCAGTCGTCGACGTGCGCGACGTCGCCGCGGCGCACGTGCTGGCGCTCGGCGTTCCGGGCGCGGCCGGGCAGCGGTTCCTCCTGTCCAACGGGCCGGCGCTCGAACTGAGGGAGATCGGCGACGTGGTCAGGCAGCAGTTGGGGGAGCGGGCCTCCCGGGTCCCCACCAGGACCCTGCCGAACGTCGTCGTCCGGCTGGGTGGACTCTTCAGCCCGTCGCTCAGGGCGCTCGTTCCCGATCTGGGCCACGCCAAGGCGACGTCGAATGCCAAGGCCGTCGGCCTGCTCGGCTGGACACCCCGTGATCCGCGGGAGGCGATCCTCGCCGCGGCTGAGAGCATGGTCGCGAAGGGGCTCGTCGACTTGAGGGAGTGGCCGTGTCCCGCAGCGACGAGGTTGGGGCTGGTGAGCAGGGGACCCCATCGATATGCTCCTGACTAGGTACTCGGCATCACGGCCGGTCAGTGCACGGTGGAGTGTGGTCGATGTCGGAGCAGGCGCTCGATGAGAAGAAGATGAAGCTGCGGTATGAAGGCTCCTGTCGGATCTGCGGCCTGGCGATCCCGGCGAGGGCGGAGGCCATCTACGAGCGCTCCACGAAGACTGTCCGGTGTGTGGCATGTCCTGCGCCAGGTGCCGTTCTCTCTGCTCCGGCCGAGCGGTGCTCTCCGACGCCCGCACACGTGGTGCGCGGCCCGGCTCCTGCGGAGGAGCCGGGCCAGGGAGCCGCGTCTGCTCCAGTCCCGCGACGGGCGGTCGACCCGGTGGAGGTGGCTCCCGAGGTGCATGCGGCGCCTGAGGCTGTGGTTCCCGCCGATGCGGCGACCATCGACGTTGGCGTGGCAGGGTCGTCGGCCCGGCGCGAGTACGAGCGGCGCAAGGCCAGGGACGAGGCGAAGCTGCGGGAGGAGTGGGGCCGATTCGGGGGCATCGCCGTCGCCCTCTCCAGCGAGAAGCAGAGCACTCGGGCGTGGGCGACCGGCGCCGTCGGCGAGGAACTGCTCGGTGCTCGGCTCGACAAGCTGGCGTCCCACTCGTGCGCGGTGCTCCACGACCGGAGGATTCCTCGGACCAGGGCGAACATCGATCACATCGTCGTGACCACGGGCGGCGTCTGGGTCATCGATGCCAAGCGCTACAAGGGGCGTCCCGATCTGAAGATCGAGGGTGGCATCATCCGACCGCGGGTCGAGAAGCTCACCGTCGGGAGACGGGACTGCACCAAGCTTGTCGACGGAATGCTCAAGCAGGTCGGGCTCGTCCGGGACGTGGTCGGAGACGTCCCGGTGACCGGGGTGCTCTGTTTCGTCGAGGCCGACTGGCCGCTCATCGGAGGATCGTTCATGACCAGGGGTGTGCACGTCCTCTGGCCCAGGCGTCTCGTGAAAGTGATGGCCGAACGAGTCGGCGGGGTCGACGTCGCCGGGGTCCGTGACCTCGTGACCGAGCGTTTCCTGCCGGCCTGAGGTTCGATGGGGGGGCGCTCAGTCGCCGCGCAGGAGGTCGACCTCGTCGGCGATGGAACGTCCGATCTCCAGGGACGCGGTCGCCGCGGGGGAGGGTGCGTTCAGGACGTGGATCTGGCGGTCGGCCCGCAGGAAGTCGAAGTCGTCGACCATGGCCCCGTCGCGTCGGAGCGCCTGGGCCCGGACCCCGGCCGGGGCAGGGGTGAGGCAGCCGTCGGGCAGGTCGGGAACCAGTTCACGGAGGCTGGCCAGGAAGCGGCGCTGCGACATCGACCGCACGACCTCAGCCGCACCGGTCTTCCAGAACCGGCGGCCGAGGCGCCACAGCCCGGGCCAGGCGAGGTAGTCGCCGATGTCGCGGGGGCTGATCGTGCGCCAGGCGTAGCCGTCGCGGGCCAGTGCCAGGACCGCGTTCGGTCCCGCGTGTACCCCGCCGCCGATCATCTTCGTGAGGTGCACGCCGAGGAAGGGCAGCGTCGGGTCGGGGACGGGGTAGATCAGGCCGTTGACGAGGTGCTGGGCGGAGGGCGCCAGCACGAAGTACTCGCCACGGAACGGGACGATCCTGACGTCGGGCTCGAGGCCGGCGAGGCGGGCGACGCGGTCGGCCTGCAGGCCGGCACAGTTGACCAGCCGGTCGGCGCGGAACTCCCCGGCGGGCGTGGTGACGGTGACGCCGTCGGCGCGGGCATCGATCGCGACGATCTCGGCGCCTGTCGCCAGCCGGCCGCCACCGTCGGCGATCAGTCGTGCCAGGGTCCGGCACACGCCGACGTAGTCGACGATGCCCGTGGTGTCCACGCGCAGGGCCGCCACGCACGCGACGTGGGGCTCGTACTCGCGGGCCTCGGCCTGGTCGACGCGACGGACGGGCGCCCCGTTGGCCAGCCCGCGGGCGAGCAGCTTCTCCAGCGCAGGGACCTGGCTCTCCCTCGTGGCGACGACGAGCTTGCCGCAGATCTCGACGCCGATGCCGTGCTCGACGGCGAAGTCGCGCATCGACACCGCGCCGGCGGCGCCCATCCTGGCCTTGAGGCTGCCGGGGGCGTAGTAGAGGCCGGAGTGGATGACACCCGAGTTGCGGCCCGTCTGGTGCCGGGCGACATCGGGCTCCTTCTCCAGGACCGTGACCTCGTGTCCGCGTCGCGTGAGCTCGTGGGCCGTGGCGAGCCCGACGATGCCCGCTCCGATGACGATGACCTGTGCCATCCGTTGCCCCTTCGCCCGTGCCTGTCTGCACCGTAGGGCACGCGGGCCGGGCGGTGTGTCCGGTCCGCGATAGATCCGGGGACTAGATGGTGAAGTCGTCGTGTGCGCCGACCCGCGCGAGCTCGATCCGTCCGCCCGGCAGCATCCAGTAGTGGATGCGCCTCGCCGAGGGGGTGTTGGTCTGCAGGCTGGCCCGGTACCCCACGGCACCGTCGGCGCGTGTCCGCACCGGGTCGGCCCCTCCCGTCCCGGAACGGAGCCGGTGCACCTCGCGCCCGGCCACCTTCGGCGCGACGCCGGTGACGACCTCGACGACCACGTCGGCGACCTTCTCCCGGCTGACCCCCTCGAGGTCGGCCAGTGACTGGATGAACCCCGCACCGATCCCGTACTCCGGCAACGGCCTGGCGGCCTGCTCGGCGACGGGGGTCCTCGTGGCCCAACGGGCCACCACGAGGTGGCGGAACCCCAGCTCCTGGTCTGCGAACTGCGGCTCCTCCGCGGCCGGTCGGGACTTCTTGCCTCTGGCCTTCCGCAGTTCGGTCCGCGACCTGGCCAGCGCGTTCTCGGCCCGGTCCCGCTCGCCCTCGACCCTCTTGATCTCGTAGCGGAGTTGACGGATCTCGTCGGAGTTCGCCTGGGCAAGCGCCCGCGCCTGCTCTGCCTCGGCCTCCAGCGTGGCGGTCTTCGTCTTCAAGGCGGTGATCTGCAGCAGTTGCTGCTGGCGGGTGTCGCTGGGTGCCTCCGGGGGCGTCGCGACGACAGGGGGCGTCGACGGTGGACGGGGCACCGGGCAGGGCGTGGCGGGCCTCGCGGCGGGTGTCCCGGTGGGGCGGCGGCCGAAGATGGCGGGCGTCGGCCGGGCTGGCGCGGCGGGGGGCTCGGGCTCCGGTTCGGCGACCGCGGGTTCCGGTTCGATCGGCTCCTGGGCCGCGGGCGGTGCCTGCGCCGGCATCGCGACCGTGGGTGGCGTCTCGACGTCGAGCGACGGCAGTTCCTCGACGAGCCAGGGAGGGCCGCCCGTGAGCAGCGCAGGGGCCGGGGCGACGGGCTCGTCGTCGTCCACGTCCGCCATCGTCAGGCACCACGACGGCCCGGTGGCCGTCACTCGGGCCCGCACCACCTCGTCCAGCGACATGAGGGTGCGCAGGTCGTCGGCCTCGTTGGTTGTCACCGCCGCGCGCAGGACGGCGACCCTCACCTCGGGCTGGGCGGTCTTCGGGTACAGGACCAGCTCGGCCTTGCCGTTGCGGACCATCGCGACCCGAGCGAGCACGACGTCGCCGACCCCGTAGCCGGCCAGGGCCTCCTCGGCCGGGCGCAGCCCACCCCGGACGTCGACGCGGCCCGCCTCGGGGTCGTACAGCCCCGAAACCTGCTGACCCACCGTGAGGAGCCGCTCGATGCGCACGCCTGGGACGGTCAGCTCCTCCGCGATCGCGGCGGGCATGATCTGACCGATGTCGAGCATGCCGCGGCCGGAGACGACACCCTTCACGGTGCCGGTGACGGGCCGTGCCTGGGCGGTGGTCTGCAGGAGACCGGCCTCGGCGGCCATCCGCAGCGCGTCGGAGATGAGCTTGTCAGTGGCCCATGTGCCGTCGTCGGTGTTGAAGGCGAAGCGCAGCGGCGACCTCCGCGGGTTGGAGGTCCATTCGTGCCCGACGGGGTAGACGCGCCCGGCGCCGCCGTAGACCTGGGTCTCGTCGGCCATCTGGTGGGCGAAGGCCCAGCTGATGTCGCCCGTCGGCATGAGGTAGACGTCGGCGAGCGAGCCGGCCTCCTGCGCGATGCGCTGGGGGTCGATCCAGGGCCGCTCCTGCCCCGACGAGGTGGTCACCACCACGACCGGCTTTCGGCGCGTCGCCCCGTTCAGCAGGTCGGCGAGTTGGGAGGCGGACTGCTTCGACGTGATGAGCTGGACTGTGGCCATGGAACGACGGTAGCTGGACGCCCCGACGCTGTTTCGGCTTGGCAGAATCTGGACGCAGTTTCCATGCGGGGTGGGTCGACGAGCAGATCCTCCTGTTCATCGACGGTACGAACGGTCACATGGCCAGTTTCGCCCGACGACAAGTGTGTCGTGCTCATCGCGTCGGAGAGAGGAGCGTCAGCTGTCGGTCGAGGGGGCGGCGCCGGGCTGCTGGCCACCCTGGCCGCCACCGCGCTGGCCGCCGCCGTCTCCGCCCGGCTGGCCGCCGCCATTGCCTCCGCCCATGCCCATGCCGCCGCCGACGTTCGACTCGCCCTCGGTGACCGTCCCGGACTCCGTGCCCGCGACCTTGACGGTGTAGGTGCCGCCGTCTGCGACGTCGGCCGACGAGTAGAACACCATGCCCGCCTGCTTGGGCGACGTGACGCTGGCGACGGTGGTGCCGTCTGAGTCCACGACGTCGACCTGCTGGCCGGCCGCGATGTCGGCGGTGGTCGCGACCCAGTTCTGGGTCGACGAGTCGTCGGGGGTCTGTGCCATGCCGGTGCTGCCGACGCCGATGATCGTGCCTCCTGTCACCAGGAAGGTGCCGTTCGCGTCGAAGGTGCCGTTTCCGCTGTTGGTCGGGCCGTAGACCGTGATGGTCCCGCCGCTGAACGTCAGCGACCCGTTGGAGTCGATGCCGTCGCCGTCGGCGTTGACCGTCACGGTGCCGCCGGCGATCTCGACGGTCTCGCCCGTGTCCTGGTCCATGCCGCCGCCCATGCCCTGCTGGGTGGTGTCCGTGGCGGTGTCGGTGGTGCCGACGTCGCCGGACCCGTTGATGCCGTCGTCGCTGGAGGTGATGTCGACGGTCCCGCCGCTGACGAGGATGTCGTTGCCCTCCAGCCCCTCGACCGACCGGGTCACGGTGACGGTGCCGTCGCTGATCTGCGCGGTGAGGTCCGCGTGCACGCCGTCGTCGCCGGCCGCGAGGCTGAGCTCGCCGCCCGTGATGCCGATGGACCCGTCGGAGCCGATGGCGTCGTCGGCCGCGTCGACGGCGATGGTCCCGCCCGCGACGATCGTGACGATGCCCGAGTTGAGGCCCTTGGCGGTGTTCTCGTCGGAGGCCTGGTCGGCCCCGCCGCCCGCGGTGATGGTGATGGTGCCGTCCTCGACGACGACGTCGGTTGCCGCTGAGATGCCGTCGTCGCCGGCGGTCGCGTCGATCGTGCCGCCCCTGACCCAGACCCAGCCCTTGGTCTCGTCGTCGTCCTTGTCGCTCTTCAGAGCGTCGCCGCCGGCCGTCAGCTTCAGCGTGCCCCCCTTGATGACGAGGGCGTCCTTCCCGACGAGGGCGTCGTCCGCGGCGTCGACGGTGATCGTGCCGCTGAGCACGACGAGGTCGTCCTTGCTCGTGATGCCGTCGTTGCCCTTGCCGGAGACCGTGAGTGAACCGGTGCCGCTGATGGTCAGGTCGGCGTCGGACCAGACCGCGGCGTTCGCGTCGGCGTCGTCAGCGTAGCTGGAGGCGTCCGAGACGGAGTTGGTGCTGCCCTCGGCGAGGTAGATCGCGGCGTCGTCGGCCGAGGTGACTAAGATCGCCGGGCCGGCGTCGTTGGTGATCGTCGCGCCGTCGAGGATCAGGACGACCCGGTCGTCCTCCCCGGCGGCCACGACGACGCCGCCGGTCAGCGATCCGGTCAGCCGGTAGACCCCCGCTGCGGTGATCGTGACCGTCCCATCCTCGACGGTGACGCCCTCGGCATCCGTGGTGGCCGAGGCGCCGGACAGCGTGATGTCGGCGGCATCGTCGGCGGACCACTCGTCGTCGTTCACGGTCGTCGGGTCCGAGTTGGCCGCGACGACCGCATCCGCCGTCAGTGTCGTGTCGACGTTCGCGGCGTTCGTGGTGGAGGAGGTGCCGCCACCCGAGGCCGACGACGACGAGGCGTCGGAGGCCGCGGTGCAGCCGGAGATCGATCCGGCGAGGGCGAGGACGGCGATGGAGGCGATCAGACGGCGGCGCACAGCTGCTCCTTGGAGGTGTCGGGGGTGAACGGGCCGCGCAGGAGGCGCGCCCAACGGTTGTGGGGGAGTTCGGGCCGCAGCGCGGCGAGCCCGGTGGCGAACTTGCTGATCGGCTGCGGTCGGCACCTCGCGCGCCACAGGAGGCGGTCGACGTCGGTGGCGGCGGACCGCGACTTGGTCTCGACGATCACGAGATCCGGCAGATCCAGGCTGCGCCCGTCGGGCAGCATCCAGCTGAGATCGGTGTCGATCGTGATGCGGCCGTCGTCCGGGGCGAGCAGCGTCGCGCGGCGGTAGCGGGTGGTGATGGCGACGTGCAGGTCGTCGGCGCTCTCAGCGCGCTGGCCGAGCATGTCGAAGGCGTCCGACGCGAACGCGCGGCCCTCCTCCGACAGCGCTCCGCGACGGATCCACTGGTAGCCGATCCGGTCCTTGACCGTCACGTCGTTGCCGCCGCGGGTCTTGACCTCCAGGAAGCTGGTGCGCGACTCGACGTAGGTTCGGGTGCGGACCTTGATCCTCACTCGCCTCGACTGGGCGCTCATCCGGTAGCTGAGCAGGTCAGGTGTGTCGAAGTACACGGTCTCGTAGGCGCTCTGTCGACGCCCGTCGATCTCGAGGACGCGCATCCGGGGATCCAACGCCCGGACGAAGGCGTCCGCGCCGTCGCGGTCGAGCACGTACTTGCGGTCGATGCGGGTCAGCATCTCGGCGTTCTCGTTGAGCTCGTCGAGCGTCACGTCAGGGAAGGCTGCGAGGGGGAGGGAGAACATCAGGCGACCTTCCGGAGCTGGGCCGAGCCGCTGGCGGCGCGGCGGCGCGTGGTGTACCGGGCCTCCACCAGCGTGGTCTCGTTGACGAAGTTGACCTCGATCACGGTGACGCCGGTGACGGCAAGGCCGAGGCGCTGCTCCAGCTCGGACCTCAGCTCCGCCTGGTCCGTGATGGCGCGATCGAGGCGGATGGTCTGGGAACCGGCGGACGCGAGCAGACCGGGGTGGTCGGCGACGAACATCACGAGCAGGATGAGGGCGACCAGCACGATCGGCACCGTGATGTCGGTGTGGGGCAGACCCGAGATCAGGCCGATCGCCAGGGCCGAGAAGTAGTAGGCCACCTCCCGCTGGCTGATCTCGGAGGACCGCAGCCGGATGATCGACAGGACACCGAACAGGCCGAGCCCGACTCCCATCGCCACCTCGGCGGAGCCGAGGACGGTCGTGACGGCGAGCACGCCGACGTTGACGCCGAGGAACGCGACGACGAGGTCACGTCGGTGGTGCCGGGGGAAGAACAGTCCGAAGACGAGGATCGCGGCGGCCACGAGGTCGATCGCGATGAGGGTGAGGGAGGTGGTGGTCACGGTCTTCTGCTTCCGGTTCGGGTCAGGTCGATGTGACTACTACATCCGCCGAAGCTGTGAGTCGCTTGTGAGGCCAGGCAGGGTGGTCTGTGCGTTATCCCACCCTCGGGGAAACGGGCGATGCGCGGCTGATTGGATGCTCTCGACCAAGGAGGTATTCAGTGAACGACTCCCGACTGACCAAGCTCAGTGCCTGGGCCATGGGCCTGGTCTTCGTCACGATCCTGCTCGGCTCGATGGTGTGCGCCACCGACTCGAGTTCCACCTGCCCCGCGTGGCCGGCGTGCTATCCCGATCAGATCGCCCCGCAGCTGCAGGTCGGCTGGCTCGAGAACCCGGTCATCGAGTTCGTGCACCGCGCGATCGCCTTCGCCGGTCTCGTCCTGACCGGGCTGACCGGCTGGTTCGGCCGCAGACACCCCGACGGCCGGGTCCGCGTCCTGCCGTGGGTCGCGCTCGGTTGCGCCGTCGGCTCCGCCGTCTTCGGGATGATGATCATCCTGTTCACCCTGCCGCTGCTGCTCGGGCTGCTCGACCTCGGCCTCGCGCTCGTCGCGCTCCTGCTGACCACCACCACCTACCTGGCGTTACGCCGGGGCGAGATGCTCGCCGACGCCGTGCCCACCCGCCGCCTCGCGGGCGGCACATTCGCGCTGCTGGTGGTCATGCACCTGCTGGGGAGCGTCGTGGCCGGCACCACCTCCACGGGGACAGGGTCGTTCACGCGCTGCCTGAGCTGGCCGCTGTGGACCATCGTCGAGATCGACGGGTCCCCGGTGCTGCAGGGGCTGCGGATGGCGATGGCCGTCGTCGCCGCCGGCCTGATCATCGCGTTGGCCGATCGGGCGAGGCGCGCCGATGCGGGCGGCCTGGCCCTCGCACTGGTCGTGTCGCTGCTGGTCGAGCTCGGGCTCGGGATGGTCATCCTGAACGCCGGCGTCACCGCGGGCCAGACCAACGGCATCCAGGCGACCATCGCCGTCCTCTACTCCGCTGTCGCCGTCGTCATCATGTGGTGCGTCGCGTTCGCCTTCGCCCGGGCCATGCCGCGGCCTTCGGGGGAGTCTTCTGCAGCATCCGCCGGCGCAGGGACTCGTAGATAGGGCGTCCGGGCAGCAGGGTCGCCGCGAACATCGCGGCGGCCGCTGCCAGGAACATGGGCGTGGTCAACGAGGTGGCCGCCGTCATCTCCAGGATCAGGACGATGCCCGTGAGCGGCGACCCGACGGTCGCCGTGAACAGCGCCGCCATGCCGACCACCGCGAACGTGGCAGGGGAGATGCCTCCGACCAGCGGCGCGGCCACGGCATGGAACACGACGCCCCAGACGGCGCCGACCGCGAGCGTCGGAGCAAAGAGCCCGCCGGGTGCCCTGGTCGAGTACGACAGAGGTCCCGCCACGAAGCGGACGGCCAGCAGCAGGAGCAGCCCGCCCAGGGCGGGGGCCGGCACGTCGATGACCCACTGCGCCGCGGCCTCACCTCCGCCGCCGTACAGGGGATCGGTGTACAGCAGCGCGCCGACGATCGCGCCGACAATCGCCGCCCATGCCAGCGAGGGGATCCGCGTCCGGTCCGCGAACCGCAGCAGCGCCATGTTCAGCCAGTTGTAGCCCATGCCCAGCAGCGCGGTCAGCCCGCCGAACAGGATGAACACCCACAGCTGCACAGGATCCGGCGTGACCTGCCTGGCGACCTGGAAGACAGCCTCATCGGCGATCAGGTAGTGCGACGTCGCCACCGCGATGCAGGTGCTGACCAGCGTGATCAGCACGACCCGGGCCCGGAACGAGCGGGTGATCTCCTCGATGGTGAACAAGGCGCCGCCGATCGGTGCGTTGAACGCCACGGCGAGGCCCGCGCCTCCGACCGTCGTATAGAGGAGTTTGCGTTCGTAGTCGCCCAGCCGGAACCAGCGACCCACCTCCGCGCCGATCGTGGCGCCGATGTGCACGCTCGGCCCCTCCCGGCCCAGCACCAGCCCGGACCCGATGGCGGCGATGCCGCCCACGAAGCGGGCCGGCAGCACGGCGCGGCCTGGGAGTTCCTCCTCCTCGAGCCAGACCGCCTTGACGTCCTGGATCCCTGAACCGGACGCGCGTGGCGTGGCCATCGCCAGAGCCCGCCCGGCCATCGCCAGCAGCGCCACCGCCGCGCACAGCGCGCCCAGCCCCAACGGACCCATGTCGCGGGCCAACGCCAGCCCGGTGCCCAGTCGCCGCTGAGCCCACTCGAGCGCCCACAGGAAGGCGCCGCCCACCAGCCCGATGCCGATGGCGGCGCAGATGGCTGCCGCGGTGAACACGACCAGCTGACGCCTGGACGCGAAGGGATCCGATGATGCTCCGAACTTCACAGCCACGGCGCGAGACTCTACGCCGTCCCTGTCGCCACGCCCGCGGGTCCGTCTACTACCGCGAATCGTTGACGGTTGCAAACAGCGTGGGAGACGGGCCGCAATGTGTGAAGGGGCCGAAGCCACTCACCGAAGGTGCTTGAATGACCCCATCATGTTGCAGCTCCCGGCGGCCCAGGGCCGCCTGGAGCCATGAAACGGGAGTAGAACCATGAACCTTCGTCGTCGAACCCTGCTGGGTGCCACCGCCGCGGTGGCAGCCGTCGGCGCCACGACCGCCTGTTCCGCCAAGCCCGGCGGCTCCGGCGGCTCCGCCGTGACCGGGGACACCATCAAGGTGGGCGCCAACTACGAGCTCTCCGGCGCAGTCGCCACCTACGGACAGGCCTCCGTCGACGGCATCACGATGGCCATCGACGAGATCAACGCCGCCGGCGGTGTGAACGGCAAGAAGCTCGAGATCATCTCGTACGACAACAAGTCCGACGCGGCCGAGGCCACCACCCTGGCGAACAAGCTGTTCACGCAGGACAACGTCCTCGTCGGCATGGGCCCCGCCACCTCCGGCAACTTCAAGGCCATCATCCCGGTCGCGAACAAGAACAGGGTTCCCGTGGTCTCGGGTTCGGCCACCGCCGACGACGTCACCTGGGACGGGTCGACCGTCCAGGAGTTCGCCTTCCGCATCTGCTTCAACGACTCGTTCCAGGGCACGATCATGGCGAAGTTCGCGGCCGAGAACCTCGGCGCCAGCAGCGCGGTGATCATCAAGGACAACTCGAACGACTACTCGAAGGGCCTCGCGGACGCCTTCACCACCGAGTTCGAGAATCAGGGCGGCACGATCGTCACCTCCGAGGCGTACGTCGCCGGTGACACCGACTTCAACACGATCCTCACCCGCATCAAGGGACAGAGCTTCGACGTCATCTACCTGCCGGGCTACTACTCGGAGGCCGGCCTGATCATCAAGCAGGCCCGTGACCTCGGCATCACCGCCCCCTTCCTCGGCGGCGATGGCTTCGACTCCCCGACGCTGCTGGAGCTGGCCGGCGCCTCGGCGCTGAACGACGTGTACTTCACCAACCACTACTCGTCGATCGACGAGGACCCGACGGTGCAGGACTTCATCAAGGCGTTCAAGGAGGCCAAGGGGGCCGAGCCGAGCGCGTTCAACGCGCTGGGCTACGACGTCGGCAAGTTCGTCGCGGACGCCATCTCCCGCGCCTCCGAGCTGACGGGTGACGCGGTCCAGAAGGCCATGGCAGAGACCAAGGGCTTCGTCGGCGTCACCGGCACGTTCGACATGGACGGGCACCACAACCCCGTCAAGACCATCCTCGTGATCGGTCTGAAGGACGGCGTGCAGGACTCCAGCGAGAAGGTCGGCTGACCGTTCCTCTTCGTCCGATTCCACGCCCGACGCGGCCGGGGCAGCGCCCCGGCCGCGTCGGGTCACCAGAAGGAGGTGGCCCGTGACAGAGTTCCTGCAGCAGCTCATCAACAGCCTGTCGCTCGGCAGCATCTACGCGCTCATCGCGCTCGGCTACACGATGGTCTACGGCATCATCAAGCTGATCAACTTCGCCCACGGCGACGTGTACATGGTCGGCGCCTACGTCGGCTACGCCTGCATGACACATCTGCACCTCGGCTTCTTCGAGTCGCTGATCGCGGCCATGATCATCTGCACGATCCTCGGCGTACTCATCGAGCGCGTCGCCTACCGGCCGCTGCGCAACTCCACCCGCATCGCGGCGCTCATCACCGCCATCGGCGTCTCGTTGCTGATCGAGTACACGATGATGTACTTCGTGGGCGCCGACCCGCGCGCCTACCCGGAGATGCCTGCCTACCTGACGGGCTCCTTCGAGGTGGGCGGCGTCATCATCCGCAACCAGCAGGTCATCATCATCGGGGTGGCCGTCGTGCTGATGATCGCCCTGCAGTTCATCGTCAAGAAGACGAAGATGGGCAAGGCGATGCGGGCGGTGTCGCAGGACCCCGACGCAGCGAGGCTGATGGGCATCAGCGTCGACAGGACGATCTCCTTCACGTTCGCGATCGGCTCCGCCCTGGCCGGCGCGGCAGGCGTGCTCGTCGGCGTGTACTACAACTCGATCAACCCCCTGATGGGCATCATCCCCGGACTCAAGGCGTTCGTCGCCGCGGTCTTCGGCGGCATCGGCATCATCCCGGGCGCACTGATCGGCGGCTATGTCATCGGCGGCGCCGAGACGCTGGTCAGCAGCATCGGCTACTCGCTGTTCAAGGACGGGGTGGTCTTCGCCATCCTCATCCTCATCCTGATCGTCAAGCCGACCGGTCTGCTGGGCAAGAACGTCAAGGAGAAGGTCTGATGAAAACCCTCAAGCCCATGTTCTGGCGGGCGCTGCCGTTCATCGTCGCCTACGTGGTGGTGCTGGCGCTCATCTCGGCCGGCGTGATCAACGACTACATCTTCGCGATCATCGTCACGATCTGCATCAACATCATCCTCGCCTCCAGCCTGAACCTGGTGACCGGCTTCACCGGTCAGTTCTCGCTGGGCCACGCGGGGTTCATGGCGCTCGGCGCCTACACCTGCGCGCTGATCACGATGCACTTCGACTCCGTGTTCGGCTTCGCGCTCGGCATCCTCGGCGGCGCCGTCGTCTCGGCCCTCGTGGGGGCGCTGGTCGGGCTTCCGACACTCAGGCTCCGCGGCGACTACCTGGCCATCGCGACCCTCGGCATGGCGGAGATCATCCGCGTCATCCTGCTGAACCTCGGTATCACCAACGGCGCGGCGGGCCTGTCCGGCATTCCGCAGTACGCCGACTGGAACTGGGTGTTCGGGCTGACCGCAGTGACGCTGATCGTGCTGTGGAACTACATCCGCAGCTCGCACGGTCGACGCGCGATCGCCGTGCGGGAGGACGAGATCGCGGCGGAGGCCATCGGCATCAACACCACCGCGGTCAAGGTGCAGGCCTTCACCATCGGGGCGTTCTTCGCCGGGATCGGCGGCGGGCTGTACGCCACCTACTTCTACGTCATCAAGCCCGACCAGTTCGGGTTCCTGAAGTCGATCGACATCCTCGTCATCGTGGTCCTCGGCGGCCTCGGTTCGCTGTCCGGCACCGTCGTGGCGGCGATCGTCCTGGCGCTGGTCTCGACGGTGCTGGCGGACTTCTCCGACATCCGCATGATCATCTACTCCCTGATCCTCGTGCTGATCATGATCTTCAGGCCCGGCGGCCTGATGGGCTCGAAGGAGATCACCGACACCGTGCTCGGCAAGGTGTTCCGGCGTAAGGAGGCGAAGGCATGAGCCTGCTCGAGGCGACCAAGCTCACCCGCAACTTCGGCGGCCTGACGGCCGTCTACGAGGCCGACCTGCACATCGACAGCGGCGAACTGATCGGACTGATCGGGCCGAACGGCGCGGGCAAGACGACGCTGTTCAACCTCCTCACCGGCGTCTACCCGCCGTCGTCGGGCACCATCACCCTGACGATCGACGGGAAGACCGAGGACATCGGCGGGCGCAAGCCCTACCGGATCTGCGCGGCCGGCATCGGCCGCACCTTCCAGAACATCCGCCTGTTCAAGGACCTGACCGTCCTCGACAACGTGGCCACCGCGTTGCAGCAGAACCGGCCGTACCCGCTGGTCTCCGCGCTGTTCCACATCCCGCCCTTCGGCGCCACCGAACGGCGCATCCGGTCCGAGTCCCTCGAACTGCTCGAGGTGATGGGGCTGGCCGGCAAGGCCGACGAGTTGGCCCGCAACCTCTCCTACGGCGAGCAGCGCCACCTGGAGATCGCCCGCGCGCTGGCCACCCACCCGTCGCTGCTGCTGCTGGACGAGCCCGCCGCCGGCATGAACCCGTTCGAGACCGCAGAACTGACGGCGCTGATCGCGAAGCTGCGCGCCGACTTCGGGCTGACCGTCCTGCTCATCGAGCACGACATGAGCCTGGTGATGAAGATCTGCGAGCGCATCTACGTCCTCGACCACGGCATCGTCATCGCGTCCGGCACCCCCGACGAGGTCCGCAACAACCCGAAGGTCATCGAGGCCTACCTCGGTGGAGAGGAAGTCGGCAATGCTTGAGGTGCGTGACCTGCAGGTCCACTTCGGCGTCATCAACGCCATCAAGGGCATCTCCTTCGACGTCCCCGCGGGTGAGATCGTGACGCTGATCGGTGCCAACGGCGCGGGCAAGACGACGACGCTGCGGACGTTGTCGGGTATCAAGAAGCCCACCGCAGGCACCATCACGCTCGACGGGCTGGACATCACGGGCCTGTCCGCCCAGGACAGGGTCCGCCGCGGGATGTCGCACGTGCCCGAGGGACGCCGGATCTTCCCCGACATGACGGTGATGGAGAACCTCGAGCTCGGCGCGTTCCTCCGCAGGGACGTCGTGCAGTCCGACCTCGACGAGATCTTCACCCGCTTCCCGATCCTCGCGGAGCGACGCCGTCAGCTGGCCGGCACCCTCTCGGGTGGCGAGCAGCAGATGCTCGCCATGGGCAGGGCGCTGATGGCCAAGCCGAAGATGCTGCTCCTCGACGAGCCGTCGATGGGACTCGCGCCGCTGCTGGTGCAGGAGATCTTCGACATCATCATCTCCATCAACCAGGCGGGTACCACCGTCCTGCTCGTCGAGCAGAACGCCAACATCGCGCTGCAGATCGCCCACCATGCCTACGTCATGGAGACCGGCTCGATAGTGTTGTCCGGAGAGGCGAAGGCCCTCGCGCAGACCGACGAGGTCAAGCGCGCGTATCTCGGAGGCTGAGAAGAACATGCTCGTCAAGACGCGGATGACCGCCACTCCCTTCACGGTGACGTCGGCGACGAAGATCCCGGAGGCGCTGGAGGTGATGACGTCCAACGGCGTGCGCCACCTGCCGGTGGTGGATGAGGGACGTGTCACCGGCGTCATCTCGAAGAACGACATCGCGGCGGCCTCACCGTCGAAGGCGACCACGCTCAGCGCGCAGGAGGCCACCTACCTCATCGCGAAGCTCACCGTCGGCAAGGTCATGAGCAGACCGGCGATCACCATCGGCCCCGACACCCTCCTGGAGGAGGCAGCGGTGCTGATGCGCGACGAGAAGATCGAGATCCTGCCCGTCGTGGCGGACGGCGCGCTGGTCGGCGTCATCACGGAGTCCGACCTGCTCGACGCCTACATCGACATCCTCGGTTTCCGGGACCCCGGGACCCGGCTCACGATCGAGGCGAAGGACGAGCCCGGGGTCCTGTCGCTCCTGACCGGCATCACGGCCAAGCACCAGGCCAACATCTCGCACCTCGCAGTGCACCGCGGCCAACTCGACCACAGCATTGTCGTGGTTGGCCTCAACACGCCCAACACCGCCGCGATCGAGGAGGAGCTCACGTCGGCCGGCATGCGCATCCTCCGCAAGCTGGTCAACCCGCGACACCCCTGACGGCCCGTGAGGGTGGCCCGGCGGGGAGGATCACTCCATGTCGGGCACGCTCGTGCGCGCGTCGGTGTAGGGGACTCCCGTCAGCTCCAGCAGGTCGACGATCATGGAGCGCAGCTGGGCGAGCAGGACCGTCGTCGACAGGCCGGCGCCGAGATCGAGGTGCGACGTCTTCTCTCCGAGGTCGCCCAGTGCCGGGCGCTGCGACTCCGGCGTCCGGCGCGCGAACAGCTCCGCCGCGCACTCGTCGGTCACCTGGGCCAGCTCCTCGATGAGCTCGAGGTAGGCGGCGGGGATCGCCTCGTCGCGGTACACCGCCACGGCGGCCCGGCGGGCCATGACGCGCAGATTCCGGATGAAGCGGTCCAGCGGCACCACCAGGTCGGCCACCTGCAGGACTGCCGTGCGATGGCGGCGCAGGAAGGGCGAGGTGCGCACCACCGAGACCCCCTCGTTCGACGCGGTCAGCAGGGCCGACAGCTCGGCCTCCGAGGCGCGGGCCTGCTCGAGGGCCCCGTCGGCGGCGGTGGCATCGGTGTCCCGCAGGGCCGCGACGATCGAACGGAGCGTGCCCGCGGCCCCGTGCAGCACCTTCGCCGCGAGCATGCGCGGCCGGTCGATGGGGGTCGTCGGCGCGACGGTCGCGAACAGCAGCGCGACGGTGCAGCCGACAAGCGCGTCCTGCCAACGGGCCAGACCGGCGTTGATGCCGGGGTACACGGTGAGCACCGTCGCGGCCTGCACCGCCGCCTGCGTGACCATGATCGTCCGGGCCCCGAGCCACGTCGCGATGGACATCGCGACGAAGATCACGAGCATGATCTGCCACACGCCGGTGCCGAAGAAATGCACGAAGAGATCCCCGCAGAACACACCGACCGTGACGCCGATCGCGACCTCGACCACGCGCCCGAGACGCTGGCCGAAGGAGAAGCCGAGGCAGATGATCGCCGCGACAGTGGCCAGGAACGGGGCCTCGTGGCCCAGCACATATCTGGAGAACCCCCAGGAGATGCCTGCGGCCACGGAGATCTGGACGATCATGAACAGCCACGCGCGCCATCGCCCGACCCGGCGCACCTGCGAGGCCCAGCCGGCCTTTGCCGTGCGCTCCGACGCGTCGAAGGCCCGCAGGGAGGCTCGGACGATGCTGCGGCCCGTCGACTGCCAGAGGGGATTGCGCTCGGGTGTGCTCACGGTCCCATCGTGCCCCTTCATCGAGTTCGTCCGCACGCCCGCGGACGGCCGTGCCCCCGATGGTCGAAGCTCAACGATGCCGAGGGCTAGACTGTGCTCGCCGTAGTCACCGCGGAAGGAACCGAAGACCATGCGCCATACCCGACGACTGGTCGGCCTGGTGGTCGCGCTCATGCTGACCATCACCGCAGCAGCCTGCTCGAGGCCGGACTCGCAGGAGGAGGCCGGGCGCGTCCTGAACATCGGCGCCACCGCCGAGCCGGTCGGGATGGACATGATCACCACGTCCGGCGCGGCGATCCCCTTCGTGCTGCTCTACAACGTCTATGAGACGCTGGTGAAGCTCGACGCCGACGGCAACATCAGGCCGCTGCTGGCCTCCGAATGGACGGACTCAGCCGACGGCACCGTGTACACCTTCACGCTTCAGCCCGACGCGAAGTTCGCCTCTGGCGCACCCGTCGACGCCGACGCCGTGGTCGCCAGCTTCGAACGGGCGCGCAGCGACGCGGCCACCGAGCAGATCCGCAGCCAGTGGGACGTCGTCGACACGATCGAGGCCACAGACGCCCACACCGTCACGGTTACGCTGAGGACGCCGTCGAACCGCTGGCTCTACGACCTGACGGGCTCGGCAGGCATCATCTCCGACCCGACGGCGACCGACCTCGCGACGACGCCGGCGGGCTCCGGCCCCTACCAGTTCGCGTCCTGGGAGCAGGGCTCGCACGTCGAGCTGACCGCCAACGACGCCTACTGGGGCACCGCCGCGCGCTTCGACGACGTGTTCTTCCGCTTCTACAGCGACTCCAACGCCATGACCACCGCCATGCTCAGCTCGCAGCTGGACATCATCTCCAACCTGCCGGTGCCCACCGCCGTCGACCAGTTCGCCGACACGTCGAGGTTCACGGTCTACGAGGGCAGCAGCCAGGGCGAGGTCGTGCTCGGCTTCAACCAGGAGAACAAGGCGCTGAGCGATCTCAAGGTGCGCCAGGCCATCAACCACGCCATCGACCGCCAGGCACTGATGGACTCCGTGTGGGGCGGCAAGGGCCAGCTGATCGGCTCGATGGTGCCCCCGACCGACCCGTGGTTCGAGGACCTGTCCGATACCTACGCCTACGACCCGGAGGCTGCCAGGGCGCTGCTGAAGGAGGCGGGCTACGAGGACGGCCTCAGCATCACGCTCAGCGTCCCGACGCTGCCCTACGGCCCGACGTCGGGTCGGTTCATCGTCGCGCAGCTGGCCGAGGTCGGCATCACGGTCAAGCTGGAGGAGCTCGAGTGGGCCCGCTGGCTCGACCTCGTCTACACCAAGCACGACTACGACATGACGATCGTGGCCCACGTCGAGCCACGCGACATGCGCGCGTTTGCCACCGAGGGCAACTACTGGAACTACGACAACGAGCAGTTCAACGAACTCCTGAGGCAGGCCGACGAGGGCACCGTCGAGGACCAGACGACCAAGCTGAAGGAGGCGGCCCGGGTGCTCGCCGACGACGCCGCCGCCGACTGGCTGTTCCTGCTGCCCAACATCGTGATCGCCACCACCGACATCTCCGGGATCCAGGCGAACCAGGTGTCCATGTCGTTCGACCTGACCACATTGGCTGCGAGGAACTGAGCCGATCGTGACCACGCTTCGTCGCGTGGCGGTCCGCCTCGCGTGGCTCGTGGCGTCGCTGCTGCTCGCCTCGCTGCTCATCTTCGCGGCCACCAATGCGCTGCCCGGCGACATCGCCCAGATCGTGCTGGGCACCAACGCGTCGGCGGGGGAGGCCGACGCGCTGCGCGAGCAGCTCGGGCTCAACCGCCCCTTCCTGGCCCGCTACGGCGAATGGCTGCTCGGCGCCCTGCACTTCGACTTCGGCACGTCGTACATCTCCGGCCGCGCCGTGGCCCCGCTGATCGCCTCGCGCTTCGAGGTGTCGTTCTGGCTGATTGCCTTCGGCATGCTCCTCGCGATCGTCATGGCCGTGCCCGTGGGCGCCTACGCGGCCGTCCGACGGCGGCACGCCGACGGGGCGGCCGTCTCGGCGCTCAGCCAGGTCGGCCTCGCGGTCCCGGCGTTCTGGGCCGGCATCTGGCTGGTGATCATCTTTGCGGTCAAGCTGCAGTGGCTCCCGTCCGGCGGCTACGTGTCCTACTGGGACTCCCTCGGCCAGTGGGCCGTGCACCTCGTGCTGCCCGTGCTGTCGCTGGCGATCGTCCAGGCCTCCGTCATCTCCCGGTACGTCCGAAGCTCGGTCATCGAGGTCACCGGCGAGGACTACTTCCGCACCGCACGCGCCGTCGGCTGGTCCCGCTCCGGCGCGCTGTGGCGCCATGGGCTGCGCAACATCGCCATCTCGCTGCTGACCGTGATCGGCCTCCAGCTGGCCACATTGCTGGTGGGCGCGATCATCATCGAGCAGGTCTTCGTGCTGCCAGGGCTCGGGTCCCTGCTTCTGCAGGCGGTCGGCCAACGGGACCTCGCGGTCGTGCAGGCGGTCGTGCTGCTGCTCGTCTGGGCCGTGCTGTTGATCAACTTCCTGGTCGACGTCGCCTACCAGGTCGTCGATCCCCGGCTCCGGCGCACCGCGGAGGCGTCGGCATGAGACGCGCCTCGCTCTACATCGGGATCACCTGCATCTCGCTGGTCATCCTGCTCGCCGTTGCCGGCCTGATCTGGACCCCGTACGACCCGACGGCCGTGAGCACCGAGCGCCTGCTTCCCCCGGGCTGGCCGCACGTGCTCGGCACCGACGGCTTCGGGTCCGATGTGCTCTCGAGGATCATGAGCGGCGCCCGGATCTGCCTGCTCGTCGGCATGCTGTCGGTCACCGGGGCAGCGATCATCGGTGTGCCTCTCGGGGTTTTCGCCGGCATGACAAGGGGCTGGGTCAGCGAGATCCCCTCGCGGCTGGCGGACATCCTCTACGGCTTCCCTGCGCTGCTGCTCGCGATCCTGTTCGCGGCCGCGGTGGGTGGATCGACGTGGACGGCGATGCTCGCCATCAGCGTCGCCACCATCCCGGCCTTCGTGCGGATCGCCCGCGCCGCGACCCTCCAGGTGATGAGCCAGGCCTACATCGAGGCCGCCAGGCTGTCCGGCACGCCGACGCTCAGCATTGCGTGGCGCCACGTGCTGCCCAACATCGCCCCGGTGCTCGGGGTGCAGGCGTCGGTGAGCTTCGGCATCGCGATCCTCGCGGAGGCCGGGCTGAGCTACCTGGGCCTGGGCTCCGGCGCCGACCAGCCCACCTGGGGCCGCATGCTGCGTGAGGCCCAGGACTATCTCTTCAACGCCCCCGAGTTGGCGCTCTGGCCCGGCCTGGCGATCGCGGTGGCCACGCTCGGCTTCAACCTGCTCGGCGACGGGCTGCGCGACCTGCTCGACCCCAAGCTCCGGGAGGTCGCGTGAGCTACCTCGAGGTCGACGACCTCACCATCTCGTTCGGCCGCCGCAACATCGTCGCCGTCGACGGCGTGTCCTTCTCCCTGCAGCGCACCGAGCGCCTCGGCATCATCGGCCAGTCCGGCTCCGGCAAGTCGGTGACCGCGCTCGCGATCATGGGGCTGCTGCCCGAGCACGCGCACGTCTCCGGGTCCATCCGGCTCGAAGGAACCGAGCTCATCGGCATGCCCGAACGCGAGCTCAGACACCTGCGCGGCAACGAGCTGTCCATGGTCTTCCAGGAGCCGATGACCGCACTGGACCCCACCATGCGGGTCGGCCGGCAGATCGGCGAGGTCGTCGCGCTGCACCACGGGGAGCACCACGGCTCGATCCGCGGCGAGGTGATCGAGTGGCTGGGCCGCGTCGGCATCCGGCAGCCCGAGCGCATCGCCGACTCCTACCCGCACGAGCTGTCCGGCGGCCAACGACAGCGGGCGCTCATCGCGATGGCGCTGGCCAACCGGCCGGGCCTCGTGATCTGCGACGAGCCCACCACCGCGCTGGACGTGCTGGTGCAGAGGCAGATCCTGGCGCTGCTGCGCGACGAGCTGGCGGACCGGGCGTCGATCTTCGTGTCCCACGACCTCGCGGTCGTGCGCGAGGTGTGTCCCCGCGTCGCCGTCATGCTCGGTGGCCGGATCGTGGAGACCGGCGACATCGAGGCGCTCATCGAGGACCCGCAGCACCCGTACACGCGGGGCCTGATCGCGTCGGCCCGCATCGACCGGGTCGCCCCGGGCGACCGGCTACCGAGCGTCGCCGACTACTACCGGCCCGAGGAGCAGGCATGAGCCTTGTCGAGCTCCGCGGGGCGAGCGTGACCTTCCACCGCGGCGGGCGGCCGTTCGTCGCGCTGCGACCCACCGACCTCGTGGTGGAACCCGGGGAGCGGTTGGGGATCGTGGGCGGGTCGGGGTCGGGGAAGACCACTCTGGCCCGGCTGATCCTCGGCCTCCAGCACCCGGCTGGGGGAGACGTGCTGTTCCAGGGCCGCTCCATCGTCGGCCTGAGGGAGCGCGACCGTGGGTGGTTGAGGGCCTCGGCCTCCATGGTGTTCCAGGACCCTAACTCGTCGCTGAACCCGCGCATGAGGCTTGCCGACATCATCGGCGAGCCGCTGCGCTCGCCCGTGCTGCGCGGCCGCGGGGACGTCCCCGAGCCGACGAGGGAGAACCTCGAGGCGGCCGTGCGCGGGGTGGGGCTCGACGTCGCCATGCTGGAGCGATTCCCGCATCAGCTGTCCGGCGGGCAACGGCAGCGCGCCGCCATCGCGCGGGCGCTGATCTCCGACCCGCTGATGCTGGTTGCCGACGAGCCCGTCTCCGCCCTGGATGTCTCGGTCCGGGCGCAGGTGCTGAACCTGCTCACCACCCAGGTGCGTGAACGATCGCTCGCGCTGATCCTGGTCAGCCACGACCTGGCCGTCGTGCGGCACCAGTGCCAGCGGCTGATCGTCGTACAGGACGGCGTCGTCGTGGAGCAGGGGGGCGTGCAGGCCGTGCTCGACGACCCTCGTCATCCCTACACGCGCGATCTGATCGACGCGTCCCTGTCCCTGTGACAACCCGACGTCGTCGGCTGCGCGCGCGGTGGGCAGCGGTGAGGGTTCCCACCTCCGCCGAGTAGACTGCCACGCTGTGAAGGCACTGCTACTCGAGAACATCCACTCCGACGCCGTCAAGACCCTCACCGCCCGCGGTTTCGAGGTGGTCACCCACACCGGGGCGATGAACGAGGACGAGCTGATCTCCGCGTTGCAGGACGTGGACTACCTCGGCATCCGATCGCGCAGCTTCGTGACGCGTCGGGTGCTCGACAATGCGCCCGGCCTCAAAGGGGTGGGTGCCTTCTGCATCGGGACGAACCAGATCGACCTCGACGCCGCCACCGAGAAGGGCGTCGCGGTCTTCAACGCCCCCTACTCCAACACCCGCTCGGTCGTCGAGCTCGCGATCTGCGAGATCATCGCCATGGCCCGCCACCTGACCGACCGGAACCGTGACATGCACGCCGGCGTCTGGAACAAGTCGGCGGCCGGCTCGCACGAGGTCCGCGGCCGCACGCTGGGCATCGTCGGATACGGCAACATCGGCTCCCAGCTGTCGGTGGTGGCAGAGTCGCTCGGCATGCGCGTCTACTTCTACGACGTTGCCGACCGCCTCGCGCTCGGCAACGCGCAACGCGTCGACTCGCTCGAGGAGCTGCTCGGCGTCGCCGAGACCATCTCGCTGCACGTCGACGGCCGGGCCGAGAACAAGGGCATGTTCGGCGCGGAGCAGTTCGCGCAGATGCGCCCCCGTGCGCTGTTCCTCAACCTGTGCCGCGGACCCGTGGTCGACCTCGACGCGCTCCACGACAACCTCGTCAGCGGCAAGGTGGCGGGCGCCGCCCTGGACGTGTACCCGTCGGAACCCAAGACGAAGGACGAACCCTTCATCTCGCGCCTGCAGAACCTGCCCAACGTTATCCTGACGCCCCACATCGGCGGTTCGACGCAGGAGGCCCAGGTCGACATCGGCCGTTACGTTGCCGGCAAGCTGGCCGACTACGAGGACCTCGGTTCGACCTCGATGGCCGTCAACCTGCCCGACGTCACAGCCGGCCTCAAGCCCGCCGCCCGCGTCGTGCACCTGCACCACAACGTGCCCGGAGTGCTGGCCCGCCTCAACTCGGTGCTGGCCGAGTACAACATGAACATCGGCTCGCAGACGCTGTCGACCAAGGGCCAGGTCGGCTACGCGGTCACCGACGTCCACGGGGACAACATCGACGGCCTGCTGCACCGACTGGAGCAGCTGCCGGAGACCATCCGCGTCCGCGTCCTCTGACGTCACACCGCGCAAAACGGCCGGCCGCCCAGGAAGGGGCGGCCGGCCGTTTCGCCGCGGTCGCTCAGGCGCGGGCGAGGTACTCCAGCACGCGATCGTGCAGCAGGCCGTTCGTGGCCAGCGCCCCTGGGCCGCCGACGCCGTCGACGCCGTCGAGATTGGTGAAGCGGCCGCCTGCCTCCCGCACGATGATGTCGAGCGCTGCCATGTCGTGCAGTTCGAGGTCGGGCTCGCTGGCGATGTCGACGCTGCCCTCCGCGACGAGCATGTAGCTCCAGAAGTCGCCGTAGGCCCGGGAGCGCCACGCGTCGTGCATCAGGTTGATGAAGCCCTGGCCGCGGCCCGACGTGACCCACTCGGGGATCTCGGAGTACGACAGCGACGCGTCGGCGACCTCGGAGACCTGGCTGACGCGGATCTCCGTGGCGTTGAGGATCGAGCGGCCCGTGTAGGCGCCGCCGCCCTCCGATGCCCACCAACGGCGCCCGAGCGCCGGGGCGGAGACGACGGACGCCACCACCCTGCCCTCGACCTCCAGCGCGATCAGCGTCGCCCAGACCGGCACGCCCCGGACGTAGTTCTTGGTGCCGTCGATCGGGTCGACGATCCACCGCCTCACCGAATCGCCGGTGTCGCTGTACTCCTCGCCGTGCACCGCGTCCCGCGGGCGGGTACGCGCCAGGGTCCGTCGGACGGCCTCCTCGACGGCGGTGTCGGCCTCGGTCACCGGCGTGTTGTCGGGCTTGGACTTCACCCTCAGATCGAGGGCCTTGAACCGACTCATCGAGAGCGAGTCGGCGTCGTCGGCCATGAGGTGCGCCAGCCGCACGTCGTCGGTGAGGTCCTTTGATTGAGCCATGTGACAAATCTACCGGCCCCCGCAGCGCCGCGTCAGCCGGGCCGCGATGAGCACGACACACTTGTCGTCGTCAGGTGAGCGTTCACATCGACGGTTCCGGGCGACGGGCAGGAGGATGTGCTCATCGCGACGGGGTCAGGCGAACGCGCGCTCCATGCGACGGAACGACGCCAGCCGCTCGGGGGAGAGGCGGCCCTCGGCGACGGCGTCGTCGAAGGCGCAGTCGATGGCCGTCGAATCGTGGCGACAGCCGCGCGGGCAGTCATCGGCCAGCTCGGCAAGGTCGGGGAAGGCGCCGACGACGGAGTCCGGGCTGACGTGGCTGATCCCGAAGGACCGCACCCCGGGCGTGTCGATGATCCACCCGCCGCCCGGCAGCTCCATGGCAAGCGCGGAGGTCGACGTGTGGCGGCCCTTGCCCGTCAGTTCGCTGACGGCCGCGGTGGCGCGGTGCGCGTCGGGGACCAGCCGGTTCACCAGCGTCGACTTGCCGACCCCGGAGTGGCCGACGAACACGGTGACGCGGTCGGCCAGGGCCTCGTCGACGGCGGTCAGGTCCGAGCCGGGCTCGGTCACGAGGATCGGCACGCCGAGCGGGCCGTAGGCCTCCTGCAGCTCGTCGGGGCTGGCCAGGTCCGCCTTGGTGAGGCACAGGACGGGGTCGATGCGGGCGTCGTAGGCGGCGACGAGGATGCGGTCGATCATGCCGACGCGGGGCTGCGGGTCGGCCAGCGCCGTGACGATGAACAGCTGGTCCGCGTTGGCGACGATCGGCCGCTCGAACGTGTCCGCGTCGTCCGCGCTGCGCCGCAGCATGGTGGAGCGGGTCAGGACCTCGACGGCCCGGGACAGCGTGCCCTCGGCTCCGCTGACGTCGCCGTCGAGACGGACCATGTCGCCGACGATGATCCCCTTGCGGTCGATCAGGCGCCCGCGCACCGCTGTGACATGGCGGTCGGCGATCAGGCAGCGGTAGCGGCCGCGGTCGATGGAGACCACCCGTGCGACGGGCAGCTTCGAGTAGTCCGGGCGGTCCTTCGTGCGTGGCCGGCTCCGACGCTTCGGCCGGTCGAAACCCTCGTGGTCGTCGGTGCGGATGCTCACGTGACCAGCCCTGCCCAGACGACGGGAAAGTCGGGCATCGTCTTGCCGACGCACGCCATGTCGTCGATGGTCGAGCCGTCGGCGACGAGCGCGAGCAGCGCGGCGAAGTGCACCATGCGGTGGTCCGCGGACGCCTCGAAGGCGGCCGCCTGCGGCGTCCCGCCCAGGATCGTGAGCCCGTCGGGGGTCTCCTCTGCGTCGATGCCGGCGCGGCGGAGCTCACGGGTCAGCGCGGCGAGCCGGTCCGTCTCGTGACCGCGGATGTGTGCGACGCCCCGGATGGTCGTGCGGCCCGTCGCGAGCGCACCGAGGGCCGCGACGACCGGGGTCAGCTCGGAGGCAGCGGTGAGATCGACGTCGATGCCGCGCAGCGGCGTGGAGCCGACGACCGCCACCTCGCCTTCGTGGCGCTCCACCGTGGCGCCCATGGCGGAGATGACGTCGAGGAACAGCGCGCCGGGCTGCAGGCTCTGCGCCGGCCAGCCGGGCACCGCAACCCGGCCACCCGTCACCGCCGCCGCGGCGAGGAACACCGACGCATTGGTGAGGTCGGGTTCGACGGTGCTGTCCAGGGCCCTGAGCCCGCCCGGCGCGACGACCCAGGTCCGCTCGTCAGGCGTCTCGACGATGGCGCCGCGGGCCCGCAGCATCGCCACCGTCATCGCGATGTGCGGCAGCGACGGAAGCAGCTCGCCGCTGTGCCGGAGCGTGAGGCCGTGCGGCAGGCGCGGCGCGATCAGCAGCAGCCCGGAGACGAACTGGCTGGAACCCGACGCGTCGATCTCCGCCCGGTCGCCCAGCGTCTCGGGCGGGTCCACGCGGAACGGGAGCGAGTCCCCGTCCACATCAGCGCCCAGCTGCCGCAGACCGTCGAGGAGGGGACCCATCGGTCGCTCGCTCGCGTGCGGATCGCCGACGAAGGTCGAAGCGCCGTCCGCCAGGGCGGCGAGCGGTGGCACGAAGCGCATCACCGTGCCGGCCAGGCCGCAGTCGATCCGGTCAGCGCCGGTGAACCGCGGCGGGGGAGTGACCACCAGCGCCGGCCCGTCGGGGACCACCGAGACGCCGAGTGCGCGCAGCGCGTCGATCATCAGGCGGGAGTCCCTCGAGTCGAGGGCGCCCGTCACTCTCGACGGGCCGTCGCCCAGCGCCGCCAGCAGCAGGGCACGGTTGGTCTCGGACTTCGACCCGGGGACGACGAGGCCCCCGGTCACGGGTGCCACCGCGAACGGCAGCGCCGTGGTCATCGGGAGGTCACCGCATCGAGCTTCTTCCCGAGCTTCTTCGCCTCACGCCTGGCCTGCCTGGCCACCTTCTTGGTCTTCTTCTCGGCCTTGGCCGAGACGGACTTCGCGGCCTTGGCGACGTCGTCGCTCACGTCGGACGCCTTCCGCCCGGTCGCCTTCGCGGCCTGGTCCGCCCGGTAGGACAGGCTCGGCCTGCCCTGGGTGTCCATGGCCGCGAGAGCGGTCGCACCCAACAGGGCCGCCCCGCGGAGCACATCGCCGCGTGCGGACTCCTTCGCGGCCGCGGGGGCGTTCCGCTCCGGCCACGCGGCGACGAGGTGGGCCGCGCTCGTCGCAGTCAGGAGCCCGGCGCCGAGCCGACGACCCAGCCCGGTGGCGAACATGGCGCCTCCGACGATCTGTGCCGCGCCGATCATGCGCACCCAGGTCTCGGTGTTCTCGGGCACGCTGGAGGCCAGGTGGGCAGGCACGACGCGCTGCACCAGCGGCGCGATCGTGCTGGTGAGTCGCTCCGCGTCGGGCGCGATCTCCGCGGGGTGAGCGACGGCCCTGACGCCGTCGGCGATGAACTGGCCTGCGAACAGGCTCCGGGCAACGAATCGCAAGAGGCTCATGTGGCCACACTACTAGTGAAGGGCGCCGCACTAGGGTGGAAACATGTGTGGGCGGTACGCAGCGTCGGCCTCGGTGGAGGAGATCGTCGAGGAGTTCGACATCGACTTCATCGACGACGGCGTGCCCGCGGTCTGCGGGCCCAGGTACAACATCGCGCCGACCGACCAGATCCCCGCGGTCGTCGAGCGGGCCCGCGACGGCGAGGTCACCCGCAAACTCGTCCCCGTCCGCTGGGGGCTCGTCCCGAGCTGGGCCAAGGCGCCCACCGCGACGATGATCAACGCCCGCGTGGAGACCGTCACGTCGAAGCCGTCGTTCCGCAAGGCGGCGAGCGCGCGACGCTGCCTGCTGCCCGCGCTGGGCTACTACGAGTGGCGAGAGGAACAGCCAGCCGGCGGAGGGAGACCGGTCAAGCAGCCCTGGTTCTTCACCCGGCCAACGGGTCCTCTCGTCATGGCGGGCCTCTACGAGTTCTGGAAGGGCCCCGACGGGTGGCTCGCGTCGGCGACCGTCATCACGACCGAGGCGACCGACGCCGTCGGCTGGGTGCACGACCGCATGCCGATGACCGTGCCCGCGGACAGCTGGGACGACTGGCTCGATCCTGGCCTGACGGACGCGGCGGCCGCCGTGGCGCTGTTGACCCCGCCGGTCGACCTGTCGCACCGCAAGGTGTCGAGGGCCGTCAACCGCGTGGGAACCGACGGGCCGGAGCTCATCGCAGAGGTGGCGTGACGCGGGAATAACCCGTGAGGCGCCCCTGTTGCACCTGACATGCGAGCCACCCAATTGACACCCGGCGTCCTGGTCGACGCGGGGGCAATTGTGTCCGAAGCGCTAGAGTTCATCTCGATGGACGAGCAGGAGACTTCGGCGTCGCTGGACGCGCAACTCGACGACGCGCAGGCCGCGGCGTTCGAGGAGGAGGCGCTGAGCTATCTCGACAAGCTGTACGCCGCCGCGCTGCGCATGACGCGTAACCCCGCCGACGCGGAGGACCTGGTGCAGGACACCTACGCGAAGGCCTTCACGTCGCGGCACACCTTCACCATGGGGACGAACCTCAAGGCGTGGCTGTACCGCATCCTCACCAACACCTACATCAACGCCTACCGCAAGGCCCAGCGGGCCCCGCAGTCGAGCGGCGACGAGGAGGTCACCGACTGGCAGCTCGCGCGCGCCGCGTCCCACGACGCGACGGGCCTGCGCAGCGCCGAGATGGAGGCCCTCGACCAGACGCCCGACGCGGCCGTCGCCGAGGCCATCGCGCGGCTTCCCGAGAACTTCCGGATGGCCGTGCTGCTGAGCGACGTCGAGGGTTTTTCGTACAAGGAGATCGCCGAGATCATGGGAACCCCCATCGGCACCGTCATGAGCCGCCTGAACCGCGGCCGCTCCCAGCTGCGCGACATGCTGGCCGACTACGCCCGCGAGCAGGGCATCGGCACCCGGAAGGGAGGCCGCTGATGTCCGCGCCGTCCCACGACCACGACGAGATGGACGAGTGCGTCGCCGCGCTCGCCCGCGTCCACGCGTTCCTGCACAACGAGCTCGTGGAGGCCGACGCGGACGTGATCCGCGTCCACCTGCACGCCTGTGAGCGATGTATGGAGAACTACGAGATCGAGTCCACCATCACCGAGATGATCCAGCGCAGCCAGCCCGAGGAGAAGGCTCCCGACACGCTGCTGGCCCGGGTCTCGACGATGCGCATCACCCGTCGTTTCTGAACCCACCTCGCCCAGGCCCCCGCAGACATGCGGGGGCTCAGTTGTGTCGCCACCGCTTCGCGAAAACTGCTAACTGTGTACAGGTAGACTGTATCTGTAAACAGATAGGAGTGAGTGTGACGGTGACTGAGCTGGGCGCGGCGTTCACCCTTCGTGATGCACGCGCCATCGGTGTGCGCAAGGACCAGGTCTATGAGCTGGTGGCGCGGGGGGAGCTGGACCGCCTGGGACGGGGTGTGTTCGTCCGGGTCGACCTGGTCGATCCCGCCCATGCAGCGCTGGCCGCTGCGACGTCGGCGCGGCCCGCATCGACGATGTGTCTGACCAGCGCGCTGGTTCACCACGGATTGAGCGATGCCATCCCCTTCGCGGTGGACGTGGCGTTGCCACGGGGAACGCGTCACCCGGCCGGCTTCGAGCAGGTGTCCTGGCACAGCTTCGAGGCGTCGACCTTCGACGTCGGTCGCGAGTTCCTGGACGCGGGTGGAGACACGAAGGTGGCGGTCTACTCCGCCGAGCGCACCATCGTGGATTCGTTCCGCCTGATGCATCTTGAGGGCGCCGACGTCGCCCACGAGGCGTTGCGCCGCTGGCTCCGGCGTCGCGGCTCGTCGCCGTCGCGCCTGATCAGAACCGCCGAGGCGTTCCCACGGGCGCTCCCTCGGCTCAGGCTGGCATTGGAGGCCCTGCTGTGACGCCGCCGGCTCCTCCGCGTGACTCACCTGCCGGCCGCGCCTTCAACGATCTGCGCAACCTGGCGAAGCGGCAGCGCCGAGACCCCTTCGAGTACTACACCCTCTACGCGCTGGAGGGTTTCCTCGCCAGAATGACCGCTTCCACCCAGGCAGACCACTTCGTCCTGAAGGGTGGGGTCCTCATGGCTGCATTTGCCGCGCGACGTCCGACACGGGACATCGATGTCGCCGCGTCGGGCATCTCAGGTGACGTGAGCGACGTGATGGCCCGGGTGAGGGAGGTCGTCGCGGAGCGACTCGAGGACGGACTCGAATTCGACGACCACTCGGTGAGGGCCGAGGAGATCCGGCAGGATGCCGCCTACGCCGGCGTACGGGTGCATATGGTTGCGATCCTTGCCTCCGCGCGAATCCCTTTGCACGTCGACGTCAACTTCGGAGATCCGATCTGGCCCGGGGCGACGCAGACGATCCTGCCGCGGCTCCTGGGTGGAACGCTGACGGTGCAGGGCTACCCGGATCACATGGTCCTGGCAGAGAAGATTGTGACAGCGATTGAGAGGGGTTCCGAGAACACGCGCTGGCGTGATTTCGTGGACATCGCGTCAATCACGTCGACGCGCACGATCGAGGCCGACATGCTCAGGCACGCCATGGGGGTGTGCGCTGACTATCGCCAGGCGAAGTTGGAGTCCCTCGGCCCCGTGGCGGAACGCATGTCGATCGCCGCCCAGGCCAAGTGGGCCGTCTGGCGGCGCAAGCAGCGCCTGGGCGAGTCGACGCCGGAGTCGTTCGCGGACCTGCTGCTGGAGTGTGTGCGCTTCTGCGATCCGGTGCTCAGCGGGTCCGCCACGAACGCAACGTGGGACCCGCGGTCACGGACCTGGGTCTCACCTCGCCAAGTTGTCGAGGCATGACAAAGCCCCCGCTACCAGCGGGGGCTTGACAGTCCGTCGGGGACGGCGCGCGGCTCAGGCGTTGGGACGCTTGCCGTGGTTCGCCTTGTTCCTGCGACGGGCGCGGCGCTTACGACCGGTCTTACCCATGGTGACTCCTCGTCTGGATGACTATGCGACACCACATTGTGCCAGATCCACGCGTGGGGGAGAAAGCGTGAGCATCTCGCGCCATCTGGCAGAGTGGCCCCATGGCGCGTGACGTGGACCAGATGACCGACGACGAGTGGCTGGACGGCTTCGTCTCGCAGTGGAGTCTGCTGGCCGACCTGAGCTTCTCCGATCTGGTGCTGTGGAAGGCACTCGACGAGGCCGGCGAGGTGTTCGAGTGCGTGGCCCAGGTGCGCCCGGTGACCGGCCCGACGGCGCTCGAGGAGGACATCGTCGGCGAGCGGATCGAGTTCGACGTCGAGCACCAGGTGACGGTCGCGTTCATGACCGGCGAGATCGCCGAGACCGGCGACAACCAGCTCAGCGCGGGTATCCCGGTCGACGTGTGGGCGGTGCCGGTACTTCGGCACGGGCGACCCATCGCGGTGGTCGAGCGGCACACGAACCAGATGGGCATGCGCGCCAACGGCGCGTTCGAGGAGAACTCGCTGCAGATCGCGGACATCCTCACCCGGATGCTCATGCGCGGCGAGTTCCCGCTGGTGCCACCCTCCGACAAGGCGCTCGCCCCGCGCGCGGCCGACGGTGTCGTGCGGGTCCAGCCGAACGGGACCGTCTCGTACGCGAGCCCGAACGCCGTCACCGGGTTCCGCCGCCTCGGCGCGGTCGGGGACATCGAGGGTGAGAAGTTCCGCGACCTGATCCGGGTGCTCCGACAGGGTGTCGAGCAGGTCGGGCAGACCGTGGGGGCCGAGATCGACGGCAGGCTGAGCCTCGAGTTCGACGTCGTCGGGCTGCGCGGCACGTCGATGCGGTTCATGCTGCTGCCGCTGTGGGGTGACCGGACCAGCGAGGGCATGCTCGTGCTGTGCCGCGACACGACGGATCTGCGTCGACGCGACCGGATGCTCGTCACCAAGGACGCGACCATCCGTGAGATCCACCACCGGGTGAAGAACAACCTGCAGACGGTCGCGGCGCTGCTGCGCATGCAGTCGCGCAGGCTCGAGTCCGAGGAGGGCAAGGAGGCCCTGCGCGACGCGATGCGACGGGTGCGGTCCATCGCGATGGTGCACGAGACGCTGAGCTACTCGCTGGTCGAGGAGGTTGCCTTCGACGAGGTGTGCGACAAGATCCTGCGGATGGTCGGCGACCTGGCGGCCTCGACCGGGACGGTCCGGGCCGAGCGGATCGGCACCTTCGGAGTGGTGCCGGCCGCGATGGCGACGTCCCTGTCGATGGTGATCACCGAGCTGTGTCAGAACGCTATCGAGCACGGCCACGCCAGCGCCTCGGGCCGCGTCGAGGTGGTGCCCGAGCGGATCGGCAGCAGGCTGACGATCGAGATCCGCGATCAGGGGGTCGGCCTCCCCGAGGGGTTCAAGCTCGGCAGACAGAGCTCGCTCGGGCTGTCGATCATCTCGACGCTCATCAAGGACCTGGACGGGAAGCTGACTCTCACCAACCGGACGGACGGGCCGGGTACCGTCGCCCGGATCGAGCTGAGGGTGCCGGAGAAGTAGCCGGGGTCAGGAGTTGCGCAGGCGGGAGCGGGCGGCGCGGCGCTTGATGGCGCGTCGCTCGTCCTCGCTCAGGCCGCCCCATACTCCATGGTCCTGGCCGGCCTCCAGTGCCCACGCGAGGCACTGCTCGCGCACGACACAGCGCCTGCAGATCTTCTTGGCCTCCTCGATCTGGGCGAGCGCGGGGCCAGTGTTGCCGACAGGGAAGAACAACTCCGGATCCTCAGTGAGGCAGGCGGCCTTGTGGCGCCAATCCATAGGTGTTCTCCTTCGATAGCTGTACGGGGGATGAAACGACCAGCGGCCGCAAACCAAAGCAGGCTACCCCCTCGCGGGGCTGGTGCGCAATGGTCCTGGCGCGCTTTCTTGTCAATGAGCCCAACGGTACCAGCGCACCCCAAGGGGCTTGAAGGACTCGGATGCGTTTGGCACTCTGGCGGGGTGACCCCCGTGCTGCGCCGTCCCCTTCCCGCCACCGCCGTGGCGCTCACCGTCCTCGCGGGACTCGTGATGATCGGGATCGGGGTCGCTTCGTGGGCGGCCGGCCGGAACTGGCTTGGACTCGGATTCGGGCTCTGGTTGACCGGCTACGGCCTCGTCCAGCTGCTCCTCGCGTGGCGGGTATCCAGGGGAGGGACCTTCGCTCTGGGCCTGGTGGTCGCGAGTTCGCTGCTGCATGTGTGCGTCCTCGGCAGCTTCATGACTGCGGGGGACAGTGGGCAGCTGATCGGTTCGCTGCTGCTCGCGCCCTTCGCGCTCGCAACCCTGGTCACCTCGGTGCTGTCGGTGACCAGGGGCGAGCTCGACAAGGCAGTCAGGCAGGACGCCTGAGGCCGATCACGCCAGGCGGCCGGCGCCCTGGGCGGGAACCGCGGTGAACCACTCGGGGGTGGCGTAGCCGGCCTCGGCGAACGACCTCGCGATGGCCCGGCCGATCCCGTCGGCCTCACCGGCGTGCGTGAGCGCGATGATGCAGCCCCCGAAACCGCCGCCGGTCATCCGGGCGCCGAGCGCCCCGGCCGACAGAGCGGTCTCCACTGCCAGGTCGACGGTGGGGACGGTGATCTCGTAGTCGTCGCGCATGGAGGCGTGTGAAGCCGTCAGCAGCGGCGCGAGGCCGGCGAGATCGCCGGAGCGTCCCACCTCGAGGGCCCTGAGAACCCGCTCATCCTCCGTGACCACGTGGCGCACGCGGCGGCGCATCGTCTCGTCGTCCAGCTTGGCCAGCGCCGCGTCGAGGTCCGTCACGTCGCGCAGCGCGGGGACCCCCAGCAGGCGGGCGGCCTCCTCGCAGGTCGCGCGGCGGGTGCCGTACTCGCCGTCGACGTGGCTGTGCGGCGTCTTCGTGTCCAGCACGAGCATCTCGTAGCCCTGCTCCGCCATCGGCAGCGGCACGAGTTCGGTCTCGAGGGAGCGGCAGTCGAGGAACAGCCCGGCCTCCGCCTGGCACAGGGTGCTGGCGGCCTGGTCGAGGAGCCCGGTCGGCGCGCCGACGTAGGCGTTCTCGGCGACCCGGGCCAGCTTCGCCCGGTCGATGGGGGCGATGTCCAGCCCGTAGAGATCGCAGTAGGCGGCCACCACGGCGCACTCGATGGCCGCGGAGCTCGACAGGCCGGCGCCCAGCGGGACATCGGACGTGAGCACCAGGGTTGCGCCGCCGACGTCGTGCCCGGCCTCACGCAGCGCCCACACGACGCCCGCAAGGTATGCGGACCAGCCCTCCTGGCCGGGCGCCAGGTCTGACAACGCCAGGTCCACGTCCTCATCGAGCTCGAGCGAGAGCAGCCGCAGCCTGCCGTCGACGCGGCGACCGGCCGCCACGACGGCCTTCCGCTCGAGGGCGAACGGCAGCACGAAGCCGTCGTTGTAGTCGGTGTGCTCCCCGATCAGGTTGACCCTGCCCGGCGCGTACCAGAGCCCCTCGGGGGCCTCTCCCGTGACGCCGCGGTACCTCTCGACGATCGCGTCGTAGCCGCTCATCAGTCCTCCTCGTCGTCGAGTCGGGCAAGCCAGGAGGCAAGCCTCTCGACGGGGGTCTCGAATTCGGGATTGAGGTCGACGAAGGTGCGGAGCTGGTCGGCCAGCCACTCGAAGGTGATCTCCTCCTGGCCCCGCCGGTCGATGAGCTCTTCGAGCCCGCGATCAGTGAAGTACATGGGGGTCAGCCTAGCGCCGCGGTCAGCAGCGCCTCCTCCTGGACCTTGTGAACCTTCAGCGAGCCCACGGACGGCGCGGACGACGCGGGGCGCGTCACCGGCTGCATGGTCAGCTGGTAGTCGGGCAGCACATGCTTCAGGTCCGCGGCGAGGTGTTGGGACAGGAAGGACCAGGCGCCCTGGTTCGCGGGCTCGTCCTGCACGTACCGCACGTCCGTGACGTGACGGTAGCGCTCCAGGATCCGGGCCAGCGCGTCCGTCGGGAGCGGGTACAGCCTCTCCAACGACACGATCGCCACCGTGCCGTCGAGCCCCTTCGCCTCGCGCGCCGCGGCCAGGTCCCAGCGGACCTTGCCGGAGCAGAGCACCAGCCGCTCGACCTTCGACGGGTCCGTGATGGTCGGGTCGTCGAGGGCGGGCTGCCAGGAGCCGGAGGTGAAGTCCTGCGGCATCGACACGGCGTGCTTGTTACGCAGCATCGACTTCGGTGTGGCGATGATGACCGGCCGGTGGTAGTTGACGTAGGCGTGCTGCCGCAGCAGGTGGAAGTAGCTGGCCGGGGTCGAGGGCTGGCACACCGCCAGGGCGTCCTCGGCGCAGAGCTGCAGCCAGCGCTCGATCCGCGCGGAGCTGTGGTCGGGCCCCTGGCCCTCGTAGCCGTGTGGCAGGAGGAGCACGACGCCGGACTTCTGTGTCCACTTCGCGTTGCCGGCCGCGACGAACTCGTCCGAGATGGTCTGCGCGCCGTTGACGAAGTCGCCGAACTGCGCCTCCCACAGCACCAGCGCCTCGGGTCGGGCGACGGAGTAGCCGTACTCGAACCCGAGCCCCGCGTACTCGCTGAGCAGGGAGTCCCAGATCTCGAAGCTCGCCTGGTCCTGCGTGAGGTGCTTGAGCGGGACCCACGACTCGTTGGTGACCCTGTCGACGATCGCGCCGAAGCGCTGTGAGAACGTGCCACGTCGCGTGTCCTGCCCGGCCATGCGGACCGGGCGACCCTCCATCAGCAGCGACCCGAGCGCGATCATCTCGGCCGTTGCCCAGTCGATCGGCCCGTTCAGGATCGCCTTGGCGCGGCGCTCCAGCTGAGGCTTGACCTTGGGATGCACCGTGAACCCGTCCGGGAACTGCGTGTGCACCGAGGCGATGGCCTGCAGCATCTCGTCGGTGATCTCGGTCAGTCGCTCGGCCGGTTTGGTGGGGTAGTAGGGAACGCGACGGTAGTCGTCGTCCTCCCCGTTCACCTCGGCCTGCCGGACCTCCCGGAACACGTGCTCCAGGCGGTCGCGGAAGCGGTTCATCACGTCTTCGGCGTCCGTCATGGAGATGTCGCCACGACCGATGAGCGACTCGGTGTACAGGCGCCTGGTCGAGCGCTTCTGCTCGATCAGGTCGTACATGTTCGGCTGCGTGAAGCTCGGGTCGTCGCCCTCGTTGTGACCGCGGCGGCGGTAGCAGACGAGGTCGACGACGACGTCGCGACCGAAGCGCTGGCGGTACTCGAATGCCAGGCGGGCGGCCCGGACGCATGAGTCGGGGTCGTCGCCGTTGACGTGCAGCACCGGGGCGCCGATGGCCTTGGCGACGTCGGTGCAGTAGGTCGACGACCTCGACTCGGTCGGCGCGGTGGTGAAGCCGACCTGGTTGTTGACGACGACGTGGATCGTGCCACCGGTCTTGTAGCCCCGCAGCTGGCTCATCTGCATCGTCTCGTAGACGACGCCCTGGCCGGCGAAGGATGCGTCGCCGTGCAGGGTGATCGCCAGCACGGGGTGCTCGTCGGAGCCGAGCGCGTCCTGCTTGGCGCGTGTGATGCCCTGCAGCACCGGGTTGACGGCCTCGAGGTGCGAGGGGTTCGCCGCCACGGAGGCCTTGATCGTCGCGCCGGAGTTGGCGACGAACGTGCCCTCGGCGCCGAGGTGGTACTTCACGTCCCCGGTGCCGCTGACGTCGATGACGCCGTCGAACTCCTGGAAGATCTGCGAGTACTTCTTGCCGACGATGTTCGCGAGCACGTTGAGGCGCCCGCGGTGCGGCATGCCGATGCAGACCTCGTCGATGGAGTCGTCGGCGGCCTTCTGCGCGATCTCGTCGAGCAGCACGATGAGGGACTCGCCGCCCTCGAGCGAGAAGCGCTTCTGGCCGACGAACTTGGTCTGCAGGAAGGTCTCGAAGACCTCGGCCTCGTTGAGCTTGTCGAGGGCGTGCATGTGCTCCTCGTGCGTCAGCGGGACGTGCGCGACCTCCATGCGCTCCTGGAACCAGGCGCGCTGTCGCGGGTCCGAGATGTGCATGTACTCCACCGCGATGGTGCGGCAGTAGGAGTCCTGCAGGATCGCGATGATGTCGCGCAGCGGGAGGTACACCCGCTCCTGGGCGCCGAAGGTGCCGACGGCGAACTCCCGGTCGAGGTCCCACAGGCTGAGCCCGTGCGTCTCCAGCCGCAGGTCCTCGTGCGAGCGCTGCCGGTACTCCAGCGGGTCGACGTCGGAGACGAGGTGCCCGAAGGTCCGGTAGGCGTTGACCAGTTCGAGCACGCGGGCCGTCTTGGAGACCTGGGAGTCCCGGTGCGCGGAGATGTCCGGGCCCCAGCGCAGCGGCTCGTAGGGGATGCGCAGCGACTCGTAGATCGCGTCGTAGAAGCCGTCCTCGCCGAGGAGGAGGCCGTGCATCTTCTTCAGGAACTCGCCGGACGTGGCCCCCTGGATGACGCGGTGGTCGTAGGTGCTGGTCAGCGTCGTGATCTTGCTGACGGCAAGGTCGGTCATCTTCGAGGGGCTCATGCCTTGGAACTCGGCCGGGTAGTCGATGTTGCCGACGCCCAGGATCATGCCCTGGCCGTTCATGAGGCGGGGGACCGAGTGGTTGGTGCCGATGCCTCCCGGGTTCGTCAGGGAGGCGGTGGTGCCGGCGAAGTCGCTGACCTCCAGCCTGCCCTCGCGCGTCTTCGCGACAACCTGCTCGTAGGCGGCCCAGAACTGCGAGAAGGTCAGGTGCTCGCAGCCCTTGATGTTCGGGACGAGCAGCTGGCGGCTGTCGCCCTTCTTCAGATCGATGGCGATGCCGAGGTTGATGGCCGGGTTCTCGATGAGGTTGGGCTTGCCGTCGATCACGTCGTACGCGTTGTTCATGTCGGGCATTGCCTTCAGCGCCTGGACCATCGCGTAGCCGATGAGGTGGGTGAAGGAGACCTTGCCGCCCTTGGATGTGCGCAGGAAGTTGTTGATGAGGGTGCGCTGGTCGATGACGAGTTTCATCGGGACGGCGCGCACCGAGGTCGCGGTCGGGACGCTCAGGGAGGCGTCCATGTTCTTCGCGGTGCGCATCGGGGCGCCGCGCATGACGGTGTGGCGCGGTGTGGCGTCGCCGGGTTCGGGGCGCAGCGCCGGATTCGGAGCATTGGCGGAGAGGTTGGCGCCGCTGCCGGGGTTCGTCGGGGTGCCTTCGCCGCCCTTGAGTACCGGCTCGACTGACGGTCGGGTCGGCTCGGGCTTCGTCTCCGGGGTGGCGGTCGGGGCCGCTGAGGTGGCCGGCTCGGCCGCCTTCACGGCAGCCGTCGGCTTCGGAGCGGGCGTCGGCTTCGGAGCGGTCGTCGGAGGGGATGTTGCGGCCTTCTGCGTCGACTCGGAACCCTGGCCCGCCTCCGCGGCGAAGAAGTCACGCCAGGAGGCGTCCACGGACTGCGGATCGCTCTGGTACGCCTCACGCATCTCGTCGATCAGCCAGGAGTTGGCCCCGAACTCGTCATTGGACTCAGGTGCTGACATGGGAAACGCCACAAACCCCTCTACGTATTCTCAGACGCAGGCTCCTGCGACTGCTTCCCGGGCAGCTTACCCACAATCCGACGGGTCGGGAGCGTGTGAACGGCTTGCCCGCCACGTCAAGCCCGCGGTGTACGCGGTAAGAGAAATCAGGGCGAGATTCCGCAGGACCAGCACCGAGGTCTCCGGGCCGGAGCCCAGCGGGATGGCCATGATCCCGTAGGCGCCCCACGGATACGTGAACTGCGTCAGGGCCCCCACCAGCACGAACGACACGGCCAGCACCAGGACGTGGCGGCGCAGCCAGCCGCTGGTGCGCAGCACCAGGAGCGCGGCGACGGGCCCGCCGAGCCAGCAGATGTACTGCGGCGAGAGGGTCTTGTTCGAGATGACCGTGGCCAGCACGACCGTCAGCACCGCCAGCAGGACCGCCTCGACGACCACCGCCTGCGGAGCCCGCCGCAGGTTGCGGACCAGGCGAACGGTCAGCAGCACCGTTGCCAGGATCGTGGCCGCGGTCAGCGCAGTGGCCACCTTCAGCATCAGGCCGACCCCCGGACCCTCGAGTTCCAGAGCGTTGTAGTCGGAGAGGAACACGTTCCACGACGGGTTGTCGGTGAATGTCCGCAGGATCATCAGCGGCATCGCGGGGACCGACTCGATCTGCAGGCCACGCTCGGACTGCCACGTGATCGGCGATGCCGACCTGGCCCAGCCGCTGGTGATGAGCGACGCTGCCGCCAGCGCCCCGCCGACGACCAGGAAGCCGACCAGCCGTCGCCGCGCGGAGCCGCGCCGCGGGTCGGGGGCGAGCATGGGGCCGATCAGGAGCGCAGGCCACAGCTTGATCGCGGCTCCGAGCCCGACGAGCCCGCCCGCCACCGCCGGTCGCTTCGCGACCAGCAGGCAGGCCCACGCGACAAGGGCGGCCGGGATGAGGTCGAAGCGGTACCACAGGATGCCGCCCTGGGCCCCCGTGAACAGGATCCAGAACCAGGCCCCGCCTGCGTTGCCGCGCCGGTAGAACGTGACGGCGACGACGGCGTCGAGAAGGAGGAAGAACACGGCGTAGACGGGCGTCCAGGTCTGCCAGCCACCACCGAGCGTGTAAAGCCCCTGCAGGATCCACACGGCCGGCACCGGATACTCGACCATGACGGACGTGTCGCCCTGTTCGAGGAGCTTCCAGAGGTAGTAGCCGTAGTACGAGACGTCGTTGGCTACGAAGGCCACCTGTTCGAGACGCAGCGACGCGACGATCAGGATCCTGGTGGCGAGGAATGTGCTGACCAGAGCCACGATCATCGGCAGATCGGACGAGGCTGGGCGCCGTGGCGCATGGGTCACGAGTTCTTCCTCCTCATGGCCGGCCGTCGGCTGGCGCCCCCGCGAGGATTCGAACCTCGGCTCCCGCCTCCGGAGGGCGGTGCTCTATCCCCTGAGCTACGGGGGCCTGCCGTCACCGCTGCGGGCGACGCAGGAAAGGTTAGCACCAAGTCGCAGGGGCTGTCGCACGGGCGGTGGACGGACCCGGCGCCGATGGGGCGTTACGCGGGGCCTTCTGGCAATCTTGCTCCTTATGACGCACATGCACATCGCCGGCTCGATCCACGCCGACGCGGTCCAGGGCGGGCCGACGTGGCTCCAGCTGCCCGAGGACCTCAACGCGCTGGATCTGCGACTGTGGCCGCGCGGCACCTTCCGGGACGAGGCCGGGCGCGTCGTCGTCGCGGGCGTGCCGCTGACCGAGCTCGCCGAGCAGCAGGGCACCCCGACGTACCTCATCGACGAGGCCGACTTCCGCTCCCGTGCCCGCGACTTCCGCGAGGCCTTCTCCGGGTGGCAGATCTACTACGCGGGCAAGGCCCTCCTCACGAGGACCGTCGCGCGCTGGGCAGCCGAGGAGGGGCTCAAGCTCGACGTCACGACCATGGGGGAGATGCGCATCGCGCTGGCCGGCGGCATGCCCGCGGCCCGGCTCGCGTTGCATGGCAACAACAAGTCCGACGAGGAGATCCGCTTCGCGCTGGCGGAGGGCGTCGGCCGCATCGTCGTGGACTCGTTCGACGAGATCGAGCGGCTCGAGCGGGCCTGCGCCGACCTCGGGGTGAAGGCCACGGTCCTGGTTCGTGTCACCACCGGGGTCGAGGCCCACACGCACGAGTACATCGCCACGGCGCACGAGGACCAGAAGTTCGGGCTGAGCATTATGGGGGGCCAGGCGCTCACGGCACTGGTGCGCTGCCACTCGTCGCAGTACCTGGACCTGCGCGGCATCCACTCGCACATCGGATCCCAGATCTTCGAGACGCTCGGCTTCGAGGTGGCCATCCGCCGCACGTGCAAACTGGCGTCGCAGTTCCGGACCGCCACCGGCGTGGAGTTGCCCGAGCTGGACCTCGGCGGCGGCTTCGGCATCGCCTACACGAGCGCCGACCAGCCGCGCCCGACGACTGAGCTTGCCGCGGCCTTCGAGGAGATGGTCGAGCACGAGTGCCGCGCCTTCGACATGGCGCGCCCCACGCTGAGCATCGAGCCCGGCCGCGCCATCTGCGGCCCCTCGGGCGTCGCGCTGTACCGCGTCGGGACGGTGAAGACCGTCGAGCTGGAGGGCGGCAGATCGCGCGTCTACGTGAGCGTCGACGGGGGCATGAGCGACAACATCCGCCCGTCGCTCTACGCCGCCGAGTACTCGGGGGCGATTGCCAACCGCAGGTCGTCGGCCGAGCCGGTGCTCAGCCGTGTCGTCGGCAAGCACTGCGAGGGCGGCGACATCCTCATCCGCGACGTCTTCCTGCCCGGGGACGTCGCGATCGGCGACCTCATCGCCGTTCCGGGCTCCGGAGCGTACTCGCGCTCCATGGCAAGTAACTACAATCAGGTCACGAAGCCCCCGGTCGTCAGCGCGAAGGACGGTGTCGTGACCACGATGCTGCGCCGCGAGACCCTGGACGACCTGATGAGATTGGACGTGGGTCAGTGAGCAAGCCCCTCAAGGTCGCCCTCCTCGGAGCCGGCGTCGTCGGGTCGCAGGTGGCCCGCATCATCCTCAACGAGCCGGACACGCTGGAGCAGCGCATCGGTCGCAGGCTGGAGCTCGTCGGCATCGGGGTGCGCAACCTCGATGTGCCCCGCGAGGGCATCGACCCCGCTCTACTGACCACCGACCTGGACGGCCTTGTGAGCCGCGGCGACCTCGACGTCGTCGTCGAACTGATCGGCGGCATCGAGCCTGCGCACGCGCTCGTCCAGACAGCCATCGAGCACGGTGCATCCGTCGTCACCGCCAACAAGGCCCTGCTGGCCGACGAACTCGGCCCGCTGTCGCGCGCCGCGCAGGAGAAGGGCGTCGACCTCTACTACGAGGCCGCCGTGGCCGGAGCCATCCCCATCATCCGGCCGCTGCGCGAGTCGCTGGTCGGCGACGAGATCACCGAGGTGATGGGCATCGTCAACGGCACGACGAACTACATCCTCGACAAGATGGTCACGGACCACCTCAGCTTCGACGCGGCCCTTGCCGAGGCCCAGGCGCTCGGGTACGCCGAGGCCGACCCGACCGCCGACGTCGAGGGTCACGACGCGGCGGCCAAGGCCGCGATCCTCGCCGGGCTGGCGTTCCACACCGAGGTGACCCGGGACGAGGTGTTCTGCGAAGGCATCACCGGCATCACCGAGGCGGAGATCGCCGCGGCTGACCAGCTGGGCTGCACGGTCAAGCTGCTGGCGACCGCGAAGCTGACGTCCGACGCCGGCAGCGTGATCGTCAAGGTGCACCCCGCGATGGTCTCCCGCAAGCACCCGCTCGCAGCCGTCTCCGGTGCCCGCAACGCCATCTTCGTCAACTCCCGGGAGGCCGGGGAGCTGATGTTCGTCGGCGCCGGCGCGGGCGGGGCTCCGACGGCCAGCGCCGTGATGGGCGACGTGGTGACCGTGGCGCGCAACCGCCGACGCGGCACCGCAGGGCACGTCGGCGCCGCGTACACGCACCGCCCCGTCGCGCCCATCGGCGAGTCGACCGCGCAGTTCTACGTCTCCTTCGAGGTCGTCGACCGGCCCGGCGTGCTCGCCCGCTGCGCCGCGGTGTTCGGCTCGCACGGCGTGTCGCTGCGCGTCGTCCAGCAGAGCTACCTCGACGACGAGTCGTCGGCCGAGGAGCACCCCGCCCGGCTCGGCATCATGACGCACGCCACGCAGGAGGCGCGTCTGAGCCAGGTGCTGTCCGAGCTGCGCGAGGCCGACTTCGTCGGGTCCCAGGTGCGGATGATGCGGGTCGAGGGCTTCTGACGTGCGGCTGCGCGTCCGGGTCCCCGCCACAACCGCAAACCTCGGCTCCGGCTTCGACTGCGTCGGGATGGCCTTCGACTGGTGCGACGAGCTCACGCTCGAGACCTTCGACGACGGCCGCCTCGAGGTGGTCGTCACGGGGGAGGGCGCGGGGGACGTGCCGCTCGACGAGCGGCACCTGGTGGTCTCGTCGATCCTCCGCGGGCTCGAGGCGTTCGGCGCCGCGCGGCCTGGCCTCCGGCTGACCTGCCACAACACGATCCCGCACTCCCGCGGACTCGGCTCGTCTGCCTCCGCGATCGTCGCTGGGCTGGCGGCGGCCTGGGGCATCGCCCGCCCCGGCGCCGACCTTGACCGGGCCGCCATCACCCGCCTGGGCACCGAGGTCGAGGGACACCCCGACAACGTCGGGGCCGCGGCCTGGGGAGGGGCGATCCTCGCCTGGGCACGCGACGACAGGGTCTCGCTCGTGCAGCTTCCCCTCCCAGAGGGCTTCCGTGCGATCGTGTACGTGCCGGACTTCGAGTGCGGCACCAGCGAGGCGCGCGCCGTCCTGCCCGCAACGGTGTCGCGTGGCGACGCCGTCGCCCAGGCCATCACCGCTGCCGCGCTGCCCCTTGCGCTGACCGTGCGGCCCGACCTGCTCTTCGATGCGACGTTCGACCGGCTGCACCAGCAGTACCGCGCGCCGCTGATGCCTCAGTCGTTCGACCTCATGACCGGCCTGCGTGCCGTGGGCGTGCCCGCCGCCATCTCGGGGGCCGGGCCGACGGTGATCGCCGTCGGCCTGCCCGACCAGCTCGCGGCGGCCGAGGGCGTTGCCGCGGACGGGTTCGCGGTGCACAGGCTGGCCCCCGGCGGCGGGGTCCAGCTGCTGGCCTGAGGCCGGACTTCGGGCGTGGCGCTTTGCGCGCGGCGCCCGGCACGGTAGTCTTTCCGTGTTCCCCCGATGCGCCGCTGGTGGCGAGACGCCCGAATAGTTGGCCGCAGGTCGGAGATCATCCGTTTTTCTGATGCCGGTGGCGCGCCCTGTCCATGCATGGACAGTCCACAGCGAGCCGGCTCCATGGAAGGAGATTCGTCTTGAGCGAATCTGTCGAACTCACCAGCATGAAGCTGGTCGAGCTGAAGTCCGTCGCCTCCTCGATGGGCATCAAGGGCGTCTCGGGTATGCGCAAGGGCGACCTCGTCGGCGCGATCCAGGCCGCGGGCAAGGGCGGGGCGGAGCATCAGCGCCGCGCGTCCCGGCCGGAGCCCCAGCAGGCCGAGCTGGTGAGCGAACGCGCTCCGCAGGCGGAGGCGCCCCAGAAGCGCCAGCAGGCCGAGCAGCAGGAGAAGCGCCAGGAGCGCGAGCCCCGCGAGCAGCAGGACAGGCGCCAGCAGCAGGGTGACCGCCCGCAGGAGAAGCGCCCCCAGGGCGACCAGCAGCAGACCGACGGCGGCGGCAGCCGCAACAACAACCGTCGTCGCCGCAACCGTGACCGCCAGGCTCAGGCCGAGACGAACGAGGAGGTCGGCGAGCTGCTCGACGCGGCGCTCGGCGGGTCCCAGCCGAAGGCGGCTGCGCAGCCGGCCCCCGAGCAGCGCCAGTCGGCGCCCGAGCCCATCGCCTACGACGACGACCAGGGTGGTTCGCGCCGCAGCCGGCGACGCCGCAACCGGGACCGCAACGACCGCGGCGGTAACAACAACCGCCGCTCGCGCTCCGGCCAGGGCTTCGACCGGATGGAGGCCGAGCCGACGATCGCCGAGGACGACGTGCTCGCAGCCATCTCCGGCATCGTCGACATCCTCGACAACTACGCCTTCGTCCGCACCACCGGCTACCTGCCCGGCCCGGCGGACGCCTACCTCTCCATGTCGACGGTGCGCCGCTACGGCCTGCGCCGCGGCGACGTGGTCACCGGCGCCATCCGCACACCCAAGGAGGGGGAGCGCAAGGAGAAGTTCAGCCCGATGGTGCGCCTCGACACCGTCAACGGTGACGCCCCCGAGAAGGCCAAGGGCCGCCCGGAGTTCGCCAAGCTGACGCCGCTGTACCCGCAGGAGCGGCTCCGCCTCGAGACGGTCCAGACGAACCTTACGGGCCGGATCATCGACCTGGTCTCGCCCATCGGCAAGGGCCAGCGCGGACTGATCGTCTCCCCGCCCAAGGCCGGAAAGACCATGATCATGCAGGCGATCGCCAACGCGATCGCGGCCAACAACCCCGAGGTCCACCTGATGGTCGTCCTGGTCGACGAGCGACCCGAGGAGGTCACCGACTTCCAGCGCACGGTCTCCGGCGAGGTCATCGCGTCCACGTTCGACCGCCCGGCCGAGGACCACACGACGGTCTCCGAGCTGGCCATCGAGCGGGCGAAGCGGCTGGTCGAGCTCGGTCACGACGTCGTCGTCCTCCTCGACGGCATCACGCGGCTGGGCCGCGCCTACAACCTCGCGGCGCCCGCGTCCGGTCGCATCCTCTCGGGTGGCGTCGACTCCGCGGCCCTGTACCCGCCGAAGAAGTTCTTCGGCGCCGCGCGCAACATCGAGAACGGTGGCTCGCTGACCATCCTGGCCACCGCGCTCATCGAGACCGGATCGAAGATGGACGAGGTGATCTTCGAGGAGTTCAAGGGCACGGGCAACATGGAGCTGAGGCTCCGCCGCGAGCTCGCCGACAAGCGCATCTTCCCGGCGATCGACGTCGACGCCTCCGGCACCCGCCGTGAGGACCTGCTGCTGGGACGCGACGAGCTGAACATCATCTGGAAGCTGCGGCGCGCCCTGTCCGGCCTCGACGACCAGGCGGCCCTAGAGACGCTGAAGTCGCGCATGACCAAGACGCACAACAACCACGACTTCCTGCTCAGCGTCCTCAAGACCACCCCGGCGCAGGAAGGCTGACCGCCGGCTGGATTTGGGAATAAAGCCCCCACCCGGCATAGTTGTCAGGTGTGCCGGTTCACGCACCCATGTACGTCCCCCGAGGGGGCGTAGCGACCCGGCCGCCTCACTGAAGGAGAAACCATCATGAAGCAGGGCATTCACCCTGAATACGTGGAGACCCAGGTGACCTGCACCTGTGGCAACACGTTCACCACCCGCAGCACCCTGACGAAGGGCGTCATGAACGCCGACGTCTGCGCCGCGTGCCACCCGTTCTACACGGGCAAGCAGAAGATTCTCGACACCGGAGGCCGCGTCGCCCGCTTCCAGCGTCGTTACGCGAAGAAGGACTGACAACTCACGTCGAGGCGAACGCCGGGGCAGGGTCACTGACCCACCCGGCGTTCGTCTGTTTTCTGCCCCCGCACCGAGGAACCCCATGTTCGACAACGCCCAGCCTCTGATCGACGAGTTCCGCGACCTGGAGACCCAGCTCGCGGACCCGCAGCTGCACGCGGACCTCGCGCGCTCGCGCAGGGTGGGGCGGAGATACGCCGCGCTGCGTCCGATCGTCGAGGGGATCGAGGAGTTCCGCAGGCTGAGCGACGACCGCGAGGCCGCCGCCGAACTGGCCGCCGACGACTCCTCCTTCGCCGACGAGCTGGTCGACCTCGACACCCAGCTGGAGCGTGCGACGGAGAAGCTCACCCGGCTGCTCGCGCCGCGCGACCCCAACGACGACGCCGACGCGCTGGTGGAGATCAAGTCGGGCGAGGGTGGAGAGGAGTCCGCGCTGTTCGCCGGCGACCTGCTGAAGATGTACACCCGCTACGCGGAACATGTCGGCTGGAAGGTCGAGGTCCTCGACTCGCAGGACACGGACCTCGGCGGTTACAAGTCAGTCACCGTCGCAGTGAAGGCCGGCTCCGGAGCCGAGTTCGCACCCTACGGGCGCCTGAAGTTCGAGGGCGGCGTGCACCGCGTGCAGCGGGTGCCAGTCACCGAGTCGCAGGGCCGCATTCACACGTCGGCCGCCGGCGTGCTCGTCATGCCCGACGTCGAGGCGGATGAGGTCGAGATCAACGACGACGACCTCCGCATCGATGTCTACCGCTCCTCCGGGCCGGGCGGGCAGGGCGTCAACACCACCGACTCCGCCGTCCGCATCACGCACCTGCCGACCGGCACGGTGGTCAGCTGCCAGAACGAGCGTTCGCAGCTCCAGAACCGCGAGTCGGCCATGCGCATGCTCCGAGCACGTCTGATCCAGCTCGCCGAGGCCGAGGCCGCGGCCGCGGCCTCGGACGCCCGCAAGTCGCAGGTCCGCACCGTGGACCGCTCGGAGCGCATCCGCACCTACAACTTCCCCGAGAACCGCATCACCGACCACCGCATCGGCTACAAGGCGCACAATCTCGACCAGGTCCTCGACGGGTCGATCGGGACGCTGCTCGACGCGCTGGCCGAGCAGGACCTCGCCGAGCGGCTGGCCGAGGTGGGCGCGTGAGCCAGCTGGCCCACGAGGTCGCCCTCGCCCTGACCGGCTCCGGGTCACCGAGTCCCGGCCCGGAGGCTCGCCAGCTGGTTGCCCACGTGCTCGGCGTCGACGCGTCGCTCCTCATGACCGTGGACGACGTCACCGACGAGCAGCGCGCCCGCGTCGGGGAGCTGGTCGCGCGCCGGGCCTCCGGCGAGCCTCTGCAACACCTGACCGGGGTCGCGTACTTCCGCTACGAGGAGCTGGCCGTCGGGCCGGGCGTGTTCATTCCGCGGCCGGAGACCGAGGAGATGGTCGGCTGGGCTCTCGGACAGTTGGCCGCCCGGCCCGCCGGGTCGCGCCGCGTCGTCGAGCTGTGCGCCGGCTCCGGGGCGATCACCGCAGCCATCTCCTCCGAGCTGGGCGGCTGCGAGCTGCACGCCGTCGAGCTCTCCGCCGACGCGTGGCCCTATCTCGAGCACAACCTCGCCGGCCGCAGTGTCGACGTGCGGCTGGGCGACATGGCCGACGCCTTCCGCGACCTGGACGGCACCGTCGACCTGGTGATCGCGAACCCGCCCTACATCCCCACCGGCCACCGGGCCTTCCTGCCCACCGATGTCGTCGAGCACGACCCGGAGCTCGCACTGTTCTCGGGAGCCGACGGGCTCGACGCCATCCGCACGGTGGCGGCGGTGGCCCGGCGACTCGTGCGGGCCGGCGGACTGGTCGTCACCGAGCACGACGAGTCCCACGCCGCCGGGGTGCGAGCCGTCCTCGCGGCGGCCGGCTTTTCCGAGGCCGCGACGCATCCGGACCTCGCCGGGCGCGACCGGTTCACGAGCGCCGTAATAGGATGGGATGCGTGACAGATCAGGCCCGGGTACTCGACCTCGCGAGCGACCGCGCATCCGCCCTCTCGGAGGCGGCGGCCGCCGTCACGGCCGGCGAGTGCATCGTGCTGCCGACCGACACCGTCTACGGCATCGGTGCGGACGCCTTCAACGCTGAGGCCGTGCAGCGGCTCCTGGACGCCAAGGAACGCGGCCGTGACATGCCCCCGCCCGTGCTGATCGCCGAACCCTCCATGCTGCGCGCGATCGTCGACGAGGTGCCCGACGCGGCCCGGGCGCTCGCCACCGCGCTGTGGCCCGGGGCCCTGACGCTGATCCTGAACGCCCAGCCCCGCACCGGCATGGACCTCGGCGAGACCCGCGGCACCATCGCCGTGCGCGTCCCCGACGACGAGAGCGCGCGTGCCCTGCTGCGGGTCACCGGCCCGCTCGCCGTCAGCTCCGCCAATGTCTCGGGCCGGCCCGCGGCCACCACCGCCCAGGAGGCCCACGACCAGCTCGGCGACCGCGTCGCCGTCTACCTCGACGGCGGCCCGGCGGCCGGGGGAGTCGCCTCCACGATCGTCGACTTCGCCTCCACCCCCGACGGGGTCGTGCTGCGGGCCGGCGCCATCGGGCTGGACGAGCTGCGCCGCCACGCTCCCCAGGTCGCGGGCGGCCAGGACCCTGCCGACGCCGAGCCGGCCGGCTGACCGGTGCGCGAGTACCTCCTCGTCCTCCTCGTGGCGGCGGGCACGACCTACCTGCTGGCCGGCCTCTGCCGGAGCATCGCGCTGCGCACCGGGGCGATGGCGAAGGTCCGCAGCCGCGACGTCCACACGCAACCGATCCCGTACTACGGGGGCCTCGCGATGCTCGGCGGCCTGGCGATGGCCTTCCTGCTCGCGCTGCAGTTGCCGTTCCTCGGCCGCTACGCCGCGGTCGCCCACGACGCCACGGCGGTGCTGCTGGCCGGCGTCATCATCTGCTTCGTCGGCGTGCTCGACGACAAGTACGACATGCCCTGGTGGGTCAAGCTCGGCGGGCAGGGCGTGTCCGCGGGCGTCGCGGTGCTGATGGGGGTCAGGATCTACTGGATCCCGCTGCCGGACCGCATCGTCTCGCTCGACGACACCACCTCCATCCTGCTGACCCTGCTCATCATCGCGGTGTGCGTCAACGCCGTGAACTTCGTCGACGGACTCGACGGGCTCGCCGCCGGCATCGTCGCCATCGGTTCCGGGGCGTTCTTCAGCTACACGTATGTGCTGGCCTACGAGCAGGAACTCGTGCGGGCGACCACCGCGAGCCTCATCACCGTGGCCACGTGCGGCATCTGCCTCGGCTTCCTCTTCCACAACTGGCACCCGGCGAAGATGTTCATGGGCGACTCCGGGTCCATGCTGATCGGGCTGCTCATGGCCATGAGCGCCATCTCCTACTCGGGCCAGCTGGATCCCAGCGCTCTCAGCCCGGTCGGCGACGTCGTCCCCGCCCTGCTGCCGATCCTGCTTCCCGTGGCGGCGCTGGCGCTGCCGCTGATCGACCTCGTCCTCGCCTGGGTGCGGCGCGCCTGGAACGGCCAGAGTCCGTTCGCCGCCGACAAGCTGCACCTCCACCACCGGCTCCTGGCGCGAGGCCACTCCCACTGGGGCGCCGTGCTCCTGATGTACGCCTGGGCAGCCGTCTTCTCGGTCGGCCTCGTGGCCATCGCGCTGATCCATCAGTCCACGGTCGCCTGGGTGGTGGCGCTCGCCATCGTCGTCGTGGTCGGACTCACCATCATGCCGGTGCGCACCGCGCCCCCGACCATCGGCGGGGCGGAGGCCGACGTCATCGACCAGCCAGCCCATGTCGGCCACGATGGCTGAGCGACGCGTCTCGGCCGCCACCCGCCGGGCCCGGGAGATGATGATCGGCGGGCTCGTCGCCGGTCACGTCGTCGGGCTGACCATCATCGGGCTCGCCCTCGCGCTCGACGGTGCCTCCGCCGCCCTGACCGCCGCCCTCGGATTCGCCGCCGTCGTCATCTTCTACAGCATCGGTCAGGCCCTCGAGGTCGTGGCCTCCGAGCTCGAGCCGTTCCAGGGGCTCGGGCTCGTGATGGTCAGTTACGCGGTGCGCGTAATCGGTATCGCGGCCGGCCTGTGGGGCGTGCTCAACCTCGACGCCGTCGCGCCTCACGTGCGCGACGGTTGGCTGCTGCTGAGCGTCGCCGGCACAGTGCTGGCCTGGGTTAGCGGAGTGGTGGTCATCGCGTCAAGGCAACGCGTTCCCGTCTACGACACCGAGTACACCCCGCCGCGTTCAAACTGATGATTCGACGTGTAAGAGCCCGCCGATTCCGCTAGGCTCAGCCACGACATGGGGACCACGCCGAAGACGCCTGACACGCAGCCCGGACCGAGCGGTCCGGACGGCAAGGAAGACGGCATGGTTGCGCTCAGCTACATCCTCGCCGGACTCATCTTCTATGGTGGGCTCGGCTGGCTGGGTGACTACTTCCTGAAGACAAACTGGCTGTTGCCGATCGGCCTCATCGTGGGCCTCGGATTCAGCGTGTACCTGATCATCAAGCGATACGGGAGCGGTACGTGAGCCTTGGGCTACTTCCGATGGAGACCGACGGCGGCGGTTACACGCCACCCGGTGTCGAGGACTTCCTCTGGGACTCAGTCCTGCCGGGCGTGCTGCCCGACTGGATGAACAAGCCCTTCTTCCAGGCCGTCATCGGCGCGGCGCTGGTCATCATCCTCTGGTGGATCGCCTCGCGACGCCTGAAGACGCAGCCGTCGAAGGCGCAGTTCGCGGCCGAGTACATCTACGAGTTCATCCGCAACGGCGTGGCGCGCGACATCCTCCACGAGGACTTCCGCCGGTTCCTGCCCTACCTGCTCGGCCTGTTCTCGTTCCTGCTGATCAACAACTGGTTCGGCGAGTTCTTCCTCTTCATGTATCCGACGTTCTCGAACGTCGGATACGCCTACGGGCTCGCGATCCTGTCGTGGCTGGTCTACGTCGGCGCCGGGTTCAAGAAGTGGGGCCCCGGCTTCCTCAAGAAGGCGCTCATCCCCGAGGGCGTGCCCGCCCCGCTGCTGATCATGGTGATCCCGCTGGAGTTCCTGGCGACGTTCATCACGCGGCCCGTCACGCTGGCCCTGCGTCTCTTCGCCAACCTGTTCGCCGGCCACCTGGTCGTCATGGTGTTCGTCGTGGGCGGCGGGTTCCTGCTGACCTACGCCGACAACACGTTCTACAACGTGGCCGGCGGAGTCTCCCTCGCCTTCAGCCTCATCATCCTCCTGCTCGAACTGTTCATCGGCGCGCTGCAGGCCTACATCTTCACGGTTCTCACCGCCCAGTACGTGTCGACCTCGATCGCCGAGGCGCACTGATCAACCCGACTTCCCCGGTCAGCGAAGTGGCCGGGCGAGCCATCCGAAAGGAAAACAATGTCCCTCCTCGAAATCACCGGCAACCTGAACATGATCGGCTACGCGATCGCGACCATCGCCCCGGCGCTGGGTGTTGCCTGGATCTTCGCCTCCGTCATCAACGGCACCGCCCGTCAGCCCGAGGCCCGGGGCGCGATGATGAGCACCGCGTTCATCGGCTTCGCCGTGGTTGAGGCCCTGGCCATCATCGCCATCGCGCTCGCCTTCGTCCTCTGAGTCGCCTGATGTCCCCGAACCTTGGGGTGCTGCAGGAGACCGGCATCAATCTCGGTCCTCTTGCGCCCCATCACATGTCGGAGGTGATCGTCGGCATCGTCTTGATGCTGATCATCTTCGTCATCATGTGGAAGGTCGTCGTTCCTGCCTTCGAGAAGATGTACCAGGAGCGCTCCGACAAGATCGAGGGCGGGATGCAGCGCGCCGCGCGGGCCGAGGCGAAGGCCGAGGCAGCGCTGGCCGACTACACCGAGCAGCTCAAGGCTGCCCGGGAGGAGGCCGCCCGCATCCGCGAGGACGCGAAGAACCAGTCCGCCACGATCCTCGCCGAGGCACGCGACAAGGCCACGAAGGAGTCCCAGCGGATCCTCGAGGCGGGCCGGGTCCAGCTCGAGGCCGAGCGCCTGCACCTGGTGGGGGAGCTCCGCGGCGAGGTGGGCACCATGGCCACCACGCTGGCCGGCAAGATCGTCGGCGAGTCGCTCAGCGACGACGAGCGCGCCCAGCGCACCATCGACCGGTTCCTCGCTGATCTCGAGTCGGCAGGTCAGGCCCGATGAGGGCCGGCGACGCTGTCATCGCACAGCTTGACGCTCAGGTCGACGGCATCGACACCGATGCCGCCACCTCGGACGAGCTGTTCGCGGTCGTCGACCTGCTCGACGCCAACGTGATGCTGCGTCGGTCGCTGTCGGACCCGTCCGCCGCGGAGAGCTCGCGCGTCGAGCTGGCCTCGCGGATCTTCCGCGGGAAGGTCGCCCCGGCCACCCTCGAGGTGCTCAGCGCCTTCTCGGCCGCAGAGTTCGAGAGCGGCGCGGCGTTCGCCGAGGCGCTCGAGCGCGAGGGGGTCCGGCTGAAGCTGAAGGCCGCCAGGAGCGACGGGACGCTCGACACCGTGACCAGCGACCTGTTCCAGGCGCTGAGCGTGGTGCGTGACCACCCGGAGCTCGCGGTGGCGCTGCGCAACCCGTCGTACGGCGCGGCCGAGAAGCGTGAGCTGCTCGAACGCCTCTACGGCGGGAGGATCAGCCCCGTGGCCCAGGCCATCCTCGACCGGGCGGTCCGGCCGAACCTGGCGGCCTTCGTGCCCACCGTACGCGGGTTCCTCCGCGCGGCGGCCGAACTCGCCGGTCTCACCATCGCCCGCGTCACCGTCGCCCGCCCGCTCGACGAGTCCCGAACGGCCCGCCTGAAGGCCGCACTCGAGAAGTCCGCCGGCAAGCCCCTGTCGCTGCAGGTACACGTCGACCCCTCCGTCATCGGCGGGGTGAACGTGGTCATCGGCGACGACGTCATCGAATCCACTGTTGCTGCCCGGCTCGAAGACGCCCGCCGGCAACTCGTCAACCTGTGACACCCAAGAAAGTAGAACGCAATGGCTGAACTCACCATCAGTCCGGACGAGATCCGCAGCGCTCTCGACGACTTCGTCAAGTCGTATGAGCCGGCTTCCGCCTCGAAGACCGAGGTCGGCACCGTCGTCACCTCCGGCGACGGCATCGCCCGCGTCGAGGGCCTGCCCTCGGCGATGGCCAACGAGCTGCTGCGCTTCGCCAACGGCACGCTGGGCATCGCCCTGAACCTGGACGAGCGTGAGATCGGCGTCGTCGTGCTCGGCGAGTCCGAGGGCATCGACGAGGGGTCGACCGTGCACGGCACCGGCGAGGTCCTCTCCGTCCCCGTCGGCGAGGGCTACCTCGGCCGCGTGGTCGACGCGATGGGCAACCCGATCGACGGCCTCGGCGACATCAGCGGCATCGAGGGACGCCGCGCGCTCGAGCTGCAGGCCGCCGGCGTCATGGACCGCCAGGAGGTGCGCGAGCCCCTGCAGACGGGCCTCAAGGCGATCGACGCCATGATCCCGATCGGCCGCGGTCAGCGTCAGCTGATCATCGGCGACCGCAAGACCGGCAAGACGGCCATCGCGCTCGACACGATCATCAACCAGAAGACCAACTGGGCCTCCGGTGACCCGAAGAAGCAGGTCCGCTGCATCTACGTCGCCATCGGCCAGAAGGGCTCCACCATCGCCGAGGTCCGCTCGACGCTGGAGGCCGCGGGTGCGCTGGAGTACACGACGATCGTGCACGCCCCGGCGTCCGATCCCGCGGGCTTCAAGTACATCGCCCCCTACTCCGGTTCCGCGATCGGTCAGCACTGGATGTACCAGGGCAAGCACGTCCTCATCGTCTTCGACGACCTGACCAAGCAGGCCGAGGCCTACCGCGCCATGTCGCTGCTGCTGCGCCGCCCGCCGGGCCGTGAGGCCTACCCCGGCGACGTGTTCTACCTCCACTCCCGCCTGCTGGAGCGCTGCGCCAAGCTCTCCGACGAGCTGGGCGCGGGATCGATGACGGGCCTGCCGATCATCGAGACCAAGGCGAACGACGTCTCGGCCTACATCCCGACCAACGTCATCTCCATCACGGACGGCCAGATCTTCCTGCAGTCCGACCTGTTCAACGCCAACCAGCGTCCCGCCGTGGACGTCGGCGTCTCCGTGTCCCGCGTCGGCGGCGCCGCGCAGGTCAAGGCGATGAAGCAGGTCGCAGGCTCGCTGAAGATCTCGCTGGCGCAGTACCGCGACATGCAGGCCTTCGCCATGTTCGCCTCCGACCTGGACGCCGCCACCCGTCGCCAGCTCGACCGGGGCGCCCGTCTCACCGAGCTGCTCCGCCAGGGCCAGTACGCGCCGTACCCGGTCGAAGACCAGGTCATCAGCGTCTGGGCCGGCACCGAGGGCCTGTTCGACGACGTCCCCGTCGACGACGTGCTGCGGTTCGAGCAGGAGTTCCTGGACTACCTGCGCCACAACAGCGACACTCTGACCGGAATCGCGGACGATTTCCTGTTCGGCGACGACCGCAAGGACGCCGTCAGGAAGGCGATCGTCGACTTCCGCCAGATCTTCCGCACGTCGGAGGGCAAGCTGCTGCCCGGCAAGGAAGAGCACAAGCCTCTCACCGACGAGGAGATCGGCCAGGAGACGATCGTCCGTCAGAAGCGGAGCTGACGCCATGGCGAGCAGTCTGCGCGAACTGAGGGAGCGTCGTCGGTCAGTCCAGACGACGCGCAAGATCACGCGCGCCATGGAACTCATCGCCGCCTCGCGCATCGTCAAGGCGCAGGCGACGGCGAGGGCCGCCGTTCCCTACACGCAGGAGTTGACCAGGGCCGTCTCGGCCCTGGCCTCCGCGCACCATGACATCGACCACCCGCTGCTGGTGGACGTCGAGAAGCCGAAGCGCTCCGCCATGCTGCTCATCACCTCCGACCGTGGCCTGGCCGGCGCCTACTCCGCCAATGCCATCAAGGAGGCCGAGCAGCTGCACGCCAAGCTGATCGGGGAGGGCCAGGAGGTCGTCCAGTACATCACCGGCAACAAGGGGCTGGCGTACTTCGACTTCCGGCGCCGGAAGATCGAGCAGAGCTGGACGGGCTTCTCCGACCGGCCCGAGTACCGGCACTCCCGCGAGATCGCCGACGTGCTGCTGGAGAAGTTCCTCACCCCGACCGAGGAGGGCGGGGTGGACCAGATCCACATCGTGACCACCCGCTTCGTGTCGATGCTGACGCAGACCGTCGTGACAAGGCGTCTGCTGCCGCTGGTGGTGGAGGAGGCCGACGCGCCCGAGCTGAGGGACATCGACCAGGACGGGACCGTGGACGATATCCACCCGTTCTACCACTTCGAGCCCAACGCCAAGGAGGTGCTCGACAAGCTGCTGCCACTGTTCATCGCGAACCGCATCCACACGGCGCTGCTGATGTCCGCGGCCTCCGAGCTGGCGAGCCGACAGCGGGCCATGAAGTCCGCCACCGACAACGCCGACACCCTGATCGAGAAGCTGACGCGCGAGTCCAACCAGGCGCGCCAGGCCGAGATCACGCAGGAAATCACTGAAATCGTGGGCGGCGCCTCGGCGCTGTCCGAAACCGCCTGAAACGAGTGAGGAACACCGAAATGACTGCCACTGTGAGCGAGACGCAGCCGGCCACCACCGGTGGCATCGGCCGCGTCGCCCGCGTCATCGGCCCCGTCGTCGACGTCGAGTTCGCGGGTGACCAGATCCCCGAGATCGGCAACGCGCTGCTCGTCGACACCGAGGTCATGGGCGAGCAGCGCACCATGACCATGGAGGTCGCCCTGCACGTGGGTGACTCCCTGGTTCGCGCCATCGCCCTGAAGCCGACCGACGGGATGCGCCGTGGCGCCGAGGTCCGCGACACCGGTGCCCCGATCTCCGTGCCCGTCGGCGACGTCACCAAGGGTCACGTGTGGAACGTGACCGGCGACGTCCTGAACGTCGACCCGTCGAGCATCGAGGTCACGGAGCGTTGGCCCATCCACCGCCCAGCCCCGAAGTTCGACGAGCTCGAGCCCCGCACCGAGATGCTGGAGACGGGCATCAAGGTGCTCGACCTGCTGACGCCCTACGTCAAGGGTGGCAAGATCGGCCTGTTCGGCGGCGCCGGCGTCGGCAAGACCGTCCTGATCCAGGAGATGATCTACCGCATCGCCCACAACTTCGGCGGCACCTCGGTGTTCGCCGGCGTGGGGGAGCGCACCCGTGAGGGCAACGACCTCATCAACGAGATGGAGGAGGCCGGCGTCCTCAAGGACACCGCGCTCGTGTTCGGCCAGATGGACGAGCCCCCGGGCACCCGTCTCCGCGTGGCGCTGTCCGCCCTGACCATGGCGGAGTACTTCCGCGATGTGCAGAACCAGGACGTGCTGCTCTTCATCGACAACATCTTCCGCTTCACGCAGGCCGGCTCCGAGGTCTCCACGCTGCTCGGCCGCATGCCCTCAGCCGTGGGCTACCAGCCGAACCTGGCCGACGAGATGGGCCAGCTGCAGGAGCGCATCACCTCGACGCGCGGCCACTCGATCACCTCGATGCAGGCGATCTACGTGCCCGCCGACGACTACACCGACCCGGCCCCGGCCACGACGTTCGCGCACCTCGACGCGACGACCGAGCTGTCGCGTGAGATCGCCTCGCGTGGTCTGTACCCGGCCGTGGACCCGCTGAGCTCCACCAGCCGCATCCTCGACCCGCAGTACATCGGCCAGGACCACTACGACACCGCGGTGCGCGTCAAGCAGATTCTGCAGCGCAACAAGGAGCTGCAGGACATCATCGCGATCCTCGGCGTCGACGAGCTGTCCGAGGAGGACAAGATCGTCGTCAACCGTGCGCGCCGCATCCAGCAGTTCCTGTCGCAGAACACCTACATGGCGGAGAAGTTCACCAACATCCCGGGCTCGACGGTGCCGCTGGCCGAGACCATCGAGTCGTTCCAGATGATCTGCAACGGCGAGGTCGACAACATCGCGGAGCAGGCGTTCTTCAATGTCGGCAACATGGATGACGTCATGGCCAACTGGGCCAAGATCCAGAAGGAAGGCTGAGCCGTGGAGCGTCCTCCGCTGCACGTCGAGGTGGTCTCAGCCGACCGGCTGGTCTGGTCGGGGGACTCCGTCAACGTCATCGCGCGCACGGTCGAGGGTGACGTGGGCATCCTGCCGGGCCATGAGCCGTTGATGGCCCTGCTCGTGCCCTGCGCGGTCGAGATCGTGACCGACGACGGGCGAAGCGAGACCATCGCAGTCGACGGCGGGTACATCTCCGTCGCCCATGGCCGCGTGTCCATCCTCGCCGAGCGGGCGCACCTCGGACACGAGGTGGGTCTCGACGAGGCCCAGCAGCAGGCCGCGACCCTCGAGGCCAAGGCGCTGCAGGGCCGTGCCGATGACGACGAGCTGCACCACCTGAGGATCCTCCAGGCGCAGATCGTCGCCGGCGAGGCGTACGCTTCACACACGTCGGAGCACTAGGCTCACACCACCACTCAGGGCGGCCCGCTTCGACGGGCTGCCCTGAGGCACATTGAAGGGAGGGCCCCGATGGGCTGGCAGATCGTGATCGTCACGCTGATCTGCGCGCTCGTGGTGCTCCTCCCGTTCGTGCTCCTCTATCTCCGCCGCCGCTGGCTCACAGGCCAGGGCGGCCTTTTTGACTGCGCCTACCGGATGCGGGAGGACCCCGCCGGGGCCGGCTGGGTCCTCGGCGTGGCCCGTTACCGGGGGGAGAACCTCGAGTGGTTCCGCTCGTTCTCACTGAGCCTCCGGCCCAAGGCGCTCTTCGGCCGCGCCGTGACCGCGTATGTCCACCAGCGACAACCGGCCGGGCTGGAGGCGATCGCGCTGTTCGAGGACTCCGTCGTCGTGTCTGTGCGCAACCGGGTCAGTGACAAGGTCAGCTCGCTGTCCATGTCGCCCGACGAGGTGCTCGCCCTGATGAGCTGGCTGGAGTCCGCACCACCCGGCAGCCATTACCTGCCGGGCAGCGCGAGCTCTCCCCGCTGACGCCTCAGTGGCGGCCGCTGGCGGGCTTCTCCCGGTCGGTGCCCGGCACCCACAGCACCTCATGCTCGGTGCCGTTGGCGACCCGGCTCATCACGAACAGCAGGTCCGACAGGCGGTTCAGGTAGCGGACCGCCAGCGGGTTGATCCCGCCGACCTCCTCGACGCCGTGCTCCTCGCGGGCCCGCCAGGCGGCGCGTTCCGCCCGGCGTGCAATGGAGCGGGCCACGTGCAGCTGTGCGCCGGCGGGGGTGCCGGTGGGCAGGATGAAGCTGCGCAGCACCTCGAGACCCTCCTGCAGCTCGTCGATGTATCCCTCGAGCCGCTCGACCGAGTGCTCCTCGATGCGCAGCGGCTGCCACTTCGGCTCGGGATCCAAGGGGTTCGCCAGGTCCGAGCCGACGTCGAACAGCTCGTTCTGGATGAGCCGCAGCATCTCGACGAGGCGGGGCGGCAGACCGCCGAGGGCCAGGGCGAGTCCGATGGCCGAGTTGGCCTCGTCCACGTGCCCGTACGCCTCGACGCGCACATCCGTCTTGCGGACTTCGGAGTTGTCGACGAGGCGGGTCGTGCCGCCGTCGCCGGTCTTCGTGTAGATCTTCGACAAAGTGACCATAGGGTCAATCTATGCCAGAGTGGGCGGCGTGCACACGCTACGCCTCGCCGCAGTCCTGACCGCCGCAGCCGCCTTCGCCCTGGGCGGATGCACGGACGCCAACGAGTCGGCCGGCGCGGTCGCCTCGGAGGGGCTGACGACGTGCAGCTATCCGGGCGACGGCGAGCCGGCGCGGGCTGTCGACCCGCCGGAGACCACGAACGTGCCGGCGACGGGCACCATGGTCGCCACGATCGGGCTCACGGCGGGTGACATCGACGTGACGATGGACCGCGCGACGGCCCCGTGCACGGTGAACTCCTTCGTCTCGCTGGCGGAGCAGGGCTTCTACGACGACACGGTCTGCCACCGGCTCGTCGACACGGGGATCTTCATCCTGCAGTGCGGCGACCCGACGGCCACGGGGACGGGCGGCCCCGGCTACACGATTCCCGACGAGGTGACCGCGGACACCACGTACCCTGCCGGGACGGTCGCGATGGCCAACCGCGGCGCGAAGAACACGGGTGGCTCGCAGTTCTTCCTCGTCTACGCCGACACCGACCTGCCGGCCGACTACACCGTGCTCGGCACCATGGACCAGGCCGGGATCGACGTCGTCGGGTCGATCGCCTCGCAGGGCGTCGACGCCGTGGACCAGACCTCGCCCATCGCGGAGGCGAAGATCACGTCGATCACGCTGGGCTGAGCGGGGCCTCAGAAGACGCGGCCGAGGAAGGCCCGGCAGAGTTCCACGAAGGCCGCGGGCTCGTCGGCGTGCACCCAGTGGCCGGCCCGTTTGAGCGTCACCTGCGTCATGCGGGGGAACAGCTCGCGCATGGGTTCCGTGTGCCCGGGGAGGATGTAGGGGGACTGACCTCCCGCGACCCACAGAACCGGCCCGTCGTACTCGCTCTGGATCGGCGGCCACCCGCCGATCTGGTGCAGCGAGTCGCCGAGCAGGTCGAGGTTCGCGCACCAGAACCAGCTGTCACCCTTGTGACGCAGGTTCTGCAGGAGGAACTGGCGCACCGTCGTATCGGGGATCTGCTCGGTCAGGAGACGGTCGGCCTCCGTGCGGCTCGTCAGGGTGTCCAGGTTCAGCGACCGCAGCGCGCCGACCAGCGAGTCGAACTGCGAGGCCGCATTGTTGCGGGCGGGGGAGATGTCGACGACCATCAGCCGGTCGACGAGCTCGGGGCGGCGCAGCGCGAGCCGCATAGCCACCTTGCCTCCCAGGGAGTGGCCGATGAGGGTCACCGGCATCACGATCACGTCGGAGATCCAGTCGGCCACGATCTCGGCCTGTTCGTCGAGGTCGAACGTGCGGGTCCAGGGGGAGAGGCCGTGGTTGGGCAGGTCGACCAGGTGGCAGGTCGCGAGGTCGCCGAGCGGAGCCGCGACGGTGCCGAAGTTCTTGCCCTGCCCGAAGAGGCCGTGCAGGAACACGACCTCGCGGGAGCCCGAGCCGACGGTGAGCGAGTTCAGCTTCATGCGAGTCCCCAACAGTGCTGGTGCCAGTGCCGGCGCGCCTCCAGGCCGAGGTCGGCGCCGTAGGGCGCGGACTCCGGCCAGGCGACGATGTGGGCCGTGCCCGGCGGGATGTCGTGCCGGCAGCCCGGGCACACGTAGGTCTTGGTTGAGCGGTGCTCCGGCACATCGCGGACGATGAAGGTGGCTCCACGCCGCGCCTCGCGGCGCTGATACCCGCCCGAGAGCAGCGGCCTCGGCGGCCGCGTGTGCTTGGAGGGGCGTCGCCTGGCCATCAGAAGAGCCGGTCCTCGGCGTTGTCGAGGCCTCGCAGGGCGTCGTAGTCCACCAGGCGGCATTCGATGCCCCGGTCGGTGGCCAGCGTGCGGGCCTGCGGCTTGATCTGCTGGGCGGCGAAGATCCCCCGCACGGGTGCCAGGAGAGGGTCGCGGTTCATCAGGTCGAGGTAGCGGGTCAGCTGCTCGACGCCGTCGATCTCGCCGCGTCGTTTCACCTCGACGGCGACCAGCCGACCTGCGTCGTCGCGCAGGAGCAGGTCGACGGGGCCGATGGGCGTCAGGTGCTCGCGGGTGACCAGCTTCAGCCCGTCGCCCAGGGTCGTGGGATGCTCAGCCAGCAGGGCCTGCAGGTGTGCCTCGACGCCATCCTTCTGCAGCCCGGGGTCGATGCCCAGCTCGTGGTCGGAGTCGTGCACGACGTCGGCGAGCAGGATGCGCAGCGTGTCGCCGTCCTTGGACCTGACCTGCCACACCTGCGTGACGCCGTGCTCCGCCACCTCGGGCTCGGGGACGCTCACCTGCATGGTGCAGGGCGGGCTCATCCAGTTCAGGGGCTTGTAGGCCCGGTCGTCCGCGTGCACGGAAACGGAACCGTCGGCCTTCACGAGGATCAGACGGGTGGCCATGGGGAGGTGGGCGGTCAACCGGCCCACGTAGTCAACCTGGCAGCGGGCAATGACCAAACGCACCGTGCCAATCTACCCGAGTCTCAGGAGGCGTCCAACGCGGGCTGCACGATCTCGCGGTAGAGCAGCAGCACGGCCGCCGTGGTGGGGATCGCGATCACGGCCCCGATCACGCCGAAGAGCATGCCGCCGATGATGGCGCACAGCACGACGAGAGCGCCGGGCACCTTCACGGTCCGCCTCATCACCGTCGGATAGAGGAGGTAGGCGTCGAACTGCTGGTAGATCAGGAAGTAGATGATCGTGGCGACGCCGATGGGCGGGTTGACGGCGAAGCCGACGAGCGCGACCGTGACCATCGCCAGCGACGAGCCGACCAGCGGGATGAAGCAGAACATGGCCACGACGAAGCCGAGCGCGAGCGAGTAGGCGCCGAGCCCGGCGATGTTCATGAACACGAAGGCGCACACGGAGGCGACGGTGACGATGACGAACATGCCGGTGATGTAGCCGCTGACTCCTCGGAAGATCTCATCGGCGAGGTACCGTGCCCGTGCCCGCCGGCTCGCGGGGGCCAACGCGTAGATCGTCTCCTTGATCGTCGGCAGCGAGGCCATGAAGTAGATGGTCAGCACGAGCGTGATGATGACCGAGAACACCAGCCCCGCCACCGCGCGGCCCGCGCCAAGAATGCCGCCGAAGAGGTTGTTGAGCAGGTCCCCGGACGTGATGAAGGACTCGATCTTGTCGAAGACCTGGTAGCGCTCCTCGACGGCCTTGAGTTGCGGCTGCTCGGCGAGGTTCTGCAGGAGGCCGGGGAGGTTGCGCGTCAGCGTCGTCGTCTGTTGCGTCAACACCGGCACGAGCGCCGTGAAGCCGAGCGCGATGACGCCGAGCAGCAGCACGGTGACGATGGTGACCGCCAGCCCACGGCGCACCCGGCGGCGCGTGAGGAACTCGACGAGCGGATTCAGTCCCAGGGCCAGGAACAGCGACAGCACGACGAGGATCAGGACGCTCTGGACCGCCAGCACGGCCTGGGCGAGCCCGATGGCGACCAGGACACCCAGCGCCCCGAGAAAGCCGATCACGAAGGGGGCGCGCCGGAACGTGTCCTGGGAGGGAGGATCCGGGGGAACCGGGGCGACGATCTCGATGGGCTGCGGAGCCAGCAGCCCCCTGACCCGCTGGCCGAGCCGGCTGCGCCGGGGCAGGCCGATGCGCCTTCGGCGCGGCGCGGGCTCCTCGGGGGGCTCCGGCTCGGGGAGATCGCTCACTGACGGGAATCGGGCGTGCGGATGACGGTGGTGTCGTCGTCGGAGAACTCCGCGCCGGACTGCTCTGCTAGATCCCGGAGGTTCCCGAGCTGGGCGAGCGCCTGCGAGCGACGGGTCTCCAGCGAGGCGATGTCGCGCTCGAGCTGCTCGCGGCGCCAGGCCAGCTTCTCCTCGAGCTCGTTCTCCGCGTCGCGGGCGCGCTCGCGCATGGTGGTGAGCGTGTCCTCGCTCAGCCGGGTGGCCGAGACGCGGATCTCCTCCGCGGCATGCACGGCCTCGGCGCGGATCGCGGCCGCCTCCTCGCGTGCCTGGGCAGCCCGCGAGGCGGCCTCGGCGGCATCCTGGTCCGCGCGCGCGAGCCGGGCGGCGATGGACTCCTCAGCGGCCTTGGCTGTTGTGGCGGTCTTCGTCGCAGACTCCGTGGCGGCCTGCTCCGCCGCCCGGACGGTCTCGGCGGCCTTGGCCGAGGCCTCCTGCGTCAGGGCGGTGGCCCGCGAGGTGGCGTCCTGCACGACGCGATCGGCCTCGGCACGCGCGCTGGCGAGCAGGGCCTCGGCTCGGGCTCCGGCCGCCTCCTCGATGCTGGTCGCGCGGCTGCGGGCGTCGGCGACGATGAGCTCGCCGTCGCGCCTGGCCGTCTCGAGCGTCGACCTGCCGACCTCCGCCTGCTCCTGGCGGAGCTGGCGCAGGGCGTTGAGCCCGGTGAGCCTGACGTCGTCGGCCTCCTGCTGGGCTGCGGAGCGTAGGGCTGCGGCCGAGCGTCGGCCCTCAGCCTTGATGCGCTCAGCCTCGCGCTTGGCGTGGTCGACGAGGCTCGCAGCCTGTGCCTCCGCGGCCTTCAGCAGCCCGGTGGCGTGGGCGCCCAGCCGGGTGAAGTCGGTGGTGCCCTTCTCCGCCCTGGTGAACTGCAGCTCACGGTTGGCCTCGCGCAGCTGCACACGAAGCTGGCTGACCTTCATCTCGACCTCACGCACGTAGCTGTCGACGGTGTGCTTGTCGTAGCCGAGCATGGCGTGCGGGAAGCTACCCGCCGCCGAGGCGCTCTCGTCGAACAGGTTGAGGCCCGTCTCCTCGGTCTCGAGGTCGCGCTGCGAATCAGTCACCAGTCCAGCTCCTTCAGGGATGAGTCCACCTCCGAGGGTAGTCGGTGGGAACAGTAAAGCCAGAGATAACAGGCGGGGCGCCGCGGCTTTCACCGCGGCGCCCCGTCATGTTCCCGGGAGTCGCCAGACTCAGTGCTCCTCGGTCTCCTTGGGCAGCTCGACCAGCTCGAGCAGGACGCCGCGGGCGTCCTTCGGGTGGACGAAGTTGATGCGCGAGCCCGAGGTGCCGCGGCGGGCCTCCGGGTACAGCAGGCGCATGCCGCGCTCCCTGAGGACGGCGCTGACGTGGTCGAGGTCCGCGACGCGGTAGGCCATCTGCTGGATGCCCTGTCCGTTCTTCGCGAGGAACTTCGCGATGGTGGAGTCCTCGTTCAGCGGTGCGATCAGCTGGATGCGCGCGTTCTCGGCGAGCTGGTCGCCCGTGCCCATCATGGCCTCGGCCACGCCCTGCTCCTCGTTGACCTCGCGGTGCAGCTCGCGCCAGCCGAGGACTTCAGTGTGGAACTTGACGGCTTCGTCGAGGTCCGGGACGGCAAGGCCGACGTGATCAATGCAGATGAAAAGATCCGAATTCTCCATGTATCCAAGCTTCCCACACCGGCGCGTCCACTCGCCGCCGGGGGTGCTCTCAGGCAGAATTGAGCGTCGACACCCTGAGGAGGGCAATCGTGCTCAACTGGATCAAGAAGCTCTTGCTCCTGCTCGTGGCGGCGTTCGTCATCTGGTACCTCGTCACCAGGCCGGAGGCCGCCGCCGAGGCGGTGCGTGCCTTCTTCGGGGCCTTCGAATCCTTCGTCCGCTTCTTCACGACGCTGGCAGGATAAGTCCCGTGGGCGTCCTCGGGCGCTTCCTCGATCCGAACATCGAGGCCCACCTCCTCGATGTCGAGGGGGAGGTGGTCATCGACGAGGTGCGCAAGCACTGGGCGGCCACCATCTGGTGGTACGCCCTGATGCTGCTGAGCATCCCCCTGTTCGTGTCGATGGTCTTCGCCCGCGGACTGTTCTGGGCGCCGATGTTGCTCGGGCTCGCCGCAGTCTCCGTCGGGGCCTGGAAGGTGCACGTCGCCCACATGGACCGGTTCGTCATCACGAACATGCGGGTCTTCCGGGTGCACGGGGTCTTCACCACGCACCTGGCCACCATGCCGATGACCCGGATCCTCGACATCTCGATGATGCGCACGCTGTGGGGACACCTGCTCGGCTACGGCCACTTCGTGTTCGAGTCCGCGGCGCAGGACCAGGGGCTCCGCGACATCCGGTTCGTCGGCGACCCGGAGCGTCGCGACCTGACGATCCAGCGGGTGATCCAGCTGTCGGGCCTCAGGCAGACCATGAAGGTCGAGTCCTGGGTCCGTGACACGTCCTCGCCCGACGGCACCTAGAGGCGCCGCCGGGCACAGGGTCAGGCCAGGGCCCGGTCCACGAGTTCCCTGGCGGCGCTCTGCACCTCGGCCAGGTGGTCGGCGCCCTTCAGGGACTCGGCGTAGATCTTGTACTTGTCCTCGGTGCCGGACGGGCGCGCCGCGAACCAGGCGTTCTCGGTGGTCACCTTGATGCCGCCGATGGCCGCGTCGTTGCCGGGCGCGTGCGACAGGACCGCGGTGATCGGCTCGCCCGCCAGCTCCGTGACGGTGACGTCCGCCGAGCTCAGCCGCGCCAGCCGGGCCTTCTGCGCGCGGTCGGCGTCGGCGTCCACGCGGGCGTAGTAGGAGCGGCCGAACTCGGACTCGAGGTCCGCGTAGTGCTGCGAGGGCGTGCGGCCGGTGACGGCGATGATCTCGCTGGCGAGCAGCGCGAGCAGGATGCCGTCCTTGTCGGTCGTCCAGGTGGAGCCGGCCAGCGTCAGGAACGAGGCGCCCGCCGACTCCTCGCCGCCGAAGCCGATGGACCCGTCGCTGAGCCCCGGCACGAACCACTTGAAGCCGACGGGCACCTCGGCCCGGCGCCGCCCCAGCTTGGCCGCGACCTTGTCGATCAGCGAGCTGGAGACCAGCGTCTTGCCCACGCCGGCCTCGGGCGACCAGCCGGGGCGGTGCGAGAACAGGTAGTTGATCGCCACCGCCAGGTAGGCGTTGGGGTTCATCAGGCCGGCGTCGGGGGTCACGATGCCGTGCCGGTCGGAGTCCGCGTCGTTGCCGGTGGCCACCGTGTAGCGGTCCCTCTGCTGGACGAGAGACGCCATGGCGTCGGGGGAGCTGCAGTCCATGCGGATCTTGCCGTCGGTGTCGAGCGTCATGAACCGCCAGGTGGGGTCGACCGTCGGGTTGACGACCTCGATCGGGAGCCCCTGCTCTGCTAGGAACTGCCAGTACTGCACCGAGGCGCCGCCGAGCGGATCCGCGCCGTGGACCAGCCCGGACGCCTTGATCGCGTCGAGGTTCAGCACCTGCGACAGCTCATTGCAGTACGGCGTGCGGTAGTCGTAGCGGGTGATCTCGGAGGCGGCCCGCTCGTACGGCGTGCGGCGGATGGAGCGGTAGTCGCCGAGCAGCTCGTTGGCGCGGGCGGCGATCACCTTCGTCGCGTCGGTGTCGGCCGGTCCGCCGTTCGGCGGGTTGTACTTGAAGCCGCCGTCGCGCGGGGGGTTGTGGGACGGGGTGACGACGATGCCGTCGGCGCGGGGACCGGCGCCGAGGTTGTGTCGGATGATGGCCCGCGACACGGCCGGGGTGGGCGTGTACTCGTCGTCACGCTCGGCGAGCACCTCGACGCCGTGCGCGTGCAGCACCTCGATCGCCGTCTTCCAGGCCGGGTAGCTCAGCGCGTGGGTGTCCTTGCCGATGAACAGCGGGCCTGTGGTGTTCTGCGCCGCGCGGTACTCGACGATCGCCTGGGTGGTGGCGGCGATGTGCGCCTCGTTGAAGGCGGTGTCCAGCGAAGAGCCGCGGTGGCCGGAGGTGCCGAAGGTGACCTGCTGGTCCGGGTTGGCGGGATCGGGGACGCGATCGTAGTAGGCGGCGATGACCTCGTCGACGTCGATCAGATCGGATTCCTGAGCCGGAAGCCCGGCGCGCTCATGTGCCATGCAGCAATCCTAGTGGCGCCCTTCCTCGCGCGGGAAGGTAACGGCCCGTGCTTGAAGGGTGCCGACGCGGCGGCCAGAATAGGGACCATGACGCAAGCCAACTTCTCACGTCCCGGGGCCGTCGACCTTTCCACGCTCTCCACCGCCGCGGGGCAGCACTCCGGCGCCAACTACGTGATGCCGCTGACGGAGGCCGAGTTCCAGGCAGTCGCGGCGCGCTCGATGCAGCATCCCGTGCTCGTCGAGTTCCACTCGTCGCGTGACCAGGCGGGGCAGGCCACGTCGGCCGCGCTCGCGGAGCTGGTCAACGCGGCCGACGGCCGCTTCCTGCTCGGCCGCGTCGACGTCGACGCGGAGCCGCGCCTGGCCCAGGGATTCGGGGTGCAGGCCGTCCCGACGGTCGTCGCCGTCATCGGGGGCCAGCTGGCGCCGCTGTTCCAGGGCACCAAGACCCGCGAGGAGATCGCCCAGGTGCTGGACCAGGTCGCGCAGGTGGCCGTCGGGAACGGCCTGACAGGGCGGGCGACGCCGGTCGACGGCCCGGCCGGGCCCGAGGGCGAAGCTGCTCCGGTGGCAGACCCGCGCTTCGCGAAGGCGGATGCGGCCCTCGAGGCCGGCGACTTTGCGGCGGCGCTGGCGGAGTTCGACACGCTGCTGGCCCAGACCCCGCACGACGCCGAGGTCATCGCGGGCCGGGCGCAGGCGGCGCTCCTGAACCGCAGCCTTGGCTTCGACGCGCAGGGCATCGTCGAGAAGGCCGCCGCCGGGCCGGGCGACGTGCCCGCGCAGCTCGACGCCGCCGACCTCGAGGTCATCAACGGCCGCTACGAGGAGGCCTTCGACCGGCTGCTCGGGCTGGCGGCCGAGGTCGGCCCCGACGAGAAGGACACCATCAGGGTCCGCCTGCTGGAGCTGTTCGAGGTGGTCGGGCGCACGGAGCAGGTCGTGCTCAAGGCACGCCGCCGACTCGCGACCGTCCTTTTCTGACGTTCCTCGTCCCTGCTCAGCAACGCCTATCCGCTGGTCACCTCACTGCCGCACATGGAATTGTGGCTGTCCAGGACATTGCGACACCTTCCGGCGTGATCTGTACCACCACGGGATCCCCATTCGCGCCGTCAGCACACGCCAGACGCGCCTCCGAGACCGAGTCAGACCAGACCGGGCCTGCCGTATTCCATGGGTCGCCGCGAAAATCTGCTGCGATGCCCATCAGCAGTACCGCAGCGAGGAGGTAGGTCACCAACCGATTTCCCAGCGCCCAGGCGGCAAGGATCAGGGCTGGTGTCACGAGTAGGGCAAATGGCACGGAGTATCGAGATGGTTCAGCCGGCGTCCACCAGTCGGTGATCGCGATCGCCTGCATGTCGGCGAAGAAAAGCGTGCCCATGAGGAGCGCGCCGCCTGCAACACACAGCGTCACTATCGCTGGTCTGGCCTTCTGCGCATTGCCCGACCTGCGAGTCACAGCAATGATGAGCAGCGCGAGCGGGACCATGGCCACCACACAGGCCCCCGCCACGCCGGAGATACGAATCAGGATCTGCGACCCGGTCACCCCGAACGCCGTGACATCCAATCCCCTAACGAGTACCTGTACCAGTGCCTCCAGCAGGTTGTTCTGCAGCGCGCCGTCTGAGTCGATGGCTCGCTCGGAGGCGTTCATGGAAAAGAACTGAATGGCAGCGCCAACGCCATACGTGAGGCTCGGCACCCGTTCCCACCAGCCGCAGGCCCGCACCAATTGCCAGATGGCGAGGGGAGCGACGATCAGGCCGAGGGGATCGGTCATCACACACAGCGCGGCCACGACCGCAGCCGTGATTGTCACAGCCTTCCTGCGATAGCTCGTCAGTAGGATGATGACGAGGATGGCGTCGCAGAACCAGCGCAGGTTCGTGACATTTCCCAACACCTCATGTTGACCGGCAGGGATGAAAATGAACACAGATGCGCAGGCCAGACCCCAGCGCCATGACTGTGTCAGCTTGGTGAAGAACGGCCATGCGAGCCACATGAATCCCATCCGGATGAGAGCCATGCTGACCGCGATTCCCCAGCTGGCCAGCTGCAGTGGAAGGGCCATCACCACGATTCCAACGACAAGCCGGGCCATCACGTGCAGGTATCCGGAATAGGGCTCGAGCATCGCCATCCACCCTCGAGCGAGGAAGTCGCTCAGGAAAATGGTGCCGTCCTCTTTGTGGAGATGCAATGCAACCTGGCCCGTCAGCCTCGGCACGAGGAGGAAGATGAATCCGATCAATGAAACTGCCGCGGCATAGAAATGGGGGGGAGACGCTCCTAGCCTGTGCCTGGGGAGGGTGCTCAGATGCATGCGACAAGTTTCTCATGGAGTGAATCGCTGATTCCTCCGGCCCGTCAGTTGAGCCCGCTGGCACCGTGCACCCAACGCCGATGTGGCCGTCCTGACTCGCGAGAGTGAGGCTGCTCATTCTCACCGGCCAGCCTCCCGAGTGGTCGGACGCCGCAGCCGCTCGGCTAGGTTCCCACCGGGTAGCCGGCCTCCGAATAGCCCCGGCCGCCTTCCAGCAGCCAGGTGATGCGTCGGAAGGACAGCTCCGTGACGAACTCGCCGATCTCATGGGGCGCCACCCAGTGCACGTCTCGGATCTCGTGGTCGGAGGCGGCGATGGTCGCGACCGTCACGGCGTCGAGGACCCCGCCGTCGAAGATGAACTCCACCGCGTCGGACCAGCCGAGGTACGGCGGCATCCAGTCCGCGATGAGCGGCTGGCCGAGCGCGACCTCGAGGCCGAGCTCCTCCTCGACCTCCCGCTCGGCGCCGGCCCTGGGCGACTCGCCCCGCTCCACGACGCCGCCAGGCAGCTCCCAGTCCTGTTTGTACGTGGTCTCCAGGAGCAGCACTCGGCCCTCCTCGTCGCGGAACAGCACGTGCGCGATGAGGCGCTTGGTGGGCAGGATCGAGTCGAGCATGCCGGAGAACCCGTGCTCGCCGTAGACGGTGTCGACCGCCAGCCGGGAGTAGACGAGCACATCCCGGAAGACGCCCGGTTCCGGCTCGATGGCTGACCTCAGCCGCCCCTCGAGCCGGAACCCGCAGCGGTGCAACGCCGTGCGCGCGGTAGCGTCCCAGTCGGGCAACTCCACCTGCAGGCGCCTCAGGTCGTGGGCAATGATCGCGTCGTCCGCGGCGAGCGACACCGCTCGCTGTAGGGTCTCGGCGTCGACGCTCTGCTGCTCCCAGCGGAGCCGACCGACACCGTCGGCGATGTCCACCTCGACCTTGAAGTCGCTCACTGCGCGTCGCTTCGCCTGAGCCAGATGGAGCCGAGCGGGGGGACAGTGACGTTCGCGCGGGCCGGGAAGTGGCCCCACGGCTGCTCGACGGCGGTGACCTCGCCGAGGTTGCCGTACTCGCCGGCGCCGTCGTAGATCGGCGCGTCCGTGTTGAGGATCTCCTCCCAGGCGCCGGCCAGCGGCAGCCCGATCTCGTAGTCGCGCAACGGCTCGGGGGAGAAGTTCGTCACGCAGGCGACGTGGTTGCCCTCGCCGTCGTGACGGACCCACGACAAGGTGTTGTGAGAGTTGTCGTCTGCGTTGATCCAGCTGAAGCCCGCCGGGTCGCTGTCAAGGCGGTACAGCGCGGGCGATGAACGGTAGATCATGTTCAGGTCGCGGAACAGGCGCTGCAGACCGCCGTGGCCCCACAGCTCCGAGACCCACCACTCCAGCGAGACGGACTCATTGAACTCCGGACGCTGGCCGAACTCGCAGCCCATGAAGACGAGCTGCTTGCCGGGGAAGCTCCACATGAAGGAGTAGTAGGCGCGCAGCGTGGCGAACTTACGCCAGTCGTCCTGAGGGACCTTGTTGATCATGGAGCCCTTGCCGTGCACAACCTCGTCGTGGCTGATCGGCAGCACGAAGTTCTCCGAGTAGGCATAGACCATGGCGAACGTCAGCAGGTTGTGATCGTACTGGCGGTAGATCGGGTCGAGCTGCAGATAGCGCAGCGTGTCGTTCATCCAGCCCATGTTCCACTTGAAACCGAAGCCGAGGCCGCCCTCATGCACCGGCCTGGTGACGCCCGGGAAGCTGGTGGACTCCTCGGCGATCATCAGGACGCCGGGCTCGCGCTCGTAGAGATGGCGGTTGACGTAGCGCAGGAAGTCGATCGCCTCGAGGTTCTCGCGGCCACCGAACTCGTTCGGCACCCACTCTCCCTCGTTGCGCGAGTAGTCGAGGTACAGCATCGAGGCGACCGCGTCGACGCGCAGGCCGTCGATGTGGAACTCCTTGATCCAGTACAGCGCATTGCTGACCAGGAAGGACTTCACCTCGTTGCGCCCGTAGTTGAAGATGTAGGTGCCCCAGTCCACGTGCTCGCCCTGACGGGGGTCGGCGTGCTCGTACAGGGCGGTGCCGTCGAAGCGGCCCAGCGCCCACTCGTCCTTCGGGAAGTGTCCCGGCACCCAGTCCATGATGACGCCGATGCCGGCCTGGTGGAGCTTGTCGATCAGGTGGCGCAGGTCGTCCGGCTTGCCGAAGCGCGACGTGGGCGAGAAGTAGCCCGTGACCTGGTAGCCCCAGCTGGGCTCGAACGGGTGCTCGGCCACGGGCATCAGTTCGACGTGCGTGTAGCCCTGCCACTTGATGTAGCTGACGAGCTCCTCCGCGAGGTCGAGGTAGCTCTTGTTGCGTCGCCAGCCGCCGAGGTGCAGCTCGTAGATGCTCATCGCCTCGCGGTGCGCCTGCGCCTCGCGGCGTCGCGCCATCCACTCGTCGTCGCTCCACGCGTAGCGGGACTCGTAGACGATGGAGGCATTGGTCGGGGCCTGCTCACTGAAGCGGGCCATCGGGTCGACCTTCTCGATCCACGTGCCGTCGGCGGTCTCGATCCGGAACTTGTAGAGAGTCTCCTCGCCGAGGCCCTCGATGAACGTGGCCCACACTCCGCTGCCCGGGACCAGCCGCATGGGGTCGCCTGTCCACCAGTTGAAGTCGCCGATCACCTGGACCGACTTCGCGTTGGGGGCCCACACGGCGAACCGGACGCCCGTCACCTCGCCGCGCTCATCGTCGGGGACGGCGACGACGTGGCTGCCGAGCCTTCGCCAGACCTCCGTGTCCCCGCCGCCGTGGAAACCTTCGAGGTCCCATCCGGTCAGTCCGCCGAACTGGTCGTGCGCCATCATGAGCTCCTTTGTGGAAGTGCTGCCAGAAAATCTATCGGCACCCGCACCAGGTGTGGGCGGAATCGTGACTCGTAGGACACTTCGTATCCGGCCTTGTCCGTCTCGTACGCGGCGAGCACCGGATCGGGGCGGGCCGGGTCGAGGCCGTAGCCGGTGAGGAACGCGTCGCGGGCGGCGGTGAGCCACCCGTCGGGTGCCTCCTCCATGACCGAGGCGTAGCGCAGGGAACGGAGCATGCCTGCCACGTCGCGCAGCGGGGAGTCGGGGAGCCGTCGATCGGCCATCGGTCTGAGGGGCTCTCCCTCGAAGTCGACGTAGACCCAGCGCCCCTGAGTGAGCAGCACCTGCCCGAGGTGACAGTCGCCGTGGATCCGCTGCGCCGGCAGGTCGCCCGGGGGGACGGCGTCGAAAACAGCTGCCGCCGCGTCCGCGAAGGGACCCACAGCCGGCTGCTGTCCGACGACGTCGGCGAAGCGTGCGCGGAAGGCCGCCGCGAGCTCCGCACCCGACAGCGTGCCCGTACCGAGGCGTTCGGCAAGGGCCTCGTGCAGCCGGGCAAGGGCGGCGCCCGCGGCGCGGGCGTGGTCGGAGAAGTCCGCCCGGGCGGCGGCGTGGCGACGCGCCAGCTCGAAGCCGTCTGTCGGGTCCTGCAGGCACTCGAGGAACACGGCGAGGTCGGTGTCGCCGACGCTCCACGTGCCGTAGAGCTCTGCGACGGTACCGGTCCCGGCGAGCGCGCGGTGCAACTCGACGTCGACATTGCGTCCCGGCTCGAGGCGCCGGAAGACCTTGGCGAGCAGGGTCGTGCCGAAGAACACGGTCGTGTTCGACTGCTCGCCGGAGAACCGGCGGGCGCCAAGCCCCTCCGGGATCTGCCGGAATGCCTCGAAGCCGGGAGCGCCGGCGCGGAGCGCGTCCAGCAGTAACCCCGCCTCGTCGCACGCGTCGACGAAGCTGCCGTCAGGGTCGATGCGCAGCGGAATGAGGAACCGGTCCACGCGGCCGTCGGGATAGGAGACGAGGAGGACCGCCGGGCGCAGACCCGGGCCGGGACCGGGACGCACGACCCAGTCTCCGAGTTCGACCCCCGCGGGAGTGCCGGCGCGGCCTGAGAACCAGCGCTGCGTCGAGGCAAGCTCGAACAGGGCGGTGGTCAGGTCGTCGTGGTTCACTCCGCGGTCACATGCAGGACGTGTGCGGGACGACCGGGGTAGAGGCGGACGAATGCCTCCTCACCCCAGGTGTAGCGCTCCTGGTTCAGCTCGTCGAAGACGGCCACCTGACGTGCACCGGGAAGCCCCAGTGCGGCGAAGTCCAGGTTCAGGCTCGACTCGACGGTGTTGTCCGGGTCCAGCGAGCACACCACGAGCACGACGTCGTCGCCGTCCGACTTGGAGAACGCGATGACCTTGTCATGCGGGGCGTGATGGAAGTGCACGTCGCGGAGCTGCTGCAGCGCCGGGTGGGCCTCCCGGAGGCGGTTCAGCGTCCCCATCAGCACGTTGAGGTTCGGCTCGGCGTCGTAGTCGCGCGGCCGGTACTCGTATTTCTCGGAGTTGAGGTACTCCTCCTTGCCGGGTGCCAGCGCTTCGTGCTCGAACAGCTCGAAGCCGGAGTAGACGCCCCACGTCGGCGACATGGTCGCGGCGAGGATCGCGCGGATCGCGAAGGCGGCGGGATTGCCGGACTGCAGGAAGAAGGGGTTGATGTCGGGCGTGTTGACGAAGAAGTTCGGCCTGTAATGCGAGGCCATCTCGCCGCTGAGTTCCGTCAGATACTCCGTCAGCTCCCACTTGAGGTTGCGCCAGGTGAAGTAGGTGTAGCTCTGCTGGAAGCCGACGGTGCCGAGCGCCGACATCATCTGCGGCTTCGTGAAGGCCTCCGCCAGGAAGATGATCTCCGGGTTGGTCTCGTGGACGCGCTGGAGAAGCCAGTCCCAGAACTCGACCGGCTTGGTGTGCGGGTTGTCGACGCGGAAGATGGTCACGCCACGGTCGATCCAGAACCGGACGATCCGCAGCACTTCGTGGTAGATCCCGACGGGGTCGTTGTCGAAGTTGATGGGGTAGATGTCCTGGTACTTCTTGGGCGGGTTCTCCGCGTAGGCGATCGTGCCGTCGAGGCGCGTGGTGAACCACTCGGGGTGCTCACCGACCCAGGGGTGGTCGGGTGAGGCCTGCAGCGCGAGGTCGAGCGCCACCTCCAGCCCCAGCGAGCGTGCCTTCGAGACGAACTCGTCGAAGTCGTCGAAGTCGCCGAGATCAGGGTGGATCGCGTCGTGGCCGCCCTCGGGCGAGCCGATGGCCCACGGGGAGCCCGGGTCCTGCGGCGAGGGGGTCAGCGAGTTGTTCTTCCCCTTGCGGAAGGCGGAGCCGATCGGGTGGATCGGGGGCAGGTAGACGATGTGGAAGCCCATGGCGGCTGCCGCCTCGAGGCGCTCATGCGACGAGGCGAAGGTGCCGGAGTGCCACTGGCCGTCGTCGCCCTGCGTGGCGCCCTGCGAGCGGGGGAAGAACTCGTACCAGGACGAGTAGAGGGCACGCCGGCGCTCGACGCGGATGGGGTAGTCGGGGGTCGGGGAGACCAGCTCGCGAGGTCCGAAGCGCGCCATCGCGCGTCGGATGGGCGCTGAGGTGATCAGCTCGAGCAGCTCGCTCACGTCGGCCTCGGGCGTGACGGACTCGGCCGTGCCGCGCAGCAGGTGGGCGGCGCCGGGGGCCCGCAGCGTCTCGGCCTGCGCCGCGGCGCGCTCGAGCAGGTCGCGCCCCTCCATGCAGACGAGGTCGACGTCCACGGCGGCGGGGAGCTTCTTTGTCGCGTTGTACGTCCAGGTGCCCCAGGGGTCGCTCCAGCCCTCGACGCGGTAGGTCCAGTCGCCCTCGGCGGCCATCCGGACATGGGCCTGCCAGACGTCGAGGCCGAGGGGCTCCACCTGGACCATGTCGATGCGGCGCTGAGTGCCGCCGGGGGCCGTCAGGATGACCGACGCGTTGACAGCGTCGTGCCCCTCGCGGAAGACATGGGCCTGGATGAGAAGACGCTCGTGCACGACCGCCTTGACCGGGTACGCGCCGCCCTGCAGCACAGGGCTGACACCGGTGACGGGAATGCGCCCGAGGCCGCCCTCGGTACGGATGATTCGCTGGCGTGCGGCGCGGGCCGGAAACTCGTCTGTCACGCTGCACAGCCTAGCCAATGGACCCGCTCGTTACGCTCCGGGTCCAGACGCGTGTCTATGTGACGTGTTCAGCCCCTCTCGGTTCTCGCCTCCCCCTCCCAGGTCAGGAGCTGCAGCGAGCTGGTCGGCACCTCGGCGCGCATCACCGCGACGGTGCGGCCGGGCAGCGTGAGCCTCGCACCGGCGGGCAGCAGGCCCTCGGGCAGTTCGCCGTCGCCCCCGCTGTGCCACACCACGCGGTAGCTGCGGCCCCAGGGCAGTTCCGGCAGCCGGATCCGGGCGTCGCCGGCGCCGGAGTTGAACCAGGTGAGGAACGCCTCGTGCTCGTTCGACACGTACATGCCGAGCAGTCGGCGGGATCCGTCGTGCCAGTCGATCTCGGTCATCTGGCCGCCCTTGCCGTTCATCCACGTCATGTCGACCCGGTGAAGGTTCTCGCCCTGGGGGCTGAGGATCTCGTTGTGGTAGGCGAAGTCGGTCGGCTGGAAGACGCTGTAGGCCTGGCGGATGGCGATCAGGGAACGGACCTTGTCGTGAACGCCGCGCCACTGGGGGCTGATGTTCCAGTCGACCCAGCTGATGGGCGAGTCCTGGCAGTACGCGTTGTTGTTGCCCTGCTGGGTGCGCCCGAACTCGTCGCCGGCGGTCAGCATGGGCGTGCCGATGGCGAGCAACTGCGTGGCCATGAGATTCAGCACCTGGCGGCGGCGGATCGCGTTGATCTCCTCGTCGGAGGTCTCCCCCTCCCAGCCGTGGTTCCAGGAGCGGTTGTTGTCGGTCCCGTCGCGGTTCGACTCGGCGTTGGCGAGGTTGTGTTTCACGTCGTAGCTGACAAGGTCGCGCATCGTGAACCCGTCGTGGGCCGTGATGAAGTTGATGCTCGACTGCGGGCAGCGGCCGGGGGCGTCGAACAGGTCGGGGGAACCGGCGAGCCGGGTGGCCAGCTCCTGCACGCCGTGGATGGCGCCGCGCCAGTAGTCGCGCACCAGGTCACGGAAGCGGTCGTTCCACTCGTGCCAGCCGGCTCCCCACGCGCCGACCTGGTACCCGAACGGCCCGATGTCCCATGGCTCGGCGATGATCTTGATGTCGTCGAACGTCGGGTCGGCGGCGATGAGTCGCTTGAGGGCATGGTGGTGGTCGACGTGGTGTTTCCTGTTGCGCACCAGCGTCGTGGCCAGGTCGAACCGGAAACCGTCGACGCCCATCTCGGTGACCCAGTACCGCATGGAGTCGAGCACCATCGCGCGCACCATCGGCGTGGAGGTGTTGACGGAGTTCCCGCAGCCGGTGACGTCATAGTCGTCGCGCCCGTTGTCCGTGAGGCGGTAATAGGCGGCGTCGTCGATTCCGCGCATGGACAGCGTCGGTCCGTCCGAGCCGCCCTCTGCGGTGTGGTTGTAGACCACGTCGAGGATGACCTCGATGCCGGCCTCATGCAGGGCCGAGACCATCTGCTTGAACTCGGCGACCTGGCGTCCGACGGTGCCGCGCGTCGCGTAGAGCGCATGCGGAGCGAAGAAGCCGAGCGTGTTGTAACCCCAGTAGTTGCGCAGGCCCTTCTCCGCGATGAAGGGTTCCGAGACGAAGTGGTGAAGCGGCAGGAACTCGACGGCTGTGATGCCGAGGTCGACGAGGTAGTCGATCACGCTCGGGTGCCCCATGCCGAGGTAGGTGCCACGCAGCTCGTGGGGAACCTCGGGGTGCAGCTTCGTGAAGCCCCGCAGGTGGGTCTCGTAGATGATCGTCTGGGACAGAGCCCTGCGCTGGGCCACGGGTGTCGGTGCCGGTGTGTCGGCGACGACGACCGACAGGGGCACCGAGCCCAGCGAGTCCAGCGTCGACATGGTCCGTGGGTGCCCCGGAACGTGGTCGCGGATGGGGCCGCGGAAGTCGACGCCGCCGCTGATGGCGCGGGCATAGGGGTCGAGCAGCAGCTGGTGCGGGTTGAAGCGGTTACCTCCGCCCGGATTCCAGGTGCCGAACACCCGGTACCCGTAGAGCTGCTCCGCGCCGACGCCTGGCACCTCGACGGTCCAGACGCCGTGCTCGTCGACCTCCATCGGGACCCTGCGCTCCTGGTTGCGGGAGTCGACGAGGGCCAGCTCCACCCGGGCGGCGCGCGGCGCCCAGAGACCGAAGCGCGTTCCGGTCCCGGTGATCGTGGCGCCCAGCGCGTCGGTCGCGGGGAGCGGGGCAGGAGTCATCAGGCGGCTTTCTGTCCGATGGTGTCGGCAACCAATACTGTCATTTCCGACGATGTGAACGTTAACCCGGCCACGACGGTCGCGTCGGATAGGTTGCGCACATGTCCGTGTTCCTCGATCATGCCGCGACGTCGCCCCTGCGTCCCGAGGCACTGGAGGCCTTCGTCCTGGCGTCGGGGATCGTCGGCAATGCCTCGTCACTGCACCGGTCGGGCCAGCGGGCCCGGGCCACACTGGAGGAGGCCCGCGAGGAGCTGGCGGCCGCGGTCGGCGCGCACCCGAGCGAGGTCATCTTCACCTCGGGAGGGTCCGAGGCGGACACCATCGCGGTCCTGGGAGGCTGGGCGGCCCGCCGCGACGCCGGATTCCGCCGCTGCCTGGTCTCGGCCGTTGAACACCCTGCCGTCGCGGACGCCGTGGCGCGCGGGGCCGAGGTGCTGCCCGTCGACGGTGGCGGGCTCGTCGACCTCGGTCGCGCGGCGACGCTGGTCGACGCGTCGGTCGGGCTGGTCAGCGTGCAGTGGGTCAACAACGAGACCGGCGTCGTGCAGCCGCTCGCCGCCGTCCGCTCGCTGGCGCCGGACGCCTGGCTGCACAGCGACGCCGTGCAGGCGCTGGGCCACGTGCCGGTCGACTTCACCGCGAGCGGGCTCGACCTGATGAGCCTCAGCGCCCACAAGGTCGGCGGGCCCGTCGGGATCGGCGCGCTGCTCGCCCGCAGGGAGACGACGCCCGCGGCGGTCGGTCTCGGCGGGGGACAGGAGCGCGGAGTGCGGTCCGGCACGAGCGCCGTCGCCCTGGCCGTGGCCTTCGCACGCGCGGCGAGCCTCGCCGCCGACGAACTCAGCACCGAGGGTCCCCGGCTCGCGGAGTTGAGTAGCCGCATCGCCGCGCTCGTGGTCGGGCTCGGGGCGCGGCTCAACAGCCGCGCCGACGGCGCGCCGCACATCGTGAACGCCACGTTCGACGGCGTCCGCGCCGACGACGTGCTGTTCCTGCTCGACCAGCTCGGGGTGGACGCCTCCGTCGGGTCCGCGTGCCGCGCGGGGGTGCACCAGCCGAGCGAGGTGCTGCTCGCGATGGGTCGCAGCCTCGAGGACGCGACGAGCTCGCTGCGCTTCTCGCTCGGCCACACCTCGACCGTCGCCGACGTCGAAGCCCTGGAGGTCGCGCTGCCGCAGGCGCTGGATCGGGCGCGCGGGGCCTTCGGGCGCGGCGCGTAGACTGGTGCGCCGGATCCAGGGTCAGGAGGCGCGGATGAGGGTGCTGGTGGCGATGTCGGGCGGGGTCGACTCCGCCGTCGCGGCGGCCAGGCTCGTGGCCGAGGGCCACGACGTCACGGGCGTGCACCTGGCGCTCTCGAAGAATCCCGCCTCCTACCGCTCGGGCGCGCGCGGCTGCTGCTCCCTCGAGGACTCCCACGACGCCCGCCGCGTCGCCGACAAGCTCGACATCCCGTTCTACGTGTGGGATTTCGCCGAGGAGTTCCACGAGGCCGTCGTCGAGAACTTCATCGACGAGTACCGCGCCGGCCGGACCCCCAACCCCTGCCTGAGGTGCAACGAGAAGATCAAGTTCGCCGCGGTCCTCGACCGGGGCATCGCGCTCGGGTTCGACGCCGTGGCCACGGGCCACTACGCCGACCTCCGCCGGTCCGCCGACGGCGTCGTCACGCTGCACCGCGCCGCCGACGCCGCCAAGGACCAGTCCTACGTGCTCGGCATGCTGACGCAGGCACAGCTGTCGCGGTGCCTGTTCCCGCTGTTCGACGTCGAGAAGCCGGTTGTCCGGGAGGAGGCCCGCGCCCTCGGGTTCGGGGTGGCGAAGAAGCCGGACAGCCACGACATCTGCTTCATCGCGGACGGGGACACGCAGGGGTTCCTGTCCCGTCACCTCGACGACGCCCCCGGCGAGATCGTCGACAGCGCGGGGACCGTGCTGGGCGTCCACGCCGGGACGCACAACTACACCGTCGGCCAGCGCAAGGGGCTCGACCTGCGGGTGCCGGCCCCGTCGGGGGAACCGCGCTACGTGCTGAGCATCGAGCCCGCCAGCCGCACCGTCGTGGTGGGGTCGCGGGGGGAGCTGGCCGTGGACACGCTGACCGGCATCCGTGTCACGTGGACGGGGGACCCGGTCCTCGGGCCGTGGCGCGGTCAGGCGCAGTACCGAGCGCACGGCGTGCCTCAGGACGCCACCATCGAGGCGACCGGCGACGGGCTCGTCGTGGCCCTCGACGCGCCGGCCTCAGGTGTCGCGCCCGGCCAGAGCGTCGTGCTCTACGACGGCGACCGGGTCGTCGGCAGCGCCGTGATCGCCGAGGCCCGCTGATGCGCGTCACCGCGGCCGGGTCCCTGCCCGGCGACGACTTCCGCGGCGCGCTGGCGGCCATGTCCGAGGCGCTGCCCGACGTGCTGCCGCTGCCCGAGCTGCCGGCGCGCGGCGTCGGATCCGACATGATCGGGCGCACGCTCGCCATGGTCGACGGCCTCGAGTTCGACCTGCAGCCCGCCGGCTGGCGGCTGGCCGCGCACGGCGACGCCGCGTACCGCCGGGCCCGCGGCGGGTGGCGCCGTGACCTGGACGACGCCGAGGAGCTGCTGCAGGACTTTGACGGCGTGCTCAAGGTGGCGCTGACGGGCCCATGGACGCTGGCCTCGGGCGTCGAGCGGCCAGCCGGGGACCGGCTGCTGGCCGACCACGGCGCACGCCGCGAACTCGCCCAGGCGCTGGCCGAGGCCGCGGCCGTGCTGCGCGCCGACCTGGCCCGCCGCCTTCCTCGGGCGACGGTGTGGGTGCAGGTCGATGAGCCCGGGCTGATCGCGGTCGGGTCGGGGGCGGTGCCGACCGCCAGCGGCTTCTCGCGGCACCGCAGCGTCGACGAGGCCGAGCTCGTCGAGGCGCTGCGGCCCCTCGGCGGGGAGACCTCCCTGCTGCACTGCTGCGCGCCCGGACGCTGGCTCGGCGTGGCCAGCCGGGCGCGCTTCCACGGGGTTGCCGTCGACGCCGCCCTCGTCGACCTCGACGAGCTGGCCCAGTGGTGCGACGAGCGTCGCCGGCTCGTTCTCGGGGTGGTCGACACCGCATCCCGTACCCGGCAGGGCGTCGACGAACTCGTGCGGACCGCGCTGCGCATCCTGAGGCAGGTCGGCACCGAGGTGTACGACGACCTGCTGCTCGGCACGGCCTGCGGGCTCGCAGGCTGGCGTCTCGGCGACGTCGTGCCGCAGCTGGACGCCCTGACCCGCGCGGCCGCGCTGGTCGAGGAGTCGCTGGCGCGCGGCTGACCCGCCGGCTGCGCCTAGACTGGCGCCGTGCGCGTCTTCTCCGATCTGAATCTCGACGGCGACAACCCCGTGCGTGCCCACGCGAACCGTGGCACCTGGGGGCCGACGGGCGTGCCCACCACCAGGTGGAAGAAGGTCCAGCGGATCCTCATCCCGATCGTCACCGTCGCGATCGCCATCGGCCTGTTCTTCCTCGGCCGCATGTTCTACCTCATTCTGACCGGCGCGTAAGGGCCCAGGTCGGTTCGCCCTAAGATGGTCCCGGCCGCGACAGCGGCCGACTGGACAACCTAGGAGCAGCGCTGTGGGTCTCACCGCCGCCGACGTGGCTCGACTGGGCGCCTTGGCACGCATCCAGCTCTCCGAGCAGGAATGCGCCGAACTCGCCCCCGAGCTGGACGTCATCTTGGAATCGATCCGACGGGTCTCGGAGGTCGCGACGCCTGACGTGCCGATGGCGACGCACGCGATCACGATGACCAACGTCTTCCGCGACGACGTGGTGCGGGACTCGATGACGGCCGAGCAGGCGCTCTCCGGCGCCCCCGACGACGAGGACGGGCGCTTCCGCGTCCCTCAGATCCTGGGCGAGGAGTGAGCATGGACGACCTGATCCGCCTGAGCGTGGCAGAGCTCGGCCGCCGCATGGCAGCCGGCGAGCTCACCTCCGAGGAGCTGACCCGCGCCTGCCTGGCCCGCATCGAGGCGCTGAACCCGACGCTGAACGTTTTCCTGCACGTCGATGCGGAGGGGGCGCTCGCCGCCGCCCGCGCCGTCGACGCCCGGCGTGCCGCCGGCGAGGAGCTCGGCCCGCTGGCCGGCGTGCCGATCGGCGTCAAGGACAACTACTGCACCACCGACATGCCGACGACGTGCGGCTCGCGGATGCTGCAGGGCTGGGTTCCGCCGTATGACGCCACCGTCGTGAAGCGGCTGCGCGAGGCGGGGCTGGTCATCGTCGGCAAGACGAACATGGACGAGTTCGCCATGGGGTCGTCGACCGAGACGTCGTTCTACGGCCCGACCCGCAACCCGTGGGACACCGACCGGATCCCCGGCGGCTCCGGTGGCGGGTCCGCGGCTGCGGTCGCGTCCTTCATGGTGCCCCTGGCCGTCGGCTCCGACACGGGCGGCTCCATCCGTCAGCCAGGTGCGGTCACGGGCACCGTCGGCGTGAAGCCCACCTACGGCGGCGTCTCCCGCTATGGACTGGTGGCGATGGCCTCGAGCCTCGACCAGCCCGGCCCCTGCACGCGCAGCACCGAGGATGCCGCGCTGCTGCAGGCCGTCATCGGCGGCTACGACTTCCACGACTCCGCGTCGCTGGACGTGCCCGTGCCCGACCTGGTCGCCGCCGCGCAGGCCGACGACCTGTCGGGCGTGCGGATCGGCGTCGTCACGGAGTTCCAGGGCGAGGGCTACGAGCCGGGCGTCCTGGAGCGCTTCGCCGAGGCCGTCGAGCTGCTGCGCGCGGCCGGCGCCGAGATCTTCGAGGTCAGCTGCCCCGCGTTCACCTACGCGCTGCCCGCGTACTACCTGATCCAGCCCGCCGAACTGAGCTCCAACCTCGCTCGCTTCGACGGCATGCGCTACGGGCTGCGGGCAGGCGACGACGGCACCCACTCGGCCGAGCAGGTCATGAACCTGTCCCGCGAGGAGGGCTTCGGCCGCGAGGCCAAGCGCCGCATCATCATCGGCACATACGCGCTGTCGGCCGGCTACTACGACGCCTACTACGGCTCGGCGCAGAAGGTCCGCACGCTCATCCAGGCCGACTTCACGAAGGCCTTCGAGACGGTCGACGTGCTGATCTCGCCCACCACTCCGACCGTGGCGTTCCGGATCGGGGAGCGCATGAGCGACCCGATGAGCATGTACCTCGCGGATCTCTGCACGATCCCGTCGAACATGGCCGGCAACGCGTCCGCGTCGTTCCCCTGCGGGCTGAGCGACGGGCTCCCCGTCGGGCTGCAGGTGATGGCGCCCCCGATGGCCGACGAGCGGCTCTACCGCGTCGGCGGCGTGCTGGAGCGGGCGCTCGAGTCGGCCTGGGGCCACCCCCTGCTCAACGAGCTTCCCACCATCGACACCCAGGCGGTGACCGCATGAGCGAGCTGGCCGACTACGACGACCTGCTGACCCGCTACGAGCCCGCGCTCGGGCTCGAGGTGCACGTCGAGCTGAACACCGCCACCAAGATGTTCTGCGGCTGCGCCAACGAGTTCGGCGGCGAGCCGAACACCCACACCTGCCCGGTCTGCCTAGGGCTCCCCGGCTCGCTGCCCGTCATCAACGGCAAGGCGGTCGAGTCCGCCATCCGGATCGGGCTGGCGCTGAACTGCTCCATCGCGTCCTGGTGTCGCATGGCCCGGAAGAACTACTTCTATCCGGACATGACGAAGAACTTCCAGACCTCGCAGTACGACGAGCCGATCGCGTTCGACGGCTACGTTGACCTCGATGTGGACGGCGAGACCTACCGCGTCGAGGTCGAGCGCGCCCACATGGAGGAGGACGCGGGCAAGGCGACGCACGTCGGCGGCTCGGGTCGCATCACGGGCGCCGACTACTCGCTCATCGACTACAACCGTGCCGGCGTGCCGCTGATCGAGATCGTCACCAAGCCGATCCTCGGCACCGGCGACAAGGCGCCGCAGGTGGCCCGTGCCTACGTCGCGCACCTGCGCGAGCTCGTGAAGGCACTGGGCGTGTCCGACGCCCGCATGGAGCAGGGGTCGCTGCGCTGTGACGCGAACATCTCGCTGGCGCCCATCGGGGCCGACAGGCTCGGGACCCGCACAGAGACCAAGAACGTCAACTCGCTGCGCTCTGTCGAGACGGCCATCTCCTACGAGATGACCCGCCAGGCCGCCATCCTCGACGACGGCGGCCGCATCAAGCAGGAGACCCGGCACTTCCACGAGGCGGACGGCACCACGTCGCCCGGACGCTCGAAGGAGGAGGCCGAGGACTACCGCTACTTCGCGGAGCCCGACCTGATGCCCATCGCCCCGAGCGCCGAGTGGGTCGAGGAGCTGCGCGCCACCCTGCCGGAGCCGCCCGCCGAGCGCCGCCGCAGACTGCAGGCCGCCTGGGGGTTCAGCGACATCGACTTCGGCGCGATCGTGAACTCCGGCGCCCTCACGCTGGTCGAGGAGACCGTGGCGGCGGGCGCCACGCCCGCCGCGGCCCGGAAATGGTGGGTCACGGAACTGGCCCGCCGCGCCAACGAGGCCGGCGTCGAGATCGACGCGCTCGACATCACCCCGGCGCAGGTCGCGGGCGTCCAGGCGCTCGTCGACGAGGGCAGGGTCAACGACAAGCTGGCCCGCCAGGTCATCGACGGCGTGCTCGCCGGCGAGGGCGAACCCGCCGAGGTCGTGGAGAAGCGGGGGCTTGCCGTCGTCTCCGACACGGGAGCGCTGAGCGCCGCGGTGGACGACGTGATCGCGAAGAACCCTGACGTCGCGGCCAAGATCCGTGACGGCAAGGTCGCCGCGGCCGGCGCCCTGATCGGTCAGGTCATGAAGGCCATGCGCGGTCAGGCCGACGCGGCCAGGGTCCGCGAGCTGATCCTGGAGAAGCTCGCGTAGTCCCGGCCATCTCGGGTCGCTGAGCACTTCGGCAGGTTCAGCACGGGCACTGTCGAAGCGCCCTGAGCGGAGTGAAGGGTCCTGGTTCAGGTCCGACGTTTCGTCAGCTTCGGCCATGTCGGAGCACCCGATGTGCGGTGGTGGGTTCTCGCCTCGCTTCGCTCGGCGCCCTTCGACGAGCTCAGGGAACCGGCTCGGCACATACCTGTCGACGTGGCTGTCTCGGGTCGTTGAGCCTGTCGAAACGCCCTGAGCGGAGCGAAGGGTCCCAACTTGGGTCGTTGAGCACTTCGACAGGCTCAGCACAGGCCCCGTCGAGTTGCTGAGCGCGGTGAAGGGAATCAGCCGCAGCGGGCGAGGTGGGTGGCGTCGGCGATGGTGTCGCACCAGTCCTGGATGGTCCTCTCGACGGGGCTGAGCTGTGGGCCGAGGTCGGGGGTGCATTCCAGCCACGCGCCGCCGCTGGTGACCTCATAGACGTAGCCCAGGGGGCTGGTCCAGCGGAAGTGGCCGGGTGCGATCTGGTTCAACACCCAGGCGCCCTTGGTCTTGCCGCGGTGGACGCGGCGGCAGAGCTGGGCCAGGTTGTCCAGCCGGGTCTGGCCGGGTCGGCCGGGCTGGTAGGTGGTGTTGTGGTCGACGTCCAGGCCTCGGGTGCGGGTGGAGAACGGGAACGCCTCCGTGGGTCGCAGCAGCCGCAGGGCTTTGCGCATCCGCCGAGTCGGCCGGTACCCGTCGGCGGCGGGGGTGTTGTTCAGGTCGATGACGGGCTGAACCTTGAGGCTGATTTCGCCGTTGCGGTAGCCGTCGCCGAGGAGCTCGCCGAGCAGCGCGGTGGTCAGCGTGCCGGCGCGCTCGACCGATGCGACCGGGTCCAGGGTTCCGTCCGCGTCCGCGGTGATGTGCACGACGATCTCCACCCTCGGCAACCGCGCAGGCGGCGGTGGGGTGTCGGGTCGCCGGCCACGCAGACCGGGCTCTGTCCCGCCCCCGTCCAGGCGGGCCGTGTGGGGTGGCGGGTCCTCGCCTCGCTCCGCTCGGCGCCCTTCGACGAGCTCAGGGAACCGGAAAGGCGGCTCAGGCAACCGGGTCGGCTCAGGCAACCGGGTCGGCTCAGAGAACCGGGGCGGCGGCTCAGGGAACCGGTCGGGTCGCCGAGCACTTCGACCAGGCTCAGCACATGCCTGTCGAGGTGCCTTGAGCGAAGCGAAAGGTCCCACCCCACCCGAGCGATCCAGCCGCGGATCGTCGGGTGGCTGCCAGTCGGGAGGCTCATCATCAGGGAACGGAGGCTCATCGTCCTCGTCCGGCGGCTCCGGCGGCACCGGCGCGATGACCGGGCCGTCGCAGTCGCTGTCCAAGAGGGCCAGACCGTCGCCCGGGCTGGTGCAGTCGATGCCCCGATGATCAAGGCAGCCGTCCATGCTGTCGAGGTCGATGCCGAGGGCGGGCTGGTCGGCTTCGAGGATGGTGAGCAGGAGGTCGGGGTTCATGGCCAGGGAGAGGGCCTTCGCGCGGCGGGCGGAGTGGTCCAGGCCGGGATAGCGGGCCTTCAACCGCTCCGAGATCTGATGGAGGCGTTCGTCGACGATCCTGCCATCCAACACATCGAGCCGGCCGCCGATCGACGTGACACCCGGCTCCTCGTCGCGCAGCCACACCCCACGCCGGGCACGGGCCTCGGCCTCCCGCTCCCGCGCGGCGGCCGCGTCGGCCCGGATGATGAGCTTCTTCAGTTCCCCCAGCGCCGCACCGGGCACCAGCCCGTACTGCCTCGGCAACCAACGGGCCGTGACGGTCTCGGCCTGCATCGGATCCAGATCCCGACACAACCACGCGGCCCTCTCGGCGAGCCAGCGTTCGACCTCCCCGTTGATCACGGCCTCGAACAACATCGGGTGTCGGTACTTCAGATTCAGCGCGGAGGCGGTCCTCTCGATCGCCGCGGTCTGCGAACACCGCAGCAACGCGGCGACCTCCATCGCCAGGAACTCCGACACACCCGGGGTTCCCTCCCCACCCGGGTGGACCAGCTTCTCCGGCAGCTTCGTATCTCGGTCACGGTAGATCTCGGTCCCGTAATCCAGCAGGTCCGCCTCATCCAGGCGGTAGGCCAGGGCAAGGTCGCAGATGGCCTCCAACTCCTCGGCCTCCCCGCGGCGACGCAGCACGACACCCGCACGGAGGCGGATGGTCGCCTGCCGGGAATCGTCACGTCGCCTGGTTTCCATGACACCCACGCTACGACCCGCCACCGACACTTTTCGCACGCCCGTCTGAATTATCCACAGGGCACGTCATCCTGAACGGAGCGGCAGGGTCGTCGGCTGTCACTTCCCCGTGGCCAGCTCGATCTCGTGCACAACGATGCCTATATCGGTGCCGCTGTTCCCATGCTGCAGCGGCCCCCGTATAGGCATCTTTGTGCTGGAAAGGGGGACCGGGAATGGGCTCAGGGAACAGGGTGATAGCTTGCGGCCATGGCAGGCAGGATGCACGAGAACCAGGTGGCGACCAGCGCCGGGCTCGTGCGTCGGCTGCTGGAGGAGCAGTATCCCGTGCTCGCCGGTGAGCCCATCGCGGACGCCCCCATGCACGGCACAGACACGGACGTGTACCGCGTCGGGGACCGGCACTGCATGCGGCTTCCGATCGTGGACTGGGCCTTCGGCCAGCAGGAACGCGTCCGCCCCTGGCTGCCCTGGCTGCGCGACCGGCTCAGCCTGCCGCCCGCCGTGCCCGAGTTCTACGGCGCGCCGGGCTGCGACTACCCGGCGCCGTGGTGCGTCCAGCGATGGGTGCCAGGGCGTCGGCTCCAGCCCGGCAGCGACGACGCCGGTCTTGCCGTCGAGATCGCCGACTTCCTGCGCGAACTGCGGGCCCTCCCGATCCCCGAAGGGGCACCGACGGCAGGGCTCAGCCCCCACGCCATGGACGCCGACGTCCGAGAACGCCTTGCCGCGCTGTCAGGCAGCGTCGGCGGCCTCGGGACCGGCGCGCGGGCCCCCGAGGCCGGTGACGAGGACGGTCCCCAGGATGGCCGCGAGGACGATCCTCAGGATGGCCGCCCGGACGCTCCCGAGGCGAGCGGCGCGGACTCTCCCGAGGTGCACGAGGACCTGGCCGCGGCCTGGACCACGCTGCTCGAGGCGACCCCGCCGTGGGACGGTCGAGGCACGCTCTGGCTACACGGAGACGTGGCACCGGGAAACCTGATCGTCCGCGACGGGCGCCTCGTCGGGCTCATCGACTGGGGCGGCGTCGGGGTGGGGGAACCCGCCAACGACCTGCAGGTCGCCTGGAATCTGTTCACGCCGAACGCCCGCGAGGCCTTCCGGCGTGGCCATCGACGTGCCCGACGCCACGTGGCGCCGGGCGCGGGCCCGGGCGTTCGCGCAGGCCGCGTTCCAGCTGTCCTTCTACCGCCTGACGCTCCCGCCCCTGGCCGAGCAGGCCCGGCACACCTTCGCCCAGGTCCTCGGCGAGCTCGGCGTCTGACGGCGGGGATAGGTTGGGACCATGACTGATCCCACCCCAGACCCCTGGTTCGATCTGGACAGCTACATCTCGACGCCTCGGCTCGGCGGCCTGACGCTGAGCCGCGACGGCTCGTCGCTCGTGGTGGCCGTCCAGGGCACCGATGCGGAGGCGACCACCTACACCACCGCCCTGTACCGCGTCGACCCGACGGGTGAGACCCCCTCGACGCGACTCACGCGCTCGGTCAAGGGTGAGAGCCTCAGCGCGTTCCTGCCCGACGGGTCGCTGCTGTTCACCTCGAAGCGCGACCTCCTCGGCAGGGCGGGAGACAAGCCGTCTGAGACGACCGCCGCGCTGTGGTGCCTGCCGGCCGGTGGGGGAGAGGCCTACGAACTGGCCCGCCGCGACGGCGGCTGGGGCCAGGTGCTCACCACCGACAGCGACCGCGTCATCCTCGGCGTGCCCGTCCACCAGGGCGCCGCGGACGACGAGGCCGATGCCGCGAGGCGGACGGCTCGGCGCGATACGAAGGTCGCAGCCCTCCTGCACAGCGGATACCCGGTGCGCTACTGGGACCACGACCTCGGCCAGGAGACGACCCGCCTGCGCGCCGCCCGGGTCACGGGAGAGGGCGACCGTGAGCTGGCCGACGTGGAAGACCTCACCGGCGACGTCGGCCGCGCGCTCGGCGACGTCGCGGTCTCCCGCGACGGATCGGTCATCGTGGCCGAGTGGTCGGTGCCCGAGGCGCACGGCGTCACCCGCGCCGAGCTCGTCCGCATCGACCCGGCCACGGGCGAGCAGACCGTCATCGCATCGCACGCCGACGACGAGTTCGGCTTCCCGGTCGTCAGCGATGACGGCAGCCTGATCGTCGCCGTCCGGAACCGACGCTCGACCCCCACCGTAAGCCCCGACGCCACCCTGTGGCTCATCGACGGCGACGGTGAGGGTCGCCCTCTGGCGGCCGACTGGGACCGCTGGGCGCACCCCGTCGCGTTCACCCCGGACAACGCCACGCTCATCGTGACCGCGGACGACGACGGCGAGTGCCCCGTCTTCGCCGTCGATGTCGCGACCGGGGAGGTGCGCCGCCTGACGCAGCACGGCGCGTACAGCTCCGTCCAGCTCAGCCCCGACGGCGCCACCGCCTACGCGGTGCGCACGGCCTACGACATCCCCGGCGAGGTCGTCGCGATCGACATCGCGGGCGCCACGACCCGGGTGCTGCCCGGCCCCGTCGAGTACCCGGCGCTGCCCGGCCGCATCGAGCGCGTCGAGACCACCGCCGCCGACGGCACCAGGATCCCCGGCTGGCTCGTCCTCCCCGACGGTGCATCTCACCAAAACCCGGCACCCTTGACGCTGTGGGTCCACGGCGGCCCGCTCGGCTCCTGGAACGCCTGGAGCTGGCGCTGGTGCCCCTGGCTGCTCGTCTCGCGCGGCCAGGCCGTCCTGCTCCCCGACCCCGCACTCTCCACCGGCTACGGCCTCGACCACATCCAGCGCGGCTGGGGACGGTGGGGGGCCGAGCCGTTCACCGACATCATGGCGCTCACCGACGCGGCCGAGGCTCGGGACGACGTCCGCGACGATGCCTCGGTCATGATGGGCGGCTCCTTCGGCGGCTACATGGCCAACTGGATCGCGACGCACACCGACCGCTTCGCCGCGATCGTCAGCCACGCCTCGCTCTGGAACCTCCAGTCCTTCGGCCCGACCACCGACGCCTCCTGGTACTGGAAGCGCGAGCTCAGCGAGGAGATGATGGCCGCCCACTCGCCGCACCTGTTCGCCGCCGACATCGTCACGCCGATGCTCGTCATCCACGGCGACCGCGACTACCGGGTGCCGATCGGCGAGGGGCTGGCGCTGTGGTGGGCGCTCAACGAGAAGCACGACGGGGAGCCGGCCGACCTGCCGCACCGCTTCCTGTACTTCCCCGACGAGAACCACTGGATCCTCACGCCGCAGCACGCGAAGGTCTGGTACGACACCGTCATCGAGTTCCTCGCCGCCCACCGCGAGGGCAGGGCGATGAAGACCCCAGAGCTGCTCTGACGCCCCGGACATGCGACGGCCCGTCCCCCGGCAGGGGACGGGCCGTCGTGCTTCGGGTCGGACTCAGAGTCCCTTGATCGCCTTCTGCCAGGCCTCCACGACGGCGGGCTCGCCGGTGATGGCGACGTCGGCCTTTCGGCCGCTCAGGTGCAGCAGGATCTCGGACGGCAGCCCGGCGATCGTCAGGGGCTTCGGGCCGCGCCCGAGTTGCGCCACCTCGCCCGTGTCGGTGCGCTGCAGCCGGACGTGGCCCTTGAACTGCATGTTTGTCTTGCGGGCCAGCACCTTGGTCATCGGCCACAGGTCGCGCTGCTCGCCGGGCTTCAGCACCTGGACCCGGCCGTTGGCGCGCAGCACGTCCTCGTGGTGCATGAAGTACTCGCCCGAGTTGACGAGGTTGTCGACCGGGAACATGATCCAGCCGGGCGTGCGGATGGCCTCCACCAGGGCCGGGTAGCCCAGCTCGTGGAGCGTCTCACGCTGGATGCGCTCGGTCTTCGGCGCGAACTTCTCCGAGCCGATGCCGGGCAGCGCGCCGAGCTTGTGCTCGCGCACGTAGAGGTGCGCGGCGAGGTCCTGGGTCTGCCACCCCGCACACTCGGTCGGGGCGAAGGGGCCGAGCTCCTCGAGGAGGTCGGCCAGGGCAGCTCGTTGGCGTCGGGCGAGGGTCATGGGCACAAGACTAGACACTCTGAGCCAACCCGGCGGACGCGACATCCGGGAATGCGCGGGGCACAATAGGGCGCATGCCAGAGCTCACCTTCAACGCGGACGGCCTCGTGCCCGCGATCGCCCAGGACGCCGACACCCGCGAGGTGCTGATGCTGGCCTGGATGGACGCCGAGGCCCTGCGGCGCACCCTCGCCACCGGCAAGGCCACCTACTGGTCCCGCTCCCGCCGGGAGTACTGGGTCAAGGGGGAGACCTCCGGCCACCACCAGAGCGTCGTGAAGGTCGAGCTGGACTGCGACGGCGACACCATCCTCCTGACGGTCAACCAGACCGGGGCCGCCTGCCACACCGGCAACCGCACCTGCTTCTTCACGGAGCTGACCGACGGCGACGTCGCATGATCATCTCGCCCACCCTCGGGGAGTTCACCGAGCAGGCGAGGACCCGTCGGGTCATCTCCGTCCACGCGCGGCTGCTTGCCGACGACCAGACGCCCGTCGCCCTCTATCAGCAGCTCTGCGGCGACCGGGAGGGCACATTCCTGTTCGAGTCGGCCGACGGTGGGATCTGGTCGCGCTGGTCGTTCGTCGGCGTCCGCGCCGCCGCGACGCTCACCGAGCGGGACGGCCACGCCGCCTGGATCGGCCGTGAGCTCGTGGGCATCCCCGACGACGGCGACCCTCTCGAGGTGCTCCGCGCCACGCTCGCCGAGCTCGCCACCCCGCCAGAGACCGGGCTCCCGCCGTTCCACGCAGGCATGGTCGGCTATCTCGGCTATGACGTCGTGCGGCGGCTCGAGAGGCTGCCCGACACCACGACCGACGACCTCGGCCGCCCCGAGCTCATCATGATGCTCGCGAGCGAACTCGCCATCCTCGACCACCATCGCGGTGAGCTGTGGCTGGTGGCTAACGCCATCAACTACGACGGCACGGACGAGGGCGTCGAGCGCGCCTACCGGACCGCCGTCGACGCCATCGAGGGCATGGCGGCGGCGCTGCGGCGCCCCCGCGCGAGCCTCGTTGTCCAGGAGGGCGAGCCCCGCACCCCCACGGTGATCCGGCAGCGCTCCTCCGAGGAGTACCGCGCGATCGTCGAGGAGGCCAAGGAGGAGATCCGCGCGGGCGAGGCCTTCCAGATCGTCGTGTCGCAGCGCTTCGACGTGCCGACGAGCGCCGACGCCTTCGAGGTCTACCGGGCCCTGCGGCTCACCAACCCCAGCCCGTACCTCTACCTGCTGAGGCTGCCGGGCTTCGACGTCGTCGGGTCCAGCCCCGAGGCCCTGGTGACGGTGCAGGACCGCGTCGCGACCACCCGGCCCATCGCCGGGTCCCGGCCACGCGGGGCCACCCCGGAGGCCGACCGCCGCCTCGCCGAGGAGCTGCTCGCCGATCCGAAGGAGAAGGCCGAGCACCTCATGCTCGTCGACCTCGGCCGCAACGACCTCGGCCGGATCTGCGCCCCCGGCAGCGTCACCGTGCACGAGTTCATGAAGGTCCGCCGCTACTCGCACATCATGCACCTCGAGGCCGCGGTCTCCGGGCGCCTCCGGGACGGGGCCACCGGGCTGGATGCCGTGCTGAGCTGCTTCCCGGCCGGCACTCTGTCCGGCGCCCCGAAGGTGCGGGCGATGGAGATCATCGACCGCCTCGAGGTGAGCCGCCGCGCGCTCTACGGGGGCGTGGTCGGGTACTTCGACTTCGCCGGCAACGCCGACGTCGCCATCGCCATCCGCACCGCCCTGATCGCCGACGGCGTGGCGCACGTCCAGGCAGGAGCCGGGATCGTCGCCGACTCGGTGCCGGAACTCGAGGACGCGGAGTGCTCGCACAAGGCAAGGGCCGTGATCACGGCCATCGGGAGGGCAGAGGCGATGGGGGGCCCCGCATGAGGGGTCGTGCGCCCGCGACACTCGTGGCCATGGCCGGGGCGCTGCTCGCCACCCTGGGCTCGCAGGCGGCCTCGTCGCCGCTCATCGGCCCCGCCCTGGCTGTCCTGGCCGGCATCGCGCTCAGCCTCATGCTGTACCGCACCGCACTGCGGGTGCTCGGCGTCGCGATCACCGCGCTGTCAGTGGCCGGCCTCGGGTGGGCCGTGTCCATGGGCGCGTGGCTCGTCGCGGCGGGTTTCGCCGTCGCCGCGGCCGGGCTGCTCGGCGTCGTCGTCTGGGGGCCGCGCTGGGTCCGTCGCTCACCCGCCGCCGAGCGGCGCCTCGACGACTGGTCGGCCATGGACGCCGGGCTCGACCCGACCACCACCGGGGATGAACAACGGCCTGACCGCGCCGCCTGATGGCGGTAGGCTCACCCGAGTCAGCGATCCGACCAACCAGAGAGGCTGAGCGATGGCGCGTACCGCGAAGTACTACCACCACGGGCGGAGCCCTGCGGCCTGGGTCGGTTCCGTCGGCGTCGCGATCGGCTTCGTGCTGGTCGCCATCGCGGCCATGCTCGGCCCCAGCTGGCCGCTCGTCATCACCGGCGCCGCCGTGATCCTGGTCGCCTGCATCGTCACCATGGTCATGAAGACCATGGGCTTCGGCCAACCGTGACCGTCCTCGACGACATCATCGCCGGAGTCCGCGAAGACCTCCACGCCCGTACCGCACGAGTCCCGCTCGCCGACGTCCGGCGCGCCGCGGAGAGCGCGCCCGAGCCCCTGGACGTGGTCGCCCGGCTGCGCGACCCGCGCCTGGCGGTGATATCCGAGGTCAAGCGCAGCTCGCCCTCAAAGGGACACCTGGCCGACATCTCCGATCCGGCGGAACTCGCCGCCTCCTACGCGGCGGGCGGCGCGGCGGCGATCTCCGTCCTCACCGAGCAGCGCCGCTTCAACGGCAGCCTCGACGACCTGGACGCCGTGCGCGCCCGCGTGGACGTGCCGGTGCTGCGCAAGGACTTCATGGTCGACGAGTACCAGTTCTTCGAGGCCCGCGTGCACGGGGCGGACCTCGTGCTGCTCATCGTCGCGGCCCTCGACGACGCCCAGCTGAGGAGCTTCCTCACGCTGACGTCCGATCTCGGCATGACGGCCCTCGTCGAGACGCACACCGCCGAGGAGGTCGACCGCGCGCTCGAGGCCGGTGCCGAGGTGATCGGCGTCAACAACCGCAACCTCAAGACGCTCGACGTCGGCCTGGCGACCTTCGGGGCGCTGGCCGGACGTATCGGCTCCGATGCCGTCAAGGTGGCCGAGTCCGGCATCCTCACCGCCGCCGACGTTGAACTCGTCGCGTCGCAGGGCGCCGACGCGATCCTGGTGGGGGAGGCGCTCGTCCGCCACGGCGACCCCGCCGCGGCGATCTCCGAGTTCATGGCGGCCGCAGAGAGGGGCATCCGATGAGCCTGCCGACCGACACGGGACACTTCGGGCAGTTCGGGGGGCGTTTCGTCCCCGAGGCACTCCAGGCCGCGCTGGCGGAACTCACGGAGGCCTTCGACGCAGCCTGGGCCGACCCCTCCTACCACGCGGAGCTGGAGAAGCTGCAGCGCGACTACTCGGGCCGCCCGACCCCCATCACCGTCGCGGAGAACTTCTCGCGGCAGTGCGGCAACGCCACGATCCTGCTCAAGCGCGAGGACCTGAACCACACCGGCGCGCACAAGATCAACAACGTGCTCGGCCAGGCCCTGCTCACGAAGCGGATGGGCAAGACGAGAGTCATCGCGGAGACCGGCGCAGGCCAGCACGGCGTCGCCACCGCGACCGCAGCCGCGCTGCTCGGCCTCGAGTGCCGCGTCTACATGGGCGAGGTCGACACGCAGCGCCAGGCGCTGAACGTCGCCCGCATGCAGCTGCTCGGCGCCGAGGTCTACGCGGTCGCCGCCGGCTCCCGCACGCTCAAGGACGCCATGAACGAGGCGATGCGCGACTGGGTCACCACCGTCGAGGACACGCACTACCTCATCGGCACCGTCGGTGGACCCCACCCGTTCCCGTACCTCGTGCGCGAGCTGCAGCGGGTCATCTCCACCGAGGCCCGCCGCCAGATGATCGCCGAGCACGGCGGGCTGCCCGACTACGTCGCGGCCTGCGTCGGGGGCGGCAGCAACGCCATCGGCATGTTCTACGACTTCATCGAGGACCCGTCCGTCGGCCTCTACGGATTCGAGGCCGAGGGCGAGGGGATCTCCACCGGGCGCCACGCGGCGACGATCACCGCGGGCAGCCCCGGCGTGCTGCACGGCGCCCGCACCTACGTCCTGCAGGACGAGGAGGGCCAGACCATCGAGTCGCACTCCATCTCGGCCGGCCTCGACTACCCGGGTGTCGGCCCCGAGCACGCCTGGCTCGCCACCACCGGCCGCGCGGTCTACGAGCCGGTCACCGACGCCGACGCCATGGACGCCTTCAAGCAGCTGACCCGCACCGAGGGCATCATCCCGGCCATCGAGTCGGCCCACGCCGTCGCCGGCGCGAAGCGGCTCGGGCTGCGGCTGGCGCAGGAGAACCCGGACCTGCACCCGAAGATCCTCGTGTGCCTGTCGGGCCGCGGGGACAAGGACGTGGCGACGGCGTTCGACTGGTTCGGGCTGCCCGGCGTGCCGGACAAGACCGTTGGAGGCCTGGAATGAGCAGCTTCACCGACGCCGCGCGGCTGGGCAACACCGGTGCCGTCGTCGCCTCCTGCCTCGACGCGGGGCGACCCGCGCTCGTCGGCTACCTCCCCGTCGGCTACCCGAGCGTTGCGCAGTCGATGGAGGCCTTCCGGGCCGTGGTCGAGGGCGAAGACGGCCGCGGCGCCGACATCGTCGAGATCGGCATCCCATACTCCGACCCGCTGATGGACGGGCTGGTCATCCAGCACGCCACCGTGAAGGCAAGGGCGCGCGGGGTCCACACTCGCGACGCGTTCACCGCCGCCGAGACCGTCGCCGCGACCGGCGCCGCCCCGATGGTGATGACCTACTGGAACCTGATCGAGGCCTACGGCCCCGACCGGTTCGCCCGCGACCTCGCATCGGCCGGCGGCCGCGGCGTCATCACCCCGGACCTGCCCCCGGACGACTGCCCGGAGTGGTTCGAGGCCAGCGATGCCCACAGCCTCGACAGGGTGTTCCTGATCGCCCCCAGCTCCACCGACGAGCGCATCGCGCTCACGATGGGATCGTGCCGCGGCTGGGTGTACGCCACCAGCGTGATGGGCGTCACCGGTGCGCGCTCCGCCACCTCCGACGCCGCGCCCGTGATCGTGGGGCGGGCCCGCGCCATCGACCCGACCATCCCGGTCGGCATCGGTCTCGGCGTGAGCAACGGGGCACAGGCGGCCGAGATCGGCGGCTACGCTGACCTCGTGATCGTCGGATCGGCGCTGCTCAAGTGCCTGGACTCCGACGGAGCAGACATGCCGGGGGACCTGCGGCGCCTGCGGGCGCTGTCGGGCGAACTGGCCGCGGGCGTGGCGAGCGCCCGCCCTTGATCCCGGCGACTGATCCCGTGTCCCGGCCGGCCCGGGGGATCAGTTGTTGCGGGTTCGTTACAACCTGGCAAACCGGCCGCCCGCTCGGTGAGACTGGATTGTCGTGCAGAACTGCTGGCCGTAATGTTTGCACGCTGCCGCGTGAGCGGACGCGTGCCCACCGACCCTCGAGGAGGACCCGCCCATGTCCCACAGTGTTTTTCCCCAGCGGGCCAAGGTGGGTCTCTATGACCCGGCGTACGAGCATGACGCCTGCGGCGTCGCCTTCGTGGCACGCCTCGATGGGGTGCCGACCCACGACATCGTGTCGAAGGGCCTCGAGGCCCTTCGTAACCTTGACCACCGCGGCGCCACCGGCGCGGACGAGGCGGCCGGCGACGGCGCGGGCATCCTGATCCAAGTCCCCCACAAGTTCCTCCGCGACGTCGCGGGAGTCAAGCTCCCCGACCTCGGCGAGTACGCCGTCGGCATGGCGTTCATGCCCGTCGACGAGGCCGAGCGCGCCGAGGCGCGCCGCCGGATCGAGGCCATCGCCGAGGAGGTCGAGCTCGACGTGCTCGGCTGGCGGGACGTCCCCGTCGAGACCGGCACGCTGTCGCCCATCTCGGTCGGCGCCATGCCGCACTTCGAGCACCTGATCGTCGCCGGCCGCGACGGCCAGTCCGGCATCGAGTTGGACCGCTTCGCGTTCGTGCTCCGGCGCCGCGCCCAGCACGAGGCGGGCGTCTACTTCTCCTCGCTGTCCGCCCGCACGCTCGTCTACAAGGGCATGCTGACCACCGCCCAGCTGGAGGAGGTCTTCCCCGAACTCCACGACGAGCGCATGGCGTCGGCCCTTGCGCTGGTCCACTCGCGCTTCTCGACCAACACCTTCCCGGCCTGGGAGCTGGCGCACCCGTACCGCATGATCGCCCACAACGGCGAGATCAACACCGTGCGCGGCAACCGCAACTGGATGCGTGCCCGCGAGGCCCTCCTCACCTCCGAGAAGTTCCCCGGCGGCGTCGACGCCCTGTTCCCGATCTGCACCCCCGAGGGCTCCGACTCCGCGTCCTTCGACGAGGTGCTCGAGCTCCTGCACCTCGGCGGCCGCTCGCTGCCGCACGCCGTGCTGATGATGATCCCCGAGGCGTGGGAGGGCCACGCGGAGATGGACCCGGAGCGCCGCGCGTTCTACGAGTACCACTCGATGATCATGGAGCCCTGGGACGGCCCGGCCTGCATGACGTTCACCGACGGGTCCATCATCGGCGCCACGCTGGACCGCAACGGTCTGCGTCCCGGCCGCTACTGGGAGACCGTCGACGGTCTCGTCGTGTTCGCCTCCGAGGCGGGCGTGCTGCCGATCGAGTCGAAGGACATCGTCCGCAAGGGCCGCCTGCAGCCCGGCCGCATGCTCCTGCTCGACCTGGAGCGTCACCGCGTCCTCTCCGACGAGGACGTCAAGGGCGCGCTCGCCTCGCAGCACCCCTACCGCAGGTGGGTCGCCGAGCAGAAGATCGAGCTCGACAAGCTGCCGACCCGCGCGCACATCGTCCACTCGCACAGCTCCGTCATCCGGCGCCAGCAGGTGTTCGGGTACACGCACGAGGAGCTGCGCCAGCTCGTCGCTCCCATGGCGAGTCAGGGGGCGGAGGCCATCGGGTCGATGGGCACCGACACCCCCATCGCGGTGCTGAGCTCCCGCCCGCGGCTGATCTTCGACTACTTCAAGCAGCTGTTCGCGCAGGTGACCAACCCGCCGCTCGACGCGATCCGTGAGCAGCTCGTCACGAGCCTGACCACCAAGATCGGCCCCGAGCGGAACCTGCTCGAGCCGACCCCCGACGCGGCCCGCCAGATCACCATGACCAGCCCGATCCTCGACTCCGAGCAGCTGGCCAAGATCGTGCGGATGAACCGCGAGGGCGAGCTGCCCGGCTTCAATGCGCACGTCATCAAGGGCGTCTACAAGGTCGCCGGCGGAGGCCGGGCCCTGCAGGCCCGCATCGACGAGCTGTGCGAGGAGGTCTCGTCGGCCATCCGCGGCGGCGCCCGCGCGATCGTGCTGTCCGACCGGCACTCCAACGCCGACCTGGCTCCCATCCCTTCGCTGCTGCTCACCGCCGCGATCCACCATCACCTCGTGCGGCAGAAGACGCGCACGCAGGTGGGCCTGGTCGTCGAGGCCGGCGACGTGCGCGAGGTGCACCACGTCGCGCTGCTGCTCGGCTACGGGGCCGCCGCGGTCAACCCGTACCTGGTGTTCGAGTCCGCCGAGGACCTCGCCCGCCGCGAGATGTACGTCAACGTGACCCCGGAGAAGGCGATCGCCAACGTCGCCAAGGCGCTCAGCAAGGGCGTGCTGAAGGTGATGAGCAAGATGGGCATCAGCACCGTCGCCTCCTACACCGGCTCGCAGATCTTCGAGTGCATCGGGCTGAGCCAGGAGGTCGTCGACCAGTACTTCACCGGCACCACGTCGCGCCTCGGCGGACTGGGCATCGCCGAGCTGGCCAAGGAGATCAAGGCGCGCCACAAGCTGGCCTACCCGGGCGACGGCATCCCGCTGGCGCACCGCACGCTGCCCGTGGGCGGCGAATACCAGTGGCGCCGCGAGGGCGAGCCGCACTTGTTCGACCCCGAGACGGTGTTTCGGCTGCAGCACTCGACGCAGACCGGCGACTACCAGGCCTTCAAGCGCTACTCGGCGCTCGTCAACGACAACAGCTCGCGGATCATGACGCTCCGCTCCATGCTGAAGTTCTCCGAGCGGGAGCCCATCAGCATCGACGAGGTCGAGCCTGCCAGCGAGATCGTCAAGCGGTTCTCCACCGGCGCGATGAGCTACGGCTCCATCTCGATGGAGGCCCACCAGACCCTGGCCGTCGCGATGAACCGCATCGGCGGCAAGTCGAACACGGGCGAGGGCGGCGAGGATCCCGAGCGCCTGCACGACCCGGCGCGCCGCTCGGCGATCAAGCAGGTCGCCTCCGGCCGCTTCGGCGTGACGTCGGAGTACCTGACGTATGCCGACGACATCCAGATCAAGATGGCGCAGGGTGCCAAGCCCGGCGAGGGCGGCCAGCTGCCCGGCCCGAAGGTCTACCCCTGGGTGGCGAAGACGCGGCACTCGACGCCGGGCGTCGGCCTCATCTCGCCGCCGCCGCACCACGACATCTACTCGATCGAGGATCTCAAGCAGCTGATCCACGACCTGAAGTGCGCCAACCCCGTCGCACGCGTGCATGTCAAGCTGGTGTCCGAGGTCGGCGTCGGCACCGTCGCGACGGGCGTCAGCAAGGCCAAGGCCGACGTCGTGCTCATCTCCGGGCACGACGGTGGCACCGGCGCGGCCCCGCTGACCTCCGTCAAGCACGCGGGCGCACCCTGGGAGCTCGGCCTGGCCGAGACGCAGCAGACCCTGCTGCTCAACGGCCTGCGCGACCGCATCGTCGTCCAGTGCGACGGACAGCTCAAGACCGGCCGCGACGTCATCGTCGCCGCCCTGCTGGGCGCGGAGGAGTTCGGCTTCGCCACCGCCCCGCTGGTGGTGTCCGGCTGCGTCATGATGCGCGTCTGCCACAAGGACACCTGCCCGGTCGGCGTCGCGACGCAGAACCCCGAGCTCCGCGGCAAGTTCCACGGCGACCCCGACCACGTCGTCAACTTCTTCATGTTCATCGCCGAGGAGGTGCGCGAGCTGCTCGCCCAGCTCGGCTTCCGCACGCTGGAGGAGGCCGTCGGCCGCGTCGACGTCCTCGACATCGCCGAGGCCGTCGGGCACTGGAAGACGCAGGGCCTCGACCTCACGCCGATCCTGACGAAGGTCGACGACGTGCACGGCAATGCGCTGCACTGCATCCAGGGCCAGGACCACGGTCTCGACACCAAGCTCGACGTCGAACTGATCCGGCTGGCCGAGCCCGCGCTGGCCCGCGGTGAGCGGGTTCGCCAGAGCCTCGGGGTCCGCAACGTCGACCGCACGGTCGGCACCATGCTCGGGCATGAGGTGACCAAGGCCACCGACGGCAAGGGACTGCCCGACGGCACCATCGAGTTCACCCTGAAGGGCACCGGCGGCCAGAGCTTCGGCGCGTTCCTGCCCCGCGGCGTGACGCTGCGGCTGGTCGGCGACTCGAACGACTACTTCGGCAAGGGCCTCTCCGGCGGCCGGCTCGTCGTCACCCCGCAGGATGACGTGCACTTCGACCCCGCGACGCAGATCGTCGCGGGCAACGTCATCGGCTACGGCGCGACGTCGGGTCAGCTCTTCCTGCGCGGCCTCGTGGGCGAGCGCTTCTGCGTCCGCAACTCCGGCGCGACTGCGGTCGTCGAGGGCGTCGGCGACCACGGCTGTGAGTACATGACGGGCGGCGAGGTTCTCGTGCTCGGCCCGACCGGGCGGAACTTCGCGGCCGGCATGTCCGGCGGCGTCGCCTGGGTCCTCGACCTGAACCCGCTGCGGCTGAACTCCGAACTGGTCGACCCCGTCGACCTGAACGAGGGTGACCTCGCCCGCGTCCGCGAGCTCATGACGGAGCACCGCGCGGAGACCGGCTCGCTGGTCGCCGACGCGCTGCTCCAGCTGAGCGACGCCGAACTGGGGCTGCGCTTCACCAAGGTGCTGCCCCGCGACTTCGCACGGCTGATGGCCGTGCGCGAGATGGCGATGGCCGACGGGCTCGCCGAGACCGAGACCACCAAGCTGATGATGGAGGCCGCTCATGGCTGATCCCAAGGGTTTCATGACGACGCCGCGGCAGCTGGCCGCGCGTCGGCCGGTGGGGGAGCGCATCCACGACTGGAAGGAGGTCTACCCCGGGACACCCGGGCGTGCCCTCCTGCCGATCATCACCGAGCAGGCCGGCCGGTGCATGGACTGCGGCATCCCGTTCTGTCACAACGGCTGCCCGCTCGGGAACCTGATCCCCGAGTGGAACGACCTGGTGTGGCGCGACGAGTGGCAGTCCGCGCTCGAGCGGCTGCACGCCACCAACAACTTCCCGGAGTTCACCGGGCGGCTGTGCCCCGCGCCCTGCGAGACGAGCTGCGTCGTCGGCATCAACCGCGACCCCGTCACGATCAAGAACGTCGAGGTCGCCATCATCGACAAGGCGTGGGACGACCTGCGCGTCACCCCGCAGCAGCCGCCGTGGCACACGGCCAAGACCGTCGCGGTCATTGGATCCGGCCCCGCCGGGCTCGCCGCCGCGCAGCAGCTGACGCGGCGCGGCCACACGGTCGTCGTCTACGAGCGGGCGGACGCCATCGGCGGCCTCCTGCGCTACGGCATCCCCGAGTTCAAGATGGAGAAGTCCGTCCTGGACCGGCGCCTCAAGCAGATGATCCTCGAGGGCACCCAGTTCAAGACCGGCGTCAACGTCGGCGTCGACATCACGGGCGCGGAACTGCGCGAGCAGTACGAGGCGGTCGTGCTGGCCGTCGGCTCCACCGTCGCCCGCGACCTGCCCGCCCCCGGCCGCGAGCTGAACGGCATCCACCAGGCGATGGAGTTCCTGCCCCAGGCCAACCGCGTCGCGGTCGGCCAGGAGGTCCCCGACCAGATCACCGCCGCCGGCAAGGACGTCGTCATCATCGGCGGTGGCGACACCGGCGCCGACTGCCTGGGCACGTCGATCCGCCAGGGCGCCGCGTCCATCACGCAGCTGGAGATCATGCCGATGCCGCCCGAGGCGCGCCCCGGCCACCAGCCCTGGCCCACCTACCCGATGACCTTCAAGGTCACCTCCGCCCACGAGGAGGGCGGCGACCGGGTCTACGCGGTCAACACCCAGCGCTTCGTGGGCGACGAGGACGGCAACGTCGCGGGACTCGACATCGTCGAAGTGCGCTTCGAGGCCGGCCGCTTCGTCGAGGTGAAGGGCACCGAGAAGCACATCCCGGCGCAGCTCGTGCTGCTCGCGATGGGCTTCGTCGGACCGGAGAAGGCCGGCCTGGTCGAGGAGCTCGGGCTCGAGCTCGACGGCCGCGGCAACATCGTGCGCGACGACGCCTACGCGACCAACGTGGACGGCGTGTTCGCGTGCGGCGACGCGGGGCGCGGCCAGTCGCTCATCGTGTGGGCCATCGCCGAGGGGCGCAGCTGCGCGGCCGGCGTCGACACGTTCCTGTCCGGCACCTCCAAGCTGCCGCGGCCCATCGGGCCCGAGGTGCGCCAGCTCCTCGCCTGAACGCCGAGCAACGGTGACGGCCACTCCCCGCAGGGGGAGTGGCCGTCCGCGTTCCGGCCGCGCGCCCTAGACTGGGCGGGATCCATCGACGAAGGAGACGAAGCATGAGGGTGGCGATCGCCAGCGACCACACGGCCATGGAACTGCGGGAGAACATCGCGGAGTTCGTACGGGGCATGGGCCACGAGGTCGTCGACCTCGGCACGAACGACCCGAGCCGGGCCGACTACCCGGTCTACGGCCGGGCCGTGGGCGATGCGGTCGCGTCCGGGAAGGTCGACCGCGGCATCGCGATCTGCGGCACGGGCATCGGGATCTCCATCGCCGCCAACAAGGTGCCCGGCGTGCGCTGCGTCGTGTGCTCCGAGCCCTACTCCGCGGCGCTGTCGCGTCAGCACAACGACTCGAACGTGCTGGCCTTCGGGGCCCGGGTCGTCGGCGACGAGATGGCAAAGATGATCACCCGCGAGTGGCTCGTCACCGAGTTCGAGGGGGGCCGCCACCAGCGGCGCGTGAACCAGCTGAACGCGCTCGACGAGGGCGTCGAGATCGCCGACCAGGTGGACCCTCTGGCGTGACGGACTGACGCCCGCGCCGCTGTCATAACAGTTGCGTAACGACGGGTGGTTCAGGTTGGCTCGCGTTAGTACATATGGTTAACTAACAAACATGAGCCAGGCAGCGACGAGCAGGGGAGAGCGCCCCTTCGCCATCCGTCTCGGGCAACACAAGGTGCTCCCCGAGGATGCGAGGCGCTACAACCGCTCCCTTGTCCTCTCGACCCTCTTCCACGAGGCACCGATGAGCCGCGCGGACCTGGCGAGGGCCACCGGCCTGACCCGTGTCACGATCTCGGCGCTGGTCGCCGACCTGCTCGTCGAGCAGCTGGTCAGGGAAATGGGCGTCAGCGGTGACGTCCGACCCGGCAAGCCTGCCACCCTCATCGACATCGACGACGATCACCTGTGTCTCGTGGCGATCGACCTGTCGGGCAACGAGCACTTCCGGGCCGCGCGGCTCAACCTGCACGGCGTCGTCGTCGAGCACTGTGCGGTGCCGATCCCCCAGGATCTGGGCGATGCCCTCGGCGTCATCGTCGACCTGGCCGCCGACATGGTCGCGCGGGCGCCCGCCCGGGTGCTCGGCGTCGGCGTCGGCGCGCCCGGCATCGTCAACCACGACGGCGTCGTCCTCAAGGCCTCCAACCTCGGCTGGGAGTCGGTCGACCTGGCCGGGGAGTTGCGCCATGCGACCGGTGCCCCCGTCATCGTCACCAACGACGCGAACGCTGCCGTGCTCGGCGAGTTCACGTTCGCGGACGCAGCCGAGGACGTTCTCCTCATCCGCGTCGGCCGCGGCGTCGGTTCCGGACTGCTGGTCTCCGGCCGCGTGCTGGACGGCGCGCATCTCGCCGGCGGCGAACTCGGTCACGTCACCGTCGGCACCGACGGCGGTCCCCTGTGCGGCTGCGGCAAGCTCGGCTGCCTCGAGGCGTGGCTCTCCGAGCCCGCACTCACTGCCCGCCTGTCGACCGGTCACCAGGACGCGCTGCGTGTTGCAGGGGAACGGCTCGGTATCGCCCTTGCTCCGGTCGTCGGCGTACTGGACATCTCGGAGGTCCTCCTCTCCGGCCCCTCGGAGCTGCTTGACGGCGAACTCCGCGAGGCCGCGACCGAGACCCTGGAGTCTCGCATCCTGACCCGCTTCCACGGGGTCACGGTGCGGATGGCGGGGGAAGGCGACGACATCGTGCTGCGCGGTGCCGCCGTCCAGGTCCTCTCTTCGCAGCTCGGGGTCTTCTGACCTCAGCTGCCACGGCAGCACCCTCCAGGGAAACAACCAACGAAGTTACACACCACCTAGGAAAATGGAGTCAGGCAATGAAGCTCAAGCTTTCGGCCGTTGCCCTCGTCGGGGCTTCCGCTCTCGCGCTCAGCGCATGCGGAGCCAACACCACCGCGGAGTCCACCTCGGACGCCACCGCATCCTCTGGCGCCGCCACCGGCGACATCCGCGTCTGGCTCGTCGGTGACACCGACACGCCGCAGGACGCGCGGGACTACCTCAAGAAGACCTTCGAGGAGCAGAACCCGGGATCGACCCTGACCATCGAGGTCCAGCAGTGGACCGGCCTCGTCGACAAGCTCACCACCTCGCTGTCCAGCAACGACAGCCCCGACATCGTGGAGATGGGCAACACCCAGGCCGCCGCCTTCACCTCGGCCGGTGCGCTGCTCGACCTGAGCGACATCAAGGACGCCCTCGGCGGTGACGACCTGCTGCCCGGCTTCGTCGAGGCCGGCTCGTACGACGGCAAGCTCTTCGCGGCGCCGTACTACTCCGGTGCGCGCGTGGTGTTCTACAACACCGAGCAGTACAAGGAAGCCGGCGTCGAGGTCCCGACCACGCTCGACGAGTACGTCTCCAACGCCGTGACCATCAACGAGAAGCTCGACGACGTCGCGGGTGTCTGGTTCCCGGGTAAGGACTGGTACAACGCGCTCCCGTTCATCTGGGAGAACGGCGGCCAGATCGCCGTGCAGAACGACGACGGCTCGTGGGACGCCCAGTTCTCCAGCGCCGAGTCCCTGGCCGGCATCGCCCAGGTCCAGACCCTGATGACCGAGGGCACCACCGCCCCCAAGGACGGCGACGAGACCGACGCGTGGGTCCCGCTGCGCACCTCGAAGTCCGCCACCCTGTCCGCGCCGAGCTGGGCCTACTGGTCCATCGTCGCTGACGAGGACGGCAACGACACCGACGTGACCGACTCGCTCGGCTACTTCGCCCTCCCGGGCAAGGACGGCGGCGCCGCCTCCGTCTTCGCCGGTGGCTCCAACATCGGCATCTCGGCCAAGTCCGCCAACGTCGACCTGTCCAAGGCCGCGCTGGAGATCATGCTGAGCGACGAGTACCAGACCATCCTCGCTGAGAACGGTCTGGTTCCTGCGAAGACCAGCCTCGGCTCCAAGGTCGCCGGTGCGACGCCTGAGCTCGCCTCCATCATCGCCGAGGCCGCTGCCTCCGCGAAGCTGACCCCCGCCAGCCCGAACTGGGCCGAGGTCGAGGCACAGGGCCTCCTGCAGGACTTCTTCGTCCAGGTCGCAAACGGCGGCGACGCCGCCACGCTGGCCGCGGAGCTGGACACCAAGATCGAGTCGATCCTCAACGCCTGATCCCATCAGAACCCGACGCGGGGCCCGGAGAGGCTCGTCCCTCCGGGCCCCGCGTCATCCCCACGACCCACCCACTGCAGAAAGGCTCACCGGAATGCTCGCGACCAGTGATGCCCTCGCCACCACCGAGGTGGACACGCCACGAAGCCGACGTCCGCAGCTGACCCCGATGCTGCTCCTGGCCCCGGCGTTCATCATGCTGGCCATCTTCATCGGCTGGCCCGTCGTCCAGATGATCGTGATGAGCTTCCAGGAGTACGGACGCGCCCAGATCTTCGGCGCCGACCCCGAGTTCATCGCGCTGGGCAACTACACCAAGGTCCTGACCGATCCGACCTTCTGGGCCGTGCTCGGGCGCAGCGTGGCGCTCGCCGCGGTCTGTGTCGTGGCCACGATGGTGCTGGGCATGGCCATCGCCGTCATGATGACCAAGCTCGGCAAGGTCATGCGCACCGTCGTGTCCGTCGGGCTGCTTCTCGCGTGGGCGATGCCCGCGCTGACCGCCACCATCGTGTGGGGGTGGATCTTCGACACGTCGTATGGACTCGTCAACTGGCTGATGACCAAGCTCACGGGAGACAACTGGTTCGGTCACTCGTGGCTGATCGACCCGCTCAGCTTCTTCGGCGTCGCGGCCATCATCATCATCTGGGGCGCCATCCCGTTCGTGGCACTCAGCCTCTACGCCGGCCTGACGCAGGTGCCGTCCGAGGTGCTCGAGGCCGCATCGCTCGACGGGGCGAATGGCTGGCGGCGCTTCGTCAACGTCACCTTCCCCTACATCCGCTCCATCGTGATCGTCGTCCTGATCCTGCAGATCATCTGGGACCTGCGCGTGTTCGCGCAGATCTACGCGCTGCAGACCATCGGCGGCATCCGGGAGCAGACCAACACCATCGGCGTCTACATCTACACCGAGTCGATGGCCTCCGGCCGACTCGGCACCGGCGGCGCCATCTCCGTCATCCTTGTCGCGATCCTGCTGGCGATCTCGGCCTACTACATCCGCCTGACCCTGAGGAACGAGGACTGACATGAAAGGCTCACTGCTTTCCAGGTCCCTGCTGAACGTCGCAGCCGTCATCGTGTTCGTGTGCTCGGTGTTCCCCGTCTACTGGATGGTCAACACCTCGATGCTGCCCGGCGCCAAGATCAAGTCGACCACGCCGTCGTTCCTGCCCGAGTCGCTGAACTTCGCCAACTACGCCACCGCCCTCGGCGACGGCTTCATCCCGGCCATGTGGATGTCGCTGGCAGTGACCGGCCTGACGCTCGTCACCGCGCTGGTGTTCGCCTTCATGGCGGCGCTGGCGCTGTCGAGGTTCACCTTCCGCTCACGCAAGTCGCTGATCGTCGCCGTGCTCGTCATCCAGATGGTGCCGGCCGAGGCCCTCATCATCTCCATGTTCCGGCTGCTCGACGGCTGGCACCTGGTCAACACGGTGCTCGGCCTGTCGGCCGTCTACATCGCCATGGTCCTGCCGTTCACGATCTGGACCCTGCGCGGTTTCGTCCAGGGAGTCCCCGCAGACCTCGAGGAGGCAGCCCAGATCGACGGCTGTTCCAAGGCCGGCGCCTTCTGGCGGATCACGTTCCCGCTGCTCGCCCCCGGCCTGGTGTCCACGGGCATCTTCGCCTTCATCCAGGCCTGGAACGAGTTCGTCTTCGCGCTGGTCATCATGACCCGGGAGGAGAGCCAGACCCTCCCGATCTGGCTGCGGTCCTTCCTCCAGGCCACCAAGGCGACCGACTGGTCGGTCGTCATGGCAGGCTCGACGCTGATGGCCCTGCCCGTGGTGATCTTCTTCCTGATCGTCCAGGGCCGGATGACGTCGTCCATGACCTCCGGCGCCGTCAAGGGCTGAGCAACAACCAAGGACCGAGATGCAGCACCTTCCCCTCATCCCCGCACCGACCCACATCGAGCTCGCCGACGGCGCGTTCCGGCTCGCCGCGACCACTCCGGTCAGCGGGGAGCTGGCCGACCTGCTCGCCGACGAGCTGCACACCGTCACCGGAGCGCGCCCGCACGTCGGCGGTCACGGCGAGATCCGGCTCCGGATTGCGGGGGAGGGGAGGCCGGGGTCCTATCATCTGACGGTCACCGAGCACCGGGTCACCCTGACCGGCGCCGACCGCGCCGGCCTGCGGTACGGCATCTGGACGCTCGTCCAGGCCGTCCGCCGGTCCGGAGACGGCTGGGAGATCCCGGCCCTCGACATCCACGACGCGCCCCGGTTCGCCTACCGCGGCTTCATGATCGACGTGGTGCGGCACTTCTTTGACGTCGCCACGGTCGAGACCCTCATCGACCGCGCCGCCCGGCTGAAGCTCAACGCGCTGCACCTGCACCTCAGCGACGACCAGGGCTGGCGGCTCGAGATCGCCTCGCGGCCCGAGCTGACCGCGAAGGCGTCCGGCACCTCGGCCTTCGGGGATCCCGGCGGCCACTTCACGCAGGCCGACTACGCCCGCATCATCGCCCACGCGGCCTCCTACGACATGATCGTCGTGCCGGAGATCGACCTGCCCGGGCACACGCACGCCGTCGGCGTCGCCTACCCGGACCTGGTCGAGGAGCCCGTCCTCACGCAGGAGATGCGCGACACGGTCGAGGCCTTCGGCGGCGACGTGCCCGTCAAGGGCGAACCCTGCACCTCCATCCCCGTCGGCTTCTCGCAGCTGCGCATCCACCATGAGCCGACCTACGACTTCCTCGCTGACGTGCTCGGGGAGGTGGCCGCGCTGACCCCGGGCCCGCTGGTGCACGTCGGCGGAGACGAGTGCCTCGGCACCGACCCGGCGGACTTCGCGTACTTCATGGAGCGCGTCACCACGCTGGTGGCGGGCCTCGGCAAGACGCCGGTGGTCTGGCACGAGGCGGGCGCGGCCGAAGGGCTGGCCCGCGGGACGGTCGGGCAGTTCTGGGGGCTCCGGTCCAACGACGAGCAGGTCGCCGCGAAGGCGCGCTCGTTCCCCGAGCGGGGTGGCGGTGTCATCCTGTCACCGGCAGACGCGATCTACCTCGACATGAAGTACGACGAGGACGAGCCTCTCGGCCTGACGTGGGCCGGCTACGTCAGCGTCGAGCAGTCCTACGACTGGGACCCGGCGACGCTGATCGACGGGATCGGCGAGGACGCCGTGCTCGGCGTCGAGGCGCCGACCTGGACCGAGAAGCTCACCAGCCTGGCCGAGCTCGACCACATGATGTTCCCGCGCATCGCCTCTGCGGCCGAGATCGGCTGGTCGCCCGCACCCGGGGGTCACGACTGGCGCACCTGGGAGTCCTTCTCCGCCCGTCTCGCGGGCATCGCCCCGCTGTGGGAGGCCCAGGGCATCGGGTTCCACAGGGCGCCAGGGGTGGACTGGCGCTGACCCACCGGCGACCGCCGACCCCGGCCCCGGGCCCGGCGGGGTCTCTCGTTATGATCGATGCTGCTTCGGACCCCCGAATGACGCCACCGACCAGGGATCCCCACCGCATGAGCGACACCAGACTCTTCCCCGGGCAGGTCTTCATCCAGACCGTGCTCGACGCCGCCGAGACCAAGGACACCATGTCCAGGCGGATCAAGGGCCCCTACCTGATGCGCGCGGCCATGGCGGGCCTGCTGATCGGGATCCTGTACGTTGCGCACTACCAGATCGTCGCGACGTTCACCGACCTCGGTGGAGTCGACCTCTCCGGCGTCGGCAAGATCCTCGGTGCCGCGGTCTTCGGCTGGGCCCTGGTGTTCATCTACCTGACGAAGTCGGAGCTGCTGACCTCCAACATGATGCTGACCTCGGTGGCCGTCTACCATCGGCGCATCACGCCGGCCCGCCAGTTCGGCATCCTGTCGCTGTGCCTGCTCGGCAACGCGCTGGGCGGCCTGGCCCTTGCTCTCATGCTGAAGGGCAGCACGATCATCACGGGTGGCCTGCTCGAGGCCATGCAGCACGCGGTCGACGTCAAGCTGGGCTACACCACCTCCATGCTCGGCCTGAGCGACCTCTTCTTCCGCGCCGTGCTCTGCAACCTGCTGATCAACATCGCGATGCTGGTGGTCTACAACGGCTATCTCAAGGACTACCTCGCGATCATCATCTCCATGCTGTCCGCGGTCTTCCTCTTCGTCTTCCTCGGGCTCGAGCACTCCGTCGCCAACACGGTGCTGTTCCTGGTGGTCGGGCTCCAGGGCGAGGTCGCGTGGGGCGCGGCGGCGCTGAACGTCGCAGTGGCGCTGCTCGGCAACTTCGTCGGCGGCGGGGTCCTGATCGGCTTCTACTACGCCTTCCTCAACGACCCCCGGCGGGGACGCACCACCGACTGAGGCCCGGGCGCGGGCCGGGGACCCAGGCGTGTGGGGTGAGGTCCCCATCGCCCCGGGGCGTCGGACCCATATACACCCCAGATTCTCGTAGAACCCGGCAGGCTCATGACAGTCGAGGGTGTGGCCGGGTTCGGATCCGACGGATGGGGGAGTCTCCGGTCGGTGGTTCAGCCGGTGGGGCGGAAGTTGATGGAGGTGGTGTCCATGATCCAGCCGCGGATCGGCTGCTTCTCGGGCGGCGGATGAGTCGGCGGGGGTATCTGGTCGGGGATGTCGCGTTCGATGGGCAGCCCGTGGCGGTTCGTGAACCGCAGCCCGGCCGGGGCACCGGGATCACCGGCGATGGTGAACTCTCCCTGGTGGTGTTCCCGGTGATGCCTGGAACACAACGAGATCAACGTGTCCATGTCCGTGGGACCACCCTCGGACCAGTGATGCAGGTGGTGGTTCTCCAGGAACCCGGCGACGGTGCAGCCCGGGAACCGGCAGCCACCGTCACGATCCTCGATCAACCGCCTGGTCCGCTCCGGCACGATCCGCATACTCCGGCCCACCGAGACCGGCTTCGCATCCCGGGTCCAGACAGGCTTCAGCGTGCCGTCGCAGGTCAGCTTCTTCATCAGCCGTGACGGCAACGAGCCACGTTTGTTGATCCACCCGTTCCCGTCGGCATCCAGATGCACCAGCACCCGGTAATGCTCCCGGCGGGACGCCGGCCGGGCCTGATGCAGGCTGCGCGACGCGCACTCCACCAGCCCGTCCGCCAGCGTCGCGTCCGGGTCCCCAGCGGTGAACAGCGCGTCCTTGGCTTCACGGATGGCCTGCTCCACCAGCGCCCCGTCCAGCGGGTTCGCGTCGAACCGCAACACGAACCGCCCCTCCTGGAGGCTCATCTGCAGTCTGGGTGCGTCGTCGACCGGCGCCACGGGCTCGGGAGGATCCTCGACCGGTCCCGGGGTGCCGGGCTCGAACAGGTACTTCGGCAACACGCGGCGCAACTGCGACACCGTCGCGGCCTCCACGAACTCGGTGACCGATTCGGCATAGGCGGCCGGCACATGGCGGGCGACGACGACCATCTGATCCAGACTCACGGTCCCCCGCGCGAGGCGGGCCTCCAACTCGGGGAAGTCGCCCTTCCGGCGAGCGACGGCCACGATGTCGGCGGCGCGGGAGGGGGAGACGGCTGTCATCAGTTGCAGCCAGTGCTCAGGGGACTTGATCCCGCCGCCGGACCAGCAGTTGGTTTCCAGCACCTCGACCATCAGATCCACCAGATCGGCGTTGAGTTGGGCGGCCTGGCCCGCGATGACGCCCGCGCGGCGGGAGGCGACCTCCCATGCGTCCGCTCCGGCGTCCCTCAACGAATCCATGTCTAATCATACACCCGTACGAATCCAAGGACGAGGGTTCCCACCCCCGAAAACCGTTCAAAGTCCGGCCCGCTTAGCGGCAGGCCGACTCGGCACCAGGTGGTTGGCTCGATCGTGAAGGGTGCCCGGCCGGGTGTCCGGCCGTCGCGGCGGGACGGGTAAGGTGGGGCCGGAGCGCGCATCTCTAGGAGGACTCGTTGTCGGATTCGTTCGTCCACCTGCACTGCCACACCGAGTTCTCCATGCTGGACGGTGCGGCCAGGGTCAAGGACCTCTTCAGCGGAGCCGAGCAGATGAAGATGCCGGCGCTGGCGATCACCGACCACGGCAACCTGTACGGGGCCTACGAGTTCTACAAGGCGTCCAAGGCCTTCGATGTGAAGCCCATCATCGGGCTCGAGGCGTACCTGACGCCCCGCACGCACCGCTCCGAGCGAAAGCGGGTCCAGTTCGGCGACGGCACGGGCGACGACGTCGCCTCCAAGGGCGCCTACACCCACATGACGATGTGGGCGGCCGACAAGGTCGGCATGCACAACCTTTTCAAGCTGTCGACGTACTCGTCCCTGGAGGGCTTCTTCTACAAGCCTCGCGCCGACCGGGAGCTCCTCAACACCTATGGCAAGGGGCTGATCGCCACCACCGGCTGCCCGTCCGGCGAGGTCCAGACGTTCCTCCGGCTCGGCCAGTACGACAACGCCGTGGCCGCCGCCGCCGAGTTCCGCGACATCTTCGGCGAGGGCAACTTCTACGTCGAGCTGATGGACCACGGCCTCGAGATCGAGACCCGGGTGCGTCAGGGCCTGCTGCAGGTCGCCAGGGACCTGAGCCTGCCGCTGGTCGCCACCAACGACCTCCACTACGTGCACGCCGACGACGCCGACTCGCACGACACCCTGCTGTGCGTCTCCGCCGGCTCCCGCAAGGCGCAGGCGGACCGGTTCCGCTTCGACGGCAACGGCTACTACCTCAAGAGCCCCGAGGAGATGCGGCACCTCTTCCGCGAGTTCCCCGAGGCCTGCGACAATACCCTGGCGATCGCCGAGCGCGTCGAGACGAGCTTCGACGAGGGCATCGGCACGTACATGCCGCGCTTCGATGTCCCCGAGGGGGAGACCGAGGAGTCCTGGTTCCGGAAGGAGGTCGACCGGGGACTGCACTTCCGCTACCCGAACGGCATCCCCCGGGAGGTCCTCGACCGTGCCGAGTTCGAGACCGGGATCATCGTCCAGATGGGCTTCTCCGGCTACTTCCTCGTCGTCGCGGACTTCATCAACTGGGCCAAGCACAACGGGGTCCGCGTCGGCCCCGGCCGAGGCTCCGGAGCTGGCTCGATGTGCGCGTACGCCATGCGCATCACCGACCTCGACCCGCTCGAGCACGGCCTGCTCTTCGAGCGCTTCCTCAACCCCGAGCGCGTCTCGATGCCCGACTTCGACATCGACTTCGACGACCGCCGCCGCGGCGAGGTCATCACCTACGTCACCGAGAAGTACGGCAGCGAGTACGTCGCGCAGATCATCACATACGGCTCCATCAAGGCGAAGGCCGCCGTCAAGGACGCCGCCCGCGTGCTCGACATGCCCTTCGCCATCGGTGAGCAGATCACCAAGGCCATGCCCCCGGACGTGATGGGCAAGGGTGTCCCGCTCGGCGACCTCTTCAACGAGGAACACAAGCGCTACGCCGAGGGCGCCGAGTTCCGCGAGCTCTACCAGTCCAACGCCGACGTGCGCACGGTGGTCGACACAGCCCGCGGCATCGAGGGCCTGAAGCGCCAGTGGGGCGTGCACGCCGCCGGCGTCATCATGAGCCGGGCCCCCATCGCCGACGTCGTGCCGCTCATGAAGCGCGAGGCCGACGGCGCGATCATCACGCAGTTCGACTACCCGGGCTGCGAGTCCCTCGGCCTGATCAAGATGGACTTCCTGGGCCTGCGCAACCTCACGGTGCTGGCCGACGCGCTGCACAACATCGAGCTGAACCGTGGCACCGAGGTGGAGCTCGAGAGCCTCGCGCTCGACGACGAGAAGACGTTCACCCTGCTCCAGCGGGGCGACACTCTCGGCGTGTTCCAGCTCGACGGCGGCCCCATGCGGGCGCTGCTGCGCTCGATGCAGCCCGACTGCTTCGACGACATCTCCGCCGTCGGCGCGCTCTACCGGCCGGGCCCGATGGGCGCCGACTCGCACAACAAGTACGCCCGGCGCAAGACGGGGCGCGAGCCCGTGGAGCCGATCCACCCGGAGCTTGCCGAGCCGCTGGAGTCGATCCTGGGCGAGACCTACGGCCTGATCGTGTACCAGGAGCAGGTCATGGCCATCGCACAGAAGCTCGCCGGCTACACGCTCGGCGGCGCGGACATGCTCCGCCGCGCGATGGGCAAGAAGAAGAAGTCCGAGCTGGACAAGCAGTACGAGACCTTCTCGGCCGGCATGATCGAGCGCGGCTACTCCAAGGACGCCATCAAGACGCTGTGGGACATCCTGCTGCCGTTCTCCGACTACGCCTTCAACAAGGCCCACTCGGCCGCCTACGGGCTCGTGTCCTACTGGACGGCCTGGCTCAAGGCCAACTACCCCGTCGAGTACATGGCGGCGCTGCTGCAGTCGGTCCGCGACGACAAGGACAAGTCGGCCCTCTACCTGGCCGAGTGCCGTCACATGGGCATCGAGGTGCTTCCTCCGGACGTGAACTCCTCGGAGGTGGCCTTCACCCCGGTGGGTGAACACATCCGCTTCGGCATGGGTGCGGTGCGCAACGTGGGCGACAAGGTGGTGACGGCCTGGGTCGAGGAGCGCACGAAGCTCGGCCCCGCGAAGGACTTCTACGACTTCCTGGACAAGGCTCCGCTGCTGATGTGCAACAAGCGCGTCGTGGAGTCGCTGGTCAAGGCGGGCGCCTTCGACGAGCTCGGCCACACGCGCCGGTCCCTGATGGGGATCTTCGAGGCAGCGGTGGACTCGATCATCGACCTCAAGAAGAACGCCGAGAACGGCCAGGACGGCTTCGACTTCGGCTTCGACGACGGGGCGGGCGCCGACGAGGCCAGCCCGCTGCACGAGGCCGTCCCGGACGTCGACGAGTGGGACCGCCGCACCAAGCTGGCGTTCGAGCGGGAGATGCTCGGCCTGTACGTCTCCGACCATCCGCTCAACGGGCTCGAACACGTGCTGCAGGCCAACAGCGACCGATCCATCGCCTCCGCCGTCGCCGAGGACGGCTACCGCGGCAACACCAAGCTGTGCGGACTGATCACCTCGGTCAACCGTCGCGTGAACAAGGCCGGCAACATCTGGGCGCAGGTGGTTCTCGAGGATCTCGGCAACTCGATCGAGGTCACGGTGTTCCCACGGGTCTACGACCAGGTCGCGATGCACCTCGCGCCGGACACCATCGTGGCCGTCGACGGCGTCGTCGAGTCCGGCGAGGACAGGGGACGCATGCGAGCGCAGAACGTCATCGCCCCGCATGTCAGCGCTGAGGGCAACGTCGGGCCGCTCGCGTTGACCCTGCCCGCCGTGCGCTGCACGCCGGGCGTGGTCGGCAGGCTCAAGTCGATCCTCGCGCAGTACCCCGGCGCGGCCGAGGTCCACCTCAATCTCCGGACGGGGGAACAGATCAAGACGTTCCGGCTCGGCGACGGCTTCCGCGTCGAGCTCACCTCTGCGCTGTTCGCCGACCTCAAGGCCGTGCTCGGCCCATCGTGTGTCGGCGTCGGGAGGGAGAGCTCGTGACAGGCACAGAGGAGATCGTCACCGCCCCCCGCAACCCCGGGCAGCTGGCGCTCCTGTGGGACCGGACGCTGTGGCGGCTCATCGTCTACATCGCCGGCTCCGTGGTGCTCGGCGCCGCGGCGGGACTCCTGTGGTCCGCCGTGACGCCCCGGGCCAGTTACACCGTGCTGGAGGATCTGTCCGCGTCCATCTCGGAGCGCGGCCAGGCGGAGATCGTCGCGGCGGATGCCACGTTCACGTTCATCACGGCCCTGCTGGGCCTGCTCGTCGGTGTCCTCGGCTGGCTGATGCTGCACCGTCGCGGTTGGTGGGTCATCGTCGCCACCCTCGTTGCGGCCATCGCCGCGTCGGTGATGGCGTGGCGCTTCGGGGTCAGCGTCGGTCCGCACGATTTCGTGGAGCGGCTCGCCTCGGCGGGAGCCGGGGATGTGGTGGAGGTGGACCTGACCCTCCGGTCGATGTCCGCGCTGCTGATCGCCCCGTTCGCTGCGATCATCCCCATCATGCTCCTGTCCGCGTTCTGGCCTGAGGCCGCCGGCGATCAGGACGAGGCGACGGTCGCACTAGACTGACCGCGTGCTGAGAACTCTTGACCTGACAGGCGTCGACGGTGCCTACCGGACCCTCCTGCCGCGCGGTAGTTTCGACGTGGAGGCCGCGGTCGCCGTCGTGCATCCCATCGTCGCGGACGTCGCGGCTCGGGGAGCCGAGGCCCTGCTGGAGTACTCAGAGAAGTTCGACCACGTCGTCCCGCCGTCGCTGAGGGTCGGAGCCGCCGACCTCCGGAAGGCCGCCGACGACCTCGACCCGCAGCTGAAGGAGGCGTTCCTCGAGTCGATCCGCCGCCGCCGCGCGGTGGCCGGAGCGCTCGAGCTCGACCCTGACCCCGAGCCCGCAGTGCTCGCCGATGGCGCCAGCGTCGGGCTCCGCAACATCCCCGTCGAGCGCGTCGGCCTCTACGTGCCGGGTGGCCTCGCCCCGCTGGCCTCCAGCGTGATCATGAACGTCGTGCCCGCCCAGGTCGCCGGCGTCACCTCCATCGCGGTCGCCTCGCCCCCGCAGCGCGAGTTCGGCGGGCTGCCGCACCCCAGCATCCTCGCCGTCTGCGCACTGCTCGGCGTCGAGGAGGTCTATGCCGTCGGCGGCGCCCAGGCCATCGCCATGTTCGCGCATGGCGTCCAGGGCCTCTGCGATCCCGTCTCGCTCATCACGGGCCCCGGCAACATCTACGTCGTGGCGGCCAAGCGTCTCGTGCGCGGCCTGGTCGGCATCGACTCCGAGGCCGGTCCGACCGAGATCGCCGTCGTCGCGGATGACACCGCGGACCCGGCGTTCGTCGCCGCCGACCTCATCTCGCAGGCGGAGCACGACCCCATGGCGGCCTCCGTCCTGATCACCGACTCGACCGCGCTGGCCGAGAAGGTGGTCGCCGAGGTCGAGCGGCAGGTCGCCGGCCAGCTGCACGAGGAACGCATCAGCACCGCGCTGACCGGCCGGCAGTCCGCCGTCGTGCTCGTCCGCGACCTCGACCAGGCCGTCGCGGTCGCCGACGCCTACGCCGCCGAGCACCTCGAGATCCAGACGGCCGACGCCCCCGCGGTCGCCGCGCGCATCCGCAACGCGGGGGCGATCTTCGTCGGCGGCTACTCGCCGGTGTCGCTCGGCGACTACTCGGCCGGCTCCACGCACGTGCTGCCCACCGCGGGCTGCGCCTGCCACAGCTCCGGCCTGAACGTGCGCTCGTTCATGCGCACGGTCCACGTCATCGACTACTCGCAGGCTGGCCTGATGGAGCTGGCCGACGGCATCGAGAGGTTCGCGATGGCGGAGAACCTCCCCGGCCACGCGGCCGCCGTGTCCGTCAGGAGGCCGCGGTGAGCTTCTCGCTGAGCGACCTGCCGCTGCGCGAGGACCTGGTGGGCGAGGAGCCCTACGGCGCCCCGCAGCTCGACGTGCCCGTCGTCCTGAACGTCAACGAGAACCCGTACCCCCCGTCGCCGCTGATCCGGCAGGACATGGCGGCGGCGGTCGTGCGCGCCGCCGGGGGCCTGAACCGGTACCCGGACCGCGAGGCGCTCGGCCTGCGCACGGACCTGGCCGCGTACCTCGGCCACGGCCTGACCGCGGACCACATCTGGGCGGCCAACGGGTCCAACGAGGTCATGAGCCACCTGCTCACCGCCTTCGGCGGCCCCGGCCGCTCGGTCCTGACGTTCACCCCCACGTACTCCATGTACCCGGAGTACGCGCGCAACACGTTCACGGGCTACGTGACCGAGCCGCGCAACCCGGACTTCACGCTCACGGCGGAGCTCGTCCTCGACGCGGTGCGCCGGCACGAGCCGACCATCGTGCTGATCACGACGCCGAACAACCCGACCGGCACGTCGGTGGGCCTGGAGGTGTTCGAGGCCGTGCTGGAGGGCACCGAGGCCATCGTCGTGGCGGACGAGGCCTACCAGGAGTTCTCTGCCCGCCCGAGCGCGCTCGAGCTGCTGGCCGACCACCCCCGCCTCGTCGTGTCGCGCACCATGAGCAAGGCATTCGCGCTGGCGGGCGGCCGCGTCGGCTACCTGGCTGCACACCCCGCGATCGTCGACGCCTGCCGCATCGTCAGGCTGCCCTACCACCTCAGCGCCCAGACGCAGGCCGTCGCCCGCGTCGCGCTGGCCCACGCCGACGAGCTGCTCGCGCAGGTCCGATCGCTGGCCGCCGAGGCCCGCTCCTTCGAGGCGTGGGCCCGCGAGCACGGCTACGACGTCGTCGACTCGGAGGCCAACTTCACGCTCATCGGCCGGTTCCCGGACCGCCACCGCGTGTGGCAGGACCTCCTCGATCGCGGCATCCTCATCCGCGAGACCGGACCAGACGGGTTCCTGAGGGTCTCCGCAGGCACCCCCCAGGAGATGAACCTCCTCAAGCACGCGCTCGAGGACCTCGACCCCACCCGCGAAGGGAGCAGGCCATGAGCCGCACCGCCACCGTCACCCGAGCCACGAGCGAGTCCGAGATCACCGTCTCCATCGACCTCGACGGTACGGGAGCATCCACCATCTCGACCGGCGTCGGCTTCTACGACCACATGCTCACGGCGCTGGCGAAGCACTCGCTCATCGACATCGAGGTCGCCGCGACCGGGGACCTGCACATCGACGGCCACCACACCGTCGAGGACGTCGCCATCTGCCTCGGACGGGCCCTGAAGGAGGCGCTCGGCGACAAGTCCGGCATCCGTCGCTACGGGCACGCCGTGATCCCGCTGGACGAGGCCATCGCCGACGTCGTGGTCGACGTCGCCGGCCGCCCCTACGTGACCTGCGCAGGGGAGCCCGACGGCCAGGTCTACGCCCGCATCGGCGGCAGCGGCGTGCCCTACGCCGGCTCGATGACCTACCACGTGTTCGAGGCGCTGGCCCTGAACGCCGGCCTCTGCCTGCACCTGCGGCTGCTCGCCGGCCGCGACCCGCACCACATCGTCGAGGCCGAGTTCAAGGCCCTCGCCAGGGCGCTGCGCGAGGCCGTCGAACCCGACCCCCGCCAGTCCGGGGTGCCCAGCACCAAGGGAGCGCTGTGAGTCCCCGAGTCGGGCTCTTCGACTACGGCTCCGGCAACCTCCACTCGGCCCGTCGGGCGTTCGCCAACGCCGGGGCCGACGTCGTCCTCACCGGCGACCTCGACGAGCTGGCCGGCTGCGACGGACTCGTCGTACCGGGCGTCGGGGCCTTCGCGACCTGCATGACGGGGCTCAGCCAGGCAGCCGGAGTCGAGCTGATCCGCGACTGGGTCGCGTCCGGGCGGCCGCTGCTCGGCATCTGCGTCGGACACCAGGTGTTGTTCGAACAGGGAACCGAGCACGGCACGAGCGTCGCCGGCCTCGGGATACACCCGGGCACCGTGTCGCATCTGGCGGCCAGGCGGCTTCCGCACATGGGCTGGAACACCGTGGAGGTCCCCGACGGCTCGCGCCTGTTCGCCGGCGTCGAACGCAGCCGTTTCTACTTCGTGCACAGCTATGCGGCAGCTCCCGTCGCAGGCGCTGGGCTCGTGACGACCGCCAGGCACGAGGACGCCGTCTTCGTGGCCGCTCTGGAGAGCGGACCCGTGTCGTCGACGCAGTTCCACCCGGAGAAGTCCGGGGCCGCCGGGGCGAGGCTGATCTCCAACTGGCTCGGCCAGCTCTGAGGCATCCCGCCCCGCCCGCGAGCGGGCGGAATCAGGGGCGGCGTCCGCTAGGGTGACGTGTCGTGGAGAAGTTGCAGTTGTTGCCCGCCGTCGACGTGCAGGGCGGCCAGGCCGTCCAGCTGGTCCAGGGAGTCGCAGGCACGCAGAAGGAGTTCGGTGACCCGCTGGCCGCGGCGCTTCGCTGGCAGGAGGGCGGCGCATCCTGGCTCCACCTGGTCGACCTCGACGCCGCCTTCGGTCGCGGCTCCAACGCCGACCTGCTCCGCGACATCGTCGGCCACCTCGACCTCAACGTCGAACTGAGCGGAGGCATCCGCGACGACGAGACCCTCGAGCGGGCGCTGTCGACCGGCGCCCGTCGCGTCAACATCGGCACCGCCGCGCTGGAGAACCCGCAGTGGTGCGACCGGGTGGTCGGCACCTACGGCGACCGCGTCGCCATCGGCCTCGACGTGCGCGGCGAGAATCTCGCGGCGCGCGGCTGGACCACCGAGGGCGGCCCCTGGATGGAGACCCTCGACCGCCTGGTTGCGGCCGGCTGTGAGCGCTTCGTCGTGACCGATGTCAACTCCGATGGCATGCTGACCGGCCCCAACACCGAGCTGCTCACCGCAGTCGCGCGGCGCAGCGGCCGCAAGGTCATCGCGTCCGGCGGCATCGCCACCCTCGACAACCTCCGCGACCTGCGCGCGCTGGTCGACGACGGCATCGAAGGGGCGATCATCGGGACCGCGCTCTACGTCGGGCGGTTCACCCTCGCCGACGCGCTGGCCGTCGCGGAGGGCGACGCGTGATGTCGACCCCTCCGGCGAGCACCTTCGGGACCGTCGACGGCGTAGCGCTCCACACGCCGCCGCTGCTCGAGGGCCGCATCCGCGACCTGCTGGCCGGAAGCAAGATCGTCATGACCGGCGTCACCGGTTTCATCGGCGAGCAGATGCTCTGGACCGTGCTGAGCGAATGTCCCGACACGACCACCGGCGTCATCGTGCGGCCCAAGGGTTCCGTGACGGCCCAGCAGCGCGTCGCCTCGCTGCTGAAGAAGAAGATCTTCGCCGACCTCGTGGCCGAGGCAGGCTCGGTCGAGCAGCTGATGGCCGACCGTGTCCAGGTCATCCCGGGTGACCTGCCCGACGTGCCGGAGCTGCCGCGAGACACCGACGTGCTCGTCCACTGCGCGGGCGACGTGTCCTTCGACCCGCCCATCGACCAGGCTTTCCGGACCAACGTCCTGGGGGCGCGCTCGCTGCTGACGCGCCTGAGGGAGGCGTGCTCCGACGAGAACGGCGACCTCACGCGCATCCCGCACTACGTGCACATCTCCACCGCCTACACGGCCGGCCGGCGCCGCGGCGCCATCCCGGAGGCCGCGCACATCCACACGATCGACTACGAGGCCGAGACGCGGGCCGCGCTCGCGATGGCCGAGCACGTCGAGGCCAGGTCGCGCTCCGCCGAACAGCTCGCCGTGCTGCGCAAGGAGGCCGAGGCCGAACACCGCCAGGCCGGCTACCTCACCACCAGCGAGGACACCGAGCGCCGCCGCAAGGAGTGGGTCAAGGCCGAGCTGGTCAAGGCCGGCACCGAGCGCGCCCGCTCGCTGGGCTGGACGGACGTCTACACGTTCGCCAAGGCGCTGGGGGAGCGCGTCGTCGCCGACCTCGGATCCGAGTTCCGCGTCTCCGTGGTGCGCCCCGCGATCGTCGAGTCCTCCCTGCGGTTCCCCTACGCCGGGTGGATCGAGGGCTTCAAGATGGCCGACCCGATCATCCTCGCCTACGGCCGCGGCCAGCTGCCCGAGTTCCCCGCCTCGCCCGACGCCGTCATCGACATCATCCCCTGCGACTACGTCGTCAACGCGATCGTCGCAGTCTGCGCCACGCAGCCCGCGGTCGGCGAGCCCGAGTACTACCACCTGTCCTCCGGAGCCAGGAACCCGCTCACGTTCCGCGGCGTCTACGAGCAGGTGCGGCGCTACTTCTCGGAGCACCCCTACACCAGCGGCCAGGGGTCGACCCCGCTGGCGACCTGGACGTTCCCGGGGGCCGAGCCCGTCGAGAAGCTGATGTGGGTCGCCGACAAGGGCGTGAAGGTCGGGAACAGGCTGCTGAGCTTCGCCCCGCGCGGCCGGCGGACCCGCACGTGGGCGACCGCCCTGGACTCCTCGCGCAAGCAGCTCGACTTCCTCGGCAAGTACCTCAGCCTCTACGGCGAGTACCTCCAGTCCGAGCTGCACTTCGTCGACGACTGCACGCTGGCCCTGCACCGCTCGCTGCACGCCGACGACGCCGACCGCTTCGGTTTCGACTCCGCGGACTTCAGCTGGGACCACTACCTGCAGGACGTGCACATCCCGGCGATCACCGACCCCGTCAAGCGGCTCGAGGCGGCCCGTAAGCGGCGCAACGCCAGGTCCACGACGTACCGGGACCTGAAGCCCACCGAGCCCGGCACGGTGCTCGCGGCCTTCGACCTCGACGGCACCGTGATGGCCACCAACGTCGTCGAGACGTACCTGTGGGCTCGGCTGCCCGAACTCTCCCCGCTCCGCCGGGCCGCGGAGCTCGCCCGGGTCGCGGCGCAGCTGCCGCTCTACCTGGGCGCCGAGCGGCGCGACCGCGGCGTGTTCCTCCGCTCCATGTACCGCCGCTACGCGGGCGCCGACCTGGCCCGGTTGGAGGGCTTCGTCGACGACAGGCTGTCGCCGCTGATCCTCGACCGGATGTCGCCCGAGGCCATCCGACGGATCCGCGAGCACCGCGACGCCGGTCACACCACCATCCTGCTCACCGGCGTGATCCGCCCCCTGACGCGGCCCTTCGAGGGGCTCTTCGACACGATCGTCGCCGCGGAACTCGCGACGGACGCCGACGGGAAGTGCACCGGGTTCCTCAGCGGCCCCCCGATGGTCGGGGAGTCGCGTTCGGCGTGGCTGGCCCATTACGCGCAGCTGCACGGCATCGACCTGGCGAAGAGCTACGCCTACGCCGACAGCCACGTGGACTACCCGATGCTCCATGCGGTGGGCAACCCGGTCGCGGTCAGTCCCGACATCCCGCTCATGCGGGAGGCCAAACGCAAGGGCTGGTCGATCGTCGAATGGCCAGAGATGTCGCCGCTGCCGCGGCTGAAGATGTCGTGAACGGAAAGGACGACTGATGTCACGCCCAGGATTCGTGCTGGAGGTCGACGCCAAGACCCCGCCGCTCATGACGATGTCGGGGGCGCAGCTGCGCCTCGAACGGCTCGGCGTCGGGACGCGGGTGGTCTACGGGCCCGACGCCGACCGCTCAACCGACCCGGTCGGCCTGATCGACGCCGCGCTCCAGGCCCCGCTGGGGGCCGATCCGCTGGCCGCGCAACTGAGTCCCGCGACCAGGCTCACACTCGTGCTGCTCGACTCGGACGCCCCGCTGCCGCGGCCGTACTTCGACCCGAGGCGGACCCTCGCCGAGCGGGTGCTGGAACAGGCCGCGCGCGCCGGGGTTGATGACGTCGAGATCGTGGTCGCCAGCGGGCTGAGGCAGCGCTGGTCCGGCGCCCAGGTCACCCGGGTGCTCGGCGACCGCGTCGCCACCTCCTTCCTCCCCGACGACCTGATCAGCAGCCACGACGTGACGGCGGAGACGCTTGTCACCATCGGCGACATCGACGGGCACCCGGTCAGCGTCAACGCGCGCGTCGCGGACTCCGACCTGCTGGTCGTCATCGGCCTGCGCGCCGACCACACACACAGCTGCCCGCTCGCCGAGGGCATCACGGATCTCGCGACCGTCAAGCGGCTCGGCTCCGCCGAGGGGGAGCCCGAGTTCGGCCGCCAGGTCTGCGAGCTCATCGCCGGCCAGATCCCGGTCTTCTCCCTGGTCGCCGTCCTCGGCCAGCCGCTGCTCAGCCACTCGCTGCGGTTCGCGTCGCGGCGCGAGTGGGAGTGGGGGCTCGCCGACCGGCTCGCCTTCGCCGGCGCCCGCCAGACGGTCGCGGCGCTGCCCCGCCAGGGGGCCCAGCTCCTGCACGGCACCCCGCGCGCGGACTACGCCGTCATCGACGTCATCGGCGGCGCGCACACCGCGGTGATGGAGAACGCCCGCCAGGTGTGGCGGGCCGCCAACGGCGTGGAGGTCCCCGGCCCTGCCGACGTGCTGGTCACCCCCGTGTGGGGCGCCGCGATCGACGAGTCCGATCCCATCGGCAACCCGCTGGCCGCCGCCCGACATGCGCTTGTCACCCAGGCCGGATCGAACCTCGGCACCCCGTTCGTGCGCGAGGGCGGCGTGCTCATCGCCCAGCATCCGCTGCGGCACCGGTTCTCGAACCGGCGGCACAGCGCCGCGGCCGACTTCTTTGCGACCGTGCTGCCCCAGACGACCGACCCGGACGAGATCGCCGCGCGCTTCGAGCCCGCCGCCATCGACGACGAGTGGTATCTCGATCTGTACCGCAAGCGCTTCGCTCCGCACCCGCTGCGGGTGTTCCAGGACTGGTACGCCATCGCGCGCGCCACCGCCCCTCTTGCCGACGTGATCTGGGTCGGGGCCGACCGGCGCAGCGCCGCCGTGCTCGGGCACCGGGCCGCGAGCACCGCGGCCGACGCGCTGGAGATCGCGTCCGGGTCCGTGGGATTCAGCCCGTCCATCGCCATGCTCCGCGGCGTCGGGCTGGTCGTCGGGGACGTGAAGTGAGCAGGGATCTGCCCAGCTGGGCCCAGCGGCGCAGTACCCGGCCGCGCCCCCGGCTCACCCTCCCGGCCGACCTGCTGGCCGCGGCCCGCCAGTTGATCCTCCGGCAGCGGCCCGCGGGCGCTCCCGCGCGGACCCGCCTCTCGCGGGAGATGTCGCCGCGCGCCGAGTTGATCGGGCGGCATCTCCTGCTGCGGGTCCTGAGCCTGCGTTTCGACATCGAGTTCGTCGGGTCGGGGAACCTGGACGGGCTGCGTCAGCCCTTCGTGTTCGGCGCCAACGAGCAGGGGGCGATGGACTACCACCTGTTCAGGCTCTCGCTGCCCAAGCGTCTCCGCCCCACGATGATCGCCCCCTCGCGGGCCCTCGCCCGGGGGCGCAACGTCGTGGTTTTCACCGACGACCCGCAGGCGGGCCGCCTGGTGGGGGAGTTCTCGCCGGTGGCGGCCGGACTCGCGAACCAGCACAACGTCGCGATCGTGCCGATCGGCCTGGTCGGCACGTTCAAACTCAACGATCTGATCAAGCTGCCGGTGTCCACGAGGCCGAAGGTCTCCATCCGCATCGGTGCTCCCATCTATGTGCGGGGGCGGCGCATCTCGCAGGCGACCGCGGAACTTCAGGGCACCGTCGAGCAGCTCGTGCACGAGGGTGACCTCAGCTGGTGGGACGTGGAGAAGCGGCGCGTCGGCTCCAGCGGAGCCCCGACGCCCGAGCCGATTCCGCGCTGGCGCAGGCTCTGGGATCAGGCGGCCCCCGCCGAGCAGGACGCCCGGCGGATCTGGTCGTGACCGCTCCGGGGCGAGCCTCGGCCGGGGCCGGTAGTGTGGTGGCCATGGAGCCCTATGTCGAGCCGCATCTCACGTGGCGACTCCTCGAACCCTCCGACCTCGGCGAGTTGGAGGCCTTCGGTGGCCAGCTCGACGCTCTGGACAACTCGGTGCTCTCGGCCATGGGCAAGGAGATCCCGACCTCCACGGACACGATGGTCCCCGAGCTGACCATCGGCGGGTGGGACGCGTACCGCTCCCTGTCGGCCTACGGCGCCGCCTACCGCGACCCCTCCGGAGGGCGGGGGCTGCGACTGTTCCTGCTCGGCGGGGTGCACCCGGTGTACCGGCATCTCGGCATCGGCGGGAAGATCCTGCAGTGGCAGGTCAGCCAGGCGGCCACGTGGCGCGACGCCAACCACCCGGGGGAGCCTCTGTGGCTGGGCTGCTACTTCGAGCTGGGCCGACCCGGGCTGGACAGGATCGCCGGTCGACTCGGCTTCGCCCCGGAGCGCTACTACTACGACCTCGTGCGCGACCTCGACACGCTGCCCCGGGAGCGCGTGACGCCGGCCGGGGTGCGTATCGAACCGTTCTCCCCCCAGCACAGCGAGGAGGTCCGCGTGCTGCACAACGAGGCCTTCTCCTCCATCGGTGGCGGGGAGGTCGCCGCCGCCGACTGGGCCGCGCGCATCGCCGACGACGACTTTCGTGCCGAGTGGAGCTTTCTCGCCTTCGACGAGCACGACGCACTCATCGGCTACGAGATGAGCTCTGCAGACGTCAACGAGGAGACCGGCGCCCCGGCCGGCTGGACCGAGAGATTCGGAGTGCGGCCCCGGGACCGGGGACGTGGCGTCGCGCTGAAGCTGCTCAGCGAAGCGCTGCGTGCGATGCGCGCAGACGGCTGCCGTGAGGCGGGCATCGGCATCGACACGCCCGACGGGCTGGCCCTGTCCCGCCTCGTTGCCGACCTGGGCTACACGACGCGCGACGCCGTGCAGCTCCTGAGCAGGTCACTTCCCTGACGCTTCGGTAGGATCGACCGGTAGCAGTTAGCCAAGTTCCCATAAGACGAGAAGGTGGGGTCCGTATGAGCGGGCATTCCAAGTGGGCCACGACCAAGCACAAGAAGGCCGTGATCGACGCGAAGCGCGGCAAGCTCTTCGCCAAGCTGATCAAGAACGTCGAGGTCGCCGCGCGGCTCGGCGGCGGTGACATCTCCGGCAATCCCACCCTGTACGACGCGATTCAGAAGGCCAAGAAGTCCTCGGTCCCGAACGACAACATCGACCGCGCGGTCAAGCGCGGCTCCGGTGCGGAGTCCGGAGGCGCCGACTACGAGACGATCATGTACGAGGCATACGGCCCGGCCGGTGTCGCGATCCTGATCGAGTGCCTCACCGACAACCGCAACCGCTCGGCATCCGACGTCCGCGTGGCCGTCACCCGCAACGGTGGCACCATGGCCGACGTGGGCTCCGTCCAGCGGCTCTTCTCGAGGAAGGGCGTCGTCACCGTGCCGAAGGTCTCGGGCGGCAAGGAGATCTCCGAGGACGAGGTCCTCGAGGCGGCGCTGGAGGTCGGCCTCGAGGAGGTCAGCGACTCGGGCGACGAATGGGAGGCGCTCAGCGACCCCAACGACGTCGTGGAGGTGCGCAAGGCCATCGAGGCCGCGGGTCTGGACTACGACGCCTCGGAGGTGCAGTTCGTCGCGTCCTTCGACCAGAGTGTCGACTCCGTGGACGTGGCGTCGAAGATCTTCCGCATCATCGACGCGCTCGAGGACTCCGACGATGTCCAGAACGTCTACACGAACGTCGACCTGACCCCCGAGGTCGCTGCGGCGCTCGAGGACGAGGACTGAGCACCCTGCCATGCGCGTGATCGGCATCGACCCCGGGCTGACCCGCTGCGGGGTCGGTGTTGTCGAGGGGACCCTCGGCAGGCCGCCCAGGCTGGTGGCCGTCGGCGTGGTGCGCACCTCGACGGGGTTGGACCTCGCCCGCCGGCTGCTGGCCCTCGAGGAGGGGCTGGCCGCCTGGTTCGACGAGTACCGCCCGGAGGCTGCCGGCATCGAGCGGGTCTTCGCCCAGCACAACCTGAACTCCGTGATGGACACCGCGCAGGCCTCGGGGGTCGCGGCGGTCTCCGCGGCACGCCGCGGCCTGCCCGTCACCTTCCACACCCCGAGCGAGGTCAAGGCGGCCGTGACGGGCTCCGGCACGGCCGACAAGGCCCAGGTGACGCAGATGATCACCCGGATCCTCAAGCTGGCCGAGGCCCCCAGGCCCGCGGACGCCGCCGACGCGCTCGCGGTGGCCGTCACCCAGATCTGGCGCGGCGGCGCCACCAACCGCTACGCCGCGGCTGTCGCGGCAGCGAAGGGGAAGCGATGATCGCCCAGCTGACCGGTACCTGTGTCCGCGCAGGTGCCACCACCTGCGTGCTGGATGTGGGCGGCGTGGGCTACCTCCTGCACGTGACGCCCGCTACCGCGGCGTCTCTCAGGCCGGGGGAGCAGGTGACGCTCGCCACGTCCCTCATGCTGCGGGAGAATGCCGTGACACTCTTCGGGTTCGCCGACGAGCACGAGCGGGACGCATTCGAACTCGCGCAGTCGGCCTCGGGCGTCGGCCCGAAGCTCGCGCTGGCGATCGTGTCGGTGCTCAGCCCCTCCGAGCTGCGCCGCGCCGTGCAGAGCGAGGACCTCGCACGGCTGACGGCCGTGCCCGGCATCGGGCGCAAGGGTGCGGAGAAGATCGTGATCGAGCTGCGGGACAAGGTCGTCACCCTCGTCGACCCGGACTCGCCCGAGCCTCAGGAGTCTCCCGCGCAGCAGGCCCAGGAACTGTGGCGTGCGCAGGTCAGCGACGGCCTGCAGGGGCTCGGCTGGTCCGCCCGCGATGCGGAGGCAGCCTGCGACAACGTGGCCCACCTGGTCGACGAGACGCCCGACATCGGCGTGGCGCAGCTGCTGCGCGCCGCCCTGAACTCGCTGGCCAGGCGCTGATGGACGACTCCGCCGTCGACCCGCACGCCACCGTCGAGGAGCGCGACTACGAGGCAGCGCTGAGGCCCCGCTCGCTTGCCGAGTTCGAGGGCCAGCCCCGTGTCCGCGAACAGCTCGGTCTCGTGCTGGATGCCGCCCTCCACCGCGGCACCGCGCCGGACCATGTGCTGCTGTCCGGGCCCCCCGGGCTGGGCAAGACCACCCTGGCGATGATCATCGCCGCCGAACTGGGTGTCGGGCTCAGGATCTCGTCGGGGCCGGCCATCCAGCACGCCGGCGACCTCGCGGCCATCCTGTCCGGCCTGGCCGAGGGTGACGTGCTCTTCCTCGACGAGATCCACCGCCTTTCCAGGCCCGCCGAGGAGATGCTCTACCTGGCGATGGAGGACTACCGGGTCGACGTCATCGTCGGCAAGGGACCCGGCGCGACCGCGATCCCCATCGAGCTTCCCCCGTTCACGCTGGTCGGTGCCACGACGCGCGCCGGCATGCTGCCCGGCCCGCTGCGCGACCGCTTCGGTTTCACGGCGCAGCTCGACTTCTACGACCCGGCCGACCTTGCCTTCATCGTCGGTGCCTCCTCGTCGAAGCTGGGCATCCGCATCGACGACGCCGCGCGCGTCGAGATCGCCCGCCGCTCGCGGGGCACCCCCCGGATCGCCAACCGGCTGCTGCGCCGCGTGCGTGACTTCGCCCAGGTGAAGGGACACGAGGTCGCGACACGCGACGTCGCCCGCGCCGCGCTGGAGCTTTACGAGGTCGACGAGAGGGGGCTCGACAGGCTTGATCGCGGCGTCCTTGATGCCCTGATCAGACTCTTCGACGGCGGCCCCGTCGGGCTGTCGACGCTCGCGCTGAGCGTCGGGGAGGAGATCGAGACGGTGTCAGAGGTCGCAGAGCCTTTCCTGATCCGGGAGGGGATGCTCGTGCGCACGCCCCGCGGCCGGATCGCGACCAGGGCCGGCTACCGGCACCTCGGAGTGAGGCCCCCGTCGACGATGCCTGCGCTGTTCGACGACGACCCCGGCACCCCGTGAACCGCCCTTGAGCGGAACACAGAGCGCTCGGCTATCCTGAGCGCTGGCCCTGACCAACATCGGAAGTGACCCCATGGAACTGATCCTCATGATGATCGCGCTGTTCGCGATCATGTATTTCCTCATGATTCGCCCGCAGCAGAAGCGCATGAAGGCCGACCAGGAGATGCGTTCGTCGCTTGCCGTCGGCGACCGCGTTCTCCTGACCTCCGGCATCTTCGCGACCATCTCGCACCTCGGTGAGCGTCAGTTCATCGTCGAGCTGGCCCCCGACATTGAGGTGACGATCCTCAAGGGCAACGTCGCACGCAAGGTCGAGGCCGCCGACGAGGAGTTCGAGTTCACCGACGAGATCGCCGCGACCGAGCCGACCGACGAGCAGGACGCCGAGGATGTCATCGTCCCCGACGACGCCTCCTGGCTGACCGCCCCCCAGTCGACCGAGGCTCCCGAGACGACCGACGAGCCCGAGACCTTCGATCCCACGCCGGCGCCGGGTGAGGGCCTCGCCGACGAGCAGCCGCGTACCGAGGACAACAAGTAGCAGTGGCCACCTCCGCGAAGCGAGGACGCCCAGGAGTCGTCCTCACAGTCTTCCTCCTGATCATCGTCGGCCTGTACCTCATCATGGGCCTGACGAAAACCTGGGCCCCGAAGCTGGGCCTCGACCTGCAGGGCGGTCAGACCATCACGCTGACCGCCACCAGCGAGAACGTGACCCCCGAGTCGCTCGAGCTGGCGCGCAACATCATCCAGCAACGCGTCGACGGCCTCGGCGTCGGCGAGGCGACGGTGGCGGTGCAGGGCGACCGGCACATCGTGGTCTCCGCACCGAACGTGACGAGCGACGACCTGGTGGAGCTGGTGGGCGCCACGGCGCAGCTGAGCTTCCGCCCGGTTCTCCAGTCCGGGGCCGGCACCGGCCCGTCGGACGACGCGGACGCCGTCCCGGGGCTGCCCACGCCCGCGCCGAGCCCGGAGGCCTCCGCCTCCGCGGACGAGCCTTCGGTCGACAACGAGCAGCTCTCCATCGACGAGGTGCTCGCTTACACCGCGACCGAGGAGGACCTCGAGAACTTCGCGAACTTCGTCTGTGGCGACACCGTCGTGGACGATCCCTCCAGGGCCATCGTGGCGTGCGACGACGAGGGCACCTACAAGTACCTCCTCGGCCCCACGGCCGTCCTCGGCACCGAGCTGGATACCGCCGCGTACGGCATCCCGACCGGCGACCTCTCCTACGTGGTGACCCTGTCGCTCAAGTCGACGGGGGCCGAGCAGTTCAAGCAGCTGACCGGCGCGCTCCTGGACAAGACGAGCCCCGAGAACCTGTTCGCGATCGTGCTCGACGGCATCGTCGAGTCCGCGGTCGAGCCGCAGGTGCAGATCACCAACGGCGAGGCGCAGATCAGCGGCTCGTTCACCGCCGACTCCGCAGCCTCGCTCGCCAACGTGTTGAAGTACGGCTCGCTGCCTGTCAGCTTCGAGCCCAGCCAGGTCGAGACCGTCTCCGCGACTCTCGGAGGGGAGCAGCTGCGCGTCGGCATCATCGCCGGCATCATCGGCATGGCCGCCGTCGCGCTCTACTCCTTCATCTACTACCGCGGCATGGGCATCGTGGTCGTCGCCTCCCTCGTGGTGGCCGCCTCCGCGACCTACGCGATGATGGTGCTGCTCGGCAGCGCGGTCGGGTTCTCGTTGAGCCTCGCTGGCATCGCGGGCGCCATCGTCGGTATCGCCGTGACGGCGGACTCCTTCGTCATCTACTTCGAACGGATACGCGACGAGATCCGCGACGGGCGCAGTCTGCGCTCGTCGCTGGTCTCCGGCTGGGAGAAGGCCCGCGGCACGATCATCATCTCCGATGCCGTGTCGCTGCTGTCGGCCGTGATCCTGTTCATCGTCGCCATCGGGTCGGTGAAGGGATTCGCCTTCACGCTCGGCCTGACCACGATGATCGACCTGGCCGTCGTGTTCTTCTTCACCAAGCCGCTCGTGCAGCTGCTAGGTCGGACGAAGTTCTTCGGCGAGGGCCACAAGTGGTCCGGCCTGGATGCTGAGCACATGGGCGTCAGCCGCGACTCGCTGCTCGGTCGGCGGCTGCGTCGCCGTACCCCGGTCACTCACGACGTCACCGCGTCCCAGACGACTCAGGAGGCGTGATGTCGACCCCCAAGATGAGCATCGCCCACCGGCTCTACACCGGCCAGCTCAGCTACGACTTCATCAAGCACCGTAGGCAGTGGTTCATCGTCTCCGGCGTGCTGGTGGTGGCGAGCATCCTGCTGCTGCTGGTGCGAGGACTGACGCTGGGTATCGAGTTCACCGGCGGTACGGATTTCCAGGCCCCGATGAAGATCGAGGCGGGCACGGTGGACACCGTCCGGGCACAGGTGGCCGACCTCACGGTCTCTGACCTGGAACCTCAGGTCTTCTCGCTCGGCGAGACGGCCATCCGCATCCAGACCCGCACGCTCGACACCGAGGAGCTGCAGACGACCCGCGCCGAGATCGCCCAGATCGCAGGCGTGGACAGCTCCGAGGTGGCCTACAACGCCATCGGCGCGTCCTGGGGCAAGGAGATCTCCCGGCAGGGCGTGATCGCGCTGCTGGTGTTCACCGTGCTGGTGATGCTCCTGATCGCCGTGTACTTCCGGGACTGGAAGATGTCGATCGCGGCGATCGTGGCCGTGGCCCACGACCTGATCGTCACGGTCGGCGTCTACGCGGCGGTGGGATTCACCGTCACTCCGTCGACCGTGATCGGCGTGCTCACGATCCTCGGCTATTCGCTCTACGACACCGTCGTGGTGTTCGACAAGATCCGTGAGAACGTGCACGGGCTCGAGGAGTCCAACCACACCTACTCGGAGCAGGCGAACCTGGCGGTCAACCAGGTCATCGTCCGCTCGATCAACACGACCGTCATCGGCATCATCCCCGTCGTCGCGCTCTTCGTCGCCGGCACCTGGCTCCAGTCGGCTCAGCTTGCCGACCTCGGCCTCGCCCTGCTGGTCGGCATGATCGCCGGCGCCTACTCCTCGCTGTTCATCGCCGCCCCGCTGCTCGCGTGGCTGCGGGAGCGGGAGCCCGGCATGGTCAAGCACCGCGAGCAGATCCAGCGCCGTGCGGAGCGGGCGGAGCGCAAGGCGGCCCAGCGCGAGGCCGAGGCCCTTGCCCTGGCGACCGCAGGAGGCCCCGCGCCGGTCGAGACCTCACACCGGCAGCAGCGTCGAACCTCCGGCAGCCGGGCCGAGCGGAAGGGGCGGAAGAAGTGATGTCGACACGCGAGTCCCGCGTGGAGAGGGTCGCGTCTCTGATCCGTGACGTGCCTGACTTCCCGAGCCCCGGGGTCATGTTCAAGGACATCACGCCGCTGTTGAGCAACCCGATCGGATTCCAGGCCGCGATCACGGAGCTGGTGACGAGCGCGCCGCGCCCCATCGACACAGTCGTGGGGATGGAGGCGCGCGGGTTCATCTTCGCCGCCCCCGTCGCGCTGGCGCTCGGTGCCGGGTTCGTGCCCGTCCGCAAGCCCGGCAAGCTGCCGGGCGACACGGTCAGCGCCAGCTACGAGCTGGAGTACGGCGAGAACACGCTCAGCATCCACCGCGACGCGGTGCGCCCCGGCGCCCGCGTGATGGTGGTCGATGACGTGCTCGCCACCGGCGGCACCATCGGAGCCACCGCAGCGCTGGTGCGGGAGCTCGGCGCGGAGGTCGCCCAGGTGAGCGTCGTGATGGAGCTGAGCTTCCTGAGCGGTCGCGACAGGCTGGCGGAGCTCGGCATCGACAATTACTCCGCTCTGGTGACAGTCTGAGCCCATGGCAAAGCTGCGCTCCAGGGGCGAACTCATGTCCCTGGTCTCCATGCCGAGGATCGAGACCTCGCCGTTCAAGGAACTTGCACGGCGAGGTTTCTTCGCCCTCCTCCTGCTGTTCACCATCACGGCGATGGTGTGGCTCGACCGCGGGTCCTACATCGACAACACGGCCGCCGACGGCGTCTCGCTGATCGACGCGCTGTACTACGCGACCGTCACCGTCACCACCACCGGGTACGGCGACATCACACCCATCACCGCGCACGCCCGGTTGCTCAACGCGCTGATCATCACGCCGCTGCGGGTCACCTTCCTGGTTGTGTTGGTCGGTACCACCATCGAGGTGCTCGCGAACCAGGGCAGCCGCAGCATCCGGGACTCGATCTGGAGGAAGAAGATGCGCAATCACGTCGTCGTCATCGGCTACGGCACCAAGGGCCGCAGCGCCGTCAACACGCTGCGTCGACAGGGGGAGACGGCCGAGCGGATCGTGGTCATCGACTCCGACGCGGTCGCGGTCAACGAGGCCAACATCGACGGGCTGGCCGCCTTCCAGGGCGACGCCACCCGCCGGGAGCTCCTGAGGCGGGCGGAGGTCAGCAAGGCCCGCCAGGTCATCATCTGCCTCGATCGCGACGACGCGGCGGTGCTGGCGACGCTGACCGTGCGGCAGCTGAACCCGACCGCCGGCGTGATCGTCGCCGTCAGGGAGCAGGCCAATGTTCCCCTGGTCAAGCAGTCCGGGGCCTCGTCGGTCGTCACCAGTTCTGAGACGGTCGGCCGCCTGCTCGGCCTGTCCGCGATCGGGCCGGACATGGGCACCATCATCCAGGACATGCTGACCGGCGGGGAGGGGCTCGAGGTACATCAGCGGCTCGCCGAGGCCTCCGAGGCAGGGCAGCCGCCATCGGCCGTGCAGGGGGAGCGCGTCATCGGCGTGGTCCGCAACGGGACGCTGCGCCGCTTCTACGACAAGACGGCCACCCGCATCGAGGTGGGCGACGAGCTGATCGTGGTGCGGCGCGCCCAGCCGCCGAGCAACCGCGACGTGTTGCGCAGGGACGAGGACTGAGTATCGGGACCGCGGGCGGTCCGGAGGCGGGGTTGCCGGACACACTAGAGTGGGCGCATGGCTGAAGAGGCGGCGCCCACCGGTGCTTCCCGGCTCGTGACCGGGCCCGAACAGCCGCGCCTGCGGATGCGACACCGGCTCGCGCGGCTCGGAGCGGTGCGCTCCAAGTCGGCGGTCCTCGACCCCCTCTTCCGCATCGTCAAGTCGAACCACCCGAAGGCCGACCTCGCCATCCTCGAGCGCGCCTACCGGGTCGCGGAGCGATACCACGAGGGCCAGACCCGCAAGTCGGGCGACCCGTACATCACGCATCCGCTCGCCGTCGCCACGATCCTGGCCGAGCTCGGCATGACGGAGCCCGTGCTCGTGGCCGCGCTGCTGCACGACACGGTCGAGGACACCGAGTACACGCTGGAGGACCTGCGCGCCGAGTTCTCCGACGAGGTAGCCCGGATGGTCGACGGCGTCACGAAGCTCGACAAGCTCACCTACGGCGAGACCGCGAAGGCCGAGACCATCCGCAAGATGATCATGGCCACCAGCGAGGAGGTGCGCGTGCTTGTCATCAAGCTCGCCGACCGCCTCCACAACATGCGCACCATCGGCTACCTGCGGCCGGACAAGCGCGTGCGCATCGCCACCGAGACCCTCAACATCTTCGCGCCGCTTGCCCACCGGCTGGGCATGAACACCATCAAGTGGGAGCTCGAGGACCTCTCCTTCGCCACGATCGAGCCGAAGATCTATGCCGAGATCGTCGAGATGGTCGCGCAGCAGGCGCCCGGCAGGGAGCGCTACCTCCGCGAGCTGATCGCCGAGTTCCAGACCATGCTCGCCGAATCGAAGATCCAGGCCACCGTCTACGGCAGGCCGAAGCACTACTACTCGATCTACCAGAAGATGATGGTGCGCGGCCGCGACTTCCGCGACATCTACGACCTCATCGGTCTGCGTGTCCTCGTGGCGGACGTGAAGGACTGCTACGCCGTGCTCGGCGTGGTGCACGCGGGCTGGAAGCCGGTGCCCGGCCGGTTCAAGGACTACATCGCGGTCCCGAAGTTCAACCTGTACCAGTCGCTGCACACCACGGTGCTCGGGCAGAACAACGAGCCGGTCGAGTTCCAGATCCGCACGTACGAGATGCATCGCCGCGCCGAGTACGGTGTCGCGGCCCACTGGAAGTACAAGGAGGATCTGCGCCACGGCGTCACGCCGGAGGAGGCGGGCCTCAAGGCGATGCACCAGCTGTCGGTGATGAGCAAGGAGACCGAGGACCCCGGTGAGTTCCTCGACTCGGTGCTGTTCGAGATCAACTCCGACGAGATCTACGTCTTCACGCCGAAGGGCGAGGTGATGGCCCTGCCCGTCGGCGCGACACCCGTCGACTTCGCCTTCGCCGTGCACACCGAGATCGGCTATCGGACCATCGGCGCGCGCGTGAACGGGAGGCTGGTGGCGCTCAGCACCCCGCTGCAGCAGGGCGACAAGATCGAGATCCTCACCTCGAAGGCGGAGGGAGCAGGGCCCAGCCGCGACTGGCTGAGCTTCGTCGTCAGCTCCCGGGCACGGCAGAAGATCAAGGCCCACTTCTCGCGCGAGCGGCGCGACGAGACCATCGAGCAGGGCAAGGAGATGCTCGCGCGCGACCTGCGCCGCACGGGCCTGCCGATGCAGCGGCTGCTGACGCTCGAGAACCTGACCGCGGTGGCGAACGACCTCGGACACAAGGACGTGCCCTCCCTCTACGTCGCCATCGGGGACGGCCAGGTCGGCGCACAGTCGGTGGTCGAGAAGCTCGTGCAGCTGCACGGCGGGGAGGAGGAGACCGCCGACACCGTCACGGAGGACGTGGTCGTCACCCGACGCCGGCGTCCGTTCCGCGACGGCGCCCACATCCTGGTCGACGGCGACGACTCCATGCAGGTCAAGCTCGCCAAATGCTGCTACCCGCTGCCTGGCGACGAGATCGTCGGCTTCGTCACGCGCACCGAGGGCGTCAGCGTGCACAGGGCCGACTGCACCAACGTGCCGGCGCTGATGAAGCAGCCCGAGCGCATAGTCAAGGTCGAGTGGTCCGGCATCGAGCAGGGCAGCACGTTCCTCGTGACGGTGCAGATCGAGGGGATCGACCGCGCCCGCCTGCTCTCGGACGTCTCGGCCGCCCTCTCGGAGCAGCACGTCGACATCCTGAGCGTGAACATCGCCACCAACAGACAGCGTCAGTTCACCGGCAAGTTCACGTTCGAGTCGGCCGACCCCACCCACCTGCAGCACGTGATGAACCAGGTCCGACGCGTCCCTGGCGTCTACGACGTGTACCGCGTCAGCGGCTGATCCTCACACGACCCACAACGCCGCGGGGCCGCCGACCGGAGAAGGTCGGCGGCCCCGCGGCGTCGGATCGGGTCAGCGGGTGAAGTCGTCGAGGGTCGCCTTGGCCTGGTCGAGCCAGGAGGTGTAGGTCTCGATGGACTTTGCCGCGTCGCGCGCCTTGCGGGCGTCGCCCTTCGCCTCCGCGTCGGCGAGGTCTTTGTTCAGCTTCTCGATCTGGGCGCTGAACATCGCGACAGTGTCCTCGGCGCGCTTACGCGCCTCGGGATCCGTGCGCTTCCACTCGGCGGCCTCGAGGTCGGCGATCTTCGAGCCGAGGGAGCGGACCTTGTTGTCGAGGTCGCGCATCGCCTGACGCGGCACGTGGCCGATCTCGGAGAACTTCGAGAGGAACTCGCGGTGGATGCTCTTGGCCTGCTCGACGTCGGTGACGCCCTCGAGATCCTTCGTGACCTGCTCGACGAGCGCCTGCTTGGCGGCCAGATTCTCGCCCTGCTCACCGTCGACCGCGCTCTGCGCGGCGGTGCGGGCGTCGAAGAACCGGTCCTGGATGGCGCGGAACTTCGCCCACAGGGCGTCGTCGTCGGCGCGGCGGGCGCTGCCGGCCGCCTTCCAGCGGGCCATCAGGTCGCGGAACGCGCCGGAGGTGGCGCCCCAGTCGGTCGAGTCGGCGAGCGGCTCGGCCTCGGCGATGATGGCCTCCTTGACGGCCTTCGCGGAGTCGCGGCGGGTGTTCAGCTCGGCGAAGTGGGCCTTGCGGCGGCGGGTGTACTGCGTGCGTGCCGAGGAGAACCGGTGCCACAGGTCGTTGTCGGTCGCGCGGTCGATGCGGGGGAGTGCCTTCCACTCCTCCAGCAGGACCCGGAACCGGTCGACCCCGCCGCGCCAGTCGTTGCCTACCGCGAGCGACTCTGCCTCGGTGACCATGGCCTCCTTGGCGGCGGCCGTGGCGGCGTGCTGCTCGGCCTTGGCGGCCTTGCGGGCCTCGATCTGGGCGGGCAGCAGCTCGCCGATCGCGTCGAGCCGGCGCAGCAGCGCGTCGAGGTCGCCGACCGCGTTGGCCTCGGCGACGGAGGCGCGGGCCGTCGCGATCGCGGTCTTGGCCTCCTCGGGGCTCATGGCGTGCGCGTTGACGCGCGACTCGAGGAGGCTGACCTCCGCGGCCAGGTTCTCGAAGCGACGGACGTAGAACGCCATCGCCTCTTCGGGGGTGGAGTCGGGGATCTGCCCGACACTTCTTTCGATGCCACCCTGGGTGACGTAGACCGTTCCGTCGGGATCGACGCGGCCGAAGTCGGAGGGCGCTTGCAGTTCGCTCATGCCCCCAATCTAACCCGATCCGCCGACACGGTGCTCACCTGGCCCACCCCTGTTTCACCCGCGCGCGCCAACTGTTACGTCGTCGTGACCGGAATCCGAGTTCGTCGGGGCGTTCCTCGCGGCGCCTGACGCGGCGGTAGCATGGCCGCGATGTACCCGCCCGAGAACCTGTGAGGTCCCGCCTTGGCACGCCCTAAGCCGCTCAGTGGCTTCCCCGAGTTCCTGCCCGCCGGCCGATTCGTCGAGAACCGCGTCCTCGACATCGTGCGGTCCACCTTCGAGCTGCACGGCTTCGCGCCGATCGAGACCCGCGCCGTGGAGCCGCTGGACCAGCTGGCCCGCAAGGGCGAGATCGACAAGGAGATCTACGTCGTCCGCCGCCTGCACGCGCAGGAGGGCGAGGCCGACGAGCTCGGGCTGCACTTCGACCTCACCGTGCCGTTCGCCCGCTACGTGCTGGAGAACTCCGGGCACCTGCAGTTCCCGTTCCGCCGCTACCAGGTCCAGAAGGTGTGGCGCGGCGAGCGCCCGCAGGAGGGCCGCTACCGCGAGTTCACGCAGGCCGACATCGACATCGTCGGCCAGGGCGCGCTGGCCGCGCACCATGACGTGGAGATCCCGCTCGTGGCGATCGACGTGTTCGAGCGGCTGCACCGCGAGCTCGGCGTTCCGCCCGTGACGATCCACGTCAACAACCGCAAGCTGTCCGAGGGCTTCTACCGCGGCCTCGGCATCGAGGACCCCGCGCAGGTGCTGCAGCGCGTCGACAAGTACGACAAGATCGGGCCCGCCGCCGTCACGGAGCTGCTCACCGGTGAACTCGGGCTGACGGCCGCCCAGGCGGAGGCGTGCGTCGCGCTGGCAGGCATCAGCGCCACCGACGAGTCCTTCGTGGACGCCGTCCGCGCGCTGGGCGTGACGGGAGACCTCCTGGACGAGGGGCTCGCCGAGCTGGCCGCGCTCATCCGCGTGGCCCGGGCCTCGGCGCCCGGCCGCGTCGTCGTGGACCTCAAGATCGCCCGCGGGCTCGACTACTACACCGGTACCGTCTACGAGACCCTCCTCGAGGGATCCGAGAGGCTCGGGTCCGTCGCCTCGGGCGGGCGCTACGACTCGCTCGCCTCCGACGGGAAGACCACCTTCCCCGGCGTCGGCTACTCGTTCGGCATCACCCGCATCCTCGCGCCGCTGATCGGAAAGGGTCAGCTCACGGCCAGCCGCTCGGTGCCGTCCGCGGTCCTCGTCGCCGTCGACGCCGAGGAGACCCGCGAGGCCTCCATCGCCGTCGCCGCACAGCTGCGGTCGCGGGGCATCCCGGTCGAGGTCGCGCCGAAGCCCGACAAGTTCGGCAAGCAGATCCGCTACGCCGAGCGGCGCGGGATCCCCTTCGTGTGGTTCGGCGCGGGCCACGACGACTCGGTCAAGGACATCCGCTCCGGCGAGCAGTCCGCGGCCTCGCCCGATGCCTGGACCCCACCCGAGGCGGACCTGCGCCCGGGGATCATCGCGGGCTGATACGCCGTGGATGAGGTGCGGCTGCGGCGACTCGGCCGCAGCAGCTGGTCGCTGCTCGGGATCATCGCGCTCGTCGTGGTCGCCGCCTCCGCGATCGGCGCCATCAGGGGGATCGTCGTCCCGCTCGTGATCGCGGTGATCCTCGGCGTCGTCCTCGAGCCACTCGTCGAGTGGCTCGAGCGGCGCGGCCTGGCGCCGACGCTCGCCACCGTGGCTGCGCTGCTCGTCGCTGTCGCGGTCGCGGCCGGCGTGCTGCTGATCGTCGTGTGGGGGTTCCTCCGCCAGCTGCCCGAGATCTCGGCGCAGCTCATGCTCGGCTGGGAGTCCCTCGTGGCCTGGGCGAGGGGTCTCGATGTCGACGCCTTGTGGCTCGAGCGTGCGAGGGTGGCCGTCCAGGACTCCGTGCCCGCGGTCAGCCAGGGCATCCTCGGTGCCCTTTCGAGCACCTTCTCGGGCCTCCTCTCGTTCGGCGTCGGCACGTTCTTCGCGATCTTCTTCCTCTTCTTCGTGCTGCGCGACGCGCGCACCTTCCCGCAGTGGCTGGCCCGCGTGACCAGGATGGCACCGCGCACGGTGGACGCGGTGACGTCGGCGGCGAAGAACTCGATCCGCGGCTACTTCAAGGGCATCGCGCTCACGGCTCTCATCACCGCCCCCATCTTCATGATCCCGCTGCTCCTGCTGAAGGTCCCGCTGGCCGTGCCGATCTTCATCCTCTACTTCTTCCTCTCCTTCATCCCGTTCCTCGGCGCCTGGCTCACCGGCGCCTTCGCGATCCTGATCGCCTTTGGCACCGGAGGGGCGTCCGCGGCGCTGATCGTGGCGCTGTCGCTGCTCGTATCCAACGGCACCATCCAGAGCGCCGTCAGCTCCTGGGCCCTCGGCTCATCGCTGCGGATCCATCCCGTCGCCGTGCTCCTCGCGACGCTCGTCGGCGGGACCATCGCCGGCACGCTGGGCATGGTCCTCGGCGCCCCGCTCGTGGCCGCCGCGAAGCGCGCCGCCGACGCCCTGCACGGGATTCGGCAGGAGTAGGGCTGGCCGATATCATGGCCGTCGCGAGCTGCACCGTCTATGCAGCCGACGACGAAAGGAATATGCCGTGATCCGCACCCATGAAGCCGGAACGCTCCGCGCCGCAGACGTTGGCAAGGAGGTCGTCCTCGCCGGATGGGTGGCCAAGCGTCGAGACCACGGCGGCGTCGCCTTCATCGACCTGCGCGACGCCTCGGGCATCTCCCAGATCGTCGTGCGCGACGAGTACCTCGAGTCGGCGGGCATCCACGACCTGCGCAACGAGTTCTGCATCAAGGTGACCGGCGTCGTCGACGCGCGCACCCCCGAGAACGTGAACCCGAACATCCCCACCGGCGAGGTGGAGGTCGCGATCCGTGAGCTGGAGGTCCTGAACCCCGCCGCGCCGCTGCCGTTCCAGATCGACGAGCGCTCCGGCGTCGGCGAGGACGCGCGCCTCAAGTACCGCTACCTCGACCTGCGCCGCCAGCGCCAGCACGACGCCATGGTGCTGCGCTCCGACGTCACGCACACCATCCGCGAGGTCCTCGCGGCGCGGAACTTCTACGACATCGAGACGCCGACCCTGACGCGCTCCACGCCCGAGGGCGCCCGCGACTTCATCGTCCCGGCCCGCCTGCACCCGGGCAAGTGGTACGCGCTGCCCCAGAGCCCCCAGCTCTTCAAGCAGCTGCTGATGGTCGCCGGCATGGAGCGCTACTACCAGATCGCCCGCTGCTACCGCGACGAGGACTTCCGCGCCGACCGCCAGCCGGAGTTCACCCAGCTCGACATCGAGATGAGCTTCGTCGACCAGGACGACGTGATCGCGCTGGGCGAGGCCGTCATGGCCGCCTGCTGGAAGCTGATCGGCGTCGACATGCCCACGCCGCTGCCCCGCATGACGTGGCACGACGCGATGGACAACTACGGCTCCGACAAGCCCGACCTGCGCTTCGACCTCAGAATCCGCGAGCTGACCGACTTCTTCTCCGACACCCCGTTCCGCGTGTTCCAGAACCCCTACGTCGGCGGCGTCGTCATGCCCGGCGGGGCCTCGCTGCCGCGCCGTCAGTTCGACGCATGGCAGGAGTGGGCCAAGCAGCGCGGCGCCAAGGGCCTCGCCTACATCACGGTGGGTGAGGACGGCACGCTCGGCGGCCCCGTCGCCAAGAACATCTCGGAGGTCGAGCGCGACGGCATCGCCGAGGCGATGGGCGCCAACCCCGGCGACGCGATCTTCTTCGCCGCCGGCTCCCGCGAGGCGTCGCAGGAGCTGCTCGGCGCCGCCCGCCTGGAGATCGGCCGCCGCACCGGCCTGATCGACGAGAGCGCGTGGAGTTTCCTGTGGATCGTCGACGCGCCGATGTTCAAGTCCACGGCCGACGCGGTCGCCTCGGGTGACGTCGCCGTCGGCGAGGGCAAGTGGACCGCCGTGCACCACGCGTTCACATCGCCCAAGCCCGAGTCCCTCGACACGTTCGACACCGACCCCGGCTCGGCGCTCAGCTACGGCTACGACTTCGTCTGCAACGGCAACGAGGTCGGCGGCGGCTCGATCCGTATCCACCGCCGCGACGTGCAGGAGCGGGTGTTCAACGTGATGGGGATCGGCGCCGAGGAGGCCCAGGAGAAGTTCGGCTTCCTGCTGGACGCCTTCAGCTTCGGCGCCCCGCCGCACGGCGGCATCGCGTTCGGCCTCGACCGTCTCGTCATGCTGCTCGGCGGCTTCGAGACGATCCGTGACGTCATCGCGTTCCCGAAGAGCGGCGGCGGCTTCGACCCGCTGACCGAGGCCCCGGCCGAGATCTCCGTCAAGCAGCGCCGCGAGGCCGGCGTGGACGCGAAGCCCGAGAAGAAGGGCGACGCGGAGAAGAAGGCGGAGGCACCCTCGGCCTGACCTGCCCACAGACGGAAGGACGCCGACGGCCACTGGCCGTCGGCGTCCTCACGTTGTGCGGGCACTCAGATCAGGCCACGCGGCAGGGTCCAGGGGCGCAGCACCAGCCACAGCGCCAGCGTCGCGCAGACGGCGCACGCGAGCATGGCGGTGCCCATCGGGGCGGCGCTGGTCATCGGCACGAGCCCGATGAGCGGGCCGACGAGCGAGCCCATCAGCATGGTGGTGGAGCCCTGCAGCGACGCCGCGGTGCCGGAACGGTCGCGGTGGTTCATCAGCGTCAGGAGCTGCGTGCACGGCGCCGAGCTGCCGAAGGCGAGCGTGAACGCGAACAGCGCGGGCACCAGCGGCTGCCATCCGGCGTGCGCCGCGTTGAGCAGCAGGACCGCGCCACCGGCCAGCATCATCAGCACGGTCGATCCCGCAAGCACCCACTGAGGCCCGAACCGGGTGGCGAGACGGCTCCCGGACTGCACGCCGATGAACACGCCGCAGCTGCAGATGGCGAACACTGCGCCGAAGCCCTGCGCGCTCAGCCCGTAGACCTCCTGCAGCAGGACCGACGAGCTCGAGACGTAGCTGAACAGGCCACCGAAGGCGAACGCAGACACCGTGATGGCGCCGAGCGAGATGCGGTCGCCCAGCACGCGGCCGAATCCCCCCAGCAGCGGCGCGAGGCCTCCGGTGGTGCGCTCGGACGGCGGGCGCGTCTCGACGGTCACCACGAAGATCAGCAGCACCACGAGAGAGCCGTAGCAGGCCAGGGCCCAGAAGATGCCCTGCCAGGGCATGAAGGAGACCATCCAGGAGCCGACGATGGGGGCGACGATCGGCGCAAGCCCGTTGATCAGCGCCAGCCTCGACAGCATGACCACCAGCGGACGGCCGCTGAACAGGTCACGGGCCATTGCCATCGCGACGACGGCTCCGCCCGCGGCGCCGATGCCCTGCAGCGCGCGCATAGCCGTCAGGAAGCCGACGCTCGGCGCGATCGCGACCATGACGGAGGCGAGGACGTGAACGGCCGAGCAGACGACCAGCGGCCACCTGCGGCCGAGACGGTCGCTGAGCGGCCCCACGATCAGCTGGCCCAGCGCGAACCCGATCGTCGTGGCCGACAGGGTCACCTGGATCTGCGCGTCGCTGAGCGCCCACTGCTCCTTGATCACCGGGAAGGCGGGGAGATAGAGATCGATCGTGAACGGGCCCAGCCCCGTCAGGAGGCCGAGAGTGACGATCAGGGCGATGCGGCGCCGCTTCGAGAAGCGGTTACCGAGGTCGGATTCCATGGGCAGCCTCAGGGGATCAGTTGCGGAAGGAGACAAACGACGAGCATACCGAGTGCCATTCCGTTTTCACGAAACCAGGAACGGGGCGTGGACGGATAGGGTGGGGGAGTGTCCACCGACCTCTTCGGCAACCCCGACCCCACGCCGCCGCAGCGTGGCGGGTCGCTGAGCGACGCCACCAACCCTCAGGCCCCGCTCGCCGTTCGGCTGAGGCCGCGCACGCTCGACGAGATCGTGGGGCAGCGTCAGCTGCTCGCTCCGGGATCGCCGCTCCGCAGGCTCGCCGAGGGCGCCCCGATGTCGGTGTTCCTCTGGGGGCCGCCCGGGGTGGGCAAGACGACGATCGCCTCGGTGGTCTCGCGCGCCACGAAGCGCCGGTTCGTGGAGCTCTCCGCGGTGACCGCCGGGGTGAAGGAGGTGCGCGCGGAGCTCGAGATGGCCCGCGCCGAGCTGGCCAGGGGCAGGGCGACGGTCCTGTTCGTGGACGAGGTGCACCGCTTCTCCAAGGCCCAGCAGGACGTGCTGCTGCCGGCCGTCGAGAACCGGCTCGTCACGCTCATCGCCGCGACGACGGAGAACCCGTCGTTCTCGGTCATCTCACCTCTCCTGTCGCGTTCCCTCCTGCTGCGGCTGCAGCCGCTCACCGACGACGACCTCGGCGGCCTGCTGGAGCGCGCGCTGACCGACGAGCGGGGCGTCCGCACCGCCGACGGGGAACACCTGACGCTCGACGACGAGGCCCGCGCCCTGATCATCCGGCTGGCCGGCGGCGACGCGCGCCGGGCGCTGACCTATCTGGAGGAGTCGGCCGCCGCGGCCGATGCGCTCGGCGCCACGCAGATCTCCCAGGCCGCCGTCGAGTCCTCGGCCGACCGGGCCGCGGTCCGCTACGACCGCGACGGCGACCAGCACTACGACATCATCAGCGCCTTCATCAAGTCCATCCGCGGCTCAGACGTCGACGCCGCCCTGCACTACCTGGCGCGGATGCTTGAGGCCGGCGAGGATCCGCGGTTCATTGCCAGGCGCCTGATGATCTCGGCCTCCGAGGACATCGGCATGGCGGCGAGCGGGGTGCTGCAGACCTGCGTGGCCGCCGCCCAGGCGGTGCAGCTGCTCGGCATGCCGGAGGCGCGCATCACGCTCGCGCACGCGACCGTGGCCGCCGCGACCGCCCCGAAGTCCAACGCGGCGTACCTGGCCCTCGACGAGGCTATCGCCGACGTGCGGGCGGGGAAGGGCGGGCTCGTGCCGCCGCACCTGCGCGACGCGCACTACGCGGGGGCGAAGGCGCTCGGCCACGGGCAGGGTTACAGATACCCCCACGACTACCCGCACGGGGTCGTCGAGCAGACCTATCTCCCGGACGACCTCGCGGACGCGTCGTACTACCGGCCGACGGACAACGGCCAGGAGGCCGTGATCGCGGAGCGGGTCGCGGCCCTACGCCACCTGCTGCGGCCCTGACCGTTCGGCTACAGTAGCCGCCATGACCGTAGGGGAAATCGCTGGACTGATCGCGGCTATCGCCGCCTGCGTGCTCGTTGCGCTCGCCGCAGTGCCGCTGCTGAAGCTCGGGCGCGTGCTGGACGAGCTGCGCCTGGCCGTGCGCGACGTCGGCAACAACAGCGTCCCGATCCTCCAGGAGCTCAAGGGCACCGTCGTCGCCACGAACGACGAGATCGCCAAGTTGAGCGTCGTGACCGAGGACGCGAGCCGCGTCTCCGGACACGCGACCGTCGTCACCGAGAACGCGGCCCAGCTGTCCACGCTGTTCGCCGCCACCCTCGGCGGGCCGCTGGTCAAGACCGCGGCCTTCACCTACGGCGTCCGCCAGGCGTTCAAGGGCAAGAAGGGCAAGTGATGCGCCGCCTCTTCTGGATCCTCATCGGCGCCGGGATCGCCGTGGCCGTGGTGTTCAAGGGCAGGGAGCTGTACCGCCGGATCACGCCCCGCGGCATCGCGGAGCAGGTCGAGCAGCAGGGCCACCGGGCCGCCTCCGGTTTCGGCGACTTCGTCGCGACGTTCCGCGTCGCCATGGCCGACCGTGAGGCCGAGCTGCGCCGCGAGCTGAACATCCCCACCACCACCAACGACTGAACCTCCGCTAAGGACCACACCACATGAAGACCTCCGAGATCCGGAGCCGCTACCTCGACTTCTTCGCGAAGTTCGACCACACCGTCGTGCCCAGCGCCTCGCTGCTGTACAACGATCCGACGCTGCTGTTCGTCAACGCCGGCATGGTGCCGTTCAAGCCGTACTTCCTGGGCGACGAGCCGTCGCCGTACAAGCGGGCCGTCTCCGTGCAGAAGTGTGTGCGGACCCTCGACATCGACGAGGTCGGCAAGACCACCCGCCACGGCACGTTCTTCCAGATGCTCGGCAACTTCTCCTTCGGCGACTACTTCAAGGAAGGCGCCATCAACTATGCCTTCGATCTGGTCACCGGTGCCGAATCGGCGGGCGGGTGGGGCTTCGACGCCGACCGCGTCTGGGTCACTGCTCTGCACGGCGACAACGAGACCATCGACCTGTGGCAGCAGGCCGGCATCCCCCGGGAGCGGATCCAGGAGCGTGGGCTCAAGGACAACTACTGGCACATGGGCATCCCCGGCCCCGGCGGCCCCTGCTCGGAGATCTACATCGACCGCGGCCCGGAGTTCGGCGCCGACGGCGGCCCGGAGGCCGACGAGGACCGCTTCCTCGAGATCTGGAACCTGGTGTTCCAGTCCGAGGAACTCTCCGCCGTCCGAGCCAAGGACGACTTCGACGTGCTGCGTCCCCTGCCCGCGAAGAACATCGACACCGGCTCTGGCCTTGAGCGCGTCGCGCTGCTCAAGCAGGGCGTCGCGAACATGTACGAGATCGACGAGATCCGCCCCGTCATCGACAAGGCATCCGAGCTGTCCGGCCGCCGTTACGGCGCCGACCCGGCCGACGACATCCGTTTCCGGGTCGTCGCGGACCACGTCCGCTCGGGCCTGATGCTGATGACCGACGGCGTGAGCCCCGGCAACGAGGCACGCGGGTACGTGCTGCGTCGCCTGCTGCGGCGCGTGATCCGCGCCATGCGCCTGCTCGGCGTGCAGGACCCGGTGCTCGGCGAGCTGCTGCCCGTCTCCCGCGACCTGATGCGCGTGTCCTACCCCGACATCGACCAGGCATGGGAGCGCGTCTCGCAGTCGGCCCAGGCGGAGGAGGAGACCTTCCGCCGCACGCTGGCCTCCGGCACCGTGATGTTCGACACCGCCGTGACGGAGGCGAAGGCCGCCAGGTCCACCGCGCTGCCCGGCGCCAAGGCCTTCCAGCTGCACGACACGTTCGGGTTCCCGATCGACCTGACGATGGAGATGGCCTCCGAGGCCGGCCTGAGCGTCGACCGCGCAAAGTTCGACTCGCTCATGAAGGAGCAGAAGGACCGCGCCCGCGCCGACGCGAAGGCCAAGAAGGGCGGGCTCAGCTCGCACGAGGCCTACCGCGAGCTCCGCGAGGCCGGCGAGACGCCGTTCCTCGGCTACACCGACCTCGGCGTGACCACGAGGATCCGCGGCATCATCGCCGACGGCGCCGTGATCGACCGCGCCACCGACGGGTCCACCGTGGAGATCGTGCTGGAGGAGACCCCGTTCTATGCGGAGTCCGGCGGCCAGGACGCCGACCGCGGCATCATCACGGGCGACGGTTTCTCCCTCAACGTCATCGACGTGCAGCGCCCCGTCCCCGGCATGGTCGTGCACCGCGTCGAGGTCCTCGGCGAGCTACCGCTCGGCGCCGGGGTCGACGCCCGGGTCGACGCCGCCGCGCGCCACGGCTCCTGTCAGGCGCACACCGCGACCCACATCGTGCACGCCGCGCTGCGCCAGCTGGTCGGTTCCACCGCCACGCAGGCCGGCTCCTACAACAAGCCCGGCTACATGCGCTTCGACTTCTCGTCGACCAAGGGGCTCTCCGAGCAGCTGAAGCAGGAGGTCGAGGCCGTCTCCAACGAGGCGATCACCTCGAACTACGCCGTCACCGCCACCGAGATGCCCCTGGCGCAGGCCAAGGCTCTCGGAGCCATGGCGATGTTCGGCGAGAAGTACCCGCCGATCGTGCGCATGGTCGAGCTGGGCGGTCCCTGGTCCCGCGAGCTGTGCGGCGGCACGCACGTCGCCGCGACCGCAGAGATCGGCGTTCTGAACCTGCTCAGCGAGTCCTCCATCGGCTCGGGCGTGCGCCGCGTCGAGGCGCTGGTCTCGACCGACGCCTTCGCGAAGTTCGCCGCGGAGCGAGCGCTGGTGAGCGCGCTGACCGACACCCTGCGGGTCCAGCCCGACCAGGTCGTCGGCCGCGTCGAGAAGCTGATCGCGCAGCTGAAGGACGCCGAGAAGCAGATCGCGGCCCTCAACGCGGAGAAGCTGCTCGCCGGCGCCCAGGCCATGGTGTCCAAGGCCGTGGACGCGGGCGGAGTGCGCTACCTCGGCGTCGCGGTGCCCGGCGTCTCCGGGGGAGACCTCCGTACCCTCGCCATCGACCTGCGCGAGCGCCTCGGCTCGGAGGCGGCCGTCGTCGCCCTGGTCGGCGGGGACGCGAAGCCCACCGCCATCGTCGCGACGAACGAGGCGGCCCGCGGCCTCGGCCTCGGGGCCGGAAGGCTGATCTCCCGCGCCTGCGCGGAGCTCGGCGGCAAGGGCGGCGGCAAGGACGACCTGGCCCAGGGCGGCGGCACGGACGCATCCGGCGCCCAGCGCGCCCTCGACGCGGTGCGTGAGGCCATCGCCCAGCGTGGCTGACCGCGCGCGGCTCGGCATCGACTGGGGCAAGGCACGCATCGGCGTCGCCGCCTCCGGGGCCGGCACGGACTTCGCCTACCCGGTGACGACCGTGCCCGCCGGCGTCGACGAGCAGCGTCGCCTGCTCGAGATCGTCGTCGAGTACGAGCCGACAGTGATCTACGTCGGCCTGCCGCTCACTCTGTCGGGGGAGTACGGTTTCGCCGCGCAGTTCGTGCTGGAGAAGGCCGCTTCGCTCGCCGCCGCCGTGGCGGATGTGGAGGTCCGGCTCGTGGATGAGAGAATGAGCACTGTCACGGCGTCGCGCAGCATGGGGAGCGCGGGCCGCAAGGCGAAGCAGCAGCGCAATGTCATCGACCAGGCGGCCGCTGTCGACATTCTGCAACGAGCGCTGGACGCCGAGGGGCGGACCGGGGCACCTGCGGGGCGACCCGCACCGAGGGAGGAAACGTGAGCCCAGCATTCCGGAACGACGACAAGAGCCTGAACTGGCGCACCGTCGGCTACTGGGCGCGCAGCGTGTTCGCGGTCCTTCTGTCGCTGACGGTGCTGGTCGGCGGCGGCTGGTTCGTCTACTCGAAGGCGCACGACGCGTACATCGCCTGGCGGACCACGGACGACTACATCGGTGATGGCACCGACCCCGTCGAGGTGCTGATCCCCAAGGGTGCCTCCATCACGCAGATCGGTGACATCCTGACCGAGGACGGCGTCGTCCGCTCCACCAAGGCCTTCCGCCAGGCAGCGCAGGACTCCGGCCAGGCAGACAAGCTGCAGGCGGGTCGCTACGAGCTGAAGAAGGAGCTCCCGGCGGAGACCGCGTTTGCGATGCTGCTCGACTCGGACAACCTGGTGCGTCTGAAGGTGACCTTCCCCGAGGGGACGACCGACGCGGAGCAGTTCGAGATCATCTCCTCGAAGCTCGACGTCGAGCTCGAGACGGTCCAGAAGGCCGCGAAGCAGACCGACAAACTCACGTCGCTGCCGGAGTTCGCCGACGGTGACCTGGAGGGCTACCTCTTCCCGTCGACCTATGAGGTGGCCGAGCCCGTCAAGCCGCTGTCGATCTTCGCCTCGCAGATCACCCAGTTCAACAAGATCGCCGAGAAGCTGTCGCTGGAGGGCCGCGCAGAGGATCTCGGCTACAGCCCCGACGAGGTCGTCACCGTCGCGTCCATCATCGCCAGCGAGGTCAGCAACGTCGAGGACCAGGCGAACGTCGCCGCCGTCATCTACAACCGCCTCGACGCCGACATGCCACTGCAGATGGACTCGACCGTCCACTACGCGGTCGGCAAGTCCGGCAAGGTCACCACCACCGCCGAGGACCGCAAGTCGGACTCGCCGTACAACACCTACGTGCACAAGGGCCTGCCGCCCGGTCCGATCAGCAACCCGGGCGAGACCGCGCTCGAGGCCGCACTGCACCCGGCCGACGTCGACTACAAGTACTTCGTGACCGTCAACCTCGAGACGGGCGAGACGAAGTTCGCCGACACGCTCGACGAGCACAACGCCAATGTGGCCGAGTTCCAGCAGTGGTGCCAGGCCAACGCGGACAAGGGACTCTGCTGAGGCACGCGGGCGTCGTCGGGGATCCGGCGGCGCACTCCCTGTCCCCGGCGATCCACCGCGCGGGCTACGCCGCGGTCGGCCTCGACTGGGACTACGAGGCGTTCACCGTGGCGCCTGCGGACCTCGAGGCCTTCGTGCGCGGGCGCCTCGCCGACCCGGCGTGGTCCGGGCTGAGCGTCACGGCCCCCCACAAGGAGGCCATCCTCGCCTTCGGCGAGCCCGACGAACCCACCCGGCTGCTGGGCGCCGGCAACACGCTCGTGTTCGACGGCGGTGCCGCCCGGATCTACAACACGGACGTGCCCGGGTTCGTGCGCGCCTGGCGGGCCCGTGGGCTGCCGGCGCCCTCCAGCGTCGCGATCGTCGGCAACGGCGCCACCGCACGGTCGATCATGCTCGCCGTCGCCGGGCTCGGCGCCCGCGACGTCACGCTCCTGGTCCGCGACCCGGCCCGGGCCGCGAAGGCTGTAGCGCTCGGCCGTGACCTGGGGCTCGCGGTCGGTGTCCGGCTGCTGGGGGAGAGGATCGACGCGGTTGACCTCGTCGCCAACACCATCCCGGCTGCCGCCACCGCCCCCCACGCCGGGCCACTGGCCGCCGCGGCCGGGACTGTCTTCGACGTCGTCTACGACCCGTGGCCCACTCCGCTGGGGCAGGCGGCGCAGCTGCAGGGGATCCCGGGCCTCAACGGCCTCGACCTGCTCGCCGGGCAGGCCGTCGACCAGTTCTTCCTGCTCACGGGGGCCGAGGTCAGCTACGACCTGTGCCGCTCAGCAGCCGGTCGGGAACTCAGCCGCCGGGCGGCTCTCTGACACAATGGGGCCCATGCTCCGTTACCTGACGGCCGGGGAGTCCCACGGCCAGGCCCTGATTGCGACCATCGAGGGCCTGCCGGCCCACATCGAGGTGGGCGAGAAAGAGATCGCCGAGAACCTGCGCCGCCGCAGGCTGGGCGCCGGCCGCGGGGCGCGCATGAAGTTCGAGGCCGACGAGATCACGCTGCTCGCGGGGTTCCGGCACGGGGAGACGCTCGGCTCGCCCGTCGCGATCCAGGTCGGCAACACCGAATGGCCCAAGTGGGAGCAGGTCATGGCGCCCGGCGCCGTCGACGAGGAGACCCTGGCGAAGCTGGCCCGCAACGCGCCGCTCACCCGGCCGCGCCCGGGCCACGCCGACCTGGCGGGCATGCAGAAGTACGACTTCGACGAGGCGCGCCCCATCCTCGAGCGCGCCTCGGCGCGCGAGACCGCGGCCCGCGTCGCGCTCGGCACGCTGGCGCAGGCGTTCCTGCACCAGGCGCTCGGCGTGACGGTGCTGAGCCACGTTGTCGAGCTCGGCCACGTGAAGGCGACCCGCGAGGACCTGCCGACGATCCAGGACCTGCCCGCGATCGACGCGGACGAGCTGCGATGCTTCGACAGGGAGGCCTCCGCGCTGATGCTGGAGGAGGTGGAGGCCTGCCACCGCGACGGCGACACGCTCGGCGGCGTCGTCGAGGTCCTTGTCTGGGGGCTCCCGCCGGGCCTCGGCTCGCACTCGCAGGGCGACCGCCGCCTCGACGCGAAGCTCGCCGGCGCCCTGATGGGCATCCAGGCGATCAAGGGCGTCGAGCTGGGCGACGGCTTCGAGCTGGCCCGCACCCGCGGGTCGCTCGCGCACGACGAGATCCTCCCGACCGAGGGCGGTATCCGCCGCGCCTCGCACCGCTCGGGTGGCACCGAGGGCGGCATGTCGACCGGCGAGGTGCTGCGCGTCCGCGCAGCCATGAAGCCGATCGCCACGGTCCCGCGGGCCCTGCGGACGATCGACACCGCGACCGGCGAGCCCGCCGCCGCGCACCACCAGCGCTCCGACGTGTGCGCCGTCCCCGCTGCCGGCGTGGTGGCCGAGGCCATGGTCGCGCTCGTCCTCGCGGAGGTCGCGCTGGAGAAGTTCGGCGGGGACTCCGTCGCGGAGACCCGCCGCAACGCCGAGGCATACCTGGCCGACGTCGCGGCGCGTGGACTGGAGATCGCCTGATGGCCATCGTGCTGATCGGCGCGCCGGGCGCCGGCAAGTCCACCGTCGGCAAGCGGCTGGCCCGCAAGCTCGGCCGGTCCTTCGTGGACGTCGACGCCCGCATCGAGGAGGTCATCGGCAAGCCGGTCGCCGAGATCTTCGCCGACGAGGGTGAGGAGCACTTCCGCCGCCTCGAGGAGGAGGCGACCATCGAGCTGCTCGGCAGCCACGAGGTCATCTCGCTCGGCGGTGGAGCGGTGATGAACCCCGCGATCCGCGAGGCCCTCGACGGGCATGAGGTCATCTGGCTGAAGGTGTCGATCGGCCAGGCCAGCCGCCGGGTCGGGATGAACACCGTCCGTCCGCTGCTGCTGGGCAACGTCCGTGGTCGCCTCATCGAGCTGCTGCGCGAGCGGACGCCGGTCTACGAGCAGCTGGCGACGCAGGTCGTCGAGACGGACGGGCGCGGCTCCTCGGAGGTCGCCGACCAGCTGGTCGCCGAACGGCTGCCGGCCGAGGACGCCGAGTGAGCATCCACGTCGCCTCCGCGCTGGGGCCCTACGACGTGCACATCGAGCCGGGTGCCGTCCGGCGCCTGCCGGGCCTGCTGGGGGACGCCTCGCGCGTCGCGGTGATCCACCCGGCCTCGCTGCCGTCGCTCGCGGAGCGCGTCGCCGGGCTGATCGACCGCGAGGTGACCCTGATCGGCGTCCCGGACGCCGAGGCCGCGAAGACCCCCGCGGTTCTCGCCGACTGCTGGGACGCTCTGGCGGACGCCGGGTTCACCCGCAACGACCTCGTGGTCGGCGTCGGCGGGGGAGCGACCACCGACCTCGCGGGCTTCGTGGCGGCCAGCTGGCTGCGCGGAGTCGCCTACGTCAGCATCCCGTCGACCGTGCTCGGCATGGTCGACGCAGCGGTCGGGGGCAAGACCGGCATCAACCTGGCGGCCGGGAAGAACCTCGTCGGCGCCTTCTACGAGCCCCGTGCCGTGCTGTGCGACCTGGATTTCTGCAGGACCCTGGCCGACGTGGACGTCGCCTCGGGGCTCGCGGAGGTCATCAAGTGCGGCTTCATCGCGGACCCCGAGATCCTGCGGCTGGCGCAGGAGAACCTCGCCGACTGCCGCGACGTCACCGGGCCGCGGTTCGCGGACCTCGTGACCCGCGCGGTCGCGGTGAAGGCCCGCGTGGTCGCGGCCGACCTCCGCGAGGCCACCTCGCACGGTGACCGCGTCGGCCGCGAGGCCCTCAACTACGGCCACACGCTGGGACACGCCGTCGAGAAGCACGCGCACTTCACCTGGCGCCACGGGCAGGCGATCAGCGTCGGTATGGCGTGGATCGCGCGCGTCAGCCGGGACCTGCTCGGCCTCGACCCCGCGTTGGTGGGCCTGCACGACGACCTGCTCGGCGGCCTCGGCCTGCCGCTCAGCTACCCCGCTTCGTACGACGAACTGCGGCCGATCATGAGCCTCGACAAGAAGGCGCGCGGGACCACGCTGAGGCTGGTCGGCATCACCGCCCAGGGGCACCCGGCCATCATCGACACGCCGGACGAGGCGATTCTGCGCTCAGCGTACGACGAGCTCGCCGGCTGATCGGTGGCCGGACCACGCACCACAGTGGGCGCCGCCGGGAGTTAACTGCGGTGGGTGAGTCCCACCCCTGAGATCACCCGTAAGTCAGTCGGGCTTCGCTCCGAGCGCGGCCCCCTGCTTCTGTCCCTGATGCTGGCGACGGCGCTCGTCGCCCTGGACTCGACCGTCATCGCCACCGCGATCCCCACCATCACCGGCGACCTGGGCGGCTTCGCCCAGTTCCCGTGGCTGCTGTCGGTCTACCTGCTCGCGCAGGCGGCCACGGTGCCGATCTACGGCAAGGTCGCCGACATGGTGGGGCGCAAGCCGGTGATGCTCATCGGCATCTCACTCTTCCTGCTCGGGTCTGTGCTCTGCGGCCTGGCCTGGTCCATGCCGACGCTCATCGCGTTTCGCGCGGTGCAGGGGCTGGGCGCCGGCGCGGTCATGCCGATGTCCATGACGATCGTCGGGGACATCTACACGCTCGAGGAGCGCGCGAAGGTCCAGGGCTACATCGCCAGCGTGTGGGCCATGAGCTCGGTCGTCGGGCCGCTGATCGGCGGCGCCTTCTCCCAGTGGGTCTCCTGGCGGTGGATCTTCTTCGTGAACATTCCGCTGTGCCTGATCGCCGGCGCGATCCTGCTGCGCAACTTCACGGAGAAGGTGCAGCGCGAGAGGCATGTCGTCGACTACCTCGGCGCGGTGCTCGTCACGGTCGCGACGACGCTGATCATGCTGGGCCTGCTCGAGGGCGGCGAGGCCTGGGCGTGGAACTCGCCGGCGAGCCTCGTGGTGCTGGGCGCGGGGGTGATCGTGCTGGTCGCGTTCGTCCTGGTCGAGCGCCGCGTCGCGGAGCCGGTACTTCCGCTGTGGGTCTTCACCCGGCGTGACCTGCTCACCACTTCGCTGGCGTCCTTCGGCGTCGGCACCGTGATGATCGGCTTCACCAGTTACGTTCCGACTTTCACGCAGGTCAGCCTCGGCACCGGCGCGCTGATCGCGGGCTTCTCCGTCGCGACGATGACGGTGGGCTGGCCCGTCGCCGCGTCGAACAGCGGGAGGCTGTACCTGCGGTTCGGGTTCCGGTTCACGTCGGTCGTCGGCTCCCTGATCGCGATCCTCGGCGTGGCGCTCACGCTCCTGCTGGACGTGTCGTCCTCGCCGTGGGAGGTGGCCGCCTTCTGCCTGGTGGTCGGGCTAGGGCTCGGCCTGATCGGCCCCAGCTCGCAGATCGCCGCCCAGCAGACGGTCGGCTGGTCCGAGCGGGGAGTGGTGACGTCGGCGAACATGTTCGCCCGCAGCGTCGGCTCCGCCATCGGGGTCGCTGTCTACGGAGCGATCGTGAACGCCTCACTCGGGGGATCGGAGGGCGACCCGGCATCCGGCCCGCTCGCCGAAGCGGTCCACGCGGTGTTTCTCGGGGTGCTGGTCGCCGCCGTGCTGATGCTGGCCTCCGCATCGGCGATGCCGCGCGTCTTCGGCCCGCGGAAGGCATCAGAAGAACCCGTCGATGATCCTCAGGATGTGGCGCTGCCCCACTAGTGCTTGCAAGTCTCCGGATCTCTCCCACATGCATCGGACGACAGCAGGGCCTTACCTTTGACGGCTCTTCGGACCTGAGCGTGGGGTCATAGTCGTAGACCGCCGCCGATGAGGAGCATTCTGAGGCGGTAGTTATCGGGGTCGCGGAATCCTCGGGCGACGCGGCGGGCGAGTTCGATCAACCCGTTGATGGCTTCGGTTCCGCCGTTGTTGGCGCCGCCGGTGGTGAAGTAGCCCAGGAACGCGTCTCGCCACTGGTTCAGGGTCCGGCCGAGGCGGGCGATCTCCGGGATCGGACACGACGGGAACGTGGCCAGGATCTGCTCTGCGACCCTGCGGCCGTCGGCGTGGCTGGGCTGGTGGTAGACCGAGCGGAGCTGTTGGGCGCAGTGCCAGGCGACCTCGACTTCGACGTGTCGGTCGTCGGCGGTGAACGCGGTCTCGAGGCGTGTCTTCTGCCGGTCGGTGAGGTGTTCCCGGCCGGCGCGCAGTAGGTTGCGGATCCGATACAGCGGATCGTGACTGCGGCCGCGGTGGCCGTGGATGTCTTGCTGGACCCGGCGGCGGACCTCGTCGACCGCGGTCGTGCCGAGCTTGACCACGTGGAAGGCGTCGATCACCGCGATGGCGTCCTCCAACTGGTCGTCGATGGCGTTCTTGTAGCCGTGGAATGGGTCCAGGGTGGCGATGTCGACGCCTTCGCGGAACGTGTCGCCGCGGGCCTTCAGCCACGACGTGTAGGCCTCGCCGGAACGACCCGGGACCAGATCAAGGAGCCGCGCCCGGACGTGTCCGTGCTGGTCGCGGGTGAGATCAACCATGCCGGTGAACTCCTTCGGGCCGCGTCCACCCTGCTCGACAGGCCTGGTCGAGACGTGATGCCAAATGTGTTCGTCAACACCCAGCGTGGTGACACCGGCGAAGCGCGACTCATCGTCGGCGGCTGCTTCAAGGATCGGTTTGACGGCTCGCCACAGCGTCTTCCAAGCACAACCCAGCTGACGGGCAAGACCCTGAACCGAAGCGTTCTCGCGGCGCATCTGCCCGACCGCCCACGATGTCGCCCGAGCGGTGAGCAACGCTCTGGGCCGCGCCACGTCGGGGTCTTGTTCCATGAACGAGGTCACCGGACACGACGGCTCCGGACACAGCCATCGTCGTTTCCGCCACCACAACCGCACCGGCGCCGTGAAACAGGCAGCGTCGATCAACTCCACCCGCTGCCGGCCATGCGCATGCGCCACGACCCCACATGTCGGGCAACCCATCACCCCCGGCAGCCGGGACTCGACCTCAACCCGAAGCCCCGCGTCGTCGCGATGGACACCGGTCACGTGGAGCCCGGGCAACCCCAGCAGAAGGTCACAGCGCTGGCAGTAGCCGCCGCCGGCACGGCAGCAGGACGTAGGATCGGGCATCGTCGAGGTCCTTGAAGATCAGGTGGTGTGGTAACCCCGATTCTTGAGGGCCTCGACCCCCTCCCGCCCCCCGACACGCCCGCCGCCGGATCCACGCTCACCCCACGCTCAGGTACGAAGAGCCCTCAATTGCGATGAGCCCGATTACTGCTGCGCTCTTCTGTCTTGTCATCGGCTTGGCGAAGAGCTGGGTCGCTGGCTTCGGCGCTGATTCGTCGCAGCCAGCCTGGGAGGAAGTGTCGTGGCCGTTTGCTGCATTAGCTGGTTCGTTCGCACCGGGAATCATCTGGCTTGCTGCGCTAGCGAGCCTTGTTGGAGTTGTGATCGGAGTTATTCGCGAACGGCCCATGTGGTGGCCGGGGGTGCTGCTTCTCTTGTCGCTGGCGACGTTCGCAGTCTTTCCGCCCGATGATCACGGACACCCAAACTCTGCTGGTGGTTTGGCGTTGCGTGCGCACTGGTCGGAGGTGTCAGTGCCCTCATCGGGGCTTGGGCGGCTCCGCGGAAGTAGCAGTGGCTGACGTTCGCAGAGCGTTTCAGGTGGTTACTCCTCACCGACTGAGATGACCCGCCATTGGTACGCGTGGGCTTGGACGCCGAGCGTGAGCTCCCCCGTCGGGGTCTGCAAGGAGACATCGACGCCGCTCCCCATCTGCTCCCCGAGAGAGACAGTGATCTCCTCCGTGCTGTCAGGATCACCAAGCGTCTTCGAGGCACTCTCCAGCAGATCCGACAGACCGTCCTTGTCGTACCTGCTCGAGGTGACCGAGCAAGCATGAGCAGCATCCTGCTCAACGAGGCTGGCGGCAAAACCCTCGGCCGCGTCACGCGCCGTGGGCGGACCCCATGGGGTTGCGTTGCAGGCAAATTCCGCCTTCGGTGCCCACCAGCCGAACGCGACGATCGCGGCCACCGCAACGAGGCTCACGATCACGAAGAAGATGGCGAGTCGCTCAACTCGGGGTTCAGGCAAACCAGGTGACATGTTCATCCCTGTCAGTGACGAGAAGGCCTACGGAGGGTATCGATCGAGGAAGACGGAGCTCGGGATACCCGCCTGCTATGCGGGGTCCCTCGACCCATCTTCCTCTCCTGGGCTCTGCGGTGCGGCCGTGCCCGCAACGGCGCAAAGGACCACCCCCACACTGTGCCCAGCACCACGCTCGCATAATGCCCATCCGTATCAGAGACTCGTGGCGGGGGGGCGGTGTCAACTCGTCGAAGCAACATCGGCTGCGAGGAGGGCCTCGAACTTCTCCCTCGGGGTGTAGAACCCCAGTGATGCTCGGGGGCGGTCGTTGAGCTCATCGGCGATCGCGTCGAGGTAGGCCTGGTTGCTGGTGATGTAGGTGCCCTTGGGTAGGTACTCCCGGATCAGTCCGTTGGTGTTTTCGTTGGTGCCTCGTTCCCATGGCGAGCGGGAATGGGCGAAGTAGACCGGCAGGTTCACGGCAGCGGTCAACCGGGCATGTTCGGCCATCTCGGATCCTTGGTCCCAGGTCAGCGAGGTCCGCAGTACCTCGGGGAAGGGCCACATTCGCTCGGCCAGGGTGTCGGCCACCGCGACGGCTTTCTTCCCCTCGGGGAGGCCGCAGATGATAGTGAAACGGGTGACTCGTTCCACCAGCGTGGCTGCTGCTGATTTGCCGTGGGCCCCGATGATCAGGTCTCCCTCCCATGCACCGGGGATCCTTCGTTCGGTGACGTCGGCGGGCCGGTCATCGATCGAGACCATCGCGACGATCGGGGCCCGGCGCCCGTCTTTTGAGCGTGGTTCACGGCTGGTGCGCTTGGATCTGAGCATCACCGAGTGGCGGGCCAGCTCGCCCTTGGGGAGGGCGTAGATGAACCGGTAGATCGCTTCGTGGGAGACCTGCGCACCATCAGCGGGTGTGGAGTGGACCATGGTCTCCACAGTGGGGTCACAGGCCTCCAGACGCAACCGTCCCGCGATCTGGCGTGGCGTTCGGGAGCGTTTCAGGTCGCCCAGCACGCGGGCCCGCAGTACCGGGTCGGCATCGATCTTGCGGGTCTGGGGTCGTCGGCGGCGGCGCTGGGCCTCGACGTCGGCTCTCACCACGCGGTAGCCGCAGGTCTTAGTGGAGTTACGCCGGATTTCACGGCTGATGACGGACGGGGCCCGATCGATGTGGACCGCGATCCGGCGGATGCCCCAGCCGGCCTTCAGACCGGTGGAGATCTCGGCCCTGTCGTGGGCGGTCAGTGGCCGTCGTTGCGTCACGCGGGAGAACCTCTCATTGACCTGCAGTGTTGCTTCCACGGTATGACACTGCCGGGATCCACTCCACGAAGAAGTCGGCCACGTCGACGTCCAGCTCGTCGAGGAGCCTGGTGAGCAGATTCGACGGCAGTAGATCGCGGGGAACAGCGCGACGAGGGCTCCCAGCTCATCTGCCCGCGGTCCGGGGGATCTCGGACTCACGTCTGATACGCAGAACGCTCAAGGGCGCCGACGCTCCAGCGTCAGGGCCTGCGGGTTCGGCTGGTAGCCCAACTGCTGCCGCGGACCGCGGAACCCCTCCGATGAATATCAGGATGTGGGACTTCCCTAAATAGTTCTTGCAAGTCTCCGGGTCTCTCCCTAGATTCATCTGATGAAGGTAAGCCTTACCTTTTGACCCTTCCGCCGCGGAGTCTCCCGCGCGGGCACCCAACAAGGAGAGACCCGTGAGTTCTGCTCTCGAGCAGCTTCCGTCGAGGCGCGCAGGCGCCGGCAGGTCGCTGACCCGCTGGACCGCCGCCCTTGCCGTTTCCAGCCTCTGCATCGCATCCATCGCCATGCCGGCCAGCGCCGCCACCGGCACCGCGGCCGACGGTGCTACCGTCACCGCGCCAGACTCCGTTGTCACCGGCCAAACCATCCACGTCGAGGGATCCGGCTTCGAGGCCCCCGCGACCCTGGGCGATGTCGGCTCCGTCCTCGGCATCAAGCTCGACGACGGCCCGCTGAGCCCCGTCACCGCTCCGGTCAACCCGTCCACCGGAATCGCCAACGCTGGCGTCTACGCCATTGTCCAGGCGGACGCGGACGGCAACTGGGAGGCCGACCTGCCCTTCCCGACCGCCGCGAACACGGAGGCCGCCGACAGGTTCGACCCCGCGGCCTGGGCCGTCGGAACGACCCACAACGTGCGCGTCCTGACTGGCTCGTTGCTGTCCGGCGACCAGCCGCGCACCGTCTCCGTGTCGTTCACGGTCGAGGCGGCGCCAGTCGTGGCGGCGCTCACCGCGACGGCTGCCAACTCGACCCGCAGCAACACGCTCGGCCAGGTGACGATCAGCCTCTCGGGCCAGTCGTTCACCGCGGGTGACGACCTGAGCGTCACCGTAGACGGCGCTCCCGCCACCTGGTCGACCAAGCCCACTGTCGCCGCCGACGGCACGTTCTCCGGCGGGCGCGTCATCTACACCAGGGGAAACATCCGCGCCGGTGAGCACGCCATCAGCGTCAGCAACGGGACGGTGACGGCCCAGACGACCGTGAAGGTGACACCCACACTGACCTGGACCGGCCTGGCGCAGGGCACCGAGGGCGTCCTCACCGTCCTCAACCTGCCCACCGGGTCGAGCGTCTCGGGCGTCACGTTGGGCGACGTCGAGTTCGACCTTCCCGGCGGCGGGGTGCCCGCGCAGTCCGACGGAACGGCGACCGTCGACTACTCCGTGCCCGCCGACGCGACCCTCGGCACGCTCCCGGTGACGCTGACCCAGACCGGGCCGGACGCAACCTACACCGACGCCACCTCGAAGATCTCGCCCTCGTCCGAGACGTACAACGAGGACGCGTTCACCGTCCTGCAGACGCCCGACGTCATCGAGCAGGGGCTCTACCAGTCCGCCTACTCGGCGCGCAGCGACTCGCTGTTCGCGACCTCGGCGAACGTCACCACCTCCTCGACGCTGTACAAGCTCGACCCCGAGACCATGAAGGTCACCGACTCGATCGTCCCGGCCTTCGTGAACGGCGTCTCCGGCGCGATCTGGGCGGCCTACGGCGTGGGCGTCGACGACGTCAACGGCACCGTCTGGGTCAGCCAGACCCGGCAGAACACCGTCGCGGTCTACGACCAGGACGACCTGAGCCTGATCAGGCAGTTCGACACGGGTCTCATCAACCACCCGCGCGACGTCGTCTACGACGCCGCCACCGACCGGGTCTTCGTCTCCTCCGCGAGCGAGGGCGGCTCCGGCGACGGCACCATCGGCGTGTTCGACGGCTCCGACGCCACCTACCTGGGGACCATCCCCACCGGGCCCCGCAGCGACTTCTCGCCCGTCAGCCTAACCGTCGACGAGGAGTCCGGGACGCTGTACACCGTCTCCCTGACCACCTCAGAGCTCGGCAAGGTCGCCACCGACGCGCCGCTGGGCGACGCCTCGGCGTTCGAGCAGGTCACGCTCGACCTGCCGTCGACCGCGAGGGCCTCCGGCGTCGCGTACGACGCGAAGACCAACCGCGTCTTCGTCGCCAGCCAGAACGTCGACGGCCTGCTGGTCGCCGACGCCGACACCGGCGAGACGGTCGGCGACGTGCCCACCGGCGCCGGCGCGCTCAACGTGGTGTTCGACTCCGTCAACCGCTTGGCCTACGTCACCAACTTCGGCGGCACCACCGTATCGGTGGCCGACGCGGACGGCGACCTGCTGGCCAGCCTGCGCTTCGCCCGCCCGAACCACGTCAGCACCGACGGCAAGGGCAACGTCTACGCCGTCAACAAGGACACCAACAACACGATCATCAAGATCACCCCGAACGCCGTCACCTCCGCCGTGCCGACCATCTCTGGCACAATCAAGGTCGGCTCGAAGGTCTCCGCCAAGGCAGGCACCTGGACCGACGGCGCGACCCTGAAGTACCAGTGGAACGCCGACGGCAAGGCCATCTCCGGCGCCACGTCCTCCAGCTACACTATCCCCGCCTCGCTGGCCGGGAAGAAGCTGAGCGTGACCGTCACCGGCACCAAGCTGCCGTGGACCAGCGTGTCGAAGACCTCGGGGGCGTCGACGGTCGCCAAGGCGACGCTCACCTCGGCCACCCCGAAGATCTCGGGAACCGTCAAGGTGGGCAGCAAGGTGACCGCGAAGGCCGGCACCTGGACCTCGGGCACGACCCTGAAGTACCAGTGGAAGGTCAACGGCAAGTCGATCTCGGGCGCCACCAAGTCGACCTACACCCCGACCGCCTCCCGCAAGGGCGACAAGCTGACCGTCACCGTGACCGGCTCCAAGTCCGGCTACACCACGGTCGCCAAGACCTCGGCCGCCAGCACCGTCAAGGCCGGCACGCTGAAGACCGTCACCCCGAAGATTTCGGGCACGGCGAAGGTGGGCAAGAAGCTGACCGCCAAGGCGGGCAGCTGGACCTCGGGCACCAAGCTCAGCTACCAGTGGTACGCCAACGGCAAGGCCATCAAGAAGGCGACCAAGTCGACCTTCACGGCCACGTCCACGCAGCAGGGCAAGAAGATCACCGTCAAGGTGACCGGCAAGAAGTCCGGCTACACCACCGTGACGAAGGTCTCGAAGGCCACCGCGAAGGTCGCCAAGCGCTGACCCGAACAACCTCACGCTGACAAGGGCGGCCGCGGCTTCATGCCGCGGCCGTTCCGCTTTCCCGTGACCGCTAGAGTTGCGCCATGGCGACGCGGACACGAGGAACGGCACGCTCCCAGGCCGTGCTCAGGTACCTGCGTCAGAAGATCGTCTCCGGCGAGTGGCCGGTCAACTCCAAGATCCCCACCGAGCCCGAGCTGATGGATCTCCTCGGCGTCGGACGCACCACCGTGCGGGAGTCGGTCCGCACCCTGGCGAACCTCGGCATGCTCGAGACCATGGTCAGCCGCGGCACCTTCGTCCGCTCCCAGCTGCCCGTCAGCTCCGTCCTGGCCGAGTTCATGGCCGAGTACGAGCTGACCGATGTGCTCGGCTTCCGCCGAGCCCTCGAGGTGGACGCCGCGTGGCTCGCGGCACAGCACCGCACCCCTGAGCAGCTGGAGTCACTCCGGCAGGCCGTGGCGGCCGACACAGACGAGGCTGACGAGGCCGTCGAGCGCGGCGAGACGCCCGGTTCCTTCCACCACACGCTGCTCGAGACGACGGGCAACCCGCTGATGATCGCCGTCTACGGCGGCGCGATGGCCGGCCTGCGCGAGCGCCTGAGCGCCGACGTGACGCGCGAGACGCCCGAGCAGCGGCGTGCCGACCACGCCGAGATCCTCGCCGCCATCGAAGCCCAGGACGCCCCCGCGGCGGCCGAGGCCATGATCCGCCACGCGAAGCGGGACCTGGTCCTGCCGGAGTAGGCCTCAGCCGAGCAGCGCGACGAGCCCGTCGGCGATGCCGCCGCGCCAGCAGGCGTAGTCGTGGCCTCCGTCGAACTCGACGAGGTCGACGCGGGCACCCGCCCGTCGCAGGAGGTTCGCGAGCGGCGCATGGTGGGGGCGCAGCACCCACTCCTGCTCACCGACCTCCAGCCAGACTCTCGCGTCCTGCAGCGAGGCGCCCTCCGCTTCCGCGAAGACGCCCTGCTGCCACAGGGAGGCCGACTGGCTCAGGGCGAGCCCTACCCGGTCGGGGTGCAGGACCACGGTCCGCAGCGAGGTCAGGGCGCCGAGGCTCTGGCCGGCGACCAGCACCCGGTCAGCGTGCGGCGACACCGTGACACCCAGGCCGGCGGCCGTCTCACGGGCCCAGTCGAGCAGCGGCCCCGCGACGTAGCCGTCGAGCCCGCCGTGTTCATCGAGCTCAGACCAGCGGCGATCACGCCCACCGGAGTGCAGGAACACGGCGACGAGCGGCGGCACCAGCCCCGCGTCGACCAGGTTGTCGAGCGTCGTGGGGAGGTCGTGCGGCCCGGTCCAGACCTCGCCGTCGAGCACGATCGCCAGCGGCACCGCGTCCGACCCGGCGGCGCCGGCCGACGTGTAGAGCCAGGCCTCCCGGCCACCGGGCGCCAACAGCTCGTCGAGCGTGCCGCGCGGCACGTCGGCGCGCGCTCCGAGCCAGGGCTGGGCAGGCGCGGCCGGTGAGGCGGCGACCGATTGGACGATGCCCGCGCGGTTCCGCGTGGTCTCGGGGTTGAGAGGATCGGCGAGGCCGTGGTCCAGGGCCCCGCGGATGGCGACCTGGTCGTCCTCGTTGAGCCAGACGGCCCGCTCGCCAGGCGCGCGCCGCAGGAAGCTGTACGACCCCCGCCACCGCGGGCCGAGGGCGTAGGTCAGGTGGAAGATGTCGGTTCCGGGCACCCGGCGCAGCAGCGACGCGGCGAGGTCGCGCTCGTCGGTCAGCCGGTTCACGAACAGCAGGACCTCGGCCGCTTCCGCGTCGCGCCACAGGAACGTCAGCAGCGGTCGTCCGTCGGATGCGGTCTCCAGCACGGGCGTGCCCTCGACACCGGCCCAGAAGGCGGCGACCAGCCGGTCCCGCTCCGTCGGACCCGGTGCGGCCGCGAGGTCCAGCACCAGTGCCTCGACCAGCGGACTGGACGCGAGCGGTGCGGGCGTCGGCCGGGGGACCTTCGGGGGAGTGCGACCCGCGCTCATGACCTGGCCTCACGTCGCCGCGGCACCACGAGCGGCGTGCCCGTCTCGGGGTCCGGCACGACGCGGCAGGCGACGCCGAAGACGTCCTCGATGAGCCCGGGGGTGACGATCTCTTCCGGTGCCCCCTGCGCGACGATCCGGCCGGCGTCCATCACCACCAGGTGCGTGGCATAGCGGAACGCGAGCGAGAGCTCGTGCAGGACGACGACGACCGTGCGGCCCTGCCTCTGGAGGTCCTCGGCGAGGTCGAGCACCTCCAGCTGGTGGGAGATGTCGAGGTAGGTGGTGGGCTCATCGAGCAGGAGCAGCGGGGTCTCCTGGGCGAGGGTCAGCGCGATCCAGACGCGCTGACGCTGGCCTCCTGAGAGCTCCTCGACGCCGCGCTCCGCCAGGTCTGCCACGCCGGCCGCGTCCATCGCGCGTGCCACCGCGGCCTCGTCGGCCTCCGACCACTGCCTCAGGAGTCCCTGATGCGGGTACCGGCCGCGGGACACGAGGTCGACGACGCGGATCCCCTCGGGTGCGGTGGGTGACTGGGGCAGGAGTGCCAGGCGGCGGGCGACCTCCTTCGGCGGGTACGACGTGACTGGGCGACCGTCGAGGGTCACCTGCCCGGCACTGACCGGCAGCACGCGGGCCAGCGAGCGCAGCAGCGTCGACTTGCCGCACGCGTTGGGCCCGACGATGACCGTGAACTGTCCGTCGAGGACGTCGACGGAGACGCCCTCGAGCACGGGAAGGTCGCCGTACCCGACGGTGATGCCGGTGGCGCTGAGCCGCGACCCGGTGTCGATCGGATGGGTGGTGGTCATGCGCGGTGACGCCTCCATTCAGTGGCGAGCAGGACGATCAGATACACGCCGCCCAGCGCCCCGGTCACGACGCCGACCGCGAGCTGGGTCGGCGCGAAGAGGCGTTGGGCCAGCACGTCGCTGACCAGCACGAGCAGCGCTCCGGTCAGCGCCGCGCAGAACAGGCCGGGTCCCGCGGTGTGGGCGAGCCGCCTGGCGACGTGCGGAGCGGCCAGGGCGACGAAGGCGATGGGGCCGGTGGTCGCCGTGGCGACGGAGACCAGCGCGACGGCGGCCAGCACGGCGACGAGCCGCAGGCGCTCGACTGGCACCCCGAGACCGCGCGAGAGGTCGTCGCCGAGGGGCAGGAGCGCCAGCCCCCGGAAGGACCAGACGACGAACGGGCAGAGGATCAGCAGCGAGAGGCCGAGCAGGGCGAGGCCCTCCCAGGTGGAGGCGTTGAGCGAGCCCGACAGCCACTGCTGCGCGGTCTGCGCGACGCGGAGCTCGGCGCGGGCGACCAGCAGCGTGTTCGCGGCGTGCAGGGCCGCGGACACCCCAATGCCGACGAGGACCAGGCGGAACCCGGTCACCCCGGCGCGCCAGGACAGCAGGTAGACGAGCACCGCGGTCGCCAGGCCGCCGACCAACGCACCGACGGTGGTGCCCGCCTGCGATCCCCCGAGCGCCACGATCGTCAGCAGAGCGCCCGTCGAGGCGCCGGTTGTGAAGCCGATGATGTCCGGGCTGCCAAGGGGATTGCCGGAGATGGTCTGGAACACGCCGCCCGACACGCCCAGCGCCGCGCCGACCAGGAGCGCGGTCAGGACCCGGGGGAGGCGGACGCCGGTGACGAACCAGCCGGCCAGCGGGTCGGTGGCGCGGCCGGTCAGCGCCGCCAGCACCTGACCGACGGGGATGTCGTAGTCGCCGAGCGTGAGGGCGAACGCGCCGACGGCAAGGATCAGGACGATCAGGACGGCGACGAGGACGCCGACGCGTCGCTCGAAGCGGACGCTGCGGCCACGCGCGGTCCACAGCACGTGGCGTCGCGTGGCCAGCCGCGCGCTCACAGCGCCGCCACCTTGCGCCGTCGGACGAGCGCGACGAAGAACGGCGCCCCGGCCAGCGCGGCCACGATGCCGCACTGCACCTCGTGCGGCGCCACCACGACGCGGGCGACGACGTCGGCCAGCAGCAGCCACGTCGGCCCCAGCAGCAGGCACACCGCGAAGACCCAGCGCTGGTCGCTGCCGACGAGCGCCCTCGCGAGGAAGGGGACCGCCAGCCCGACGAACGAGATGGGGCCGACGGCCGCGGTCGCGGCGCCGCACAGCAGGGTGACGGCGACCATGGCCAGGGTCCGAGTGCGGGTGACGCGCACGCCGAGCGCGCGACCCGTCTCCTCCCCAAGGGCCAGTGCGTTGAGTGCTGGCGCCAGCGCGAGCGCCACGATGGCGCCCAGGGCGATGAAGGGGCCGGTGGCCGCCAGGACGGCCCAGCCGCGGCCCTCCAGGGATCCGCCGACCCAGAAGCGGAACTCGTTGAAGGCCTGCTGGTCGGCCAGGATCACGGTCTGGGTCAGGCCCCCGAGGGCTGCGCTCAACGCCACCCCGGCCAGCGCGAGGCGGACGGGGGTCGCGGCCTGCCGGCCGGTGCCGCCCAACGCGTAGACGCCGACCGCGGCCGCCGCAGCACCGACGAACGCGAACCACACGTAGCTGCCGACCCCGAGCGCGCCAAAGACCGCCACGGCCAGCACCACCGCGAGGCCGGCGCCGGCGTTGACGCCGAGGATGCCGGGGTCCGCCAGCGGGTTGCGCGTGAGCGACTGCATCAGGGCGCCGCCGAGGCCGAGCGCCGCGCCGACGACCAGACCGACGACGGTCCGGGGCAGCCGCAGCTCGCGCAGCACGACCGCGGCCTGCGTGCCGTCCGGGTGCAGCAGGAGGGACCAGGCCTGGCCCACCGGGACGGGGTTGGAGCCGACGCTGAGGCTGAGCAGCACTGCGAGGACGAGGGCACCAGCGGCGGCAAGCAGAACCGCAGGCCGGACGCCCGCGATGCGGGTGGTGGGTGTCGCCGTGAGCGTGGCCGAGGTCACCGGGAGCCGGCGTTCCGGGGGCGCCGCAGGGCGAGCCAGGAGCCGACCACGGCGATGAGGATCGCCCCGGTGAGCGCGACCAGCCCGGCCACCGGAGTCGTGGCCGGCGCGGCGGTCGCGTCAGCTGCGAGGTGCGTGGCGCTCGGGGCGGGCTGGGACTCGGCGGCGGCCGTGGCCGACGCCGAGGGCGCGGCGGAGGGCTGCACGGTGATGACCGCCCCGGAGGCTCCCGCGACCTTGGCCGCGGGCGAGGCCGCGACGCTGGCCGCCGCGGTGGGGGCCGCCGTCGCGACCGTCCCAGCCGTCGTCTGGGCCGTCGCGGTGGCCGCGGTCGTCGACGCGGAGGTCGGCGCCGAGGTCGTCTCAGTGACGCTCTGGGCTGCGGCGGCGACCGTGAACGAGGGGCTCTTGTTCGTGTAGCCCTTCACGCCCGTGTTTCCCTTGGAGTCGGTGAACTCCTCGCTGGCGAGGAACCGCAGCCAGTGGGAGCCCTCCGCCACGAAGGACGGGAGAGGGAAGGACCCGTTCACCGTCCCGCTGGCGGGGATCTTCTGCTGGTACACGACGCCGCCGCCCTGCACCGTCGTCTGGTCGTAGCCGACGCCGTCGTCCACCTTGACGCTGAGCGTCTCGCCGGCAGGGAACCCGGACACGGTGAAGGAGATGGTGCCGCCCGGTTCGACGGTCGAGGAGACCGACGAAGAGGTGCCCTCGGTGTTGGCGCCCGCGCCGTCGGGTGGCAGCGCCACGGCGACGGTGACGGCGCTCAGGGAGAACGCGGCGGCCAGCACGGCCGCGGCAAGTGTCCGGATGCGGCTCATCGTTCCTCCGCGGTGGTGTCGGCGGTCAGTTCGGCCAGGCGCCGTCGGAAGACGGAGACGAGCATGGCGGTGGTCAGCAGGATCGCGCCGGCCATGGCGATCAGCCAGCGGTCGGTGGCGGGCAGCCTGGGGGACAACATCAGCGGCGCTGCGGCCTCCGCGGCCGCAGGGGTGTCGGTGGTGGCAGGCATCGAGGCCGTGCGTCCGACGGTGACGGCGGCCCAGCCGACCAGCGCACCGTCCTCGCCGACGAGCGCGACGGTGTGTTCGCCGTCGGGCATCGCCGCGAGGTCGAGCGTGATGCGGCGATCGGCGTCGGTCTGCGCCCAGCCGACGTCGGTGGGCGTGGAGTAGACGAACACGTAGGCCCAGGCGCCGGGCTCGACGCTCTCGGGCAGCGTGAGGGTGACCAGCGTCCCGTTCTGAACGCCCGTGACGCCGCCGGCGTCGAGCGCCCGCAGCGCGGCGGTGTCCGTCGCGGGGGCCTCGGGCGTGAAGGTCGGAGCGCCGCCGACGACGGGCACGGCCGCCGCCCCCGGAGCGACGGGCGTGCCGGCAGCGGCGCCTCCCGAGGTGGTGGTGGCCGTCCCTGTCGTCGGGGCCGCGCTGGCCGTGGCGGAGGGCGTCGGCGTGGGGGAGGTGGCGGTGGTCGTGACCGGGACCGACATCGGGCCCCAGCCGACCAGCGTGGAGTCAGGGGACTGCACGGCGAGCTTCGTGGTGCCCTCGGGCAGCGTCACTCCCGAGCGGGAGGCCGAGACCACGCCCCCGGTGCCGGCGCGGAACCAGGTGTCGCCCCAGGGGTAACGGACGGACCCGTCGGCCGTGTAGGCGGTGAGGAACAGCCAGTCGCCCTTGTCGGCGCCGGGCACGGTGACCTTCACCCGGCTGTCGGAGACGGCGACGCTGACGCCGTGCCGGGACGCCGAGGTGAGGTCCTCGCCTGCCTCCAGGAGGTCGGGGAGCCCGTTGGGGCGGTAGGTGCCGACGGTGAAGGGACCGGTCTCGACCGAGCGGATGGCGTCGCCGGTCTTCAGCGACCCGGTCAGCAGCCGCAGGGTGTGGGCGCCGGAGGCGAACGCGGGCACCGACGAGCCGGAGCCCGAACCCTTCGTCGGGAGGGGGATCTCGACGTCGAAGGAGCCGTCGCCGCTGGTCACGTCGATGACGGCCCAGACCTGCGCGTTGGCGTTGACCAGCTCGGAGCCGAGGTGGCTGTAGGCGCCCTCGTCGATCTTGACGCCGATCACCGATCCGCCATCGGCCGGGTCGGTGGCGCACCAGCCGGTGCCGACGAGGTGCAGGGTTTCGCCGTAGCCGAGGATGGGGCCGGTGGTGGCGTTGGCCGCCTGGCCGGACGGGTACACGATCGAGGCGGTGGCCGGCCCGGTGGCGGTGCACTCCTTCGCGGCCTCGGCGGCATCGCCCGGGTAGTCGACGCCGTCGACCGTGAGCGGGGCCGAAGCGACCGTGTGCTGCGTGTCGCCGGTCACCAGCCCGGACTGGAACCTGACGACCAGCTTGCTGCCGGCCTTCAGGGCTCCGGCCGCCCCGACGTTGGCCGGCACGTTGGTCGCGGTCGGCACCGGCACGGACACCGTGAAGTCACCCGAGGCGTCCGACGTGGCGACGGCCCAGATCGTCGCATCCATGGTCCCGTTGCCCGGGTGGGCCAGGATGTCGGAGCCGGTCTGCACGTACTGGAAGTCGTCACCGTCGGTGCCGACGCGGCCGGTGAGCTTCAGCACCACGGTGGCCCCACCCCTGCCGGAGCTCTTCAGCCACCCGTGTCCGGTGATCTGGACGGTGGACGACGTTCCGGTGGTCACGTCTTCCTGCACGCAGGCGGTGGCCGTCTGGCCAGAGGTCGTGTGCGAGACGAGTACCTCGTCGGCCGAGCAGCCGTTACCGGGGGCGACGACGGTGAACGAGCCGGCCTGGGTGCGGATCACGTCGCCGTTGATCAGTGAGCCGCTCAGCACCCGCACCGAGTGCGTCTCGCCGGCGGCCCAGGCGGCGTCGGAGTTCTTCAGCGTCGGGAAGGGGACGGTCGCCATCCAGTTGCCTGCGGCGTCCGCCTCGGCGACCGCCACGATGGTCTTGTTCGCCTGCACCGCCCCGGTGACCGGGTTCGTCACGGTCAGCTTCGTGCTGACCGCCCCGTCGTCGAGCTTGATCGCGACGACCGAGCCGCGTGAGCCGTCGGTGACCTTCCAGCCGGTTCCGGTCACGGTGAAGGACGCCCCGGCGGTGATCTGGGACGGGACGCTGATCTTCGCGGTCGCCGTTGCGGGCGACGTGGTGGTGGTCGTCGCGGTGGCGGTGGTCGTCGGCGTGGTGGACGAGGGCGCCGGCGTGGTGGTCGTCGGGGCCGTGGCCGCGCTGCTCGGCGCGGTTGCGGTGGGGGAGGCGCTGGTCGTCGGGGCGGTCGGAGTGGGGGTGGCGGTCGCCGCCGACGTGACGGTGAAGGTGCCCGACTCGGAGCGGATCCTGTCGCCCGTGGTGAGCGAGCCGGTCAGGAGGCGGACGGAATGGGTCTCGCCGGCGGCCCACGCCTTGTTCGAGTTCGTCAGGGTGGGGAAGTCGATCGAGGCGGTCCAGTCCCCGTCCGCATCGGCGGCCGCGATCGCGACGATGGTCTTGTTGCCCTGGACCGCGCCCGTCTCGGGGTGCTTCACCTCTCGCGTGGTGCTGACGCCGCCCTCGTCGAGCTTGATCGCGATGACGGATCCCCGGCTGCCGTCGGTGACCTTCCACCCCGTTCCTGAGATGACGAGCGGCTCGCCCTCGACCACGGACGTGGGGACGCTCAGGCGGACGGAGGGGTCGGAGACACCCGCGACGCCCTCCTCGGCCGCGGCGGTGCCGGCCCCGACCAGGCCCAGCGCCGCCAGCAGCGCGGCGGCGACGCCGAGTGCCGGGACTCGCAGATGGGGTGACATTGGGACCTCCAGGGGTCGGGGAGTGTCAGTTCGTGAGCAGGGCCTGCTGGACCTGGTCGACGATGGCGTTCATGAGGATGGGGCCGCCGGTGGAGGTCCACACGGACCCGTCGACGGGGACGATGTGCCCGGCCTGGTAGGCCTTCAGCGACGTGAAACCGGGCGTCTGGGCGGCGGTGGCCAGGGCCTGCTCGGCGGCCTCGACCCCGGCATCGCCGCCGGCATTCGGGTTGGCGACGGAGGAGCCGCCGAGCGTCCCGAAGAAGATCCAGTCGGCGTCGATCTGGTCGAGGTTCTCCAGTGAGACGGGCTCGGAGTGACCGCGGCCGCGCTTGTCCTGGTTGGCGGGGCGCGACAGCCCGAGGTCGGTCAGGGCCTGACCCGGCGGCAGCTCCTTGAGGATGAGCGACGGCGAGGTGCCCTCCCAGCGCACGATGGAGAAGGTGTCCTCGTCGAGGCCGGCGGCGGCCAGCTCGGAGCCGACGGTCTCGGCGTGTCCGTCGTATTCGGACAGAACCTCCGCGCCCTCGTCGGCGAGGTTCAGCGCGTCGGCGACGAGCGTGAAATTGGTGCGCCAGTCGCCGCCGGCGTAGCCGGTGTAGACCGTCGGGGCGATGTGGGACAGCGTGTCGATGGCGGCGTCGTCGAGCGCGATGCTGGTGCCGTCCACGAGGATCACGTCCGGGGCGGCCTTGCCGATCGCCTCGAAGTTGGGCTGGGCCACCCCGCCGAGGATGGGCACGTCGGCCGCCTTGTCCGTCAGGTAGCTGGACACCGTGGACTGGCCCCGACCCGACACGACCCCCACCGGCGTCACGCCGAGGGCGAGCACCCCGTCGGTCGTCGGCTCGGACAGCGTCACGACGCGCTGCGGGTGTTCGGGGACCTCCACCGTCGACCCGTCGATGTTCTCGACGGTGCGGGTGGCGGTCGCAGGGGCGGCGGCGCCCGTGGACTGCTGGGTGCAGGCGGCCCCCGTGAGCGCGGCGGCGGCCGCGACGAGGACGAGGAGCCGGTGCAGGGACCGGGGGAGCGACATAGACATGCATCCTGGCGTCGACAGACTGGGACTTAGGCCAGCCTAGCCTTCATGTGATGAAGAGTGTCAATCGCGTTTCGGCAGTCGGACCCCGCCGGGTGGCTAGAGTCTCACGCATGAGTTTCGATCCGGTCCAGGTGATGCGGCGTGAGACGGCGAGGTTCGCCGAGGCGCTCCAGAACGTCGACGGGAACACGCCGGTGCCGACCTGCCCGGGCTGGGACGCCGACGAACTCCTGTGGCACCTGACCGAGGTGCACCTGTTCTGGAGCGCCGTCATCGCGTCGGGCGCCACCACGGACGAGCAGATCGAGGACATCGAGAAGGCCAAGCCGCTGCGCCCCACCGGCCGCGCCGAGGCACTCGACCTGCTCCGGCGGGCCACGGATGAGCTCGGCACGGCACTCAGCAGCGGCGACGACCGCGACAGCGCCTGGAGCTGGTTCCCGGCGGACCAGACCATCGGATTCACCCGTCGGATGCAGACGCACGAGGCCACCATCCACCGCGTGGACGCCGAGCTGACCGCGGGTCTGCCCGTCTCGGACATCCCCATCGAGGTCGCGGTCGCGGGCATCGACCACGTGATCAACGTGATGTGGAACTGGATCCCCGGCGACGTCGAGCAGCATCCGCTCGGGGTCATCGAACTGCGCCCGCGCGGAGGTGGATCCCGGCTGGTCGAGCTCTACCGCTGGAGCGGCCGACTCTGGGGCAGGGATTTCGTCGACCAGGTCGCAGGCCGCCGCGCTCATGACGGCGCGGAGCCGCGCGCCGTGATCTCGGGGGAGGCCGCGGACCTGGACCGGCTCGTCTGGAGCCGGCCGGCCATCTCCTCGCGCGAGGGTGACCTCGCACTGCTGGCCGCCTTCGACGAACTGATCACGTTCGGCATCCAGTGAGGTCCGATGGTCGCAGGGCGTGTCCTCGGCCCTAAGGTGGCCTCATGATCGAGATGCTGCGGGTCATGGGCCGTGCCCTGCGCCTCGATCCTGCCCTCTTCTCGATGGTCGACGACCGTCCCTACTCCCTGCTCGTCGCCGCCCTCGGGATCGCGATCCTTGCCGCCGGCTCCACCATGCTGGGGCACGTCGCGGTGCTGTCGCTCAACCGTGTGCGAGGCTGGCGCCTCCTTGCGGCGCTGCTGCTGTCGACGGCGGTGCTGGCGGTACTCAAGGTCGTGGAGATGTCCATCACCTGGAGCGTCGCCTCGCTGGTGCTCGGGAGCCCCGTGCCACTGGTCCCCCTCGTCGTGGTCGCGCTGCTCTCCACCGCGCCGCTGGTGTTCAACTTCGTCACCGCCATGCCGCACTTCGGGCTCGCCTTCGGCCGCGTGTTCGAGGCGTGGAGCTACCTCCTCGTGCTGGTGGGTGTGTCGCACGCGTTCGGCGTCAGCATCACGTGGGCCTTCGGTTTCACCCTGGCCGGGTGGCTGGTCATTCAGGTCATCTCCCGGGTGGGGCAACGTCCGTTCAGCTGGGTGTCCTCGCATCTGTGGACGCTCGCGACCGGGCGCCCGACGATGGTCACCTCGCGTGACATCCTCTCCGGCACGCCGCTGATTCCGGTCTCCGGCCTCCGGAAGGAGGTGGAACGGTGATCTCCTGGCTGATCGGGAGCGTCGCCGTCATCCTGTTCCTCTTCGTCCTCCTCTCGCCGCTCGAGTCGCTCAGGTGGTGGGCCGACAAGGGCGAGAAGGAGGTGCGCGGCACCTTCGAACTCGTGACCAGCGAGGTCGAGGAGGAGCACCGTTCGCACCGCTTCGTCGTCTACCTCTCCGGCGTCGGGGTGCTCGGCGGGGACGAGTTGTCCGGCCGCGAGATCGCCTGGCTCGACTCCCTCGACGACGACCTCCCGGACGTCTGCGTCGTCGCCGACGTCTTCCCCTACTCGGTCGACAACCGCGGCCTGCTGCAGCGGGCGACGGTGCACCTGTGGAAGTTCCTGGACAACGCCCGCCGACAGTGGCGCAGCAACCCGATCCACTTCATCATCAACATCCGCAACATCGCCCAGGTGCTGGTCTCGTCCGACCCGCGCTACGGCCCCACACAGAGCATCGGCCTGGCGCAGGAGTTGTGGCGATCACTTCAGCGACACGGCTACGTGCCCGGCTCGGGTGACCCCGTATACCTCGTCGGCTTCTCGGGCGGGGCGCAGATGGCTCTGGGCGCCGGCTGGTTCCTCTCGGGGCTGGGCGTCCCCGTCTCGCTGATCTCGGTCGGCGGCATCTTCAGCGACGACCCTGGCCTCGACCGCATGGAGCACGTCTGGGATCTCCGCGGCTCCCGCGACACCATGCGCCTGCTGGGTCCCGTCGCCTTCCCGGGGCGGTGGCCCACAGCCCCGCTCTCATCGTGGGGGAGGGCGCGTCGCGAGGGCCGTGTCACGGTCCGGACGATCGGCCCCATGAAGCACGACGCGGCGAAGGGGTACTTCGGGCGCCGCGCTAAGGACGACAACGGCCGCACGTACGCCGACCTGACTCGCGAGGAGGTCGTCGGCATCCTCGCTCTCGACGGCACGCGGTGACGTGCTCTGTGCGCTCTCGGCGGTCCGGTTCCCTGAGCCTGTCGAAGGGCCCTGAGCGGAGCGAAGGGGAAGTCCTTGCCCGGGTGGGGTCCTCTCACTTCGTTCGAGGCACCTCGACAGGCTCGGCGGACCCGGAGGGCTCGGGGGACCCGGGGGCCCCTCGGGCGTCGGCGCGGGCAGGAGGAAAGGCCGCACGCCAGCTGTCCCCGGTGGTGACCGGTTCGTACGCTAGGGGGCGATCAGGTCCATGAAATAGGGCTTGCACTTGCGCAGGAGGCCGAAGTCCAGGATCTCCTCAATGCGACGCCGGTCATCGTCATCGATGAGCTTCCGGGCGGCGGCGAACTCGATGCAGTCACCGAAGATCATGCCGTAGCCGCCGTACTCGAGCTGGACGTCGAGGAAGCGCTGCTGAGCTTCCGGCATGCTCGGGCGGAGCCGGGCATAGAAGTCGTCAATCCAGCCGAACATGGTTCCCAACGTACAGCTGAGGACTACCGGCCGCCGTGCCCGTCAGACGACGGCTGGGCGCGCAGTCGATGCTGATCGATCCAGTTCTGAGTGCGGTCACCCAGATCGGGGTCCCAGCCGGCGCTCATCGTCAGTTCAACGTCCCCGAGGACTGCCTCGGGGACCACAACCCCGCCGAGGAGAGTGAACTGGAGGCAGTCGTCGATCGCCATGAAGGCGTCGCCTTCGGCGAGATCGCTCCAGACCAGGCCGGCGCCATCGACCTGCGCCGCCTCTACAAGGGCGAGCAGCCGTTCAGCCTGTTCAGTCAGGTCCAGCACGGATCCGCTCCTTCCTCTCGACCAGCTTCTCCTTGCGAATGGATGGCGTCCACGGCGCCTGTCTCGGGGTCACTGTAGATCACGCTCGCTCCGCGCTCGACGGTCCGGCCTTCGAAACCTGTCAGGCCGACCCGCGCTCGCCGCGGACCGGGCGTTCGCGGCGCGTTATGCGAGTGGCCGATCCATGACTATGATGGTCCGTTGGCCGGGGACGGTCGCACGCAGAAACAACGAGGAGAAGCCCATGGCATCCACCAATGATCTGAAGAACGGAATGGTTCTCGACCTCGACGGCCAGCTGTGGCAGGTCCTCTGGTTCCAGCACCACAAGCCCGGCAAGGGCAACACCGTCGTCCGCACCAAGCTGAAGCACGTGCTGACCGGCAAGATCATTGACAAGACGTTCAACTCCGACACCAAGGTCGACACCGCCACCGTCGACCGCCGCGAGATGCAGTACCTGTACCTCGACGGCGAGGACTACGTCTTCATGGACAACACCTCCTACGAGCAGTTCAACATCCCGGGCGAGACCGTCGGCGACGCCAAGGACTACATGCTCGAGAACCAGAACGCGATCGTCGCCACGCACGAGGGCAACCCTCTGTTCATCGAACTCCCGGCCTCGGTCGAGCTCGAGGTCACCTACACCGAGCCCGGCCTGCAGGGCGATCGCTCCACCGGCGGCACCAAGCCCGCGACGCTGGAGACCGGCAAGGTGATCCAGGTCCCGCTGTTCATCACGACGGGCGAGAAGATCAAGGTCGACACCCGCGACGCGTCCTACCAGGGCCGGGTCTCCAACTGACCATGGCAGAGGTCGCCCCCCACTACGGCGCCCAGACGAAGGCGCGCAAGGCCGCCCTGGATATCCTGTTCATGGCGGAGCAGCGCGACGCCGGCCTGAGCGAGACATTCGCCGAGCAGCGGACGCTGAGCGGAAACCCGACCCGTGAGCTGACGCGCAGCATCATCCTCGGTGTCGTGGAGCACGGTCACGACATCGACACGCGCATCATGCACGCGACCACCGACGCTTGGCCGATCGAGCGGATGCCGGCGGTCGACCGCAACCTGGCCCGCATCGCCATCTTCGAGATGGACTACACCGACACCCCGCCCCAGGCCGTGATCGCGGAAGCTGTCCGACTGGCGGGCGACCTTTCCACCGACGAATCACCGGCGTTCCTGAACGGACTATTGTCCAAGGCGCTGGCTGAGAAGCCCACGACGAACTGAACGAGAGGTCACGCATGACTCCCATTCCTGCACTGTTGGTTCTGGAGGATGGGCGCGTGTTTCGTGGCCACTCCTTCGGCGCCGCCGGCGAGACGTTCGGCGAGCTGGTGTTCTCCACCGGGATGTCCGGCTACCAGGAGACCCTGACCGACCCCAGCTACCACCGGCAGGTCGTGCTTGCCACGGCGCCGCACATCGGCAACACCGGCTGGAACGACGAGGACGACGAGTCCGCGCGCATCTGGGTCGCGGGCTACATCGTCCGCGACCCGGCACCCCGCCCGTCGAACTGGCGCTCGCGTCGCAGCCTCGACGCGGAGCTGGACCGCCAGGGCGTCGTCGGCATCGCCGGCATCGACACCCGGGCGCTGACCCGCCACGTCCGCGACGGGGGAGCGCTGCGCGTCGGCATCTCCACCACCACCACGGACCCGACGGCTCTGCTCGACAAGGTCCTCGCCCAGCCGCAGATGGCCGGCGCGGACCTCGTGGGCGACGTGACCACAGCCGAGCCCTACGTCGTGCCTGCCGTCGGCGAGAAGCGCTTCACGGTCGCCGCGGTCGACCTCGGCATCAAGACGATGACGCCCACGCAGCTGGCGGCCCGCGGTATCGAGGTGCACGTGCTGCCCGCCTCCACCACCATCGACGAGATCCGCGCCATCGCACCCGACGGCGTGTTCTTCTCCAACGGGCCGGGCGACCCGGCCACGGCCGACGGCCCCGTCGCGCTGCTGCGCGAGGTCCTGCAGGCCGACATCCCCTACTTCGGCATCTGCTTCGGGAACCAGCTGTTCGGCCGGGCGCTGGGCTTCGGCACCTACAAGCTGAAGTTCGGCCACCGCGGCATCAACCAGCCGGTGATGGACCGCACCACCGGCAAGGTCGAGGTGACCGCGCACAACCACGGCTTCGCCGTCGACGCGCCCACCGACCGCGCCACCACCACCGAGTTCGGCGAGGCCACCGTGAGCCACGTCTGCCTCAACGACGACGTCGTCGAGGGCCTCGAGCTGCACCGCGACGGCCGCCTGGTCGGCTTCTCCGTGCAGTACCACCCGGAGGCCGCGGCCGGCCCCCACGACGCGAACTACCTGTTTGACCGCTTCGTCGACGTCATGTCGGCCGGAAAGGACGCCTGAATGCCCCGCCGCACGGACATCTCCTCGATCCTCGTCATCGGCTCGGGCCCGATCGTCATCGGCCAGGCCTGCGAGTTCGACTACTCCGGCACCCAGGCCTGCCGCGTGCTGCGGGAGGAGGGCTTCCGCGTCATCCTGGTCAACTCCAACCCGGCGACCATCATGACGGACCCCGACTTCGCCGACGCGACCTACGTCGAGCCCATCACGCCGGAGTTCGTGGAGCGGGTCATCGCCAAGGAGCGCCCTGACGCGGTCCTGGCGACCCTCGGTGGTCAGACGGCCCTGAACACCGCCGTGGCGCTGCACGACAGCGGAGTCCTCGCGAAGTACGGCGTCGAACTCATCGGCGCCTCGGTCGAGGCGATCCAGCGCGGCGAGGACCGCGAGGAGTTCAAGAAGATCTGCCTCTCGATGACCGACATTCCCGGCGGCGCCCCCGAGGTCGCGAAGTCGAGTATCTGCCACACGATGGACGAGGTCGTCGCCGCGGCCGAGGAGCTCGGCTACCCCGTGGTCGTGCGCCCGTCGTTCACCATGGGCGGCGTCGGCTCGGGCTTCGCGCACAACGAGGCCGAGCTGCGCAACATCGCCGGCGCGGGGCTGGCCGCCTCGCCCGTCACCGAGGTCCTGATCGAGGAGTCCATTCTCGGCTGGAAGGAGTACGAGCTGGAGGTGATGCGCGACACGAAGGACAATGTCGTCATCATCTGCTCCATCGAGAACTTCGACCCGATGGGCGTCCACACCGGCGACTCCATCACCGTCGCCCCGGCGATGACGCTGACGGACCGCGAGTACCAGCGCATGCGCGACGTCGGCATCGGCGTGATCCGCGCGGTCGGCGTCGACACCGGCGGCTGCAACATCCAGTTCGCGATCAACCCCGTCGACGGCCGCATGATCGTCATCGAGATGAACCCGCGCGTGTCCCGCAGCTCCGCGCTCGCCTCGAAGGCCACCGGCTTCCCGATCGCGAAGATCGCCGCCAAGGTCGCCGTCGGCTACACGCTCGACGAGATCCCCAACGACATCACGCGCGTCACCCCGGCCAGCTTCGAGCCGAGCCTCGACTACGTCATCGTCAAGATCCCGCGCTTCGCGTTCGAGAAGTTCCCCGCCGCGGACCCGTACCTGACGACGCACATGAAGTCCGTCGGCGAGGCGATGGGCATCGGCCGCAACTTCACCGAGGCCCTCGGCAAGGCTCTCCGCTCCCTGGAGGATCCGAAGGCGCCCTTCGAGTTCAACCGGCCGCTCCCGCCGCTCGAGGAGATCCTCGACAGCGCCTCGCGCCCCCACGACGGCCGCATCCAGGACGTCATGAAGGCCATGCGGGCCGGCGCGACCGTCGAGCAGCTGTTCGAGACCACGAAGATCGACCCCTGGTTCCTCGACCAGCTGGCCCTCCTGATGAGCGTCGCGCTCGAGGTCAAGCAGGCCGACGAGCTCACCCCGGAGCTGCTCCGCACCGCCAAGCGCCACGGCCTGGCCGACTCGCAGATCGCCGCGCTGCGCGACCTCAGCACCGACGTCGTCCGCGGCGTCCGCTGGGCGCTCGGCATCCGGCCGGTCTACAAGTCCGTCGACACCTGCGCGGGCGAGTTCGCCGCCACCACGCCGTACTTCTACTCGACCTACGACGAGGAGTCCGAGGTCCCGACGCGCACCAAGGAGGCCGTCATCATCCTCGGCTCCGGGCCCAACCGCATCGGCCAGGGCATCGAGTTCGACTACTCCTGCGTGCACGCCACCATGGCATTGCGGGAGGCCGGCTACGAGACCGTCATGGTCAACTGCAACCCGGAGACCGTCTCGACGGACTACGACACCTCCGACCGCCTGTACTTCGAGCCGCTGACCGCCGAGGACGTCCTCGAGGTCTACCACGCGGAGCTGAAGGCCGGGCCCGTCGCGGGCGTCATCTGCCAGCTGGGCGGCCAGACCCCGCTGAAGCTGGCGCAGACGCTCAAGGACGCCGGCGTGCCGATCGTCGGCACCTCGCCGGAGGCCATCAACCTCGCGGAGGAGCGCGGCGCCTTCGGGCGGGTGCTCGCCCGTGCCGACCTGCCCGCCCCGAAGCACGGCATGGCCGCCTCGGCCCCCGAGGCCAAGGCCATCGCGCAGGAGATCGGCTATCCCGTGCTGGTGCGCCCGAGCTACGTGCTGGGCGGCCGTGGCATGCAGATCGTCTACAACGACGAGGCCCTCGAGACGTATGTCGCGAACGCGACCGAGGTCAGCGAGGAGCGCCCCGTGCTCGTGGACCGGTTCCTCGACGAAGCGGTGGAGATCGACGTCGACGCCCTGTACGACGGCACCGACCTGTACATCGGCGGCGTGATGGAACACATCGAGGAGGCGGGTATCCACTCCGGCGACTCGGCCTGCTCGCTGCCGCCCATCACGCTCGGGGACGCGGTCATCGAGCAGATCCGCCACTACACGCGCGAGATCGCCGACGGGGTCGGGGTCCGCGGCCTGCTCAACATCCAGTTCGCGCTGCACGCCGATACGCTCTACGTCCTCGAGGCCAACCCGCGCGCGTCGAGGACCGTGCCCTTCGTGTCCAAGGCGACCAACACCTCGCTCGCCAAGGCCGCGGCCCGCATCATGCTCGGCACGAGCATCGCGGAGCTGCGGGCCGAGGGGATGCTGCGCGCCACGGGCGACGGCTCGGTCCCCCTGGCCGGGGCCCCGGTCGCGGTCAAGGAGGCCGTGATGCCGTTCAACCGGTTCCGCACCGCCTCCGGCGCCTTCGTCGACACGCTGCTCGGCCCCGAGATGCGTTCCACGGGCGAGGTGATGGGCCTGTCGGACGACTTCGGTACCGCCTACGCCAAGTCCCAGGCCGCCGGCGGCGGCCCGCTGCCCACCTCCGGGAAGATCTTCGTCTCGATCGCCGACCGCGACAAGCGCCACGCGATCTGGCCCATCAAGCGCCTCGTCGACCTCGGCTTCACCGTGCTGGCCACCAGCGGCACCGCGTCGGTCCTGCGCCGCAACGGCGTGGAGGCCGAGGAGGTGTTGAAGCTGTCGGAGATGGCCGAGGGCGCCACGCAGCCGAGCATCATCGAGCGGATCACGTCGGGCGACATCGACCTGATCTTCAACACCCCTGAGGGCACCGGCGACTCCGGCGCCAGCACCCGCGAGGACGGCTACCAGATCCGGACCGCGGCCGTGCTGGCCGACGTGCCGCTCGTGACCACGGTCCCGGGCCTCGGCGCCGCCACGCAGGGCATCGAGGCGCTCCAGCGGGGCGCCATCGACGTGCGCTCCTTGCAGGAGTGGGCCGCGCTGGGGGCGCAGCGGTGACCTCGACCGGAACCACCGCCCTGCGCTCGGCCTACCACCTCGCCCGTGCCGGCCTCTTCCGGTACGCCGGGGGAGACCCGGAAAAGGTCCACGAGCTGACCATCAAGGTCCTCTCGAAGCTCCCCGGCGGCGGCCGGGGAAGGATGGCGGATCCGGTGACGGTCGCGGGCATCCGGTTCCCGAACCGCGTCGGCCTGGCGGCCGGCATGGACAAGGACGGCATCGCCGCGCACGCGTGGGCCCACTTCGGGTTCGGGTTCGCCGAGCTCGGCACGGTCTCGGCCAAGGCCCAGCCGGGCAATCCCCGGCCGCGGGTGTTCCGCGCCGTCGCGAGCCAGGGCATCGTCAACCGGATGGGGTTCAACAACCACGGCGCGACGCAATTGGCCGAGGTCCTCGGCCGACGGGGTGTGGCGCGCGGCAACCAGGCCCTCGGGATCCCGCTCGGGGTCTCGATCGGCAAGTCGAAGGTCACCCCCCTGGCGGAGGCCACCGACGACTACCTGTTCTCCCTGCGCCTGCTCGCCCCCTACGCCGACTACATCGCCGTCAACGTCTCCAGCCCCAACACGCCTGGCCTGCGCAGCCTGCAGGAGGCCCGCGAACTTGCCCGGCTCCTCGGGGCGCTGACGGGGGAGGCTGCCGAGTTGTCGGAGCGGCCGGTGCCGATCTTCGTGAAGCTCGCCCCCGACCTCGTCGGCGACGACCTCACCGAGACGCTCGCGGCCGTGGCGCACTCGGGCGTCTCCGGAGTGATCGCCACCAACACGACCCTCGAGCGCGACGGGCTGGCCCCCGCCGACGCGCGGCTGGCGCAGGAGGAGGGCGGCCTCAGCGGGCGTCCGCTCACCGCGAAGGCGCTGGCCTTCGTCGAGCACCTCGCCACCACGGTCGACCTGCCCGTGATGGGGGTCGGAGGCATCATGAGCCCCGCGGACGGGGCCCGCATGTTCGACGCGGGAGCCCAGCTGCTGCAGCTGTACACCGGATTCATCTACGAGGGCCCCGCGCTGATCCGCGGGATCCAGGAGCTGGAGAGCACCCGATGAGCACCTACGCCCAACGCCTGGCCGCCGCCACGACCGATCGCGGACGGCTGTGCGTCGGCATCGACCCCATGGCCTCGGTCCTGGACGCCTGGGGCCTCGACAACGACGTGGCGGGCCTCGAGGCCTGCGCACGCGGCATAGTAGAGCAGCTCGGCGGCACGGTCGCGGTGTTCAAGCCGCAGTCCGCGTTCTTCGAGGCACACGGCTCCGCGGGCGTCGCGGTGCTCGAGCGCGTGCTCGTCGACATCCGCGAGGCAGGCGCGCTCAGCATCCTGGATGTGAAGCGCGGAGACATCGGCTCCTCCATGGCCGGCTACGCCTCGGCCTTCCTCGGCGAGGGCGCGCCGCTGTGGGCCGACGCGATCACGCTCAGTCCCTACCTCGGCGTCGGCTCGCTCAGCCCCGCCATCGATGCCGCCGTGGCCGGCGGACAGGGCCTCTACGTCCTGGCACGCACCTCCAACCCCGACGGCGCCACCATCCAGCTGGCCGAGACCGCGGAGGGTACCGTCGCACAGCACGTCGTCGACACCGCGGCCAGTCTCAACGAGACCCGCGACAACGCCATCGGGCTGGTCGTCGGCGCGACGCACGCCGACTCCGGTTGCCGCCTCGACGCCTTCAACGGCTCCCTGCTCGTGCCAGGCATCGGTGCGCAGGGCGGCACGGTGGAGTCGCTGGCATCGATCTTCGGGCAGGCGCTCGGGCACGTGCTGCCCACGGCCAGCCGGGAGGTCATCGGACACGGCGCCGGCGAACTGACGGCCCGGGCCGGGCGGCTGCTCGCCCAGGTTGCCGTACTGGGCTGAGAATCTTCCCTACTAGGGCTTTGACTGCGCGATTCAGTGTTCCGCCGCGCTTCGGTATGGCTCACCTGCGCGCTAGATTGCACCTGTTCGGTAAACACATCGCCGTCGGTGACGACGGCCGGGAACGGGGTTGGACACAATGGCAATTCCTCAGTTGAGCACGGAGCAGCTGGAGGCCGCGCGCAGTGCGGCGACCGAGGCCCGGCGCGCCCGCGCTGAGCTGAAGGAGCAGGTCAAGAACGGCAGCCTCAGCTTCACCGAGGCGCTGAACAAGGCTGTCGACGACGACACGCTCTCGCGCATCAAGGTGATCGACCTGCTGCGTGCGCTGCCGCGGGTCGGGGTCACGCGCGCCACCGAGATCATGGAGAACCTGCAGATCGCCCCCAACCGCCGCATCCGCGGACTCGGGCGCCATCAGGTCGACCGCCTCACGGAGCTGTTCGCCTGACGATATCCTCATCGCTGTGACGGATTCTCAGGTGTGGGTGATCTCCGGTCCGAGCGCGGTCGGCAAGGGCACAGTGTGCGCCCGGCTCAAGGAGCGCTACCCGCAGGCGTACTACTCGATCTCCATGACCACCAGGCCACCGCGTGTCGGCGAGGTGGACGGCGAGTCGTACTACTTCGTCACCCCCGACAGGTTCGCCGAGCTGGCCGCCGAGGGCGAGCTGCTCGAATGGGCCGTCGTGCACGGCATCAACTCCTACGGAACCCCGCGCGGCCCGGTCCTCGAGGCCCTCTCCCGGGGGCAGCAGGTCGTCCTGGAGATCGACCTGCAGGGTGCGCGCCAGGTCAAGGAAAACCTGCCGGAGGCACGGCTGATCTTCCTTGCCCCGCCGTCCTGGGACGAGCTTGTGAGCCGACTCAAGGGGCGTGGCACGGAGGACGAGGCCACGCAGGCCCGCAGGCTCGCCACGGCCAGGGTCGAGTTGCAGGACATGGCCGAGGCGGACCACGTCATCGTCAACGAGCGCCTCGATGAAACTGTGGACGCTCTGGTAAGCTTGATGGGCCTGTGATCAATCACCCATCTTCGAAGGATCACCTTGAACACTCAGCCTGAAGGCATCACCAACCCGCCGATCGACGGTCTGCTGGAGAACATCGACTCCAAGTACCGCCTCGTGCTGTTCGCCGCCAAGCGTGCACGCCAGATCAACGCGTACTACTCGCAGCTCGGCGAGGGCCTGCTCGAGAACGTCGGCCCCATGGTCGCCGCCGCTCCCGAGGAGAAGCCTCTCTCGATCGCTCTGCGCGAGATGGAGGAGGGCCTCCTGAAGTACACCGAGATCGACCCGAATGAAGAGGTCACCACGACCGAGGTCGACCCGGCCTTCACCTTCGTCGACCCCTTCGCCACGGGCGAGGAGACCGAGACCACCCAGGCCTGAGGTCCATCCGGCCAACCCCCGGGGGGCGGCTTGTCGCCGCCATCGCACCCCATTGTCGATGCGGCTTGTCGCCGCGCTAGGAGTGCTCTGTCATGAGCCGTCTATTCACCTCCGAGTCGGTGACCGAGGGTCATCCCGACAAGATCGCGGACTCGATCTCCGACGCCGTGCTCGACGGCCTGCTCCGGCAGGACCCGAACGCACGCGTCGCCGTCGAGACGCTCATCACCACGGGCCTCGTGGTCGTCGCCGGCGAGGTCTCCACCTCCGGCTACGTCGACGTCGCCTCGCTGGCCCGCCAGCGGATCCTCAACATCGGCTACGACTCGTCCGCCAAGGGATTCGACGGCTCCTCCTGCGGGGTGAGCGTCGCGATCGGCAACCAGTCTCCCGACATCGCCCAGGGCGTCAACGAGGCCTACGAGCACCGTGTCGAGGTCGACGGGGACGTCGCGAGTCTGCAGGGCGCCGGCGATCAGGGCCTGATGTTCGGCTACGCCTGCGACGAGACCCCATCCCTGATGCCGCTGCCGATCGACGTCGCCCACCGACTGGCCGAGCAGCTCACCGCGGTGCGGAAGAACGGCACCCTCGACTACCTGCGGCCCGACGGCAAGACCCAGGTCACCGTCGCCTACGACGCCCAGGGGGCAGTCGAGGGCATCGACACCGTCGTGGTCAGCAGCCAGCACCACCAGGACGCCACCCAGTCGCGCATTGCGGCCGATCTGCGCCGAGAGGTCATCGGCCCGGTGCTCGAGGGCTACGGGCTCGGCACCCCCGGCCGCGTGCTGGTCAACCCGACGGGCAAGTTCGTCATCGGCGGGCCCATGGGCGACGCCGGCGTCACTGGCCGCAAGATCATCGTCGACACGTACGGCGGCATGGCCCGCCACGGCGGCGGCGCCTTCTCCGGCAAGGATCCGTCGAAGGTCGACCGCTCCGCCGCCTACGCGATGCGCTGGGTGGCCAAGAACGTCGTCGCGGCAGGGCTGGCCCGCCGCTGCGAGGTGCAGGTCGCCTACGCGATCGGCAAGGCGCACCCGGTCGGCTTCTACCTCGATACGTTCGGCACCTCCGCCGTCCCCGAGTCTCAGATCCGCGACGCCGTGCTCGCCACGTTCGATCTGCGGCCCGGTGCCATCATCTCCGACCTCGACCTGCTACGCCCCATCTACAGCGACGTGACGGTCTACGGCCACTTCGGCCGCAACCTGCCCAACGCCACCTGGGAGCGGACCGACCGCGCCGCCGCGCTGGCGGCCGCCGTCAAGGGGTGAGCGCGTGACCGGTGGGCAGCCTGCGCTGATGGGCGCCCACCGGGGCGCGCCGCGCCGCATCGCGCGCGTGGCGGTCGACGTGCCGCTGTCACACCTTGACCGGCTCTTCGACTACGAGATTGGTGACAAGCTCGCGGACGACGCGGTCGTCGGCGCGCGGGTCCAGGTCCGCTTCAGCGGCCAGCAGCAGCGCGGCTGGATCGTCGAGCTCACCGAAGAGTCCGACGTCGAGACGCTCGCGCCGCTCGGCAAGGTGATCTCGAGCGAACCCGTCATGACCCCCGCCGTGTACGGCCTCATCCGGGCGGTCGCGGACCACTACGCCGGCACCTTCGCCGACGTGTCCCGGCTTGCGGTGCCGCCGCGCCACGCCAGCACGGAGAAGGCCGCCCAGCGCGTCTGGCCCCAGCCTCTCGAGGCCCCCGCGCCGACGGTGCTGCCCTCCTACCCGGCGGGCGGGTCGTTCCTCGACGCGGTCCGGGAGGGGCGCTCGCCCCGCGCCCTGTGGCAGGTGGCCGCGGTGCACGGCGGCCCCGGGGACCTGGTCGGCGGGATTGTCGAGGCCGTCGCCGCGACGCTCCACTCCGGCCGGTCCGCGCTGATCGTGGTGCCCACCGTCCGGGACCTCACCTCGGCCACCGGGCGCCTGGTGGAGGTCTTCGGTCACGGATGCGTCGGCACCCTGTCGGCCGACGCGGGGCAGTCCGCCCGCTACCGTAACTACCTGGCCGCGCTGCGCGGCGAGGCGAGGATCATGATCGGCACCAGGGCGGCGATGTTCGCGCCGCTGACGGATCTTGGCCTGATCGTCGTCGTCGACGACGGCAACGACGCACACGCCGAGCCTCGGACCCCACACCCGCATCCCCGCTCCGTGGCAGTCCTGCGGGCCGCCCGGGACTCGGCCGCCCTGCTGCTCGCGGGTCACGGGCGGAGCACGGATGCGCAGGCGCTGCTGCGCCGCGGCTGGCTCGGGGACCTCACGCTGCCCCCAGGCCCGGCGCGTGAGGTCTCGGCCCCGGTGCGGGCCGTGGACGCCAGGGACCGCCAACGGGACCCGGCCGCCGCCCGGCTGCGCATCCCGTCGGTTGCCTTCCGGTTCCTGCGCGACCACCTGTCCGCCGGCCCCGTGCTCGTGCAGGTGCCCCGCGTCGGACACTCGGCCACGCTGCGCTGCGCACGCTGCCGCAACCTCGCCCGCTGTCCGAAGTGCTCGGGCCCGATGCGTGCCCGCCGACGGGATCAGCCGGAGTGCGCCCTGTGCGGCTTTCGGCCGGCCAGGTGGAACTGCCCGCACTGCCACACCTCGCAGCTGGAGACCCCGCTGCCCGGCGCCGCCCGCACCGCGGAGGAGCTCGCCCGGGCGTTCCCCGGCGTGCTCGCCGTCAACAGCTCTGCCGACCGGATCCGCGACGAGATCACCGATGAGCCGGCGATCGTCGTCGCGACTCCCGGCGCGGAGCCGAGGTCGCCATCCGGCTACGCCGGTGTGCTGATCCTCGACGCGGACGTCACGCTCGCCCGCGCGGACCTTCGCGCCGGCGAGGAGGCCGTGCGCCGGTGGAGCGCAGCGGCCGCGCTGGCGAGGGCGCCCCGCGATGGGGGGTCGGTGCTGATCGTCGGGGAGTCCACGCATCCGGCGGTGCAGGCGCTGATGCGGGCGGACCTGCAGGGCTACATCTCCCGCGAGCTCGACGACCGCGCCGACGCCGGCCTCGTGCCGGCCGTGAAGCTCGCCCGCATCGTCGGGGACAAGGAGGCGCTCGACGATTTCCTCGACAACGACGACTGGGCGGGTGTCCAGGTGCTCGGCCCCACCGAGGTCGACGACGATCAGTGGGCCGCGCTGCTCAGGGCGCCGCTCGACGGGGCTCGCGACCTCGTGCGTCGCGTCAAGCACGCCGCCGCCATCCGCTCCGCCCGCAAGGAACGCGGCCTGCTCAGCGTCACGGTCGACCCGGAGACGCTCGGCTGATCGCGGCTGGCGGCGACCAGTAGGCTTGCCGCTGCACCCGCCATCCTCAGGAGGTCACCATGCGGCTCGTGTTCGCCGGCACCCCGGACGTCGCGGTCCCGGCGCTCGATGCGCTCACGGACTCAGCCCACGAGGTGGTCGCGGTCCTCACACGGCCCGACGCGCCCGCCGGTCGCGGCCGCAGGCTCACGCCGTCGCCGGTCGCGGCACGCGCCGAGGAGCTGGGGCTCGAGATCCTCAAGCCTGCGCACCCCCGCGACGCGCACTTCCAGGACCGGCTGCGGGAGCTGGCCCCCGACGTCTGCCCCGTCGTCGCGTACGGGGCGCTGCTGCCGCAGACTGCGCTCGACATCCCCACGCACGGCTGGGTGAACCTCCACTTCTCGCTGCTGCCGCGATGGCGCGGCGCAGCCCCGGTGCAGCGGGCGGTGATGGCCGGAGACGCGGAGATCGGCACATCCTGCTTCGAGATCGTGCGTGCCCTCGACGCAGGCGACGTCTACCTGACCGAATCGTTCCCCATGCCCGACGCGACCGCGGGCGAACTGCTGGCCCAGCTCGCCGAGAGCGGCGCACGACAGCTCACCCGGACCATCGACCTGATCGCGGCGGGCATCCACCCGACGCCGCAGGCCGACGACGGCGTGACGCTAGCCGCCAAGATCACCGTCGAGGAGGCTCGGCTCGACCTCCGCCGCCCCGCCGGCGAGCTGCGGAACCACATCATGGGCTGCTCACCCGACCCCGGCGCCTGGTGCGAGCTCGACGGCCAACGATTCAAGATCTACCGGGCCCGCGTCGCCGAGCCCCTCGACCTCGGCCCCGGCCGGCTGAGCGCCACCAAGCGGCAGCTGTTCGTCGGCACCGGCGATGGCACGCTCGAGCTGCTGGAGGTCCAGGCCCCGGGGAAGAAGCGGATGGCGGCGATCGACTGGGCCCGTCAGGGCGTGACCGGCAAGGTCCTCTCGTGAGCGGCGAGAACCCCCGCCGCGTCGCGTTCGACGTGCTGCGCCAGGTCACCGGCGAGGATGCCTACGCCAACCTGGCCCTCGCCAAGCGCCTCGCGACCGCCGATCTGGACCCGCGCGACGCCGGCCTCGTGACCGAACTCGTCTCCGGCACCTGCCGCCTGATGGGGACCTACGACCTCATCATCGCGGCCGCCGCGGGGCGGAAGCTCGGTTCCTTCCAGCCGGCCGTCGTCGACCTGCTGCGCCTTGTCGCCCACCAGCTGCTGACCATGCAGGTCAAGAAGTACGCCGCTGTGGCCGCGACCGTCGACCTCGCCCGCGCGACGGTCGGTCAGCGCGTCACGGGGCTGGTCAACGCGGTGTCGCGCAGGATCGGCGCCCGCACCATGGACGAGTGGCTGGACCAGCTGGCCGCGAAGCAGGACCGGATCGGGGCGCTGGCCATCCGCGGCCACCACCCCCGCTGGATCGTCGAGGCCTACGCGGACCTGCTGCCCGCCGACGAGCTGGAGTCGGCGCTCGCGGCCAACAACGTCTCCCCACACCCGACGCTGGTCCTGCGACCCTCACTGGCGAGAATCGACGACCTCGTCGGCGCCACCGCGACCCGGTTCTCCCCGTTCGGTGCCACCGCGCCGGGGACGCCCGCCGACCAGGCCGCCGTCCGTGACGGCCGCGCGGGCGTGCAGGACGAGGGCTCCCAGCTTGTTGCGTGGGCGCTCTCGCGCACCGAGGCGCCGGACGGGCCCTGGCTCGATACGTGCGCCGGTCCCGGCGGAAAGGCCGCGTTGCTCGCGGGGCTGGCCCGCGAGGCAGGCTCGTGGCTGCTCGCGTCCGAGGCCCAGGAACACCGGGCCCGCCTCGTCCGGTCCGCGCTGGCCGCCTACCCCGACGGCTGGCAGGCGATCACCGCCGACGGGACCCGCCCGGCCTGGGATCGCGCCTTCTCCCGGATCATGGTCGACGTCCCCTGCTCCGGGCTTGGCGCGCTTCGCCGTCGGCCGGAGTCCCGCTGGCGGCGCACCCCCGACGACGTGACCTCGCTCGGCGACCTGCAGCGGCTCCTGCTGCACAGCGCCCTCGACGCGGCCGTCGACGGGGCAGCGGTGGCCTACGTGACGTGCTCGCCACACCGCGCCGAGACCACCGCGGTGGTCGACGACGTGCTGGCCACCCGCCCCGAGGTGACGAGGCTGCGCGCGGCGGATGCGCTTCCCGAGGTGCCCGACTGCGCGGTGGGCGACGACGTGCAGCTCTGGCCACACAGGCACGGCACCGATGCGATGTTCCTCAGCCTGCTGCGCGTCTCATCGCGTCGCTGACCTGCGGTTTCGCCCTCAACCAGACCACCGGGGCCGCTGGGAAAGCAAGTTCGCTAAGGTGACGGACATGCGCATCACGCCAAGCATCCTCAACGCGGACCTGGCCAACCTCGCGAGCGAGATCTCACGCATCCCCGACGCCGACGCCGTGCACATCGACGTGATGGACAACTCCTTCGTGCCGAACCTGACCCTCGGCCTGCCCGTCGTCGAGTCGATCCGTCGCCACACGGATCACATGCTGGATATCCACCTCATGATCACCGACCCCGACCGCTGGGCCCCGGCCTACGCCGAGGCGGGTGCCGAGTCGGTCACCTTCCACGTCGAGGCCGCGCACGCGCCCGTCAGGCTGGCCCGCGAGATCCGCAGGCTCGGCGCCCGGGCCTCCATGGCGCTCAGCCCCGCCACCCCCATCGAGGTCTTCGAGAGCCTGCTCGGCGAGGTCGACATGGTCCTCCTGATGACCGTCGAGCCCGGCTTCGGCGGCCAGGCATTCCTCGACATGGTGCTGCCCAAGATCCGGGCCACCCGCAGGCTGATCGGCGACCGCGACATCTGGCTGCAGGTCGATGGCGGCGTGAGCGCCGAGACGATCGCACGCTGCGCGGAGGCCGGGGCGGACACGTTTGTCGCCGGGTCGGCGGTCTACCGCGCCGCCGATCCCAACGCGATCGTCACCATGCTGCGCGAGACCGCGCAGGCGGCCTGCGCCCACTGACCACCGAGCAGCGGGACTCCGGGATCAGTACGGGACGCCGATGGCTGCTGCGATCGAGGTCCGTCCGCCGATGAACCCGATGGTGCGACGGATGGTGGAATCGTCGTCGAGCGTGGCCGCCACCACGGCTGCCACGTCGGCGCGTGGCACGCTGCCGCCCGCGGTCGGGTCCACGTCGATGCTGCCGGTTGCCGCCCCGGGCGTCAGGGTGCCTGGACCGAGCACGGTCCAGGCCAGGTCACTGCCGCGCAGGTGTTCGTCGGCCGCGGCCTTGGCCTCCGCGTAGGCGAAGAAGGGGTTCTCGGGTGGGACGCCGTGGTCGACCGAGGCGCCGAGGTAGGACACCATGACGTAACGGGGGACGCCCGCGCGTTCGGCGGCGTCCATGCTGCGGATGGCCGCATCACGGTCGACGGCGTACGTACGGGCCGGGTTCCCTCCGCCGGCGCCTGCCGACCACACGACGGCGTCGTGGCCCGCCAGCAGCCGGGCGAGCGTGTCGGTGTCCATGGACTCCACGTCGGCGACGAGCGGTCTGGCCCCCGCTGCGGCGACGTCTGCGCTGTGCTCGGGATTGCGGATGACCGCGTCCACCGAGTGGCCCGCGGCCGAGAGTAGCCGCTCCGCGATGAGGGCCACCTTGCCGTGGCCTCCGATGATGATGATCCTCGCCATGCGGCGAGCCTAGTCAGTCGTCGTCCACCCGACGGCGGAGGAACTTCTCCAGTTCGGCGGCGATGGTGTCTCCGGTGGCTCCCTCGACCTCTTCCGCGTCGCGGGCCTCCTCGAGCTGGCCGATGTACTCCGCGATCTCGGGGTCCTGCTGGCTGAGCTCGTCGACGGCCTCGGACCACTTGGCGGCCTCGGCGGGGATCTCGGCGTGGTCGAGTTCGACACCCATCAGGGTCTCGAGCTCGGTCAGGAGAGCGTCCTGTGCCTTGGGGTTCGGGGGAGTGGAGACGTAGTGCGGCACGGATACCCACAGCGACGCGGTGGGTATCCGCTCCAACGTCATCATCTGGCTCGCAACGCCGGTCATGCCGGTGGGTCCGGAGTAGTCGTTGACCTCCATGCTGAACCGCTGGCGGATCGTCGGGTCGGAGGAGAACACGCCGACGGGCAGCGGCCGCGAATGGGGGGTGTCCGACAGCATTCCACCGAGGAACACGACCAACTCCGGGTTGACCTTCGACATGCGGTCGACGAGGTCCCGGGCGAAGCTGCGCCACAGAAGGTTGGGTTCCGGTCCCAGCACGGTCACGATGTCGCGGACAGGGTGGTGGACCACCCGCAGCCTGACTGCGGGCCATTCAAGCCACGGGCCGTCGGCGGTGCGGTTGAGCATGGGCCGGGTGTGCTGGAAATCGAAGTAGCGTTCGTCGTCGATCACACCGAGATCGTTGCCCAGGTAGGTGGCGTGCAGGTGCCGGACGAGGTCGCTGGCCGCGTCCCCGGCATCGTTCCATCCGGAGAAGGCGACCACTGCGACCGGGTTGTTCAGGCCTTCCAGCGGTACGAACTGCATCACCCCAGCCTAGCCGGTGCCGCTAACCTTGCCGGGTGCCGAACTCACTAGCCCAACTGTTGAACCGCCGCGTCCTCATCGCCGACGGGGCGATGGGCACCATGCTGCAGTCCTTCGGCGAGCTCTCGCTGGAGGACGACTTCCTCGGGCTGGAGGGGTGTAACGAGATCCTCAACGTGACAAGGCCCGATGTCGTGGCGGCGGTCCACCGTGCCTACTTCGAGGCGGGGTCGGACGCCGTCGAGACCAACTCCTTCGGGACGAACCTCGCGGCGCTGGGGGAGTACGACATCGTCGACCGGCTCGAGGAGCTGGCGGAGGCCGCGGCCCGCATCGCGCGTGGGGTGGCGGACGAGTTCGCTACCGACGAACGACCCCGGTTCGTGCTCGGATCGGTGGGTCCGGGCACCAAGCTGCCGACGCTCGGGCACATCGCGTTCGCGTCGATCCGCGACGCCTACCAGGCCCAGGTGGCGGCCATGATCCGCGGCGGCATCGATGCCGTGCAGATCGAGACCTGCCAGGACCTGCTGCAGGCCAAGGCCGCCGTGATCGCGGCGAAGCGCGCCCGCGCCGCGGCCGGGGTCGAGCTGCCGATCCTCGTCAACGTCACCGTCGAGACCACGGGCACGATGCTGCTCGGCTCGGAGATCGGCGCCGCTCTCACGACGCTCGACGCCCTGGGCGTCGACTGCATCGGCCTGAACTGCGCCACCGGCCCCGCCGAGATGAGCGAGCACCTGCGGCACCTCGCCCGCCGGGCGAGGGCGGCCGTCGGGGCCATGCCCAACGCCGGCCTGCCCGAGCTCACCGCCGACGGCGCCCGCTACCCGCTCGGCCCCGAGGCCCTGGCCGACGCGCTCGGCCACTACCTCGACGACTTCGGACTGGCCGTGATCGGCGGCTGCTGCGGCACCACGCCCGAGCACATCCGCGTGCTGGCCGAGCGGTTCGGTGGCCGCGACGTCGTCGAGCGCCAGCCCGACCCGGAGAACTCCGCCTCGAGCCTCTACATCGAGGTCCCGTTCGCGCAGGACGCCAGCTACCTGAGCATCGGCGAGCGGACCAACGCGAACGGCTCGAAGGCCTTCCGCGAGGCGATGCTGGCAGCGAACTTCGAGGAGTGCGTCGACATCGCCAAGGCCCAGGCCCGCGACGGCGCGCACATCCTCGACCTGTGCGTCGACTACGTCGGCCGGGACGGCGCCGCGGACATGGCCGAGCTCAGCTCGCGTCTCTCGACGGCGGTCACGCTCCCGATCGTGCTGGACTCCACGGAGCCGCACGTGCTGCAGGCCGGCCTTGAGAGACTGGCCGGCCGGTCGATCATCAACTCGGTCAACTTCGAGGACGGCGACGGGCCCGAGTCGCGCTTCCAGAAGGTGATGCCGATGGTCGTCGAGCACGGCGCCGCCGTCGTCGCGCTGACGATCGACGAGGAGGGCCAGGCCCGCACCGCCGAGTGGAAGGTGCGCGTCGCGTCCCGCCTCATCGACACGCTGGTCGCGGACTGGGGGATGGACGTCGGCGACATCCTCGTCGACTGCCTCACGTTCCCCATCGCGACAGGCCAGGAGGAGACCCGCCGCGACGGCATCGAGACCATCGACGCCATCCGCGAGCTCAAGCGCCGCTACCCCGGGGTGCGGACGACGCTGGGAGTCAGCAACGTCTCCTTCGGCCTCAACCCGGCCGCCCGCATCGTGCTGAACTCGGTGTTCCTGCACGAGTGCGTCGAGGCGGGCCTCGACTCGGCGATCGTGCACAGCGCCAAGATCCTGCCGATGGACCGGATCCCGGAGGAGCAGCGGGCCGTCGCGCTCGACCTGGTCTACGACCGTCGCGACGGCGACTACGACCCGCTGTCGAAGTTCCTCGAGCTGTTCGAGGGCGTCACGGCGGCCTCGGCCCGCGCGTCCCGCGCGGCTGAACTCGCGGCCCTGCCGCTCGCGGAGCGCCTGCAGCGCCGCATCATCGACGGCGAGGGCAAGGGCCTGGACGCCGACCTCGACGAGGCGCTGGCCGGCAAGCCCGCCCTCGAGATCATAAACGAGGATCTGCTGGCCGGCATGAAGGTCGTCGGCGAGCTGTTCGGGTCGGGCCGGATGCAGCTGCCGTTCGTGCTGCAGTCCGCCGAGGTGATGAAGGCAGCCGTCGCGTACCTCGAGCCGCACATGGAGGCGTCCGAGTCCGGGGCCGGCAAGGGCACGCTCGTGCTGGCGACCGTCCGCGGAGACGTGCACGACATCGGCAAGAACCTGGTCGACATCATCGTCAGCAACAACGGCTACACCGTCATCAACATCGGCATCAAGCAGCCGATCCAGGCCATCATCGACGCGGCCCAGGAGCACGGCGCCGACGCCATCGGCATGTCCGGTCTGCTCGTGAAGTCCACGCTGGTGATGAAGGACAACCTCCTGGAGCTCAACCGCCTCGGGCTCGCGGAGCGGTACCCCGTCCTGCTGGGCGGTGCCGCGCTGACCCGAGCCTTCGTCGAACACGACCTGAACGACATGTTCGAGGGCGAGGTCCGCTACGCCAAGGACGCGTTCGAGGGCCTCGCTCTCATGGACGCCGTGATGGCCGTCAAGCAGGGCGTGCCCGGTGCCGCCCTGCCCCAGCCCCGTCAGAGGCGGCACGCCAAGGGGTCGCTCGTGGAGCTCGTCGAACCCGAGCCCGGCGCCCGCTCCGACGTCGCGCGGCGCATCGACGTCCCGACGCCCCCGTTCTGGGGCACCCGCGTCGTCAAGGGGATCCCGTTGGCCGACGTGGCGGGATGGCTCGACCACCGCGCCACATTCATGGGGCAGTGGGGGCTCAAGTCGCTCAAGGACGGGCCCAGCTACGAGGAACTCGTCGAGACAGAGGCGATGCCGCGGCTGCGCATGTGGATGGACCGCGTCAAGACGGAATCGTTGGCGAACTTCGGCGTCGTCTACGGCTACTTCCCGGCGCACTCCGAGGACGAGACTCTGATCCTCGGCGACCCCGAGGACCCGTCGCGCGAGATCGCCAGGTTCACGTTCCCGCGCCAGCGTCGCGGGCGTCGGCTCTGCCTCGCGGACTTCTTCCGCGACAGGGAGGAGGCCGCCGAACTCGGGCCCGACGTCTTCGCGATGCAACTCGTCACGATGGGCGCCGAGGTCGCCAAGGGAACGCAGAAGCTGTTCGAGGCCAACTCCTACCGCGACTACCTGGAGCTGCACGGCCTGTCGGTGCAGTTGACGGAGGGGCTGGCCGAGTTCTGGCACCACCGCGTCCGCGAGGAGCTGGGGCTGACCGCGGGGGAGGGCGACGTCGACGCGGCCATCCGCGACCAGGCGTACCGCGGATCGCGGTACTCGTTCGGCTACCCGGCGTGCCCGGACCTGAACGACCGTGCGACCCTTGTCAGGCTGCTGGACCCGTCCCGCATCGGCGTCGAGCTGAGCGAGGAGCTGCAGCTCCACCCCGAGCAGTCCACCGACGCGATCGTCGTGCACCACCCGGAGGCGAAGTACTTCAATGCAGGCTGAACCCCGCGCCGTCCTGTGGGACTTCGACGGCACCATGGTCGACACCGAGCCGGTGTGGACCATGGTCGAGCTCGAGATGCTCGCGGAGCGGGGCCTCACCTTCACGCGCGCAGTGCTCGACTCGATGCACGGCCAGTCGGCCTGGATCACCGCACAGATGCTGGCCGACGCCTTCGGAACGCCCACGAGGATGCTCGAGGTCTACGACGAACTGCACGAGCGCCTGTGCGAGTACGTCTACAGCCATGAGCTGCCGTGGCTCCCGGGGGCCCAGCGCCTGATGTCCGAGCTCAGCGACCTGGGCGTGCCGTGCGCCGTCGTGACCGCCAGCAACCGTCGAATCGTCGACGCCGCCCACGCCAGACTGCCCGCCAACGTCGAGCTGATCGTCACGTCTGACGACGTGACGCATACCAAGCCGCATCCCGAGCCCTATACGATGGCCGCGCGGGCCTTGGGGCTGAGCCCGCGCGAGACCGTCGTCCTCGAGGACTCGCTGCCCGGGGTCACGTCGGGGCTGGCCGCCGGCGCCGTCGTCTATGCCGTCAACGGGCGCGTGGCGCTGCCCACCGATCCCCGCCTCGTCGTGTCGTCGACGGGCCTGACCACCACCAGCTGGAACGAGCTCGCCGACCTGTGGCGGGCAAGGAGCGAGATCACCGCATGAACCTCTCCGGAGTCAAGAACCCGCATCTGCTGCAGGTCGGCGACCGCGTAACCCTCACCGACGCGAAGGGCCGCCGCAAGTCCGTTGTCCTGCGGGAGGGCGGAGAGTGGCACACCACCAAGGGGGTCGTGAAGCACGACGACCTGATCGGTGGGCCCGAGGGCGTGACCATCACGTCGCACGGCGGCCAGGAGTACCTCGCGTTCCGGCCGATCCTCAGCGAGTTCATGGTGTCGATGCCCCGCGACGCGGCCGTCATCTACCCGAAGGACGCGGCCCAGATCCTGATGTGGACCGATATCTTCCCGGGCGCCCGCGTGCTCGAGGCCGGCGTCGGGTCCGGGGCCCTGTCGCTGGCGCTGTTGCGCGCGATCGGACCCGAGGGGAGGCTGCACTCGTACGAGCGGCGCCAGCAGTTCGCCGACGTGGCGCGCAAGAACGTCGAGACCTTCCTGGGCGGCCCGCACCCTGCGTGGGAGCTGACGGTCGGCGACCTCGTCGAGGCCATCGAGGACGAGCCCATCGACCGCGCGGTCCTCGACATGCTCGCTCCCTGGGAGTGCATCGACGCCGTCGCCGAACGCATGGTGCCCGGCGGCGTGCTGACGTGCTACGTCGCGACCGCGACGCAGCTCGGTCGGGTCGCGGACACGCTGCGAGCCCACGGCGGGTTCACCGAGCCACACCTCACCGAGACGACCGTGCGCGAATGGCACGCCGAGGGCCTGGCCATCCGCCCTGGCCACGGCACGTCCGGCCACACTGGCTTCCTGGCCATCACCCGTCGCCTCGCGCCGGGCCAGCGCGCCCCGATGCGCAAGCGCCGCCCTTCGCCCGGCGCCTACGGGCCCGACTACCACGGCCCCCGCCCGGCCAACATCCCGGTCGAACTCGGCGGCGCCCCGGTCGAGGCCTGAGTCGGTTCGCTGGAGCTTGTCGAAGGACAGAGCTCCCGGTTCCCTGAGCTTGTCGAAGGGCGTTGACGGAAGCGCGCCAGCGCTGACGAAACGTGGCTCTTGGGTCGGAGTAGCCCCTTCGCTGCGCTCAGGGCACCTCGACAAGCTCGGCGACCCGTCGGTTCCCTGAGCCTGTCGACCGCTGAACACCGGTTCCCTGAGCTTGTCGAAGGGCCCTGAGCGAAGCGAAGGGGTCTACCTGAGCCCGGCGCTACCTACACACCCAGGCCTGGTCGCGGCCCCACCCCAGCCCGATGAAGTCCCTACGCCGTCGCGCGACGACGTCGAAGCAGCCACGCGACGAGACGCCAGCCGCCCAGGAAAACGCCCAGCACGATCGCAGTGACGAGGATGAAGCTGACCTGGGTGGTGCCGCCGGAGATGACGCGGAGCGCCTGGCCGCCAGCCAGGGTGAAGAACCAGATGATGGCCCCGCCCCGAAGACCCAGCCCATCGTCCTCGAGAAGCAGGACGATGCCCCAGCCGATCAGACATGCGACGAGGAACGGCCACGCCGTGCCGAGTGACCCGACAACGGGATTCTCGTCGTGCGATGCCCGCCCGATGACGGCGAAGGCGAGGACGAGAACCAGATCGATCACGAGGGGAAGGAGTCGCTTCATGCCCGCCAGCGTAGCGGCCTGCGGCTGGTCGACGGCCGCCTCAACGCAGGGTCAGAGGCCGGGGCACCGGCCCAGGAACCCAGAGTGTGCGCACCTCCGCGACGCCCATGGGCGCCCGCGCAACGGCCCGGTCCACTGAGCACCTCCGGCCACCCTGGGCACCCTCCCGCCTCGCCCTCTGTCCAGCACAACAATGCCTATTCCTGCGCCGCTGCAACATAGGAACAGCAGAGCCGGTATAGGCATCGTTGTGCACCGAAGTGGACCTGGTGATCCGGGACAGGCGCAGCGACCCGGCGGCCGAGGTCAGCTGCCGGACCGGCCGTCCAACTGCTTCACGAGGACGGCGAAGCGGAGGTCATCGCGCTGCGGGATGCCGAAACGCGGGTCGCCGTACGGGAACGGCTCGGTCTCGCCGGTACGCACGAAGCCGCGGCGCTCGTAGAACGCCAGCAAGGAGTCGCGCACATCGATGACGGTCATGCGCATGGCGGGGAGGCCCCAGTCGTCGCGGACGATGCGCTCGGCCTCCGCCATGACAGCCTTGCCGAGGCCGCTGCCCTGCATCCTCGGGTGCACGGCGAACATGCCGAAGTACCCGGCGTCGGCCTCCTGCTCAAGGTGGACGCACGCGACGGTCTCACCCTCGGACTCACCGAGCAGGATCAGGCTGCCCGGCTTCTGGATGTCGGCGACGACGCCCTCGGGGTCCACCCGCTGGCCTTCGAGCAGGTCCGCCTCCGTCGTCCACCCTTCACGGCTGGAGTCGCCCCGGTAGGCGGCGGTCACGAGCGCGACGATGGCGTCGACGTCGTCAACGTCGGCGGTGCGAAAGACGAGGTCCATGTGGCAGATACTAGGGCTAACGCGCCGGAATGCGTGCCTGGGCCGGAACCGGCGAGGAGAGCGCGGACGAAGTCAGGGTCCTCGGGCCGATGACTGCGCGGGGGAGGTTCGCGTGGGGCTCAGGCACGTCGGGCGGGACCAGGGCCCCGGGCACAGAGGCGGACGCAGCCCCGCTCACGGAGCACAGCTACCTGATTCTCGCCGCCCTCGCCCTCCCCTCCTCATCCTCGGCATCTCCTAGCTCGGCGGGTGGGGACCCACGCGCACCTGCGCGCCTCGACGAGGGTGGCCCTGTCAGTACCTGCCTCACCAGTGCCTGTTCCGCGCAGGACGCCGAGGCTTGAATGGGTGGCGAGCCAACCAGGAGGTCTTATGCTCGCCACCTACATGTACGGCGCCGGCGATGTCCGCGTCGAGAACGTCCCCGACCCGGTCATCCAGCAGCCGACCGATGCGATCGTGCGCATGGTGCGCGCGTGCGTCTGCGGGTCCGACCTGCACCCGTACCACTCCATGCCCGCCTCGTCGCAGGGCACCCCCATGGGCCACGAACTGATCGCTGTCGTCGAGGAGATCGGCGCCGACGTGCGCACGCTGAAGCCAGGGGACTTCGTCATCGCCCCCTTCGCGTTCCAGGACAACACCTGCGTGTTCTGTCGGGAAGGCTTCCAGACCTCCTGCATCCACGGCGGCTGGTACGGGTCCGTCGAGACCGGTGGGCTGCAGGCCACCCTGGCGAGGATCCCGCTCGCGGACGGGTCACTGGTCAAGGTCCCCGACGTCGACCCCACCACCGCCGACGAGGGCCTGCTCGCCTCGCTGCTAGCACTCTCCGACGTCTACCTCACCGGCCACCACGCGGCCCACATGGGGCAGGTGGAACCGGGGAAGACCGTCACGGTCATCGGCGACGGGGCAGTCGGCCTCTCCGCGGTGCTGGCCTCTCGCCAGCTCGGCGCCGAGAGGATCATCCTGATGGGCCGTCACGTAGACCGCACACATCTCGGGCGTGAGTTCGGCGCCACCGACGTCGTCGCCGCGCGTGGAGCCGACGGCGTCGCGCAGGTCATGGATCTGACCGACGGCGAGGGCAGCCACATCGTGCTGGAGGCCGTCGGCCTCATGCCCGCCTACCAGCAGGCCTACGGCATCGTCCGTCCCGGCGGGATCATCAGCCGGGTCGGGGTACCGCAGTACGAGGAGGCCCCCATCGGCTTCGGCTCGCTCTTCGGCAGGAACGCGCGGTTGGCCGGCGGACCTGCCCCCGTGCGGGCATACCTCGAGGATGCGATCCCGCTCGTCCTGTCGGGCCGGGCCGACCCGGGGCGGGTCTTCGACCGCACCGTACCGCTTGCCCAGGTGGCCAGCGGGTATGCGGCCATGGACGCCCGGGAGGCCCTCAAGGTCATGGTCACGATGTGACCCTCCGACCGGCCTCACCTGGGTAGCTCCAGGAGAGGCGCTTGGCATCGACGAAATCCCTGCATGAAAGGCACAACCATGATCGAACTCACCCTCAACAACGGCGTCACGATGCCCACGCTGGGCCTCGGCGTCTTCCAGAGTCCGCCGGAGGAGACCGCTGCGGCGGTCGACACGGCGCTGAACGTCGGCTACCGACATATCGACACGGCGGCCGCGTACCGCAACGAACGCCAGGTGGGCGAGGGCATCCGCCGTTCCGGCGTCCCGCGCGAGGACATCTTCATCGAAACGAAGGTCTGGGTCTCCGACTACGGCCGCGACAGGACCCTCCACGCGTTCGAGAAGGCCACCGGCAAGCTCGGCGTCGACACCCTCGACCTGCTGATCCTCCACCAGCCCGCACCATCCCGCTTCGACGCCACCGTCGCCGCCTACCGGGCGCTCGAGCAGCTCCTGGCCGACGGGAAGGTACGCGCCATCGGCATCAGCAACTTCATGCCCCACCACCTCGACCGACTCCTCACCGAGGTCGAGGTGGTGCCCGCCGTCAACCAGGTGGAGCTGCATCCCTACTTCAGCCAGCCGGACGTCCAGCGTGCCAACGCCGCGCACGACATCCTCACGCAGGCGTGGTCGCCCATCGGCGGCATCACGTTCTACCCCGGCTGGGGTGACGGGAAGCGCAGCGTGATGCAGGACCCGACCATCCGTGAGATCGCCGCCGCGCACGGCAAGTCGCCGGCTCAGGTGATGCTGCGGTGGGGTATCCAGGAGGGCCGCTCGGTGATCCCGAAGTCCGTGAACCCCGAGCGCATTGCCCAGAACTTCGACGTCTTCGACTTCGAGCTCTCGGTCGAAGAGCTGGCCCGCATCGACGCCCTTGACACCGGGGTCCGCGGCGGTCCCGACCCCGACGAGGACCGCGAGGCCATGTTCGACTTCGTCATCGACGAGGCCTGACATGGAGTACCGCAACCTCGGCCGCACCGGCGTGCGCGTCAGCCCCCTGTGCCTCGGCACCATGATGTTCGGCCCCTGGGGCAACAGCGACGTCGACGACAGCGTCCGGATCATCCACGCAGCCCTCGACGCCGGCATCAACTTCGTCGACACCGCCGACGTCTACTCGGGCGGCATCTCAGAGGAGATCACCGGCAGGGCGCTGAAAGGCCGCCGCGACGACGTCGTGCTCGCCACCAAGTTCTTCATGCCCATGGACCCGGATGAGCCGAACCACCGCGGCGGCTCCCGACGCTGGATCATCCGCGAGGTCGAGAACTCGCTCAGGCGCCTCGGAACCGACCACATCGACCTCTACCAGGTGCACCGCCCGAGCCCCGACACCGACATCTCCGAGACCCTCGGCGCCCTCACCGATCTCGTGCACCAGGGCAAGATCCGCTACCTCGGGTCGTCCTCGTTCTCCGGCTCGCAGATCGTCGAGGCACAGTGGGTCTCCCGCGATCGGCACCTCGAGCGCTTCGTCACCGAGCAGCCGCCGTACTCGCTGCTGGTGCGCGGCATCGAACAGGACGTCCTCCCGACGCTGCTCCGGCATGGGATGGGGTCCCTGACCTACAGCCCGCTCGACGGCGGGTGGCTGTCCGGCAAGTGGCGCAGGCACGGCGCCTCGACGCCGACCTCCGGCGCCCGGCCGAAGGCACGCTTCGACATGTCGTCGCCGGACAACCAGCGCAAGCTCGACGCCGTCGAGGACCTCGCGCTTCTCGCGGAGGAGGCCGGCATGTCCCTGATCGAGCTGTCCATCGCGTTCATCATCCGGCACCCCGGCGTGACGGCGGCGATCGTCGGGCCCCGCACGATGGAGCAGCTAGAGGCGTATCTGCCCGCCGCGTCGCTGACCCTGTCCGACGAAGTGCTCGACCGGATCGACCAGATCGTCGCCCCCGGAGTCACCATCAACCCCGACGACAACAGCTACGGCGACCACGAGCTGCTGCCCGCGGCCCGTCGCCGCTGAGAGGACGAACCATGACACCACTGACCGTCCTGCTCGTCGGCGGCACCGGCAGCATCGGGCGGCTGGTCGCCCGACGCGCGCTCGCCGACGGGCACACCGTCCGGGTCCTGACCCGCCGTCCAGCCTCGGCTCCAGCGCGTACCGAGGCCGTCGCCGGGGACCTCACGGATGCGTCCACGCTGGCCGCGGCCGTCGACGGCATCGACGCGGTCGTGTTCACGCACGGCGCCCCGTACCAGAGCCCGAAGGTCCGCGACGTCGACTACGGGGGAGTGCTCAACGTGCTGACGGCCATCGGCGCCCGCGAGGTGAGGATCGCCCTGATGACGGCGATCGGCGTGACGAACCGGGCGGGTGGTTACCACGATTGGAAGCGGCGCTCCGAGCGGCTCGTGCGAGCCAGCGGGCAGGCCCACACGATCGTGCGGCCCGGCTGGTTCGACTGCAACGACGACGACCAGCACCGCCTGCACTTCCTGCAGGGCGACCGCCGCTGGGCCGGCAGCCCCGCCGACGGGGTCATCGCCCGGGAGCAGATCGCCGACGTGCTCGTCGCGTCGCTGACCTCGCCCGAGGCCGACGGGAAGACGCTGGAACTGGTCGCGGAACGCGGCTCGGCTCAGCCGGACCTGGACCCGCTCTTCGCCGCACTGGCCCCCGACAAGGGGCTCGACGGCGCCGACGACACGGCCAACCTGCCGCTGGCCGCCGAGCCCGCCGACGTCCGCGCCGGCCTGGAAGCGGTCACGAGACTCGCCTCGCGGGTCTGAGGCCTACTCACAGCCCGTGCGGGTCCTCGTCCGGCACTGACTGGCCCGGGCAGGACTTCAGCACCTTCGCGATGGCGTCGTGTTCGGCCCGGGTGACCCACAGGTCGTACTTCGCCTTCACCGCGACCTGACGCGCCACGTACTGGCAGCGGTACTACTTGTTCGACGGGAGCCACGTGGCCGCATCGCCGTCCCCCTTGGCCTGGTTAGCCGGGCCGTCGACGGCCAGTAGGTTCAGGGGATCGTTCGCGAAGGCCCTGCGCGTGACGTCGTCGAGCTGCTGCGCGCCCTTCTGCCAGGCGTCCGACAGCGCGACGACGTGGTCGATCTGCACCGCATTGGACGTGTCCTGTCCCCGCACGAAGCTGATTTTCGTCGCCGTGTACGGGTCGGCCAGCGTCCCTGTGAGCACGACGCAGTCGCGCGTGCCGTCCTTGTAGGTCACCTTCTTCAGATCGCGGGTCAGGATGTCGTTGCGGGTGTCGCAGCCGTTGCGGTCGACGTCGGCCCAGCTGGCGCCGAACTCGTCGCGGGAGTAGCCCGTCTTCGCCGCCCGGCCCTTGACGTCCAGCGTCGCCAGTAGCTTCGCCGCGGTTCCGCTATCCGGCGTTGCTTCGCCGCTTGTGGCCGCCGAGGCCTTCGTCTCCGTGGCCTTCGCCGACGTGGCCGTAGGTGTGGGTGTGGCCTCCGCCTCGGCGCCCTCGGCCGCCTCCGTGACCGCTGTCGCAACGACCGTCGGGGACAGGCTCGCCGCGGGCTCGGCGACGACGTCGTCGCTGCCGAACAGCGATCCCAGCAGGCCCAGTCCGATCAGCCCACCGACGACCACAACGAGTGGTCCGCCGCAGCCAGCGCGCCGACGCTTCCGAGCCTGCATGATTCTCCTGTTCCGCCGGTCGACCCGACGGGTCCATCATCGCAAGCCACCTCCGTGCCCGTGACAGGCGGGGTGGATCTCGTCTGACACAATGGCCCGGTGACTCAGATGCCCCACCTCAGCGCGTCGTTCGCCGAGTACCTGCGGCAGGTCGCCCCCGAAGCCCTCCCCGGGCCGGGCCGCGCCGACCTGCCTGCCGTGCACGGAACCACGATCGTCGCCGCGCGGTATCGCGACGGCGTCGTCATGGCCGGCGACCGGCGCGCGACCATGGGGTCCGCGATCGCCATGCGGGACATCGAGAAGGTCTTCTCCGCCGACGACCACTCCATCGTCGGGGTGGCGGGCGTGGCCGGCATCGCCGTGGAACTCGTCCGCCTCTTCCAGGTGGAGCTCGAGCACTTCGAGAAGGTCGAGGGCACCCGTCTCAGCTTCGACGGCAAGGCCAACCGCCTCGGCGCGCTGATCCGCGCCAACCTCGCCCAGGCCATGCAGGGCATGGTGGTGCTGCCCCTGTTCATCGGCTGGGACGACCGCGCCCGCCAGGGCCGCATGTTCTCCTACGACGCCACCGGCGGCCGCTACGAGGAGCACGACTTCTGCTCGGTGGGCTCCGGCTCCGCCTTCGCCCGCGGGGCGCTGAAGAAGCTGCACGACCCCAAGGCCGACGAGCTCACGGCGGTGGCGACGCTGCTGCAGTCGCTCTACGACGCGGCCGACGACGACTCCGCCACCTCCGGCCTCGACCTGACCCGCGGCATCTTCCCGCTCGTCATGCGCGCCTCGGCCGACGGGGTGGCCCGCTGGTCGGAGGACGGCGTGCGCGAGGTGGCCGAGGCCATCGTGACCGCACGCATCGGCCGACCCGACGGACCGCGCGGGAGGGCGCTGTGAGCATGCCGTTCTACGTCAACCCCGAGCAGCTGATGCTGGACCGGGCCGAGTTCGCCCGCAAAGGCATCTCTCGCGGCCGCGCCGTCGTGGTGCTGCGCTACGCCGACGGCATCGCGATGGTCGCCGACAACCACTCCACGACGCTGAACAAGGTCTCCGAGATCTACGACCGCATCGGGTTCGCCGCCGTCGGCCGCTACAACGAGTTCGAGGCCCTGCGCGTCGCCGGCATCCGCCACGCGGACCTGCGCGGCTACGCCTACGACCGCAGCGATGTGACGGCCCGCAGCCTGGCCGGCGCCTACTCCGCCCAGCTCGGCGCCGCTTTCTCCGGAGCAGAGAAGCCGTTCGAGGTCGAGCTGATCGTCGCCGAACTGGGGGAGAACGCAGCCGACGACGTGCTCTACCGCGTCAGCTACGACGGCGTGATCACGGACGAGACCGACCTGGCCGTCATCGGCGGCGACGTCGAGCATGTCGCCGAGCGCCTGCGCGCCGGGTTCGACCCGCAGGCGAGCCTCGACGAGGCGCTCGCCGCCGCCCGACGAGCCCTGGGGTCCAGCTCCATCGAGGCCGCCGTGCTGGAGCGCGGCACCGGGCGCCGCCGCACCTTCCGGCGCCTGCCCAGGCAGGAGGCGACCCATGCCTGAGCCGACCAACGTCCTCATCCTCGGTGCCGGGCTCGTCGGCTCGTCGCTCGGCCTGGCGCTCACCCGCGCCGGCTACGACGTGCGGCTGTGGGACATCGCCACTTCCCACGCGGTCGTCGCGGCAGGGCTGGGTGCCGGCGAGGTCTCCGACGAGAGCACAGACAACCCCGACGTCGTCATCGTCGCCACCCCGCCCGACGTCATCCCCGAGCTCGTCGCCGAGGTGCTCGGCAAGTTCCCGCACGCCGTCGTCACGGACGTCGGCTCCGTCAAGGCACCCATCCTAGCCGCCGTCGACCGCATCGCGCCGGAGCACCACCGCTACGTCGGCTCGCACCCGATGGCGGGCTCGCAGTTCACCGGGCCGCTGACCGCGTCGGGCGACCTGTTCCGCGACCGCACCTGGGTCGTTACGCCGCAGGAGGGCAACACCCCCGAGGACGTCGCCGTCGTCGAGCGGCTCGCGCGCGACGTCGGCGCCCGCGTCGTCACGATGCCCGCGCCACTGCACGACGAGGCCGTCGCGCAGGTCAGCCACGTGCCGCACCTCATGAGCATCCTCACCGCGAGCCACCTGCGGGAGATCCCGCAGCCCAACCTCCGGCTGGCGGGGCAGGGCATCCGGGACGTGACGCGCATCGCGGGCTCCGACCCCGCCCTGTGGCGCCAGATCCTCACCTCCAACGCGGCCGCGGTCCGGCACGAACTGCTCGAGGTCTCGCGCGACCTGTCCTACCTGATCCAGGTGCTCGACGACGGGGACAAGCTGGAGAAGTTCCTCGGCCTCGGCCAGGCGGGTGCCCTGTCGCTCGTCGGCAAGCACGGCCAGGACCCGATCGACATGCTCGAGGTCACCGTCGAGATCCCCGACGAGCCGCGCGCGCTCGCCCGGCTCTTCAACGACATCGGCGAGGCCGGCTTCAACGTCGAGGACTTCGAACTCACACACGACCCGGTCCGGAAGGTCGGCTACCTGTCGATCGCCGTCGAGCGGGAGGTCGCGGAGAAGCTCCGCGGCGCCATCACAGAGGGAGGCTGGCACGCGTGGTCCGCCAGCCGGGGAAGGTAATTAGACAATGATCGAAGCTGGATCGTTCCTGGTCGCGATCGACGGGCCGAGCGGGTCGGGCAAGTCCACCACGGCCAAGCTGCTCGCGCGCCGGCAGGGCCTCGGGTACCTCGACACCGGGGCCATGTACCGCGCCGCCACCGCCGAGGTGCTCCGGAGCCTGCCCGAGTCCGCCACCGACGAGGACATCGTCGCGCTCGTCGAGGGTGCCGAGTTCACCCTCAGCACCGACCCCGACGCCCCCCGGTTCGCCATCAACGGCATCGACGTGACCAGCGAGATCCGCGAGCCGCGCATCGCGGCGGCCGTGTCCCGGGTCGCGACCATCCTCGCCGTGCGCCGGTCGCTGACGCAGCGCATGCGGGAGGTCATCAGCGACCACCAGCGCCGCATCGTCGTCGAGGGCCGCGACATCACCACGGTCGTGGCGCCCGACGCCGACGTCCGCGTCCTGCTCGTCGCCGACCCCCAGGCGCGCGTCGCCCGTCGCGCGGCCGAGGTCGCCGGGAAGGCGACCGCCGCCGAGGTCACCGACCAGGTGCTGCGCCGCGACCGCGACGACTCGACGGTGTCGAACTTCACCGACGCCGCCGAGGGCGTCACCGTCATCGACTCGACGTTCCTGAGTCCCGACGAGGTCGTCGACGAGATCATCTCGCTGGCCGAGGCGGCCCGCTGAGGGCTGCCGCCGCGTCGGAATGCGGCCAGCTTGCCCCTGAGCACTAGACTGGGGCGTCCGCAAGCGCCAAGGAGCACCCAGTGACAGACACCGTCAAGCCGATCGTCGCCGTCGTCGGCAGGCCCAATGTCGGCAAATCGACGCTGGTGAACCGCATCCTGGGGCGCCGCGAGGCCGTCGTGCAGGACACGCCAGGCGTGACCCGCGACCGCGTGAGCTACGACGCCAACTGGAACGGCCGCGAGTTCATCCTCGTCGACACCGGCGGCTGGGCCTCCGACGCGACGGGCATGGCCCTGCAGATCGCCGAGCAGGCCGAGCTGGCCATCGCGACGGCCGACGCTGTGCTGTTCGTCGTCGACGCCACCGTCGGCACCCTCGACGAGGACGAGGCCGTCGTGCGCGTGCTGCGTCGCTCGAACAAGCCCGTCGTGCTCGCCGCCAACAAGGTCGACGACCAGCGCCACGAGGCCATGGCCGCGACCATGTGGAACCTCGGCCTCGGCGAGCCGTACGCCGTCTCGGCCATGCACGGCCGCGGCTCGGGCGACCTGCTCGATGCCCTGCTGGATGCCCTGCCGGAGGCCCCGCGCGAGCGCGAGGTCGAGGAGGCGGGACCCCGTCGCGTCGCGATCGTCGGCAAGCCGAACGTCGGCAAGTCGTCCCTGTTGAACAAGCTCGCCGCGCAGCAGCGCGTCGTCGTGTCCGACATCTCCGGCACCACCGTCGACCCCGTCGACGAGATCGTTGAGGTCGGCGGGCAGGTCTACCGCCTCATTGACACCGCCGGCATCCGTCGTCGCGTCAAGGAGGCCTCGGGCCACGAGTACTACGCGAGCCTCCGGACGCAGACGGCCATCGAGCGGGCCGAGGTCTGCATCATGGTCATCGACGCGTCCGAGCCCGTCACCGACCAGGACCTGCGCATCCTCAGCTCGATCGAGGACGCCGGCCGCGCGCTGGTCATCGCGTTCAACAAGTGGGACCTGACCGACGAGGAGCGTCGCCGCTACCTCGACCGGGAGATCGAGCGCGACCTCGTCGCGTTCCGCTGGGCGCCCACCGTCAACATCTCCGCGCTGACCGGCCGCAACGTCGACAAGATCGGCAAGGCCATCGAGACCGCCGCCGCCGGCTGGGAGACCCGCATCTCCACGGGCAAGCTCAACGCGTTCCTCGGCCGCCTGGCCGCCGCACACCCGCACCCGCTGCGGGGCGGCAAGCAGCCGCGCATCCTGTTCGGCACGCAGGCCAGCGCCTGCCCTCCCACGTTCGCGCTGTTCACCAGCGGTCAGTTCGACGACACCTACAAGCGCTTCATCGAGCGTCGCCTCCGCGAGGACTTCGGCTTCGAGGGCTCCCCGGTGCACGTCGAGATCCGGCCCCGCGCGAAGCGCTCGGAGCGCTGACGACGCGGCATCGGTAGTCTCACGGCCATGGACCTCATCCCGTGGCTGCCGATCGTGCTGCTCGCGGCCGGGCTTCTCATCGGCGTCCTCGTCGAACCTCGAAGGTTCGGACAGGGCATCGCCCTGACGCTGCTCGCAGGCATCGTGGCCAGCCTCCTGCTGGTGCGCGTCGGCGACACTCTCAACGCGGCCGGTGGGAACGAGGCGACGGGCTACCTGCTGCTGGGCATCTTCCTGCTGATGGTGCTGGGGGTCGCGCTGCTCGGGCTGTTCCTCGTCGTGAACGCGTTCACGATGTGGCGCCGGGAGGGGCTGGGGCCCGCCCCGCGCATCTCCGGCCTCGCCGGGCTCGCGACGGCCGTCTACGTCGTGGCCGCCGTGGCAACGGTGGTCCTCGACCTGCAGGACCTGGTGCCACTGCTGCTCCTGGTCGGGCTGCCGGCGGCCTACGTGGCGTTCCTGTTCGTCTCCTTCCTGAGCTACTCGCTGCTGTACGTGTGGTTCTCGAACCGCTTCGGCCGCCCCGTCGACGCGGTCATCGTCCTCGGGTCGGGGCTGGCCGGGGGAGAGCGGGTCACTCCGCTGCTGGCGGGGCGGCTCCGGAAGGGCCGACAGGTCTTCGAGAGGTCCGCACGCTCCGGCCGTCAGCCCGTCCTCATCGTCTCCGGCGGGCGCGGAGGCGACGAGCACCTGAGCGAGGCCGCGGCCATGTCGCGCTGGCTGACCGACGACGGGTTCCGGGGCCCGCTCGCCCTCGAGGACCGCTCGACGGACACTGCGGAGAACCTCGAGTTCTCCGCCGAGCTGATTGGCGAGGAGCGTCGCGCGGGCCGCGTCGCCGTCGCCACCAGCGACTACCACGCGTTCCGCGCGGCGATCATCATGCGCAAGGCCGGCATCCGCGGCTACACCGTCGGCTGCCGCACGGCCCGCTACTACTGGCCCAGCGCGACGCTGCGGGAGTTCATCGCCATCCTGCTCGAGCACTCGCGATTCAACCTGGTGGTGGTCGGGCTACTGTGTCTGCCGCTCGCCTTCTACATCGTCAACGTCGTCACATCCGCCTTCAGCTGAGGAGAAGCCCATGAACCACCACCACGACGAACCCGCGCAGGATCCGGTGTCCTTCTGGGAGGCGCGCTACGGCGAGCGGGACCAGATCTGGACCGGCAACGTGAACAAGGCCCTGGCCGATGTCGCCGCGGACCTCAAGCCCGGCGTCTCGCTCGACCTCGGCTGCGGCGAGGGGGGCGACGTCATCTGGCTGGCGCAGCGGGGCTGGCGGGCCATCGGCATCGACATCTCCAGCACCGCCATCACCCGCGCCCGGGCCGCCGCGCAGCGACTCGGGCTGGGGGAGCGGCAGGCGGAGTTCCTCGTCGAGGACCTCTCCCACCTCGACGTGCGCGGCCCCTTTGACCTGGTGACCGCGAGCTTCTTCCAGTCGCCCGTCGAGCTGCCCCGCACCGTCGTCCTCCGGCGTGCCGCCGGCCTCGTCCGATCCGGTGGACACCTGCTCGTCACGTCGCACGCCGCGGCGCCGAAGGGCTCCGGTCACGAGGACCAGGACTTCGCGGAGTACCAGCCCGACGTGCAGCTGGCGGCCCTCGACCTGCCGGAGGACCAGTGGGCCGTCGAGGTCGCCGAGGTCCGCTCCCGCGTCGGCCTCCACGACGGCGTCGAGCGCGAGTTCGACGACTCCGTAGTGCTGCTCCGGCGCCTCTGAGGCCCGGTCGGAACCCCGGCGACACGACCTCGGTTGGACCTATCTGCGGGTCGTCCGCTAAAGTTCATTCTCGGATCGGGAACGGTCCACTTTTGATCCGGCAACGGGTCGGCGGGCTGTAGCGCAGCTTGGTAGCGCACTTGACTGGGGGTCAAGGGGTCGCAGGTTCAAATCCTGTCAGCCCGACCAGGTGCGGCTTACTGGAAACAGGGACCCTATGGTCCAGGTTGGTAGGAAGCCGCAGGGTCGTAGAAGTGAAGGAGTCGCCCTTGTGGGCGGCTCCTTCCTTCGTTGTTGCTGGGTGGTGCTCGGACCAGGTGAACGGCTCGATGCCGGGTGGTGGCTCCTCGCAGCTCTTGGCTACGGAGTTCGCGTGGTAGGTCGTCTGCACGGTCAGCAGATCGTCGAGCGGGGCTTTTAGCGCGTGTCCGGTGATCTCGTCGTGGTCGATGAACACGCGGGTGAAGATGGCTTGGTTGAGTCGGCGGCGGACCTCGTCGCTGCCGTGCCGGTATAGCTCGTAGGGGTTCTCCAGTAGGCGGAGGTTCACGCTGATGAACTCGACGGCGTCGGTCAGGGTGTCGACGGCCGCCGCGAGCTGGGCATTCAGCCGCTCGCGGGTGACCCCGATCTCGCGCAGCTTGGCCCGGATCTTGTCCTTGGGGATGGTGTCGTCGATGGCCAGGTCGAGCAGGTTGGACTCCTGGGTGTCGAGCCGGGCAAGCTGACTCTCGAGCTGTTCCTTCAGCGCGTGCTGTGAGGCTTCCTGGTCGGTGAGAGCGTCGGCGAGCGATTGTCGCATCGCGTGGATGAAGTCGGGCGTGAACTGGACTGTCCGGCAGTGCTCTGCGACGGCGTCCTCGACGCGTTGCACGTTGGAGTACTTCGCGTTGCATGTGCCGTCCTGGGTGCCTCGGCAGAAGAAGTACAGGTACTCGTCCCCTGAGCGCGAAATGGTGCGACGGATGATCATGCGCCTGATGGTCTGGTCGCGGTGCCAGCACGCCCCACACCAGAGGGTGCCCTTGAGGTAGTGGTGAACAACGCGGCGCCGTTCTCCTGCGCGCCCGCGGGATGCCATGAGATCTTGCACTTCGTCGAACAGGTCGCGGTCGATGAGGGGCTCGTGCCGGCCGCTGTACTCGTCGCCCTTGTAGCTGACGATGCCGACGTAGTACGGGTCCTGGAGCAGTTGGTGGATCTTGGAGACGGAGATGGGTCCAGCAGGGCGACGTTGGGTAGCTCTGGTGCGCAGGCCTCGGTCGGTGAGCTCGGATTGGATGTCTTCGAGCGTGGCGTCGCCCGCGGCGTACATCTCGAACGCGAGCCGAATCAGTGGTGCGCGCTACTTGTCGATTGCGACGGCGCGAATCTCGCGGCCATCGATGCGGTCGATGGTGTTGAGGTAGCCGATGGGCGCCTTGCCGAGGGTGCCGCCCTTCTTGGCCTTCTCGCCCATCTTGTAGGCGATGTCGGCGCCTTCTTCGGCTGACCGGAACTCGTTGAAGGCAGCGAGGATCCCGTGCATGAGCTGCCCGACGGGCGTCTCATCGATGGACTCGGTAGCGGAGATGAGCGTGACGCCACGCTTCTTGAGTTCGGCCCCGACGATGGCGTCGTCGAATCGGTTGCGGGCCATACGGGAGAGCTTGTAGATGATGACGTAGTCGACGTCGCGTTGGGTGCGGATGCGGTCGAGCATCTGCTGGAAGGCGACTCGCTTTGTCATCTCGCGGGCAGATTTGCCAGGTTCGAGGTACTCGTCGACGATCGTGATCCATCACACCTCGTGCGACGCCCGTGGGACGATCTGTGCCGCTTCGGCTCCGGGCAGGTTGTCTAGCAACTCGAATGCGAGCACGATCGCGTCGAAATAGTTCGGTGCGATCGTCGCCGTTCGGTACCAGTCCTTCTCACCCGTGACCTTGAGCTGGACACGGTGGCCGTTCTGACTGAGGACATAGCCTGCAAATGGCGCAGGGACGTTCGTAGGCTGTCCGTCGGGATCCGGTTCGCCTAGTAGGACGATGTCTCCAAGGAGCACGACCTGTCTGCGCAGCGCCGGCACCCAGAACCACCACAGCAGGGTGGCGTAGGTATTCACCGGCAGCTTGCGCTTGTTGCCTTGCGCGTTGGCGACCGCCACTACCCCGAGTGTCGGGATCGGGACTGTCTTCAACGGATAGCCCGTGACGTCCTCGAGATCGGCGATAATGTTGAAGTCGTGGAACTCCGGCGGAGCCTTCATGTCGGCCCGGATCACAATGCCCTTCGGCATGATGCACCTCCTAGATGCGAGCGGTTGGCGATCCGGAATGGATCGTCTGGCAACCGCACAGCAGCCACGAGGCCTGGTGATTGGGCAGCCGGCCCGGGAGAGAACTTGCAGGTTCTCGATCCCGGGACCGGCCGCGATGGTGAAGAGACTCAGGGCGTCTTCTCGAAGCTCCTGAGCGCTTCCTGAAGGTGGAAGGCCAAGCCGGCGACAGGCAGCACCTCCACGTCGATGGCACCTGGCCACCTTTCGAGGATGCGAGCGCCCAGGCGGCCGCGGTGACGTAGCCTTCGTAGCGAGTGCAGCTGACGCACCAGTTCGGATCGCCGTCGGCCAGCGGGAGCAGGATGCTTGAGAACCTGCTCGTGCTGACGGACTCGGAAGAGCCTCCGACCCTGATCAGGACGCAGTACTCGCTGTCATCCATAACCAGGTCGACCACCTTCTGCGGTACATCGGTGCTGTCTCCGTTCTCGTCGGGCATGCCCACGATGACGGCGTCCCCGACCAGCATCGCCTTGCGCGACTGAGGCACGTGGTACCACCACAGGAACGAGGCGGTGGAGTTGAACGGCAGATGCCGCAGCAACCCCTCCTCGTTGATGTAGATGGTGATGCCCAGATCTGGCACGTCGATCGCTTCGATCAAGCCGCCGACGGCGGTCTGGTACTCCTTCAGGGACGCGTATGTGCGCACCTCAGGCTCCCCTTCGATGGCGGGGACGAAGATCCCGTTAACCATGTCCTTCCTCCTTGCTGCAAGCGGCCGGCGAACCGTGGTGGTTCACCTGCGAAGCCGCAGCACAGCAATGAAGTGGGGGCGGAGTTGATCGTGCGGCAGCCAACCCGGAGGAGAACTCTGATTGTTCTCTTACTCCGGGCTCGGCTGCCGCTGCATGGTCAGGTGGATGCCTGCTTCGCGGCGCGGGGCGACGGCGCGCTCTTGGTTCCTCCGAGAACGGCAGTGATGGCGTTGCGCTTGGTCTCCGCCTCGCGCTCGATCTCGGCCCGCACCTGCTCGGCGCGCTTGAGCACTGCCGGGTCGGCTTTCGACTTTTCGACCCAGTGCTCCAGCGCGATCCGAGTCTCCTCGGTCACGCTCCGCTCGTTGAGCTGGGCGAGGACTTCGAGCTGGGCTCGGGTGTCCTCGCTGGTGCGGACGGACAGCACCTTGTAAGCGGCGCTGCCGTACCCCGACGGCGTGTTCTCGCTCATGGCGAGACCTCCTTCATGCGTGCGGCCCGCGATCCCGGATGGATCACGTGGGAGGCCGCAGTGCAGGAATGAGGCAAGACCTGGAGACCGTTTGCTTTGGTGAACGGGCCAAGTCCTGCGGTAGTTATACGGCAGAACCCGGCGGTCTTAAATCGTCCGGTCGCGATGTTGTGAAAAGTACTGCAACTCTCGTGCATTCACAGATGCCGCTAACGCCTGACGGTCGAATGCAGAAATGCTGTGAGAACCGCTGCAATGCGGTGAACATGGAGGTTTCGCCATCGTCTAGCCTCTGATTGCCATCGTGGCGATAGCAATTCTCGCGAATATCGGCGCAGCCCGGTGATAGAGCTCATCATCGCCTCGCGCCATGACTGGGGCGGCCGCAGGCAGACGTCGATACGTGCACGTAGCGGCTATCACCTGTGGCAACGCAGATTCCGGCCTTTGCCTGGGCAGCCTGGACGCGATTCAGGCAATGACTGGATGCCGCCCTGTTTGAGAGGTATGTTCCCGACCCGCTCAGTTTCGAAGAGGAGCCCACCATGCCCGATTTGGCCACTGGAACTGGCTGTCAGAACACCTGGAAAGGATTCAGCGATGAAGCTTGACCCCGCGCTGCCATGGGATACGCTCCTCAACCGCGTGCTGCAGTCATGGCGCGACACCTCGCACCGCGAATCGCGGTGGCCGTACTACGAAGGCGTCCCGATGTGCGAGGGTTGCGCGTCGGATCGCTACGTCGCCATCGCCATGGCGCACGACCCTTAAGCTGGTGAGGGATGGCCAGACTGGATGCAGCACGGTCTCCGCGAGCTGATCAACGAGCTCCGCACCGAGCTACTGATCTACGTCATCGAACGTCCGCACGGCGACGGTGCGGTCGAGGACTACTTTCGGGGCTCCGGCCTGATCCCGAAGGCGTGCCAGAACGCAACCACCCGTGTCGCCGTCCAGATTGTGCGCGATCACGGCACCGTCGTCGATCTTTGGCTGCGCGATCGACTGTCGCACCTCGGGGCCTGGCCCGAGCGGGTCAGGAGGGCGGCCGTGCGGGACGGTGGTGTGGCCCGTTGAGGGTTCTCGAAAAGGCCTGGCTGTGAGACAATTGGTGCAGGTAGCAGCACTTGGTTGAGCCCATCCGTCTCCCTGCTGCTTCACGGATGAAGCACCCGACCGGCGCGGCACCCTAGCAGTGTCCTAGGGCACCGGTAGCGTGGACACGCACCCAAGCACAACTTAAGACGCGCCTCAGCGCGGAGGAGAACAGCCACAGCATGAGCCAGTACCAGCGAGCAGCGAGTGAGGCGTTCAGCGCGCCGTCGAGGGTGGTGGCGTGACGGTGGCTCTCAAGAAGTCGGACCTCTACAGCTCGCTGTGGGCCGGAGCGGACGAGCTCCGCGGTGGCATGGACGCGAGCCAGTACAAGGACTACGTCCTGACGCTGCTCTTCGTGAAGTACGTCTCGGACAAGGCCAAGGCAGACCCGAACAGCCTCGTTGAGGTTCCTGAGGGCGGTTCGTTCGACGACCTAGTCTCGTTCCGGGGCAAGAGCGACATCGGTGACCAGGTCAACAAGGCCATCCGCAAGCTCGCCGACGCCAACGACCTCGTTGGCGTCATCAACAACGCCGACTTCGACGATCCGAACAAGCTCGGTGAGGGCAAGGCCCTGGTCGACCGGCTGAGCAAGCTGGTCGGCATCTTCCAGGATCTCGACTTCTCTGGCTCACGGGCTGAGGGCGACGACCTGCTCGGTGATGCCTACGAGTACCTGATGCAGCACTTTGCGACCGAGTCGGGCAAGAGCAAGGGGCAGTTTTACACGCCGGCCGAGGTCTCGCGTGTCATGGCTCAGCTCATCGGCATCAAGCCGACGACGCACCTGTCTGCCACCGTCTACGACCCCACCTGCGGGTCTGGTTCATTGCTGCTCAAGGTTGCCGACGCTGCGCCGCACGGCCTGACGATCTATGGCCAGGAGAAGGACAACGCCACCTGGGCGCTGGCCAAGATGAACATGATCCTGCACGGCAACGAGACGGCCGACGTCCGTCAGGGTGACACCCTGGTCGACCCGAAGTTCCGTGACGGTGACCGCCTGGAGACCTTCGACTTCCTCGTCGCCAACCCGCCGTTCAGCGTGAAGAGCTGGACCAACGGTCTGGAGAACGAGTACGGCCGCTTCGACGGCTACGGTCGCCCGCCGGAGAAGAACGGCGACTACGCGTTCTTGCTGCACATGGTCAAGAGCCTCAAGAGCACCGGCAAGGGTGCGGTGATCTTGCCGCACGGCGTGTTGTTTCGCGGCAACGCTGAGGCGACCATCCGCAAGGCCCTGATCCGCAAGGGCTACATCAAGGGGATCATCGGACTGCCGGCGAACCTCTTCTACGGCACCGGCATCCCGGCCTGCATCATCGTGCTCGACAAGGAGAACGCCCAGGCCAGGACTGGCATCTTCATGATCGACGCCAGCAAGGGCTTCGTGAAGGATGGCAACAAGAACCGTCTGCGCCCCCGCGACATGCACCAGATCATCGACGTGTTCAACAAGCAGACCGAGGTCGAGCGCTACTCGCGCATGGTGCCGGTAGCTGAGATCGCCGACGCCAAGAACGACTACAACCTCAACATCCCGCGCTACATCGACAGCTCGGAGCCCGAGGACATCCAGGACCTGCACGCCCACCTGCGAGGCGGCATCCCGGACCGTGACCTCGACGCCCTGCAGCGCTACTGGGACGCCTTCCCGAGCCTGCGCGGCACGCTGTTCAAGCCACTGCGCCCCGGCTACTCGGAGCTCGCCGTCGACAAGAGCGAGATTCAGGCCACGATCACCGGCTCGCCGGAATACGAGGCCTTCGCTGGTACCACGACCGGCACGGTGACGCACTGGTGGAACGTCCACCACGACGAGCTGGTCGACATCTCCAGCAGCACCCGCCCGAACGCCCTGATCGCGCTGCTCGGCGACACTCTGCTCGAGCGCTTCCGTCCGAAGCCGCTCATTGACGAGTACGGCGTCTACGAGCAGCTCATGAGCTACTGGAACGAGACCATGCACGACGACGTCGCGCTGGTGATGAGCGAGGGCTGGGACGAGGCCGCCAAGCCACGCACCGCGATCGAGAACAAGGAGCGCAAGCTCTCCGAAACCCCGGACCTTGTCGTCGGAGCTGGCCGCAGCGCTACCAAGTACAAAATGGACCTGATCCCACCGGCCCTGATCGTGGACCGTTACCTCGCCGAGGAGAAGTCCAAGCTCGAGGAGCTCAACGCCGCGGCTGAAGCCGCTGGCCAGGCTGTCGAGGAGTTCGTCGAGGAGAACTCGGGCGAGGAAGGCTTGCTCGCCGATGCCATGGACGACGACAAGATCAGCAAGGCCCTCGCCGCTGCTCGCCTGCGTATCGCCAAACGTGAGGACCCGAAGAGCGACGAGGTGAAGGCGCTGGCCGAGCTCATCGCGCTCTACGACGCCGAGACCAACGCGAAGAAGGCCACCAAGGACGCACAGGTCAAGCTCGACGAAGTCACCCTCAAGCAATACGGCAAGCTCTCGACCGACGAGATCCACGCGCTGGTCATCGATGACAAGTGGGGTGCTCGCTTCGTGCGTGGTGCCCAGGCGGAGCTCGACGCTCTGATCCGACAGCTCGTCGACCGTCTCAATGTGCTCGGCGATCGCTACGCCGAGACCGTCGGCGACCTTGATGCCGAGGTTGAACGGCTCAGCGCCAAGGTCACTGAGCACTTGGCCGCGATGGGGGTTAGGTGATGACCTCTCAGGACTGGCCTCGGCTTCCGATTGGATTGATTGCCAAGCCTCGGCTCGGGGGAAATTACAAGAACGGACCGAGCGCGACGGTTCGCCCCCTTGTCAAGATGGGAAATATCGCCAGAGTCAGCATGGATGTATCGAGAATTGAGTACATTCCAGATGGTGAGAAAGTTCTCGAGGAACACCGTCTGCATTTCGGAGACGTCCTCTTCAATACGCGAAACACCTTGGATCTGGTCGGTAAGGTCTCGATCTGGCGTGATGAACTCCCGGTTGCATATTACAACTCGAATATTCTCCGCTTGGAATTTGACGTCAGATATTGCGGCACTCCAGAGTATTTCGGCTATGTGCTAAACACTGCGGAGTCAATCGATGCGATTCGAGGCCTTGCCACGGGAACGACGAGTGTAGCTGCTGTATACACTCGCGATCTCTTGAAGCTCACCGTTCCCGTTCCCGATGCGGCTGAACAGCGTGCCATCGCTCAGGCGCTGCGGGATGTTGACGCGCTGACCAGCTCGTTGACCAAACTCATCGCCAAGAAGCGCGCAATCAAGCAGGGCATGATGCAGGAGCTCCTGACCGGTCGCACACGACTGCCCGGGTTTGCTGGTGCGTGGACGCCGGTCATCTTTGGTGACATTGCGACCCCGTCGAAGGATCGTTCGGATCCAAGAACAACGAGCGGGCGTGTGGTCGAACTTGAGCACATATCGGCCCGAACAGGTCATCTGCTTGGTGACTCCGATCTTGCTTCGTCTGTATCGCTCAAGACCCGATTCCTGAGAGGCGACGTCCTCTTCGGAAAGCTCCGCGCGTACTTACGCAAGTACTGGCTTGCCGACAGGGATGGGTATGCTTCCACGGAAATCTGGGCATTGAGGCCACGGACAGGCGTCGCAACTAGCGCATTCTTGAGGTACGTGGTGGAGCAGGATGATTTCATCGAGGTGGCGAGTACTGCCTATGGCACGCACATGCCTCGTTCCGACTGGAAAGTCGTGTCTAGATACGAACTGGAACTGCCAACTCTCGATGAGCAGGCGGCCATCGGGTTGGCCTTACAGAGTTCTGACGATGAGATCGCCGCACTCGAACGACGCCTCGAAGCCACCCGCGCCATCAAGCAGGGCATGATGCAAGAGCTTCTGACCGGCCGTACGCGGCTGGCTCCAGCGGAGGCATCGGCATGAGTGGACTGAACGTCGATTGGGCCATCGCGGAGCTGGACAAGTTCATCGAGCAGACCAAGATGCATGGTGAGCCTGGATTCATCGGGTTCCTGTTCACGGCCGCGTCGGACGAAGATATAGCCAGGCAGGCTCAGATCGTGGAGAAGATCCTTGACCGCGTGCTCTCGGACTGGCGCAACCTGGACGCTGGCTCCAGCAACGCATGGCTGAAGCATCGAGAGGCTGCAGTCCGCGCACGGGAGCAACTCGTTCGTGATCAAGAGATCCGTGAGAACCTCGGCGACGACGCTCCGGAGATCTCGGCGTCCAGTCTGCACCCATGGATCTGGAGCGGTGCGGCGTCGCTGTGGAAGTCTGGGCACTACCGCTCGGCGGTCGAGGACGCCGCGAAGAAGGTTAACGCTGAGACTCAGAACAAGGTCGGTCGCCGAGACGTCAGCGAGACAGACCTCTTCAATCAGGTGTTCACTGACAAGGCCGCTGAGCCCGGCAAGGCCCGCCTCCGTCGGATGCCTGACGACGGCAGCAAGACCTACAAGTCTGTCCAGCGTGGCGCGATGGCTCTGGCTGAGGGAATCTTCGCTGGCATCCGTAACCCGTTCAGCCACGAGGCGGACCAGGAGCTGGACGAACAAGTGGCACTTGAGTACTTGGCGGCGCTAAGCGTTCTCGCGCGCTGGGTCGATGAATCAGAAGTAGAACGCGTGGAGAGCCAGTCATGAGCACCGTAGGTCAGATCGAGCGCAAGACGCAGGATCGCGTGGTCAAGCTGTTCCAGGAGCAGCTTGGTTACTCGTACCTGGGTAAGTGGGAGGACCGTGAGGGCAACTCGAACATCGAGGAGGCTCTGCTTCGTGCCAACCTGCAGGCTCGTGCCGTCGATGACGACCTCATTGGCCGCGCCCTGCACGTGCTGCGCAATGAAGCCGCGGTGGGCGGCAACCGCTCGCTGTACGAGGCCAACCGCAAGGTCTACGAGCTGTTGCGCTACGGCGTGAAGGTCAAGCGTGACGTGCAGTCGAATTTCGAGACCGTTTGGCTGATCGACTGGACCAAGCCTGAGGCCAACGACTTCCACATGGCCGAAGAAGTCTCGATCGCGGGCGAGCACAACAAGCGCCCTGACGTCTTGCTCTACGTCAACGGCATCGCCCTGGGCGTTGTGGAGTTCAAGCGCTCGAAGGTGAGCGTCAGCGAGGGTATCCGTCAGAACATCGGCAACCAGCGGGCCGACTTCATCCGTCCGTTCTTCTCGACGGTCCAGCTGATGTTTGCCGGCAACGACGTTGAGGGTCTGCGCTACGGCGTGATCGAGACGCCGGAGAAGTACTGGCTGGAGTGGAAGGAACCGCAGGACAGCCCAGTCGGCGCCGACCTCGCTGAACCCCTCGACAAGGCGTTCGTCCAGATGTGCTCGAAGGAGCGCCTCCTCGAACTCATCCATGACTTCATCGTCTTCGACTCGGGTGTAAAGAAGACCGCCCGGCACAACCAGTACTTCGGCGTGAAGGCTGCGCAGGCCAGGATCGCCAAGCGCGAGGGTGGCATCATCTGGCACACCCAGGGCTCGGGCAAGAGCCTGACCATGGTCTGGCTGGCCAAGTGGATCCGCGAGCACCAGCAGGCTGCCCGCGTCCTGATCATCACCGACCGCACCGAACTCGACGAGCAGATCGAGAAGGTCTTCGGCGGGGTCAATGAGGACATCTACCGCACCACTTCGGGAGCGGACCTGCTGAGCGCGATCAACAAGACCGACCCCTGGCTGATCGGCTCGCTGGTCCACAAGTTCCGTGGCAGCGACGACGACAAGGACCTCGACGACGCTGGCGAGGAGTTCATCGCCGAACTGCGCTCGCGGCTGCCGGCCAACTTCAGCCCGAAGGGCAACCTGTACATCTTCGTCGACGAGGCGCACCGCACCCAGTCGGGCAAGATGCACAAGGCCATGAAGGAGCTGCTGCCTGGCGCGATGTTCATCGGCTTCACCGGTACGCCGCTCCTCAAGGCTGACAAGGCGACCAGCATCGAAACCTTCGGCTCGTTCATCCACACCTACAAGTTCGATGAGGCTGTGGCTGACGGAGTCGTGCTCGACCTGCGCTACGAGGCCCGCAACGTCGACCAGGAGCTCAAGGGCGCTGCCCAGATCGACAAGAAGTTCGAGCACTGGACTCAGGGCATGACTGACCTGAGCAAGGCCCGCCTCAAGAAGCGTTGGGGCACCATGCAGAAGGTGTTCAGCGCCAAGAGCCGCGCCGACATGATCGTTCAGAACATCCTGTGGGACTTCGACACCCAGCCGCGCCTGGTCTCCGGGCGGGGTAACGCCATGCTGGTTGGCGAGTCGATCTACCAGGCCTGCAAGTTCTACGAGCTGTTCGTGGCCGCCGGCTTCAAGGGCAAGGTCGCGATCGTGACCAGCTATGTCCCGAACGCCAGCGACATCTCCAAGGAGGACTCGGGCGAGGGTGCGACCGAGAAGTTGCGCCAGTACGACATCTACCGGCAGATGCTGGCCGACTACTTCGGTGAGCCTGCCGACCGTGCCTCGACGCCGGAGAAGGTGGCTCAGTTCGAGAAGGAGGTCAAGGAAAAGTTCATCAAGGAGCCGGGCCAGATGCGCCTGCTCATCGTGGTGGACAAGCTCCTGACCGGCTTCGACGCCCCGAGCGCCACCTACCTGTACATCGACAAGAAGATGCGCGACCACGGCCTGTTCCAGGCCATCTGCAGGGTCAACCGCCTCGACGGCGACGACAAGACCTACGGCTACATCATCGACTACCGCGACCTGTTCAACTCCCTTGAGAACGCCATTACCGACTACACCTCGGGCGCGTTGGACGGCTACGAGAAGCAGGACATCGAAGGCCTGCTCAAGGACCGCACCGACCAGGCGAAGAAGGACCTCGACGAAGCGCTGGAGCGGATCCGTGCCCTGTGTGAGCCGGTCGCCCCGCCGAAGGGCACGCTGGAGTACCAGCACTACTTCGTCGCCGACATCCCTGGCGATGCCGAGCAGATCAAGGCCAACGAGAACAAGCGCGTCGAGCTGTATAAGTCGGTCGCCGCGCTGGTCCGCACCTACGGGGTGCTGGCCAACGAGATGGAGCAGGCGGGCTATGCCGCGGCCGAGGCCAAGCAGATCAAGGACGAGGTCGCTCACTACGTCGCCGTCCGTGACGAGGTTGAGCTCGGTGCTGGCGAGAACATCGATATGAAGCAGTTCGAGGCCGGTATGCGCTCGCTGCTCGACACCTACATCCAGGCCGACCCGGTCGAGGACGTGGCGATCTTCGATAAGGGCTTGGTCGAGCTGATCGTCGAACGTGGTGAGTGCGCGCTGGACACGCTGCCGCCCGGGATCCGCAAGAACCCCGAGGCTGCGGCCGAGACGATCATCAACAACGTCCGCAAGACGATCGTCGACGAGCACGCCATGAACCCGAAGTACTACGACTCGATGTCGTCGCTGCTCGACGCCCTGATCCTGCAGGCCAAGCAGGAGGCGCTCGACTACAAGGAGTACCTCGCTCGGCTGCTCGAGCTGGCCAAGAAGGTCGGCAAGAAGGAGTCCGACACGGTCTATCCGGCGTGGGCCAGGACCGGGGCGCAGAAGGCGCTGGTCGATTTTGGTTTCGCGCCGCCCGAGTTGGCGATCCAGGTCGACACCACCGTGATGACCTCGAAGCACCACGACTGGGTCGGCAACAAGATGAAGGAGAAGGTCGTCGCCAGGGCTCTGCACAAGGTGCTGCCGGACGGCTTCGACCGCTTCGATGAACTGTTTGACCTGGTGAGGGCACGCGATGAGTACCGCTAACGCCTACCTCACCGTCGCCGGGGTTGGTGTGGATGTCATCTACAAGGACATCAAGAACATGCATATCTCGGTCTACCCACCGGTGGGCCGGGTTCGTGTTGCCGCACCGCACCGCCTCGATGAGGATGCCATCCGGTTGGCCATCGTGCAGCGCCTTCCCTGGATCAAGAAGCAGCGCGAGCAGCTGCAGAACGCTGACCGCCAGACCGAACGCGAGATGATCTCCGGCGAGACCCACTATGTGTGGGGCAGCCGCTACCAGCTCGACGTCTCGCACGCCGGCCGCGTCGCCATCGAGCCCAAGGGCAACACCCTCTGGCTGTCCGCTCCCGCCGGCACCGACGCCGACAAGCGACGCCGCATTCTCGACAACTGGTACCGACGCGAGCTCAAGGCCGCGATCCCGGCACTGCTGGAGAAGTGGCAGCCGATCGTCGGCGCTGAGGTCGACTCGGTCGTCGTCCGCCACATGAAGACCAAGTGGGGCACTTGCCAGACCGCCTCGCGCGCCATCTGGCTAAACCCGGAGTTAGCCAAGAAGCGCCCCCGTTGCCTCGAGTACATCGTGGTTCACGAACTCGTGCACCTGATCGAGCGAACGCACAATGATCGATTCATCGCACTTATGGACAAGCATGTGCCTGACTGGCGGGCACGCCGCGACGAGCTGAACGGAGCTCCGTTGGCCAGCGAAGAGTGGGATGCGGAGGGCACAGCATGACGTCGAAGTATCCGCTCTGGTCAGATGAGCCCGCGACCCAGGATCTGCTGGCCTTTCGTGCCGTTGCGGAGACTGCCGCAGACGCTATCTTCGACGATGGACTCGACCCGGTGGCAATCGGGCTGTCTGGTGCGTGGGGCAGCGGCAAGACCAGCGTGCTGGAGTTAATCAAGTCCGAAATCACGGAGCGCTCCGTCGGTGGCGACCCCAAGGTGCTCGTCGTCTCGACGCAGCCGTGGCTCTACGACCCGACTGTTGGCCCGAAGGAGAGCCTCATCGCTGAGGTACTCGGCGCACTCGGCAAGGAGTTCAAAGAGTCAGACCCGGTCGGCAAGGCTGGCCTTGAAGCCTTCAGGAAGCTCGTTCGCAAGGTGAACTGGTCGAAGGCGGTCAAGATGGCCGCTAAGACCGCCATCACAATGCAGCTGCCGAACATCGATGACGTCTTCGGGCTGGTGAGCGACGAGCCTGACAGCCTCGACAGCGAGAAAGGCATGACCGCCTTCCGCGAAGAGTTCGAGACGTTGTTGGCCGATCCCGCGCTGGCCCACTTGTCGCGTGTGGTGGTGCTCGTCGATGATCTCGACCGCTGCCTGCCGGACACTGTGGTCGAGACCCTTGAAGCGATCAGGCTGTTCCTTTCGGCCAAGCGCATGTCCTTCGTCATCGCGGCCGATGAGGACCGCGTCGCCGAGGCGATCCAGCAGAAGCTCAAGACTGCGGCTCCGAAAGACGAGGATGAGGATCCGGCCAAGCTCTACCTGCACAAGATCGTCCAGACGACCATCCCTCTTCCCGCGCTGAGCCGGTTCGACACCGAGGCGTATCTTTTCCTCCTTCTCGCGAGGGCCGAGCTGAGCGAAGACGAGGCAGCGTATGCGTCCTTCGTCACGAAGTGCGACGAGCTGCGCATAGGTGGCGGCAGCCTGGACGACCTGGAGGTCGAGGATGGCAGTGTGCTGGCGGAGCACCTTGTCACGGCCACACGCCTGACGCCAATCCTCTATGAGAAGTTCCACGGCAATCCGCGCCGCATCAAGCGGTTCCTCAACGACCTGAATGTGCGCCAGGCCGTTGCCCGGCGTCGTGGATTTGAGCTGGAGCCGGATGAGGTTGCCAAGCTCATGGTGCTGGAGCGCATCCTCACCGATGACTTTGAAACCGTGCTTGGCTGGCTCGCGTCGAACCAGCTGCGCGACAAGCTTGACGCGCTCGACGTTGCTGCGAACGGTCGCGCAGAGACGATTGAGGAACCTGCGTCTGAGACCTCTGAGGAAGAGACGCCGAAGGAGCGCGGCGCTAGAAAGAAGCCTGCCGTTACCGAGCCGGAGCCGGAGCCCGCTCGTGATGACGACTTCAGCGATACTCTCCGGCGCTGGGCGAAACTCCCGCCCGTACTTGATGCATCCGCTATCTCCGGGTACCTCTACCTTGCTGCCTCATTCGCCAAGATCGAGGTTATCGACACCGGCCTACCCGAGCGTCTCCGGGACCTCGCGGTTGCCCTGACGTCAAGCCACAAGCTCGACCGTGCAGGCGTCACCGACGAAACCTTGAAGCTGCTTCCGGAGGGCGACGCCCAGATCCTGGTCGGCCATCTTGGACGTCGCACTCGCGATCAGCCGGGGCTGCAGAAGTTCACCGTCGAGAGTCTGCTTCGCCTCGCAGCGCAGCAACCCACCAGCCACCCGAATGTAGTGGAGGCGTTGAAGAGTCTTCCCGCTGCCCACGTCGAACCGGCGACGATCATCAAGCTTCGACCGCTGGATCAGGCGGTCTATCGGCCGGTGCTTGATACCTGGCGGGCTGGGTCAGACGACCAGCAACTCCAGCAATCTGTGGGCATCGTCGAGACGGCGTGGAGCGGCAATGGGAACTAGCGGCTCATTCGGCGGCAGTGGCGGCAAGGACGCAGGCGACCTGCGTGACAACATTGCGGCGTGGCTTGATGCCGCAGGTGGGCCAGGCGGCGCCGATGGTGCTGACACGAGCGGCGCGGATGGAGCCGATCACGCTTCTGATCCGCTGCGTCCCGGAACGCCGGGGCAGCCGCGTGTAGACCTCGGGCCGGCGCTTCGCGTCCTGCTCAACTCGCGCGGACGCGGTGGGCGCAGCGACGGCCCGGGTGGCGGCGGGGGCGGTGCCCGAGGCGGAGGGGGTGGCCGTTCATCGGGTGGCGCCACCCGCTCTGTCGGTCGGGTATCTCGGGCAGCTGGGCGAGCTGGGCGGCTTGCGCTTGCCTACTCGTCTGGCAACCGGGAGGCCCTGCGTGAGGCTGGTCTCAACTATGACGAGCTGCGGTCGCTCGGTGACCCTGTCGCTATCGGGCTCAAGATCATCGAGGCGACCTTTGAGTCCCAGGCCGACAGCACAGTTGCGGATGCTGAGGAACGCGACATCGTCGCGACCGTGGTCGAGTGGATCCTGGAGCAGCCTGCGGATCATCCGCCGACGCCGGAGGATGTCGTCAGGAAGTCGATCGAGACAACGATCGCGGAGACCGCGTTGACCGAGGTGTCAGCGACGATCTACGCCAAGGACGCCAGCTTCGAGAAGCGCCGTAGCCTGGAGCGCCAGATCCGTGATGTGGCAGCGGAGTATGCGGCGCAGGCAACGCTGAACCCGGCAGGCGCGACCGAGCAGCAGATGGCGCAGGCTATCCAGAACGGCATCCGCGACATCGGGCAGATCTTCGGAGTCACGTCATGACCCGGTTGCTGCTCACACTTTCCGAGACAACTGCTGATGCTGCTCTTGAGGACGGCGGATTCGACGAGGTCTTCCTTTGGGTGCGCAACGGCCGTACCACCTTCACTGGCGGTGTCGATCCCCACCTGGCTGGCCTTGGCGTGGTGAACCCGCGCAACGTCGACCTTGTCCGGATTGCGCTCGGTGTTCTTGCCGCTGATCGATCAGTGCACCGTGAGGCCGGAGGCTCGAGTTGGAACGCCCGGGACTTCGCCCTCACCGTTGAGGTGACCGATCCTGAAATCTGGGCGCCGTATGCCGAGCAGCTGTCCCGCACGGTCGGGTTCCTCTCGGGTGACAGCTGGGCATTCACCTTCACTCAGGCTCCTTCGGCTGAGGCGACCGGACTGCCGATAGAGGAGCAGCACCACGACCGGACGGCCCTTCTGAGCGGGGGCGCTGACTCGGCCGCTGGCGCACTGTTATCCGCAGTCGAGCTGGGCGCGAACCATTCCCAGTCGCTGGTGTCTCAGTACAGCTCGACCGCGATCTCCCCGGTGCAGCAGAGCATCGTCAGCGCGATCACCGAACTGGTACCCGGCATCCGGCAGGTGCACCATCAGTTCCACCTCCATCGTGGATCGAGGCGCCTTGACGGCTCATCGTTCCGCAGCGAGACATCGACGCGCTCGCGCTCCCTTCTCTTCCTTGCGCTCGGGCTTGCCGTCGCAGAGCGCGCTGGATCGACGCTCTGGATCGCCGAGAACGGCTTCGCTTCGCTCAACCCACCGCTCGGCCCCGATCGCCGTGGCAGCCTGTCGACGCACACCACCCATCCGCGCTTCCTGCGGGAACTGTCTACGTTGATGCAGAGCGTGGGCGGTCATGGCCTTATCGAGAACCCCTTCGAGACCCTCACAAAGGGCGAGATGTTCCGCCGTGTGGCAGATGCCATTGGCATCGACGCCGCCTCGACCTACCTCAGCAGCACAAACTCCTGTTCGCACACCGATGGGCGCTACAGCGGAGCACCAGCCGGTTCCTCCTGCGGCGTCTGCTTCGGCTGCCTCGTCCGCCGAGCAGCTTTCACCGCCGCTGGCATTCCAGACGCCACGACCTACCTCTCCGAAGATGCGAGTGGCAGGTACGGCACGTTCGTCCGGCAGAAGTCGATCGTTGAGCCGCTCCGTGACTTCGTCGACCGGGGCATCCGGCCACGCGACGTGATGGCGATGTCACTGCCGGAGGGATATACCGCGCAGGACGCGCTCGCGCTGTCCCGGCGGGGAGTTGAGGAACTGCGGGGGCTCTTCTGATGGCACCTCAGCTTCCCCCGCTCGACCTGCATGCGCACATCAACCCAAAGACTCGCCCCGCCGATCTCGAGCGTCTCGGCGCGGTCGTGTTCGCGGCGACTCGATCGTTGGATGAGTACGAGTCTGTCCGAGTTCGCCGCGATCAGGTCACGATCTGGGGCGTTGGCTGCCATCCAGGAGCAGCCCAGGCGCAGCAGGACTTCGACGAAACGAGGTTCAGCTCATTACTGGCGTCGACCGCCTTCGTGAGTGAGATCGGGCTGGACGGGCGCTCGAAGGTACCTGATGCCGAACAGGAGCGGGTATTTGAGGCCATCCTCAGTGCGCTTCAAAGGACTCCCCGCATAGCCTCTATCCACAGTTCAGGTGCGTCGAGCCGCGTCCTTGGCGCGCTGGAGCGCACGCCGATCAAGGGTGCTGTGCTCCACTGGTGGCGCGGCAACGAGGCCGAGACGTTGCGGGCGATCGAACTCGACTGCTGGTTCTCGTTCAACGCCGCAGGGATGAAGTACCCGGCTGACGTGTCGCTGATCCCGCTCGAGCGGATTCTTACCGAGACCGACCATCCGTCCGGTGATCGCACATCCACTTTGCCGCGACAACCGGGATCCGTCGATGATGTCGAACGAGCGCTGGCACAGATCTATAACACCGACGTGCAGGCCGTCCGTAGGCAGGTTTGGGCGAATCTAGCCGGACTCGTTGATCACGCAGATGTGCCGACGCTGCTACCTACCGCCGTGCAGCGTATGGTCGCTTTTGCACGGACAGGAGCAGAGACGTGATGATGTCTCAAATAGACCCTGACTGTTTCGCATCAGATGTCGCCCCCGGGTGGCCCCACGTCCGTCACCGGCCGCCGCGCGTCGTGACGAGGTATCGAGATGGCAGCCAGCGGAACAATTCAGCTTCGAACTGTCGTGTGTAGGGCATGACGCAGATTCAGGCACACATGGACACACCGATGGACGACGAGCGCGAGCCCACCACCGACGAGATCGAGGCTTGGCAGCGCGACGACGCCTTCCTCCCTGTTGGCGACGTGAGACCGGACGAGCACCCTGAGCTCCGCAACATCTCGGCCGGGATGATCTTCTCGGGCGTGGTGCGACCGCTGGAGCCTGAGCTGCCGGACTACGTGGCGATCGACATGGAGCACCGGTCGTTGGAACTTGGCGGCCAGGTTGGTATGTGGAACCTGCTCTGGGAGGCCGCGCAGTTCCGCCGCCGCTTCTTCGACGACGACTTGCCCGAGCCGATTGCCAGCATCGCCGACATGGGCGACGTCAACGCGATCCTCGTTCCGCGCACTCAGTCTCGGTACTTCGAATATGCACCGCTCTACCACCTGCTGCGGAAGTCCACCCTCGACCGCTTCGGCTTGCCGCTGCTCCGCCGGGGGCAGTGGCCCTTCATGGCGGACTACTCCAACATCGATCGATACCTGTCTGCGGACTTTGGGGACCGCCTCGCCAGGGCATGGGCGTGGACCGTCTGGCCGCACCTCAACTCCGGTTCGCGGATCTCGGCCTTCTCTGGCGACGACCCGATCCGGCTCTTGGCGCACAACCTCGACTTCTGGGTGCCGCCGGTCACTACCGTCATCCAGGAGACGTTGAGGACCTTCCCGGAGGTCGACAAGGGCAAGACGGTGGGACCCGTCCCGTTGCAGGACGGCGGTGTCCTTGAAGGTGCCGTTACGGGCAACCCGCGGATGGGTGGGCCAGTCTGGATGGGTGAGGAGGATGCGGCTGAAAGGGTCGTAGAGACCGTCGAGACCGCCGACTCGACAGGCCATCTGCGCGGCATCCTTGACGCGGTTCGGAGCCACCGGGTGGCTGATGACTTCTCGGCTCAGTGGTCGAACGCTCGTGAGGACTTCGAGCGGAAGCTCTACCGCAAGCGCAACAAGGTTCGGGTCCGCTTCGTCGAGCTAACCGACACCATCCCGGTCCAAGGGCCGGAGAGCGAGGTTGACGGCAGGCTCGTGACCAGCGACTTCCTCGCGCTCCTTGACTCCCAGCAGCGGGAGATCGTGGTGCTGTTGTCGAGCGGATACCGCCAGCACGAGATCGCGGAACGGCTCGGATACGCCAGCCACAGCCCGATCTCCAAGAAGCTCGCCCAGATCCGCCGCCAGGCCGAGCAGTTCTTCGGGATGGATCAATGACTGACCGGATGTTCTGGGCTCGCGACGGACACCGGGCTGACGGTCTGTCGCGTCGCGCTGGATTGTCGGGGGTCACCGATATCGTTCCGGCCAGGCATCAAGGTGGAAGGAGTCCCGTGTCATCCGACACCTATCCGATCGCGTTCGCCCAGGTCGGCCAAGAGCACGCGAGCGCCGTCAAACGGCCCCCGGAGCGGGCGTTTGGCCACATCGCGGTCATGACCTACTGGCAGCCCCTCGAACGCCGGGGAGCGTGCGATGCCTAGGCCGAGGCAACAACGCGCCGCGAAGCCGGCAACCGAGCAGCCAGGCAACTCGTTCAAGTACCTGTACTGGCGCTTGTCCGAGGCGGACTTTCAGCGCCTCTGTGGCGCGCTGCTGAAGCTCAAGTTCGACCCCGTCCGGTGTTATCCGGTTGGAATGGCCGACGAGGGCATTGACGCGATCTCGAACGGCAGCGTCATCTACCAGGTGAAGTGGAGCAGCAAGCTCCTGCAGAACCCCGAGGCCTGGCTCCGGAACGCCTTGGAGGGCGAACGCGAGAAGATCCTTCGGCTGGTCGAGCAGAAGCGCATCACTCGCTACGTCTTGATGACGTCTGTTGCGGGCACGACCACAGCCCAGCGGACCGGAAGCATCCAGAAGCTTGAAGGCTTCCGACAGCAGTTGAGCACGGATCTCGGCGTGCCGATCGAGTGCTGGTGGCAGTCAGACATCGACGCTGAGGTTGATGCCGCCCCGGATGCGATCAAGTGGTCGTACCAGGAGATGCTGGCCGGCTCAGACGCCATCAGATACCTGATTCACGGTTCCGAAGTGCAAGGCCAAGCGGCCCGGATGCGCGACACGATGCTGCACGTCATGGGGACGCAGTGGCGCGAAGACTCCAAGATCAAGTTCTCGCAACTCGACATGGACCGTGTCAGCGTCGTGGATCTCTTTGTCGACGTGCACGCTTCGCTTCAGGCGCCTCCGCGCAATCTAGTGGACGAGTTCGTCAGCAAACAGGCGCACCAGGTGTTCGAGTCGTCCGGCGCTCTGAAGTACATGCTGCAGACCCCGGTGCCGCTGACCTATCTGATCGGAGTTCCGGGGCAAGGCAAGTCGACGCTGGGCCAGTACTTGTCCCAGATTCACCGTGCGGCGATCCTGCCTGGTGATGCACTGGGCGACCGCAAACCGCCCGACGACGACGTCAGTGAACCGAAGCTTCCGGTACGCATCGACCTGAAGGACTATGCCGCGTGGCTGGCCGGGCGAGATCCGTTTGGAGAGGAGGATCCCAAGAAGACCACACGCCAGCGGCCGAAGGGTGCACGGAGTCTGGAACTGTTCCTCGCTGACTTCTGCAGTGCCAATAGCGGTGGGCGGAAAGTCAACGTCGAAGAGGTGCAGAGCCTCCTAGAGCGGTACCCAACACTTCTGGTCCTGGATGGACTTGACGAGATCGCTGACCCGTCATGGCGAAGCGTCGCGGTTGAACAGATCAACCTGACAGCGACGCGGATGGCGACCACGACAAAGTTGCGGCGATTCCAGATCCTGGTCACCGCGCGCCCGAACGCCTCCGGACTCGCGGAGCCAGACAAAGACATCTTCCAGACTCTGCGCCTGGAGCCGCTGACGCCGAGGCTGCAGCACCAGTTCGTCAACAAGTGGGCCGATGTCAATGACATTCGTGGCAAGGCTCGGCGCGACCTACGACGCACCTTCGCCGATCGGACAGCACTCGACCACGTTGCGCAGCTCGCAGACAATCCGATGCAACTGACGATCTTGCTCTTCTTGATCAACCGGAAGGGCGATGCGGTTCCGGTGTCGCGGACGCCGCTCTACTCCGACTACATGGCCACACTGCTCGACCGAGAGGTCAGCCGGCAGCAGATCGAGCGGGATCAGGTGGCCCGGGTGCAGGAGGTCACGTCCTTCCTCGGTTGGCACATGCATTCAGGCGTTGAGACGAAGCCAGCCGCCGGCCGCATGTCGAAGAAGGACATCGAGACGACGCTGCTGCTGTACTTCCGCGAGACCGAAGGCCCGGTGGAGCAGGCCGAGACGCTCTTCAAGGCCGCATCGGACCGATTCTGGGCGCTGACGAGCAAGGTCGAGGGCTCATTCGAGTTCGCAGTTCAGCCGGTCCGGGAGTACTTCGCGGCGCGGTTCCTTGCCGAATGGGCAGGCCGTGACAGACGGGTCGCTCTGTCCAAGCAGGATGTTCTCCAACAACTGATCGAACGTCCTTACTGGCTCAACACGGTGCGCTTCTACGCGGGCTTCGCACCACCCAACGAGCTCGCTGGCTTGCGTTACGGGCTTGAGGATGCGCTGAGCGCTGCGCAGCATCCCCTGCAGGAGCGCGTCGCCGCGTGGGCTCTTCTCAGTGACGGAACCTTTGCCAACAACACGCCTGTGCAGCGCGACGTCACGCGCTTGATTGCCGACGATCTCAGTGCTGTCCTGATCGCACGCGATCCAGAGGCCGCTGTGAACTTTCCTCGTCTGACGCACGCCAACGGCGGGGACCAGTTTGCGTCCGAGATACTCGCGGCCATCGAGCGTGCGCCATCGAGTCCGCTGACGCCCGTCAGGGTCGAACTCCTCCGAAACCGTGTAGCCCTCGACAAGCAGAGGTTCCTTGAGTGGTGGCGACCCCATGTCGACCGGAGCCTTGGGCAGGCAGAACAGGACGCCTGGCTCAACGTCGGTGGCGCCTTCGGGGTCCCGCGCCTGGAGTCTGACCTCGCACCTCGCCTGACCCTCGACTCACCGGAGAACCAGCGCGCCGCCCTCCGCGCGGGTATCTCGCCCGAGCCTGACGCCGCGGCAGGCAAACAACTGTTGCGCGCGGTGCTTGATGGCTGGTGCTCGGACACCCCGACGTCAAGCTCAGGTGAGGCGGGCTCCCTGCTCCGGGCGATGCGACCGCAGTGGTACCACCAGCTCATGGAGGACAGCCGCCGCGGCCCGAGCATGTCTAGCGGTCACCTCTGGCTCTCCGAATCCGACCGTTCGGCACGCGCGTCGGCGCTCACCCGGTTGGTCGAGATCGACCCCCAGTACGACGGGCTCAAACGGGCGGCAAACGCTCGCGGCAAGGGGCAGAAGGGCACGACCGAACCGTGGCAGAACCCAGCCCGAGTGCTGCGCAAAATCCATGGTCCTTCCCTCCTGGCTGCGGAGATCGCGATCGCAGGAGCGGCCAGTGTGGGGACGCGGGGCGAGGGCTCGATCGACACCAACGGTGAGCCCTTCGGCGACAACGTGGACTACGGGACGCTCGTGATTCGCGTCCACGGGCACCCCGCAACCGCATGGTGGACCGAGACGTTCGACCGCTACACGGACAGCCTCTCGCGGACCACATGGACGCTCGCACTCCTCGCGACAGCGGACACCTCTGTGGTCGAGAGCCAGTTGCCAAGTGTCGACGCGCACCTCGCCGGTCTCACGGTCGAGGAGTTCGATGCCGCAGCCTCTGCTTCGAGCCGGCTGGGCATGATCCAGCACCAACGGCGACTCGGCGGCGAGGTGCTTCAGCGCATCACCGGGTGTGGATCGCGAGCAAAACTGCTCGTCACTCACTTTGTCGCAAGTACCCGCTCGCTCGATGCCCTTGATGCCATCCCCGAGGAGGATCTCATCAAACTGATGGGTCCGAGGGCGAGCTCCTGGACGATCCTTCGCGCTGTCACCGCCAGAATGCTTCGAAGTCCCAGCACGCTGTTGCTTGACACGATCGCTCGCGCGGGCGCCACTGCGCGAGTTGACATTCCCGATGGTGTCCGGCATCTAGACGATCAGTACGTCCGCTCCATCCTCGAGCATCCAGAACTTTATCCGGCTGCGTGGGTTGGCGCGGCAGAGCGCTCGCGCTCCCAATCGCACGAGGAGACCCCGCTAGAAGCGGCCGCCCTCGAAGCGCAATGGGTGCCACGAGTCCCGCGACTGTAGGCACGAACCCCGCCCAACATCCGTGCATTTGAATGATCGACGCATGCTGGCTGCAATAAGGTCAAAAGCGGGCTGACGAAAATCACCGAACAGGATTGGGTCGGTGGTCGACTTCAAAGCGGTCACTTTCTGTTTTTAGCAAGATGATCCCTTCATGCTAATAGGCTGCGGTCTGTGATTTGGAGAGCCTATAGGCGGTAAATGATCGCAATGCCGCCAGCGTATCCTGCCAATTCGCGCCAAGGTCGATTGGCGCACTCCAGCATGTCAGGCGTTGTGGAATGGACGACAATGTGATGACTTATGACATCTATTATGTTACTCTTTTTATAGAAGGAAGAGCCAATGAGTTATGAAAGAAGAGCAAGCGCGCCGATTAGGTAAATACATAAAAAAGCTCCGCGTGGAGCGCAAGATGAGCGGTCGTGAACTAGCCCGAGTCGCTGGGGTCGACGCCGCCTACATCGGCCGATTGGAGAAGGGCTTCTACAAGGCACCCCGACCGGACTCACTGCGGGCGATCGCATTGGCACTTGGGATCCCGCTAGCGGATCTGTTCGCCATGGCCGAGTACGTGATGCCGTACGACCTGCCGAACTTCGCTTCCTATCTACGCGCCAAGTAGGGTGACCTGCCCGACGAGGCCGTCGATGCAGTTGACGCCTACTTCACACGAGTGACCACCAACCACGGGATGAATCCATACGGCCCTGCGCCAGGCGAAGACGAATCGCCGGTTGACCTGAGCATCCTTGGGCAAGAGGAGCTGCAATAGTCTTGAGAGCCCTGTAGGCGATCAGTCTCAGGAAGATCATCACCACCACGATGAAAGCACCACACCCCACCACACCGTTAACCACATCCGCGAGTTCAGCATCCGTCCTTCGGGAGTTGCGCGACCTGACCCCGCGGCGCCGTCTCAGCCACTTGGAGGCCATGCATCCTGCTCGGGCACAAGCGGAGAGACTCCGAGAGATTCTTGGCGTCACAGACCACTATTTCCCGACCCGGCTCCTCGACAATGTGCCGCATCTTCGAATTGAAGTCGTGGACGACTTGCCTGCTTCGGGCGCTTCCTTCTGGGGACAAGGAAGTTGGCAAATTCACGTAGCGGCGACTGAGCCATGGCTAGCGCATCGGCTCACTATTCTGCACGAGTTGAAGCACATTATTGACCACCCGAGGCAAAGTGACGTCTACGATGAGCGAGCATTTGTGGCCTATGGAGAGCGCGAGCTCATCGCCGACTACTTCGCAGGGTGCGTGCTCGTGCCCGACGCGCTCCTACGCAAGGAGTACCGGCAGACACCTGATTTCCAGAAGTTGGCAGCAGTGTTCTCGGTTAGCGAGCGGCGGATCCGACATCGGCTATCCGAGATCGGGCTCGTCGACAGCCTTCACAGCATCCCTCGACGGTCCTACCCCACGGGCGACTATGTAATCCCGGCAGAACGCGAATCGGAACGTCGGACAGTGTGAGTGCGTTGATTCCTCACGCCAGCTATGCGCGCAGCACCCGCTTGACGGTGGTCTCACTCACGTTGAACGCCCGCATGAGCTCGCGCCTGGTCGCGCCGGTGAGGAACCGCTCGCGGATCTCGTTCTTCTGCCCCTCGGTCAGACTCGGTCGCTTGGCGTTGACGCTCGGGTCGAAGCCTTCCCGGCGGAGCACGTCACGCACCGTGTTGCGCCGCACCCCGTACCGTTCGGCCAGCTCGTAGGTTGACGATCCTGCCTGGTAGTCCTCGACGATGAGCTTGACGACCGATCGGTGCAGGGAGGACTGCTGCGGCAGCAGCTTGCCGCTCGGCTCCCGCTTCGACGCGGATGCCACAGCCAGCAACTCGGCAAGTTCCGCCGTCCGGCGCCCTTGTTGGCAGTAGTTTCGCAGGAGCCCGACCAAAATGCCTAGTGAGAGCCACTTTCGGGAGATCGAAGGTGGCTCTCTTTCATTGTTTGCGTATGTGCAGCACGTTGCGCCTGTTCTGCACTTCCAAAGCGATCTGGGAGGGTGTGCGGCGCAGGGGCCGTGGCAGGGAATGTCCGCTCCACCCGTCTCCTGGGTCGATGTCGCAGCAGGCGCAGAAACCTGCTGGATAGGCGGACTCGCCGGGGATCAATCGTACGTCAATCTCACTGAACGGGAGTGACTCGTCACCGATCGCAGCAAATGCGGTCGCAACCGTGTTGCGGGCGACGGCTGTGAGTTCATACCCGAAGGTCGAGAGTGGGGGGATTAGTCACCTGCGAGCGGGGTGTGGTCCATTCCTGCAAGCCCTGCGTCGCCACGTACGCGCCACCCCTGGGCGGCAGCGGCGGAGAAGAGTGTGATGGCGATGTCGTCGTTGTAGCAGGCGATGCCTATGCCCGGATCGAGGGCGGCGATCACGGGGCGGGCGTGATCGCGGTTGATGGCGAGGCCGAAGCTAGCCTGCCGTACTCGGCGCAGATTTCACGGAGGCCCGCCCTATTCCATGCTCAGCCCTGGCCGTGTGCACCAGCGCCGAGCCGGTGCCGCTTGTCGGCAGCCCGGCAGTGGCTCTCCGAGCGCTCGGGAACGCGGACATTGTTCAGCGACGCGCCGTTCGTGAGATTGCGACGGAAGCCGCGGTCAGCTGCGTTGGTGAAGGAAGGGCCGGCGGCCTAGCGCATGAAGTGCGTCGAGCTGTGCAGAGTCGGGATACCGCTTCCGTGTGATCAAACCTGCGGATCGCCTAGCCAGGTTGACGCCCTTATCGAGCGTGACCATCATTGGGAGCATATACTGCTGTCGCGCGACTAAGACGTTCGCGCTCCAGCGGCAGCGTATGGCCAGGCGTCGGCTGGACTTTCGACTCTGGCCTAGAGTAGGAAGACTGCCTATGTCCTTCATTACTGGCACGGCCCAGCCGTCTGCGGCCGCGAACCCCGAGGCTTTGTTCCGTGACCTCGTGCGGCTCGACCACGGACCGAAGCACCTGTGGGCGCACCAGGCGGACATTCTGCGGGACTATCTCAACCACAAGAACGACCCTGATCTTGCCATCGAGCTGCCTACGGGAGCTGGTAAGACCCTCGTCGGAATGCTCATTGGCGAATGGCGGCGCCGCACGTTTGGCGAGCGTATTGTATACCTGTGCCCGACCCTGCAACTAGCCAAGCAGGCGATCGCGGATGCCCACGCCACGGGCGTCAGTGTCGTTGACCTGACCGGCTCGAACTCGGCTTGGGATGCCAACGACAGGTTCGCCTACACCAAGGCGGCTCTTCGTACCTGAGCGTGGGGTGAGCGTGGATCCGGCGGCGGGCGTGTCGGGGGGCGGGAGGGGGTCGAGGCCCTCAAGAATCGGGGTTACCACACCACCTGATCTTCAAGGACCTCGACGATGCCCGATCCTACGTCCTGCTGCCGTGCCGGCGGCGGCTACTGCCAGCGCTGTGACCTTCTGCTGGGGTTGCCCGGGCTCCACGTGACCGGTGTCCATCGCGACGACGCGGGGCTTCGGGTTGAGGTCGAGTCCCGGCTGCCGGGGGTGATGGGTTGCCCGACATGTGGGGTCGTGGCGCATGCGCATGGCCGGCAGCGGGTGGAGTTGATCGACGCTGCCTGTTTCACGGCGCCGGTGCGGTTGTGGTGGCGGAAACGACGATGGCTGTGTCCGGAGCCGTCGTGTCCGGTGACCTCGTTCATGGAACAAGACCCCGACGTGGCGCGGCCCAGAGCGTTGCTCACCGCTCGGGCGACATCGTGGGCGGTCGGGCAGATGCGCCGCGAGAACGCTTCGGTTCAGGGTCTTGCCCGTCAGCTGGGTTGTGCTTGGAAGACGCTGTGGCGAGCCGTCAAACCGATCCTTGAAGCAGCCGCCGACGATGAGTCGCGCTTCGCCGGTGTCACCACGCTGGGTGTTGACGAACACATTTGGCATCACGTCTCGACCAGGCCTGTCGAGCAGGGTGGACGCGGCCCGAAGGAGTTCACCGGCATGGTTGATCTCACCCGCGACCAGCACGGACACGTCCGGGCGCGGCTCCTTGATCTGGTCCCGGGTCGTTCCGGCGAGGCCTACACGTCGTGGCTGAAGGCCCGCGGCGACACGTTCCGCGAAGGCGTCGACATCGCCACCCTGGACCCATTCCACGGCTACAAGAACGCCATCGACGACCAGTTGGAGGACGCCATCGCGGTGATCGACGCCTTCCACGTGGTCAAGCTCGGCACGACCGCGGTCGACGAGGTCCGCCGCCGGGTCCAGCAAGACATCCACGGCCACCGCGGCCGCAGACACGATCCGCTGTATCGGATCCGCAACCTACTGCGCGCCGGCCGGGAACACCTCACCGACCGGCAGAAGACACGCCTCGAGACCGCGTTCACCGCCGACGACCGACACGTCGAAGTCGAGGTCGCCTGGCACTGCGCCCAACAGCTCCGCTCGGTCTACCACCAGCCCAGCCACGCCGACGGCCGCAGGGTCGCAGAGCAGATCCTGGCCACGTTCCCGTCGTGTCCGATCCCGGAGATCGCCCGCCTCGGCCGGACCCTGAACCAGTGGCGAGACGCGTTCCTGGGCTACTTCACCACCGGCGGCGCCAACAACGGCGGAACCGAAGCCATCAACGGGTTGATCGAACTCGCCCGCCGCGTCGCCCGAGGATTCCGCGACCCCGATAACTACCGCCTCAGAATGCTCCTCATCGGCGGCGGTCTACGACTATGACCCCACGCTCAGGTCCGAAGAGCCACCAAGGCCGACGCGATCGCGGTGGCGCATTACAAGGCCGTGTTCAATTCCAACTCCCAACTCGACGATGCGAACGTACTGATCTTTGACGACGCACATGCCGCGGCAGGCGCCATCGCGGACACGTGGACCGTGCGTTTCGATAATGACGCCGCTGCCTACAGGCAGATTGTCACTCTCTTGGCCCAGGGCCTACCAGGAACTGCAGCGGACCGGCTTCTTGCGACCACTCCGGATCCGGCGACGCGGTCCGAGGGCTACCTGGTCGATCCGTCGGTCGTGACCGCCAACCTTGCAGCCCTTACGACGATCATCGAAACGGAGGCGCAGAAGTCGAGCGCAAAGTTCCAGTGGCGGATGGTGCGTGACTCGATCGACGCCTGCAACGTGTTTGTCAGCGCTGACGAGATTATCATCCGGCCGTTGCTCCCGCCGACCATCACTCATCCTCCGTACGTCACCCCAAAGCAGCGCCTGTACCTCTCGGCCACGATCGGGGCGGGTGGCGAACTCGAGCGTGCCTTCGGTCGCTGCCGTATCACCAGAATGGCGGCGCCAGCAGGGTGGGATGCGCGAGGCACAGGGCGCCGTTTCTTCGTTTTCCCGCAGTTGATCACGGACTTTGCGCGTGCCGCCAGCGACGCCACCGCGGGCCAAGCTCTGGATGCGTTCGTGTCTGGACTGATGAAGACCGCGGGGCGTTCGCTGCTGCTAGCGCCCTCGAATTTCGCCGTGGAACAGTACAAGCAGCGCCTCGTGCCAGCCGGGTTCAAGGCCCTAGGCGCCGGCGATGTCGAGTCCACACTTGCCCCGTTCACGGGCGAACCCAGCGCAGTGCTCGCCCTCGCGAACAGGTACGACGGCATCGATCTGCCCGACGAACACTGTCGCCTCATCGTGTTCGCGGGTCTGCCTGTGGGCGCCGACCCGCAGGAGAAGTTCTACACGACGTTGCTCGGAGCCAAGCGAGTTCTACAGGAACGCACTCGGACCCGGTTTGCTCAGGGCGCTGGCCGTGCAACACGCAATGCCAACGACCGATCGGTTGTAGTTGTGCTTGGTCAGCCGCTCATCGCGTTCGCCGGAGACCGTGACGTCCAGGCTGGCACCCATCCAGAGATCCGAGCCGAGCTCGAAGTGGGGATCCGGAATAGCGCGCGACGGTCCGCCGCCGATGTCGCGTCTGCGGTCCGGCAGTTCCTCGCCCAGGACCCAGAGTGGAACACGAACGTCGAGCCGGAGATTCGCACGCTGCGTGATCGATACGCGGCTGCAGACGCTTCGGTCGACACCAAGGCGCTCCAGGGCTCAGCTGCTTATGAGATTCGTGCTGTGGAAGCCGCTTGGCGCGGGAACTTCTGCGATGCCGTTCGCCAGGGCGAGCGTGCCATCCAGGTCTTGTCTGGGGGGGCGGAGCTCCGTCCGTACCAAGCGTTGTGGAACTACCTCGCTGCACATTGGGCACGCCTGGCGGCGACCACGGACGCTTCCTTTGATGCCCAGTCATTGAAGTTCACGCAAGCTGCAAACGCAGCCGCTTCCAGGACCACCTGGATCCCCAACAAGCGGATTGTTGATGGGACAGCCACCTCGTCTCCGTCTGAAGAGTCCGCTCTCGACTCACTTGCTGTGGAGGGCGTTATCACATATGCGAGATCTTTCAGCAAGGCTCGTGCGCTCACTCGCGCGATTGAGGAGATGAAGGATGACCTGTCCCAGCGCGACGCGGCGCGATATGAGCGGGGCCTGGTGACTCTCGGGAAGCTCCTGGGCGCGCAGTCACACAAGCCCGAACAGGAAGCTCGCGCCGATGCCCTGTGGCGGTGGTCTGACGAGATGTGGGTTGCGTGGGAGGCCAAGTCGGAGGCCAAGGACGAGAACGATATCTCTGCCGAAGACATTCGACAGGCAAACACTCATCTGAGGGCCGCTTCCGCCGATCTCGATGAAGAGGTGCCCTACGGCAGCCAGATCTTCCTAGTCAGCGGCAAGAGCACGGTCCATGACTCAGCCCGCGCCCTGGCCGCCGATGAGTTGTCCTTCACCCTTGTCGAGGACGTGCTGCAGGTTGCCGAAGGCGTAACGGCCGCCTGGATGTCTCTCCAGGGGCGGCTTTTGAGTGAAGCGGGAGTTGACGAGCTCCGGGATGCCGTCGCCGATGAGTTGAGGCGTGCGGATGTGCTTCCCAGCGCGGTGCTGCCGGTGTTTTCAGGGCGCCTTCTCTAGCATCCGGGCCGAGCTCGATACGGCCACCGGAGGAATGGAGTACCCCAGGTTTCGTGGACCTTTTCCGTGGCTGGATTCAGCACTGTCAGGGTTGGCGAGGCGTACTCGCTTCCGGAGTCGATCGAGTGCCACTCGGTGGTCGGAGTCAACCGATGGTGAGCAGCCCCCGTGGTTCTTGATCTGGGTACTCCGATCTGTCGCGGGCCGGTCGCCGAAGAGTACGCGGGGACTACGTCGCAGCCCTCCATAGGTCCTTGGCGGAACTGCCTGTGCGTGCCTGCCACGGACGCCAGAGCCGCCGCGACACCTACGAGCGGTTCCTCCCCGCAGGAGGCGACGTCGACACCGCCGTCGCCGAACAAGAACGCATCGAGTCACTCGCCGACGGCATCATCGAGGTCCCCGGCGCCGGCGCCCTCCTCAAAGCGCTCAACGGCGCACCCTGGGCGGTGGTCACCTCCGCGCCGCGTAACCTGGCACGGATGCGCATCCACGCCGCCGAACTGCCCCAACCGGACGTGCTCGTCTCAGCCGAGGACGTCGCGGACGAAAAACCCGACCCTGTCGGCTATCTGATCGCCGCGTCTCGGCTCGGAGCAGATCCTGCCCGGTGCGTGGTCTTCGAGGATGCCGAGACAGGCATCCTCGCCGGATGCGCCAGCGGCGCGAGCACCATCATCGTCGGCGGGTACCGACCAGCGGACGATGACCTCGTCACCGTCGACGACCTCTGCGCGGTCGCCGTCATAGGTCATGCCTCGACCGGCGTGGAACTCGCGATCACACCCGCAGCTAGCTAGCACCGATGCAGCCTCGGCTAGAGGTGTTCCTGCTGGCCCCCGACTGGCCCCGAACCAGGATTATCCTGTCGCTGCCAAGCGGCCGAGCAAGGGGGCAAGGCCGTGCGGGTTCCAGGGGGTGGAACGGATGGTGTCGCACGCGCGGGTCCTCATCACTTTCCTACTGGCGGCGGCGCTTGCCTTCGCCGGGTTGCTCGCCGTCCCACCCCAACCGGCGCAGGCCGCAGGGCTCGCGCTCGACGCCTCGACACCAGCCGTCGTTAAGAAGGCGGGCAGGACACTGACGACGGCGAGCTTCACGCCTCCGGCCGGTTCGGTCCTGGTGATCTCGGCCCAGTCGAACGGGAACAGCGACGCCAAATCCATCGCAGTCAGCGACAACCTCAGCTCGCACCTGACCTACACGTAGGCACAGGCCAAGGGGAACACGACCAACGACGTCTTGTCCAAGCTCTACTGAGCGCCGGTCACCACGTCGCGATCGATTACGGTGACCGCCACCATGGGGGGAGCACCGGGGACTACGGGATGCTCACGGTGCTCGTCTTCACGGGGCGAACACCGCCGCACCGATCGGCGTGTCCGGCGGTGGCCGCGGGCCACGTGCGCGATCACCGACGCCTATACGTCGACTGCGGCCGGCTCCTGGGGCTGGCTCACCACTGGTGCCTGGGCCCAAGAGGGAGTCCCGAGCATCTCCTCGACGGAGACGGTGCACGCCTCCTACAACGTGAGCGGTGAGGACACCTTCGCAGTCTTCTTGGAAAACGCCACGACGGCCGCCGCAGGGACCCCCGTCTCGATGTCCACGACCTCCGGCGCGAGGACGACCCACATCTAGTTCGAGGTCGTGCCGGCCGCGGCGCAGACGCCCTCCGCCCCGACGGTCACGTCCCTGACCGCGTCCTCGCAGGCGAAGGCACGCACAAGCAGACCTGCCACTCTGAAGCCGCAGCATGAGTCAGCGGGGCATGTGAATAGTGAATGGGATTCCGTGTTTGTCGAGTAGTTCGACGATGGCCTTTGTAGCTCCGATCGTGTTGGACTGAGCGCTCGCGAAGAAGTGCCAGTGGGCCGACTTGATCGCACCAGTGGCGATGAGGCATGCGTCAGACTCAATCTGGGCCCTGATTCCTGGGCTCATGGACAAGTAGCCGACCTTGGACTCGTGCGCCACGCCGTCGGCAAGGACGTCGATGCGTCTCACATGGCGATTGCTCAGCAGGCTGCAGGATGAGGTCGAGAACACCGTCTGGGTCGTCGTTCCTGTGCTGGTTGCGCCGTAGTGGTCAGCCAGGAAGACCTCTGCATCCTGCCCAGACTTGAAGAATCGCGCGTTGACCCCAGTGACGTGATTCACACTGCTCATCGCGTCGCTGACTGGCGTGAGACCAATCCTGCCCGTTGACAGCCTCACCAAGGTTCTGTTTGAGGAGCCCAGCTTCCTAAGCGTTGCCCATGCCACGGGCGACGCTTCCCGGAGAGCCGCGGTCCTCGTGGCATCGGGCAGCCACTTGAGTCCGAGAATCACGGCGCCAACTGCCGGCGCGAGTTCGGGGTGTCGGGCAACGAACTTTGCGACCTTTGTGGGAACTGCGGCGGCGTCTCCCGCGGCAGGGCCCAGTCCTACGAGCGAGAACCCTGTGCCGACCCAATCGTCGTGGATCGCGGAACCAACGGCATCACGGAGATCTGCGGCGCCACCGATCACCCAACCCACGCCTGGGATGAAGCTTGAGGCGCCGGATGCGAGGTTGCCGGCCAACCAGGCGATCGAGTTACCCTGTGAAAACTCCCCGAGGAACGCTCCTGCAGCAAACTCCTTGGCGTAGGTTGCTGGCTCGATCCTGATGTCGGGCCCGAAAGGGTCGAGACCCTGGCTCTCCCTGTTCGCCACCTCGAAACCGTCGCTGAAGCCATCCCCGTCCGTGTCCGCGAGATCTGGAGCCGTGCCCAGGATGTTGACTTCGACCTCGTCGTCGAGCTGGTCGCCATCGGAATCTGCCTCAAAGGCGTCAAGCGATAGGTCGGACTCTGCGGCATCACTCAGGCCGTCAGCGTCCGTGTCGGCGATGAGCGGATCAGAGAACGCGAGGTACTGAATGCCGTGTGGAATCACGTGAGTGGCTTCGCCTGCCTCCTGCCGGTCTGTCAGGCCGTCCTCATCCGAATCGGAGTCCGTGGGGTCAGTCAGGTAGAGTGTGCCTCGGGTACTGGTCCACCCCCGAGTCTCTGTCGCATCGGCCAGACCATCGCCGTCGGAGTCGGCCCTCAGGGGATTGGACACACCCTGGTAGTGGATGACCCCGTCAAGACTTGTGGCGGTGGGGCCGGCTTCGCCGCCATCGGTGAGACCGTCCAGGTCCGTGTCAGGGTTCGACGGATCCGTGCGGAACCAGGCGCCGTGCACCGTCAACCATCCACGTGCCTCGACGCCATCATCGAGCCCGTCGCTGTCAGTATCCGCGTCGACTGGATCTGAGAGGCCAGCAAAGACCACCGTCCCGGCGCCTGTCGAGACGACCGCACCGGCTTCCTCTCCGTCGCACAATCCATCGCCGTCGGTATCTGCGAGGCGTGGATCGGTGATGTGCTTGGCACCGTCAGCGGTCAGCCAGCCCGCCTTTTCGACTCGATCAGTCAAGCCGTCCGAATCGGAATCCCGGTCCGAGTTGTCCACAGACACGATGCCCGCAACAGCCAACAGTCCTACAGCCACGGTCGCGACGACGCCGAGGCGAAAGCAAGAGCGCTTTGAACGCTGGCTCCCGTTCGGAGTCTGCTGTTCGTCTTGTTTTTCGTTCCCTGTCCCCTCGGTCACACGCATAGCTTCCCAGAACTGTGCCCAGCAGTGTAGATAAGCCAGCAGTTCGAGACCGACATACTTCCCATGCGACGTGGACCGACTACTTATGGACACCAAGGACGCGGAACTCGCAGATGGGCCGCGGTCAAGTCACCTCGAAGTGGTGTAGCGGTTTCGTTCGTCAGGCGGCGTTCAGGTTTCGTTGACTGGACAGGTCCTTTCGCGACTCGGTTCTCACGCGGCGTCCCCAACTCGCGTCTTCCCGAGTGACGGATGTGCATCGCATCAACTTGACCGGCCGTTCACAATGAGCTTCCAGGTCCTGCTTTCAGGGGCTGCCCCATGGCCTACAGCCTCACCCGCGGAATCACCATCGGGGCGCCGGTCTCCGGGTCCGGGACGACCCGGCACGGCAGGTTGTACACCTCGTCGATCAGCGCCTCGGTGATGATCTCCGACGGCGGCCCCGCGGTCACGATGTCGCCGTCCTTCATGACGATGAGATGGGAGGCGAAGCGCGCCGCCTGGTTCAGATCGTGCAGCACGATGACGACGGTGCGGTCGAGGTCCCGACGCAGCACCTCGAAGAGCTCGAGCAGCCCGTACTGATGGGTGATGTCGAGGTACGTCGTCGGCTCGTCGAGGAGGAGCACGGGTGTCTGCTGCGCCAGGATCATCGCCACCCAGACCCGCTGCCGTTGTCCGCCGGAGAGCTCATCGACGAGGCGCCCGGAGAGGCCCGACACGCCGGTCGCCTCCATCGCCTCGGCGACGATGGCCTCGTCGACCCTGGACCAGCGGTCGAACACGCCCTGGTGCGGGTGCCTCCCGCGGGCGACCAGGTCGGCGACCCGGATCCCCTCCGGAGCGAGCGAGGTCTGCGGCAGCAGTCCCAGCCGGGTCGCGAGCGTACGCGTGGGGATCGTGGCGATCTCGTCGCCGTCGAGGAGGATGCTGCCCGACCGGTAGGGGAGGATGCGCGCGATCGACCGCAGCATCGTCGACTTGCCGCACGCGTTGGGTCCGATGATCGCGGTGTAGCTCCCGGTGGGCACCTCGAGGCTCAGGTCCTCGCAGACGATCCGTCGGTCATACCCAACGCGGACCCCGTCCAGCTGGATGGCGGGCGGCAGGGTTGCTGTGTGTGTCATGTTCTCTTTCGGTATTCGGCAGCCAGAAGCCAGACCAGATAAGCGCCCCCGACGCTCACCGTCACGATCCCCACCGGGAAGCCGAGCTGCGCAGCCAGGACGTCCGAGGCGAGCAGGAGGAACGCGCCCACCAGGGCGGAGGGGACGAGCTCGAGACCGCTGCCGCGGGTGAGCCGCCGGGCGACCTGCGGCGCCGCGAGGGCGATGAAGGAGATCGGTCCGGCGGCCGCCGTGACGAGGGCGGTCAGGGCGACGCCCATGATCACGGCCGTCGCCTGCACCCGGCGGGCGCGGACGCCGAGACCATGCGCCGCATCGTCGCCGAGCTCGAGCTGCCGCAGGCCGGGCGCGATGAAGGCGACGACCGGCAGCATCACCACCAGCAGGGCGACCATCGGCCAGAGCTGGGCATGGCTCAGGCCGTAGAGCGATCCTGCGGCCCACACGGCGGTGAGCATGGCCGCGTCGACGTCCGAGGAGATCATGAGGGCGGAGTTGAGGGATCCGAGCAGCGCGCCCACACCGATGCCCATGATGATCAGGCGGAAGGACCGGACGGTGCCGCGGCTGACTGACAGCAGGTACACGATGGCGGCCGTGACACAGCCGCCGACGACGGCCGCAGCGGCCCGATCCAGGTACCCGGTGGAACCGACCACCAGGGTCATGAGCACCACGCCGGTGTACGACCCCGTGGAGAAGCCGATGATGTCGGGGGATCCCAGCGGGTTGCGGGTGAGCGACTGGAAGATCGCCCCGGAGACGGCCAGCGCGACGCCGCAGGCGATCGCGAAGAGCGCGCGGGGGAGGCGCCAGGTGACCACCAGCAGCCGCGTCCGTGTGTCGTCGTCCGTGCCGAGCAGCGCCCCGACGACCTGCGCGGGCGACAGCGGATAGGTCCCGATCCCCAGTGAGGCGATTCCGAGACCGAGGATCAGGACGACGAGGATTCCGCAGACGACGATGCTGCGGACGCCGATGAGCCCCGAGACCGGGCCTCGGCGCAGGACGACGGCCCGGTAGCCGAGGTCGATGGCGCTCACAGGGCGCTCACCGAGCTGCGCCGGGCGAGCAGGATGAGCACGGGGGCGCCGATGGCTCCCGTCACAAGCCCGACCCGCAACTCCCCGCTGGGGAGGATCACACGTCCGAGGATGTCGGCGGCCAGCAGCAGGATGGGGGACAGCACCACCGTGAAGGCGATGATCCATCGCTGGTCGGGGCCGACGAACCACCGCACGGCGTGGGGAACCATCAGGCCGATGAAGCCGATCGGTCCCGCCAGCGCCGTCGCGGTGCCGGCCAGGAGGGTCACGGCGACCACCACCGTGACGCGGGTGCGGCCGGTCCTGACGCCGAGCGAGACGCCGAGGTCGTCACCCAGCGCAAGCGCGTTCAGCGGTCGGGCCACGTAGAGCGCCAGAACCAGTCCCACGACGATCAGCGGCGAGAAGTGGAGCACGACGTCGAGCGAGCGTCCGCCGATGGCTCCGACGCCCCAGAAGCGCATGTCGTCGAACGTCGCTCGATTCGAGAGGATGATCGCGCTCGTCATGCCACCGAGCACGGCGCTGAGCGCGACGCCCGCCATCGTGAGCTTGGCGGGCGTCGCGCCGCTCCCTCCGAGGGAGCCGAGGAGGTAGACGACGACGGTGATCGCGGCGGCACCTGCCAGAGCGAACCAGATGTAGGCCAGTGGAGCGGTGAACCCGAACAGCCCCGTCGCCACCGCCACCCCGAAGGTGGCCCCGGCGTTGACGCCCAGGATGCCGGGATCGGCGAGGGGATTGCGCGTATAGGCCTGGATCAGGGCCCCGCACACGCCGAGCGCCGGGCCGACGACCAGACCCACCACCGTGCGGGGCACGCGCAGCTCCCGGATCATGACGTGCTCGTCCTGCGTGATGTCGAACGCCGTGATCGCCGACCAGATCGTGCCCGGGGCGATGTCGCGCGCCCCGACCCCGATGCTGGCGACGACAGTGACGGCGAGGACAGCGATGGCGATCAGCAGCCCCAGCAGGCGCAGTCGCCCGACCGCTGCCACGCCGTCGGTCCTGCCGACCAGAGCAGTCACCGGAGCCGTCACAGCCCGGCGACCTCGTACATCCGCTGCACGTCGTCGAAGATCTCCTCCGGGTCGCGTTCCTCGTCCGACCACAGGGCGCGGATCCGGTCGCGGAACTCGGGCCCGAGCGCGTCGTACCGGGCGCGCCACGCCTCGGCGTCGTCCTGCCAGTAGGCGATGCACTTGTAGTGGCTCGCCGGCATCCCGAGCCCATGGCGGAGGAGCTTGCGGATCGACCGGCTCAGACGCCCCTCGGTCGCGACCCAGACGTAGGTGTTCTCGTCGATCGGCATGCGGCGCAACGCGTCCTCGAGCTGGCTCGGCGTGTGTCCGTTCCCGGTGCCGGACAGCCACTGGTACTGCACGTCTCCAGCCTCGGCGACGAGGCGGTGGTCCTCATCCCGCACCTCGAGCACGAGGGTCGCGGGCACGGTTCCGGCCGTCTGCTCCGCGATGCGGAGGGCCGCGGGCAGCCCTGGCTCATCCGCGACGAGGATCTGCCGCTTCGCGGCCTCGGGGCGCTCGTACAGCGCGTACGGGGGAGTGACGCCCAGGATCTGCCCCGGGCGGGCCTGGGTGGCCCACCGGGAGCCGACCCCGCCGGCATGGACGACGAAGTCGACCGTGATCTCGCCCGGCGCGTGTCGGCGCACCGTGTACACCCGCGCCTCGGACTGCTCCACCCCGTCCTCGAACTCCCACCCGCGACCGGAGACGACGGGCAAGCCGGGGAGTTCGTCGGGATCCGCGGGGAAGAACAGCCGCACGTACTCGTCGCCCACGCCCGTCGTCGGGAAGTCGCGCAGGTCGCCGCCCCCGAACACCACGCGGATCATTCCGGGGCTCAGGCGGTGCGCGGCGGTCACCTCCGCCCGGTGGATGCGGGGCTCGTAGTGCTCGGGCAGCGAGGTCATGGGGAAGTTCCTTTCAGGGCGGGGCGACGGTGCGGGATCCGGGTCAGCGGATGACGGATCCGCCCGCGACGGCGTTCGACAGGTCGTCGAGGAAGCCCTGCTCGAGCACCCACGGGATGCTCAGGACCGTCGGCGCACTGGTCGCCATGGCGAAGCCCTTGTCGTTCATGAAGTAGTAGTTGCCTCCGGCGATGGGCGCCCAGCGCGACACGAGCGGATCCTCCAGGGTGGCCTGCGTGCGACCGGATCCGCCCTCCCAGGCGACGAACACGTCGGCGTCGAGGGTATCGAGCTCCTCCAGGCTGACTCCGCCTGCAAACTCCTCCGCGTTCGCGGTCGCCGCCTCGAGGCTCGGGCTGTTGACGAGCCCGAAGCCGTGGAGGAACTGCACCCGGGGGTCATCCGAGACGTAGACGCCGAGCTCGGTCTCGCCCTCCCACAGGGTCACGCCGTAGATGAAGCTGGTTCCCTGCAGATCCGGATGCTCGGCCGCGGCGTCGGCGATGAGTTCCTCCGACTCTGCGACGAGTTCCTCGGCCCGCTCGGTCTCGCCCAGGGCGCGGCCGATGTCGCGGGTGAAGTCCTGCCACGGCGCGGAGAGCCAGGGGGTCGTGGCATACGGGACCGTCGGGGCGATCTCGCTCATGCGCTCGTACTGCACCTCGGTGATGCCGGAGTGGGGCGCCAGGATCAGGTCCGGCTCGAGGGCGAGGATCTGCTCGAGGTCGAACTCACCCTCACCGTCGACGCCGATGATCTCCGGAAGCTCGGCGCCCAGCTCGTCCGTGACGTAGTCGCTGAACCATTCCGAGTACCCGTTCTCACCCGCGTAGTTCGTCGGTACACCGACCGGAACGACTCCGAGCGCGGCCACCACGTCCTCCGTCATCCAGCCGAGGGTCACGACACGCTCAGGCTTGGACTCGATCGTGGTCTCGCCGTGGGCGTGATCGATGGTGACGGGGAAGGCTGCGTCAGACGACGCAGCGGCGACGCCCGTCGACGTGTCGGCCTGCTCGAAGGGGCTGCACGCTCCCAGCATCAGGGTGGCTCCGACGAGCAGTGCTGCGAGGCTGAGGGGATGTGGACGACGCATAGATGATCTTTCCGGGACGCGGCTCGACGGCCTGAGGTTAGGGTGACCTAACTGAGCGTAGAGAGGGATGCTGTCGGCTGGCCGACACATGCTGTCGCCGATCAGACACCGGCGACGTCAGGCTCAGGCGCGAGGCTGCTGGTAGTCCCTCGGCGTGCGTCCCATCGTCCGGCTGAAGGCGGCGCTGAAGGCGCTGAACGTCGAATAGCCGACGCGCCTGGCGACGATTCCGACCGGCTCGCCCGCGCCCAGGAGGTCGACCGCCGCGACCATGCGGACGCGGGTGCGCCACTGGGTGAAGGTCATGCCCGTCTCGGCGCGGAACGCCCGTGCGATGGTGCGTGCGCTCATGGACGTGTGCCAGGACCAGTCCTCCAGCGAGCGGTCGTCGGACGGATCCGCCATGATCGATGCGGCGAGGTCCCGGATCCGTGGATCGGCGGGGGAGGGGACCGTGACCGGCGGTCCGGCCTCGTCCGTGATCATCTCCAGGCAGACCTGCTGCGCGCGGAGCCTGCGGTCGCGCGGCATGCCGGTGTGGGCGAGGTGCAGAAGCATCTCGCGCAGCGCCGTGTTGACGGTGACGACCCGCGGCCGGCCCGCCTCAACCTCGGACGCGAGGGGGTGGATGTGGGTGCAGGAGACCAGCGCCGCGCTGCCGTCGGTCACCGCGTGCGGGGTGCCCGCGGGCAGCCAGGCACCCTCGCCCAGCGAGAGCGACCACAGCTCGTCCTCCACCGTGATCGTCGCCGCGCGGGATTCGGGCCACACCACGACATGCTCGCTGTGGCGATGCTGTGTGGTCGCACACCGATGTTCGAGGGTGGGGTGCCACCACACGCTCTCGCTCGTGGTGGTGAGCAGGTAGCCATCGGGTACGGCCCGTGCGCGGAGGACGGGATCCCGGTCGTCGATCCGCCGTTCGGTCACTGTCGCGGTCATTCACCCTCCATGTCGTTTCGGTAAGCCTTACCTTACTGTCGGTGGCTCCTCGGTCCACTTCGTTGTCCGGTTCGCGACACAATCGGTCTGACCGTCGCGGGCCGCGCGACCTAGGGTTGATCGTCATGAAGATCATCCCCGAGCCTTCCCCGGCGACCTCTGTCGGGTCGATGCTGTCGCTCGCGCTGACCCGGGGAGGCCGGGGCTGGCGCCTCGGACTCGCGACCTTCGGCTACATCCTGCATCAGGCCTGCGAGACGGCGATTCCGATCCTCATCGGCGTGATCGTCGACCTCGCCATCGTGCGCCATGACGCCGCGTCCCTGGTCATCTGGCTGGCGGTGCTGGGAGGCGTCTTCGTCGTACTCTCCCTGAGCTACCAGCTGGCGGCGTTGGCGATGGTGCGCGTGTACGGGCACGGGGAGCACGACCTCCGGCAGCTGGCGATCGGCAGGGTGCTCCACCCGCGGGGCCTCGCCGTACGCCGCGGGACCGGGGAGGTGCTGTCAATCGCCAGTTCGGACACCTACCGCGTCGCCGGCGTGGCGTGGAGCATCGCCCTCCAGGGGGCGACGGTGGCGTCGCTGCTGACGGCGGGCACAGCGCTGCTCGTGATCTCGGTCCCGCTCGGGGTCGGTGTGTTCGCCGGGGCCATCGCGGTCCTGCTCGGCATGCAGGCGCTCGCCCGGCCACTGGAACGGCTGGGTATGGCCGAGCAGACCTCGGGCGCGGCGGCGAGCGAGGTGGCGACCGACGTGATGTCGGGCCTGCGCATCGTGCGCGGCCTCGGCGCTGAGGACGAGGCGGTCCGGAGGTACCGGATAGCGTCGGCCGGCTCGCTGCGGGGCGCAGTCTCCGCGTCGCGGCACCTCCTCACGTACCAGGCGGTGAGCTCGGCGGTATCGGTGGTGTACCTGGGCGTTCTCACGTTCGCGGCCGCCTGGCTGGCGCTCCGCGGCGACATCACGCCTGGCCAGCTCGTGACCGTCGTCGCCCTTGCGCAGTTCCTCCAGGGGGCACTCGAACACATCGGCACCTTCGGCGGCAACTGGGCACACAAGCGGGCGTCATCGCGTCGCGTGCAGGCTCTTCTGACGGATCCGTTCCTGCTGCCGCAGGGCGGTCAGCCGTGTGCACCCGCAGACGCCGCGGCACTGACCTGGAGGACGGCGTCCGGCGTCGTCGAGACCGTGCCTGGCAGGCTGGTGGGCGTGCAGGTCGGCAGCGCGGCGATGGCGCGAACGGTGTCGGCCCGGCTGGGTCTGCGCGCTCTCCCGGACCCCGGGGAGGTCAGCGTGCACGGGGCCGACGCCCTTGCGGTCGGGCCGGAGCGCTACCGGCGGGTTGTGGCCGCGCCTCCACACGACGCCACACTGTTCACGGGCACGCTCCGAGAAAACGTCTCCGGCATCGCGGCCGAGCGCCGTTCGACCGCGTGGGACGAGGATGTGGTCCGCGCGGTCGCGCTCGACGACGTGCTCGAGCATGTCGGGTCCCCCGAAGCCGAGATCGGCGAGGGCGGGCGACGCCTCTCGGGCGGGCAACGCCAGCGGGTGCTGCTGGCGCGGGCCCTGCATGACCCGGCGGAGGTCGTGATCCTCGACGAGCCGACGTCCGCTCTGGATCCCTTGACCGAACTGCAGGTGGCGGAAGGGTTACGCCGACTCGGGCGCACGATCGTGGTCGTGAGTTCCAGCCGTCTGGTCCTGAACGCCTGTCACTACGTGTTCGACCTGACCCGTTCACCCCTGACCCCCGCCGAGCCGCTCACGGAGGTCGGACGATGACGATGGATATGGACACCGCGCAGGACGCGGCCGGGCTCCCGATCGCGGGCGGTCGCGAGTGCTGGGGGCACCTGAGGTCGCTCCTGAAGGTCCAGTGGCGCGCGCTCGCCGCGACTACGGTGCTGCTGCTGCTCGGCTCAGTCGCGGGCGTGCTCACCCCGATCCTCCTCGGCCGGATCGTGGATGCCGTCGTGGCCCGATCCGAACTCCGCGACGTCGCGATCCTCGCGGGCCTCGTGACCGGCGCCGGCATCGTCTCTGCCCTGTTGCTGCTTGCCGGGGGACGGCTGCTGGTCGCCTGCCTGCAGCGGGCGCTCGCCGAGCTCCGCGAGGAGGTGTTCGCCGCGGCGCTCGGCCTCGATCAGGGCGTGGTCGAGGACGCCGGCACGAGCGACGTCGTCTCGCGCGTCACCGGGGACGTCGAGGCGATCACGCAGTCGGTCTCGGGCGTGCTGCCGAGGTTCACGCAGGCGGCCTTCGTGATCGTCCTGACGCTCGTCGGCCTGACGGCCATCGACCCGTGGTTGGCTCTGGCCGCGCTCGCAGCGGTTCCGGTCCAGCTGTACGCGACCGTGCGGTTCCTGCGCCGATCCCGGCCCCTGTACCGGAGGCTACGCCGCGAGGAATCGACGCGGGGGCAGGCGATCATCGAGAGCGTGCGCGGGGCCGACACCGTGATCGCCGGCCGTGCCCACGGACCGCGTCTGGAGCTGATCTCCCGCCGCAGCCTCTCCGCAGTCGAGACCGGGCGCCAGACGACCAGCGCCCGCAACCGCTTCAACGGCGGCCTCAATCTGGGCGAGTTCCTCGGCCTGGCTGCGGTCCTCGCGGTGGGCTTCTGGCGCACGGGCGATGCGGGGCTGACCGTGGGCGCCGTCACCGCGGCCGCACTCTTCTTCCACCGGCTCTTCGCGCCGATCGGCGCTCTGCTGTCGAGCATCGACGACCTGCAGCGCGCCGCGGCCGGGCTCGGCCGCCTCGTCGGCGTGCTTCTCGCGCACCCCGGCACCCCGGTTCGCCAGGAGATCGCGGACGGCGGGATCAGCCTCAGATCGGTCTCCTACCGCTACCGCCCGAACGCCGCCGACGTCCTCGGCGGCATCGCGCTCGACATCCCGGCGGGATGCACGACCGTGCTGGTCGGCGCCTCGGGCTCGGGCAAGTCGACGCTCGCCCAGCTGATCGCCGGCGTACTCACGCCGCGCTCAGGTGAAGTCCTCGTCGGCGGCGTGCCCGCCGCCGAGGCCTGGCACGGGCGGCGACGGGCGGTGCTGCTCGTCACCCAGGACACACATCTATTCGCCGGTACCCTCGCCGACAACCTCCGGCTCGCCGCCCCTGCCGCAACCGACAGCGCGCTCTGGAGCGCCCTCGACGAGGTGGGGGCCGGCTGGGCCCGGGAGCTGCCCGGTGGCCTGGACACCGTGCTGGGACACGACCTGGATGACGGCCGCATTCAGGGGCTCGCCCTCGCCCGCGTGCTCCTGGCGGATCCGGCGGTCGTCGTGCTCGACGAGGCGACCGCGCACTCGGGCGCGGAGGGTGAGCTGGACGCGGCCGTGCAGGCCGTGGCCCGCGGGCGCACGGCGGTCATCGTCGCCCACCGCTTCGCGCAGGCGGAGGCGGCCGATCTCGTCGTGGTGCTGGAGCGCGGCCGCATCATCGAGCGCGGCACCCACGCCGAGCTGGTTCGGCAACCGGGCAACGCGTACGCCCGGCTCCACGCCGCGGCGAACCGCGGAGCCCCCCACGTGGACAGGTGCCTGTTCGAGGCTCAGTCCCCGGCGTGAGTCTCGAGGAACTCGTACAGCTCCCGGTCCTCGACGCCCGGGTAGGTACCGTGCGGCAGGGGAGCGAACAGGTGGCTGCGCACCCTGGGGGAGGCCCAGCCCTGTCCCTGCCAGTGCTCCATGAGCCCGTCCTGAGGCCGCCGGCAGCAGCTGGCGGCCGGGCACGTGGAACTCTCGCGCCGCTGCGACTCCCGACCCCGGAACCACTTCGACTCCGCGTAGGGGACGCCGAGCGTGATGGAGAAGTCCCCTGTCGTCCCGGTGCCGGTCTGCGTCGACTCGAAGAAGGTGCCCACAGGGGTGTCGGTGTACTGGTGGTGTTCGCTGGTGCGCGTCGTCCTGGCGAAGGCTCTCCTGGCGCTCCAGTACCGGCACACCATCTCGCCCTCCGTTGACCCGGTCGCGTCCTGCGGCAGGGGGAGGCCGTCGTTCTCGTACGCGGCCATCACGGCGCCGCCGCCGTCGACGCGCAGGTAGTGCAGCGTGATGCCGAGGTACTGGGTGGCGAGGTTGGTGAACCGCAGGGTCGCTGCCTCGTGGGTGACGCCGAACGTGTCACGGAAGTCCTCGATGGCGATGTTGCGGTCCTTCTTCGCCTGCTCCAGGAACTCCAACGAGGCGGCCCGGGGCATCAGGCAGGCCGCCGCGAAGTAGCTGACCTCGAGCCGCTGCCTGAGGAAGTCGGCGTAGTCGACGGGGGCCTGGTGTCCCAGGACCGTATTCGCCACCGCCTGCAGCGTGAGTGACCGCAGCCCGTGGCCGCCGGGAATCGAGACCGGCGGGATGTAGATGCGCCCATGTTCGCGGTCGACGACCGCGCGGGCGGAGTGGGGGAGGTCGCTGGTGTGCACGATGGTCAGCCCCACCCGCTTGGCGATCTCCGCGACGCTGCGGTGCGTGAGCGCGCCGGTGGTGTGCCGGACCCCGTTGGTGGTCTGCTCCGCAATCTCCTCGATCTCGGGCAGGTGATTGTTCTTCGCCCGCATCATGGCGTGGTGCTGCGTATTGGCGCGGCGTGCCTCCTCCGGCGTGGCGATCGACATGCGCGCCCGGCGGCCGAGCTCGCGGTGCAGCCCGACGATGGTGCTGAGGACCGCGTCGGACATGCCCCGTGACGGTCGGAGGACCGGCAGGCCGAGCTCCCGGTACGCAGGCGCGGCCTGGGCCCGCTCGAGTTCGATCTCCAACGCGGCACGCGGAGAGGGAGCCTCGCCCTCCAGGAGATCCGACGCCGCCACACCCAGCGCCGAGGCGAGCACCTCCAGCAGAGACAGGCGCGGCTCGCGTCGCCCGTTCTCGATCATGGAGAGCTGGCTGGGGGCCGTTCCTGTGATGTTCCCGAGTTCTTCAAGGGTCATGCCCGCCTTGACGCGGAAGTGCCTGATGCGGTGCCCGAGAGTGGAGAGATCTGTCACGGGATTCACAATATGTGAAGATTGGCTCTATTTCACCACGTTCATCTGGGATTCAGGTCGGATTAGTTCCTTATGGTGAAGACAACCCAGTTCTACAACGACGCGAACTATCCAGGTTGGAGAGACCCATGACCGCCATCGCCACATACACCGAGACCGCACCCGAGTACGCCGACAGCTCCGTGGTCGAGTGGGTGAACTCGATCGCCGAACTGACCGAACCCGACCGGATCGTCTGGTGCGACGGCTCACCCGAGGAGCGCCAGCGCCTCATCGACGAGTCCGTCGCCGCCGGCACGCTCATCAAGCTCAACCCCGAGAAGCGCCCCAACAGCTACCTGGCCCGCTCCAACCCCAGCGACGTCGCCCGCGTGGAGTCGCGGACGTTCATCTGCTCCGAGCACGAGGACGACGCCGGCCCCACGAACAACTGGGCGCCGCCGGCGGAGATGCGCGAGACGCTGGGCGGCCTGTTCCGCGGGGTGATGCGGGGCCGGACGATGTACGTCGTGCCGTTCTCCATGGGCCCCGTCGGGAGCCCGCTCGCCCGCCTGGGGGTCCAGGTCACCGATTCTCCATACGTCGTGATCAGTACCGGCATCATGACGCGGATGGGCGCCGCGGCGCTCGCCCAGATCGGACCGGACACCGAATGGGTGCCCGCCGTGCACACCGTCGGGGCGCCGCTGGCGCCGGGTGACGTCGACGTCGCCTGGCCCTGCAGCGACACCAAGTACATCGTGCACTACCCCGAGACGCTCGAGATCTGGTCCTACGGCTCCGCCTACGGGGGCAACGCGATCCTCGCGAAGAAGGGCTTCGCGCTCCGCATCGCCTCCAAGATCGGGGAGAAGGAGGGCTGGCTGGCGGCGCACATGCTGCTGCTCAAGGTGACCAACCCCGCCGGCCGGTCCTTCCACGTCGCCGCGGGCTTCCCGAGCGCGTGCGGAAAGACGAACTTCGCGATGCTACGGCCCTCGATGCCCGGCTGGAAGGTCGAGACGATCGGCGACGACATCGCCTGGATGGCCCCCGGTCCCGACGGCCGGTTGCGCGCCATCAACCCGGAGGCCGGCTTCTTCGGTGTGGCGCCTGGCACGGGCTACTCGACCAACCCCACCGCGATCGAGACGATCAAGGGCGACACCGTCTTCACCAACGTCGCCCTGACCGACGACGGCGACGTGTGGTGGGAGGGCCTCAAGGACGAGGCGCCCGCGCACCTGACCGACTGGCAGGGCCGCGACTGGACGCCCGACTCCGACGAGCCGGCCGCCCACCCCAACGCTCGCTTCACCGTCGCCGCGGACCTGTGCCCGAGCATCGCGGACACCTGGAGTGACCCGGCCGGCGTGCCGATCGACGCCATCATCTTCGGCGGCCGACGCGCGACCAATGTGCCGCTCGTGGCGCAGGCGCGGGACTGGGAGCACGGCGTCTACATCGGCGCCACGCTCGCCTCCGAGCGCACGGCCGCAGCCGAGGGCACGCTGGGCGAGCTGCGCCGCGACCCGTTCGCGATGCTGCCGTTCTCCGGCACCCACATGGCCGACCACTGGCAGCACTGGCTGAACGTGGGGGAGGGCCTGGGCGCCGCCGCGCCGCTGATGTTCCAGGTGAACTGGTTCCGACGCGGCGAGGACGGCCGCTTTCTGTGGCCGGGCTTCTCGGAGAACTCCCGCGCCCTGGCGTGGATCACCGAGCGCATCGAGGGGCGCGCCGAGGCGGAGGACTCGCTCTTCGGCCTCGTCCCCGTCGAGGGCGCGATCGACCACGTGGCCGCCGGCGTCAGCGACGAGGACTGGGAGGCGCTCTACGCGCTCGATCCCGAGGCGCTGAGCGCCGAGGCCGACGACACCGAGGTCTTCCTGGCCCGCATGGGCGCGAAGGTGCCGGCCGCCGTCTGGCGCCAGCACCAGCTGTTCACCGACGGCCTCTGAGAAGCCGCCGCAGCGTCGCGGCGATCCGGTCCGCCCCGGGTATGGAGATCACTCCTCTCCTCGCACCACCCGGGGCGGACCCCACTGCCACCCGCCTTCGCGCGACGGGGTGAAGTGCTCGGAGGCGTCCGGTCCCTCAGGACCCTCGCCGTGGCACACGTCGCAGCCGAAGGCGTCCAGGAGCAGGGAGCGGTGCAGCCTCCACGCGAGTAGTGCCTCCCGGGAGCCGCTGGTCCACCCGCCGCCGTGGGTCTTGCACACCCCGTCGGCACCGCGCCGCAGCGGGCAGCCCGTGAGCGCCGGGACCAGCGCGACGGGGGTGGGCGTCGGGTCGCCGACGTCGACGCCCGCGATGGTGGGGATCGCGACCAGGCCGCGCTCATCCCAGCGCAGCACCACCGCCTGCCCGTGGTACGCGGCCTGATCCGCCACCTCGTCCTCCGGTACACCGCGGATGAGGGCACCGGCCTCGACCCAGCCGCGGTCCGGAGACGTCGCGACGGTCGGGCACCACATCCACTCGTTGAGATCCAGGAACCACCTGAGCGCGCGCACTGTGGCGTCGTCGTCCGCCGGGGTCGTCAGGCGTCCGGCCGCGTGCGTCCCGGCGACGATGAACGCCTCCCGGCATTCGGGGCCGAGCAGGTCGGACGGCGCGGCGGAGATGGACGCCGCGGCCGGCACAAGGTCGACTGCGGGTGCCGAGGACCCCGCGGGCCAGACCCGCACGACGTTCGAGCGGTACGAGTCGGTGACGCTCTCACCATGCGGCCGGCGGAGGATCCCGTCCGTCCGGGCGCGGCTCCGTGCAGGGATGTAGGGGCTGGGGATCTGGTCGTCGGGGAACGCACCCTGTCCGGGGCGGAGCGGCAGTCTGGTCATGGAGGTGTCTCCTCGTCTCCGAGCCTCGTCGGGACGAGGCCGCTTGACCTCAGCTGTCTGCCGGGGCCGGGTCTTCCTCGGGAAGCACCGGAGCGGCCCCGGTTGCTGCGCGACCACCCCGAGGAGTTGGGGCCGCGACTCTTGACCTGCAGATAACTATGCCGGCCCTCTCCGACAATCCTGCGGATGTGGGCGAAAGCCCGGTTCAGCCGACGGTGAATCCGCTCCCGCCCGTCGGCGCGATCTCCCTCACCTCGACGCCCGTCACGCGTGCGTAGTCCGGCCCTTCCCAGCACCAGCTGACCATGGAATCGACTTCTTCGGCGCGCCCCTCGAATTCCGCCCGCACAGTGCCGTCGGGCTCGTTGCGCACCCACCCGGCGAGGCCCAGTCGCTGTGCCTCGTTGCGGCAGCTGTACCGGTAGCCGACCCCCTGCACCCGGCCGCGGACGACGACCTCGACGCGCCTCATGCGGCACCCACATCCCTAGAGCCCGACGCCACCGAAGAATGCTCCATGCAGACATCGTCGGTCCCCAGCGCCGACGAGGCAACCACGGTGTGCTCTGGCCGGACGCGACCCGCGTCTGCAGCTGAGCTGGTGGAGGAGGCCGAGTCGGGTAGGTGGCTCGCTGGGCTCCGGCGTCTCGCCGGCCGTTGGAGTCGGGGCACCACCCCCCCGGGATCCATCCAGGGTCCGTCGGAGCAACTTCGTTCGCTGTGGGTGAACGAGCCTTGAATCGAACGGGTTTGTTCGAAAACTGTCGGTGGGGGTCCGTAGCCTCGTGATATGGGGGATGAGCAGCTGTCGACTGGCGCGGCGTTGGCCGCGATCGCCAGCGCGCTCTCGTCCATCGACCATTCCCAGCGCACCGGGATCGAACACCGGGAACGGCTGGATCTGCTGCGTCAGGTGCGACGGGCGAAGGATCGCCTTGCCGGCTTGGAGGCCTGCCTGATCTCCGAGGCCGAGAGCAGCGGATCCGCAGAGGCGGTGAGCGGGACTCAGCTGTCGAGCCTGCTCGGCCGGGAGGAGCATCTCGACAGGCGGGTGACGCAGCGCGCGATCTCCGAGGCGGGACGGATGACGAGCCACCAGGAGGTCGCGCGGCGGGTGGTGGAGGGTCAGCTGTCTCCGGGGCATGCGATCGGAATCGGAGAGGCGCTGGGAGGGCTGCCCGGTGTGCTGACCGACGAGCAGCGCGCCAGCGCCCGCGAGTTCCTCATCGAGAAGGCGCGCACGGCCACCCCGCGTGAGGTGGCCGACAGCCACGACGAGGTCCTGCAGGCCGTGGCCCCGGAGCTGCTACCCACCGCTGCGCAGCTCGATGCGCAGTTGCGTAGGCGGCGTGAGCGGGCACTGCAGCGTCGCCACCTCGTCTACGGGCCCGATCCCGAGCATCCCGGTTCCTGGTACTTCAAGGGGTCGTTGCCTGTGCTCGAGGCGGAGATCGTTGTCGGGGCCATCACCGCCCAGGTCAACGACCAGAAGCGGGCGGAGCGTCGCCAGCGTCACCGTGACCTGACTCCCACCTGGCAGCAGCGTCAGGCCGACGCGCTGGTCGCGGTCGTGGCGGGGAAGATCCCCGCAGTGGTGCGGGACGATGATTCGCCGGTGTCGGTCGAGGCGGCCCACGCCCAGCCGGAGAGTGGCGTGCCCGGCACCGGATCGTCCGGAGAGGGGCTGCAGCCGACGTTCGTGCCCGGCGGTGCGGCGCCCCGGCCAGCGTCCGCGCCAGCTGGTTCGGCGCTGCGGCCGACGCCTGCGCCGTCCGGCGCGGCGACCCGGCCGACGCTCGTGGTGACCGTCAGCTACGAGGACCTGCTGAACGCGTCCTACGCGGGTGGTGTCCTGGCGTCCGGTCAGCGGATTCCCGCGGGCGAGCTGCGACGGATCGCCTGCGACGCCGAGGTGATCCCGGTCGTGCTGGGTGGACGCTCCGAGATCCTCGACCTGGGCCGGTCTGAGCGGTGGGTCACACCGTCGCTCCGACAGGCGCTCGCGATCCGCGACGGGGGATGCATCCTCCCCGGCTGCGAGGCGAGCGCCGTCGAGTGCGAAGCCCACCACATCGTTCCGTGGTGGGCCGGCGGATCGACATCGTTGGAGAATCTGGCGCTGGTGTGCCCGTTCCACCACGCCAAGTTGGAGCCCACCCGGACCGACGGCATCGAAAGCCGCGACGGCTGGCGCATCATCATCGACCCCGCCACCCGACGACCTGTCGTCGTGGAACCCGACACCGGCTGACCGCCCCACTGATCCTGGGTCGCCGAGCACATCGACGAGCTCAGCACATGCTTGTCGAGGTGCCTCGAGCGGAGCGAGAGGTCGGACCGGCTTCGGACTTCCCCGGCTGCGTTCAGGGCGTTTCGGCAGTCTGCGGACCAAGTGCTGGCTTGGCGAGAGCGGGCTTTCAGCTTGTGGAGAGGTGTCTGGCGCGTCGTCGTGGTGCGCAACTGTGGCCTGGCCCACATCACGCGGCCCATTTCCGTATGCCGCGCTCGGCCACTGTAGTGCGGGGCGGGGTGGGTCCCTTCGCTGCGCTCAGGGCGCTTCGACAGGCTCAGCGATCCGGTTCGCGGGTCCCTTCGTCAGGCTCAGTCCGGGTCACCGAACACTTCGACAAGCTCAGCACAAGCACTTCGACAAGCTCAGCACAAGCACTTCGACACGCTCAGCACATTCTTCTCGGGGTGTACCTCGAACGGAGCGAGGGGTCTGCCCGGGGAGGACTTCCCTTCGCTGCGCTCAGGGCGTTTCGACAGGGCCTGTGCTGAGCCTGTCGAAGTGCTCAACGACCCGACCCGCGACGGCGAGGTCGAAGTCGTCCTCGACGAGCCAGCCGTTGACCGCGCCGCCCGTGAAGGACGCCGCTCCCATGACCATGGGGACGTTCGCGCCGGGGGCGACCACGTTGCCCACGGCCCAGATGCGGGGGTGGCTCGTCCTGCCGGTGGCGTCCACGGCTATGGTCATCTCGGCGCCGGGCATGGGCTCGGCCCTGGCCAGGTCGAGACCGTCCAGGACCCCGTCGTGGGGACGCGGCGGAGCGGCGGTGAAGAGCGCGCTCACCGCCGTGGTCCGGCCGTCGGCCGTGCGGACGCCGGTGAGGGCGTCGTCGGCGACGACGATCCCGGTCACCGGGCTGTCGATCACCTCGATGCCACGAGCGGCCAGCCGCTGCCGGTCGGCCGGTCCGAGGGGCCCAGCCCCCGCCGCGAAATACACGAGATCGTCGGTCCACTGGCGCACCATGCGGACCTGATGCAGGCTCATCGGGGAGGTCGCGAGGACCCCGATTCGCTGGCCGCGGACCTCCCAGCCGTGGCAGTAGGGGCAGTGCAGCACGTCCATTCCCCACCGGTCCGCGGGCCCCGGCACCTCGGGCAGCACGTCCGTGAGGCCGGTCGCGACGATGAGCGTGCGGGCCCGGAGCTCCTGGCCTGTATGGGTGGTCACCGTCACCCCGTCCGGGCCGTCCCCGACCGTTGCCACAACGCCGTCGAGGAACCGGACCCCGTACGCGGCGACCTCCTCCCGGCCCGCTCGGACCAGGTCGAGGGGTGAGCGGCCGTCGTGGCCGAGGACGCCGTGCATGTGAGCGGCGAACCGGTTGCGCGGGCTGCCTGCGTCGATCACCAGGACGTGCCGACCCGCGCGACCAAGCATCATGGCCGCGGACAGACCGGCCGCCCCGCCTCCGACGACGATCGAGTCCCACACGGCTGACGAGTGTTGCGTATCCATGCGGTCATCGTCGGTCCTGCCGGCTCAGCAGACAATGATTCTTGCTGAACGGGCAAGTCGCCGTCGGCGCGAAGGACGTCGGGCGCCGGCGGTCTGGGAGGATGGCGGGCGTGGCACAGGTCTCATTAGCGCACGACGAGTACATCGAACGCGCCCCGGAGCGGTTCAGGCCGATTCTTCGGGAGTTGCACGGCCGCGTCGCGGACGCCCTCCCGGAGGCCGACGAGGTCATGGGATATGGCATGCCGGGCTTCAGCATCGCCGGGGTCACCGTCGTCGGATACGCCGCCTTCAGCAGGCATTGCGGCCTCTACCTGCCCACCGAGGCCATCACCGAGCAGGCCGAGGCCCTGACGGCGGCCGGACTGAAGTGCTCCAAGACGGGCGTCACGTTCACCGTCGCCCGGCCGATCCCGGATGACCTCCTGAATCGGCTGCTGCAGTCCGCCAGGCACCACCTCGGCGTGTAGCGGCGGCACCGTGGGCCCGAAGGGGTGGTTAGAGTCGCCTGCATGCCCCGTCCACTCACAAGCGAAGAACGACTGGTCCTCGTGTCCATGATCGATCGCGCGGAGCCGTTCGACGGGGAGGCCCGGACCAACGCAGCCGCCCGCCATGCCTGGCGGGCCCAGGTCGCCGGCCTCGTCGTCGACTCCATGTGTGGATGCGGAGTGTGCCCCAGCGTCTCCTTATCCAGCACTGCCCAACCAGCCGTCGGCTCCGGTGATGAGCGCGTGATCCTAGGCGCCGGCCTCAGCGACGCGCTGGTCCTTCTGCTCATCGATGACGGCACCCCGAGCTACCTGGAACTCGCCCCACGCAGTGACGGCACCAGCTACACGGTGTTTCCTGACGCAACCCTGTTGGAGTTCTAGTCCGACCAGACCCGTCCGGCGGAGCCGGCAGCGGTAGTGAATCGCGACCGCCGCTAGACCTCGTCGCGCCAGGTGTGTTGCGGCTCGTAGCCGAGCAGGCGGCGGGCCTTGTCGATGCCGAGCAGGGTCTGGGTTCCCTCGACGGCGCGCAGGGGCACGTTCGGGAACACCTTCGACATCAGGTCAGCGCTGCTCTCCTCCATGACGGTGTCGGCGTTGGCGATGATGAACGCCTCGAAGCCGGGCAGCTCGGTCTCCAGCGCGCGCTGTACCGCCTGGGCGCCGTCGCGCGCGTCGATGTAGCCCCAGAGGTTCCAGCGGCGCACCTGCGGGTCGTCCTGCCAGGTCGGGAATGCCGCATAGTCGTGGGGCTCCATGACGTTGGAGAACCTGAGCCCGATGATGGACAGCTCCGGGTCCCAGCGGGCGAAGTGACGCGCCATCTCCTCCTCGACAGCCTTGCCCATCGAGTAGGTGGAGTTCGGACGGACGGGGTACTCCTCGTCGACGGGGGCGTACGGCGGCTCCTCGTCGAAGGGCAGGCCGAGCACTGTCTCGCTGGACGCCCACACGACCTTCTTCACGCCGGCCACGCGCGCCGCCTGGAAGATGTTGAAGGTGGCGGGGACGTTGTTGTGGAACGTCGCCGTGTTGGTCACCAGTCCGGGAGCGGGCACCGCGGCGAGGTGCACCACCGCGTCGACGCGGCCGCCCCTCTCATCGACGCCGGTCACCAGGTCGAACACCTGGGCCGCGTCGGTGAGGTCGGCCAGCACGAAGGTGCCCGGCGCACCGGGGGCGGGCGCGGTGCGGTCGGTCGCGAGGACGTCGTATCCCTCGCTGACAAGGTGCCGGACGACGGCCCTGCCGAGCTTTCCGCTGCTGCCTGTGACGAGTACGCGTGTCATGCGGGCAACCCTAGCAACGCACTGGGAGTCACTCTCCTCCTCGCGAGGACCGCCGGAACGGGGGATCGATCGGCACGAGGCCGTGTTCGTCGCGGTGGGACGGGGGCTTGCGGGTGAAGAGGGCCGCCGGCCGGCCCCGCCCGCCCGCGGGACGGACGGACTCGTTCTCCACGCGGTCGAAGATTCCTGTCATCTTGCGCTGGAAGTTGCCCGGATCGAGATCCTCGCCCCAGACGGTCTCGTAGATCTCCCGGACCGCGGCGATGGTGAAGCGGGGCCCCAGGAACGTCGCGGCGATGTCGGTGTACTCCAGCCTGGCCCTGGCGCGCTCGACGCCGTCGCGAAGGATGACGTTGTGGTCGAACGCCAATGGCGCGTCGAGGGCCTCGATGACGGGATACCAGGCCGCGCTCGCGGCGTCGGTTCCTGCCCGCAGTTCGCGTGCGACGGGACCGAGGGCGAGCCAGGCGACCGTCACGACCTCCTGGCGGGGGTCCCGGCCGCGCGTCCAGTAGGTCTTCAGCTGCTCGAGGTGCACCTCGTCCGCCCGGATACCCGTCTCCTCGTTGAGCTCCCGCAGCGCTGTCTGTTCGAGGTTGTCGTCGAGGCCGTGCCTGCTGATGAAGCCGCCGGGGAGCGCCAGGCAACCGCGGAAGGGGTCGCCCTTCCGCTCGACGAGGGCCACGCGGAGCTGATTGTCCTGGATCGTGAGGATCACCAGGTCGGCGGTGACGCCGAACGGAGGGAAGTCTGGGGAGCTGGTCACAGGATCAGTCTAATAGTCGGGTTGACAAGAACGCCAGTCCGGTGACACTGTTGTCCCAGCGACAATAACCATTGACTGAGCGGAGACCGACATGGACAAGACCCTCGACCACCGAACCCCCGGACAGTCGGATCGAGCCGCAGGCGTGCTGCTGGCGGCGGCAGTCGGCGACGCTCTCGGGGTCCCGTACGAGTTCGCGCCGAGGATCGACCACGCGCCGGAGATGATCGGCGGCGGGCTCGGCCCCTATGCGCCGGGGGAGAACTCCGACGACACGCAGATGGCGGTCTGCGTCGCCGAGGTGGCCGCCACCGGCGCCGACCTGACCACCGCGGATGCCCTCGACGCCATCGCCGACCGCTTCCTCGCCTGGCGGAGCCACGGCGCGACCGACATCGGCATCACCACGAGCGCCGCCCTCCGCGGGGTGACGCCCGGCCGCGGCTCGGCCCAGCGGCTGACCGACAACGCCGCCAGGGTCCTGAAGATGACTGGGAGCGCCGCGGGGAACGGCGGCCTCATGCGCACCGGAGTCATCGCGCTGACGGCGCTCGACGACCGTGGGAAGGTCGCGGAGGCCAGCCGGGCCGTGTGCGCCCTCACGCACGCCGACCCGCTTGCGGCCGAGTCCTGCATCCTGTGGAGCGAGGCCATCCGCGTGGCCGTCACCGAGGCGCGCTTCGACCTCGTCGGAGGGCTCGATCTCCTCCCCGAGGAGAGCCGGTCGCGCTGGGCGACGTGGATCGACGAAGCGACCGGGGCCGACCCTGCCTCCTTCGGCCGCAACGGCTTCACCGTCACGGCCCTGCAGGCCGCCTGGGCGGCGATCACCTCGACGCTGGAGGTGCCCCGCACGTTCCCCTGCGACCATCTGCGCGACGGCCTGTTCGCCGCGGTCCAGGCCGGCCACGACACCGACACCGTCGCGGCCATCGCCGGCTCGCTGCTCGGCGCCCGTTGGGGCGCGTCAGCGGTCCCGGCCCGCTACCGGCGGCTCGTGAACGGCTGGCCCGGCGTCGAGGCCGCCGACCTGGTCCGCCTGGCTGTGCTCGCCGCCCGCGGCGGGAAGCCGTCGCGGTCCGGCTGGCCGACGGCGCCCGACCACGCCTACAGCGGATGGTCGGCCCCGATGGCGGTGCCGCACCCGTTCGACTCCGGGGTGCTGCTCGGCACCGTCAACACGCCGGACCACGGCTGCGACGCCGTCGTCAGCCTGTGCCGCCGAGGAGCCGTACGCCAGCAGGGGATCGCCCGCGAGAACCAGATCGATGTGTGGCTCGTCGACGACGGGGATCCGGCCTTCGACCCGAACCTCGACTTCGTCCTGGACGACGCCGCAAGGGCAGTGGAGGAGTTGCGCGCAGAGGGAAAGACCGTCTTCGTGCACTGCGTCGCCGCCCAGCACCGCACGCCGGCCGTCGCCGTCGCCTACAGCCGCCTGCTGGGCCACGGCCCCCAGGATGACCCGGCCATCGAGAGGGCCGTGGGCAGCGAGCGCAACGGTCTGCTGTGGAACACCGCCTTCAAGATCCTGCCCGCGCAGGGCCCCTGTCGCTGAACCAGCCCTAAAACCCACAGTCAACCATTGGAGGAATCATGGACAAGAACGCACTGACTGTCACATGGATCAAGCAGAAGCTCGGCGCGCTGAAGGGGACCGAGGGCTCCTTCTCGGACGATGCAGGGCCTGACTACTACGTCCAGGCTGCCGCCGATGGCCCCCTGGTACTGGTCGAGATCTCAACCGATGAGTACGCGTCAAGTGGGCGGAAGCTGCCCGCGGGCAGCGCCGAAGCGATGGTCGCCCTAGGCTTCAACCGGCCCACCGACTCCCGTCCCAACTGGTGGATCCTCATCGACGACGGAGGCGATGAGGAGTTCGCCGCCGCAGCCCGAGCCGTGCTGACTGCGCTCACCCGCGTCTATGGCCTCAGCATCGAGGAGATCTGCAGCGGTATGCGCCTGCCCACCAGACGGTCGGAATCGAGCGCGGCGGTCAGGCCGTCCCAGCCTGCCCGGGCGACCACGATGATCGGCATGATCAACATCGACAAGCTGAACAACTGGCTCGAAGCCAAGCCCGTCGACTGGGACGGCGACGAGCACGTGGAGCACTTCGCCGCTGACGACATCGTCTGGCGCAACAGCGAGGTCTGGACGGTCAGCAAGGATCTGTACCAGATCACCTGCGACACGAAAGTCGGTGTGATCGAGGTCGAATGGCCTCACCACAACGTGCTCGACACGCTCGACATGGCGAAGTTCCCCAGATGACGCCGGCGACGGAGGCTCGGCTTTCCCCTGCGGCGCTGCGGAACCGGCGGCAACGGCGGCTGCCGATGCCGTGACAAATCGTGAGCGTTCATGAACAGGAGTCCGATGGAACCGCGCGCTGTCTTCCTCGACGTCGACGGGACCGTCGTGGCCGAAGGAGACCACGTCCCGGACTCGACGCTGGAGGCGCTGCGGGTGGCCCGGCGCAACGGGCACCGGCTGTTCCTGGCGTCCGGCAGGACCCGCACCGAGATCCACGACTTCCTCGATGACCTCGGGTTCGAGGGCTTCATCTGCGCGGGCGGTGCATTCGCCGAGGTCGACGGTGAACTCGTTCTCTCCCGATGGCGCCCGAACTGGTCGACCACATCGACGAGATCCTCACCCGGCTCGGCATCGAGTTCTACCTGCAGTCCTTCGACCACGTGCAGGCCAGCCCCGGCTTCCACGACGGCCTCGCCCGGCTCGTCGCCGCCGCGGCCGACCGGGGACCTGCCATCTCTCCTGCGGAGTTCATGGCCAGCGACTTCGCCCGGAACCTCGTCTACCGAGGCCCGTTCGAGCGCGATGGCGTCGGGAAAGCGACATTCGTCGGCTTCGGAGACACGTCGATGTCTGAGGTGAGGGCTGCCTTCGCGGGGGACCTGGATGTCATCGCCGGCACCGTACCGCTCTTCGGTGATCTCTCCGGCGAGCTGTGTCAGCCGGGCGTCAACAAGGCCACCGCGATCGCGGCGGTGATCGACCACCTGGGCATCGACCGCGGGGCGACGATCGGCATCGGCGACGGCTCCAACGACCTCGAGATGCTCGACTACTGCGCCGTCGGCGTCGCGATGGGCAACGCATCCCCGGCCGCGAAGTCGGCGGCAGACGAGACCACGAGCACCATCCTCGACGACGGCATCTGGAACGCGTTCAGGTCCCAGGGCCTCATCTGACAGGGCCTACAGCGCAGCCCCGAGTCACCTGGCCTGGAGCCGGACCGCGACGTTCGTGGTGCCCTCGTCGCGGAACTCGAACCCCGGAAGTGACTTCAGCACCTTCGTCCAGGTCGGCTTGCCGTGGTCCTTCGCCGACTGGCCGTGCTGCTGCCGGATCTGGTTCGCCACTGTGCTGACCCGCGCCCAGCCCTGTTTGTCGGCGTTCCTCGCGACTGCCTGCGCAAGGATCTCGTTCAGGGTGGGCTCGCGCTTCGGTTCGACCTTCTTCCTGGTGGCGCCCTGGGCGGCTGGCTCGTCCGTCTTGCCTGCAAGGACCGTGAACGACGTGCACGCCGCCCGGAACGACGCGGCGGTGTTGGCGCGGCCGAAGCCGAGGACGCTCGCGCCCCGCTCGCGCAGGTAGTTCGCCAGCGGGGTGTAGTCCGAATCGCTGGACACGATGGCGAACACGTCGGGCCGCAGCGAGTGGAACAGGTCCACCGCGTCGATGACCAGCGCCAGGTCCGTGGCGTTCTTCCCCTTCACCGGATCCGACTGCTGCACCGCCCGGAAGCCTCGGCTCGTCAGCTCCGCATCCCAGGCCCGCAGCGCGGGCTTGAACCAGTTGCCGTAGGCCCGGCGGATCCGGACATCGCCGACCTTGGCCAGGTCGGCCAGCACCTTGTCGATGCTGGCGGACGGCGCGTTGTCGGCGTCCACGAGGAGGGCAACTGTCTGCGGGAGAGTGATCACGCTCGGCACACTAGCCCCCCGCAGGCCGTCGCGGCAGGCGGGTCACGGCGGAGGCGACACTCCCTCCGGATTCCGCCCGCCCCCACTCGATCCGGGCCTAGTCTCGACGCATGGACATGCAGTCGCGTCGGGGGCCGCGACCGTCGTCGGAGGGTCCCCGCGGTAGGAAATGGCTCATCGCGCTGTCGGGGCTGGTCGTCGTCGGGCTGGTCGTGTGGGGGGTCGCGGTGGCGATCCGGAACCCGCTCACGACGCAACCAGCCGCGTCGGGGGCACCCGCCACATCGAGCAGCGCGCAGGGGGAGAGGCCCGAGGCGGTCTTCCTCGGCGACTCCTACACCCAGGGTGTGGGCGCGACCACGAAGGATCTGCGGTGGACGACGCTGCTCGCCGCGCAGGAGGGCTGGACCGAGGTGAACCTCGGCCGGGGCGGCACGGGCTACGTCTCGACGTCGGGGGTCAGCGGCTGCGGGCTGGAGTACTGCCCCTCGTATCCGGAGATGATCGCCGAGGAACTGCCCGCCGACGCCGACATCGCCGTCATCGCCGGTGGCCAGAACGACTTCAACGCCTGGAAGGAGGACAGCGCGAAGGTCACGGCGGCGATCGACTCGACGCTGACCGCGCTGCGCGCCAAGCTCCCGGACGCGGAGATCATCGTCGTCGGCCCGTCCACGCCGTGGGAGATCGGCCCCACGGTCACGGGCATGTCGGCTGCCGTGCAGGCCGCCGCCGCCTCGATCGACGCCACCTTCGTCCAGCTCATCGATCCGCCGGTCCTGTCCGCTGACCTGCTCGCCGCCGACGGCGCCCACCCGAACGACGAGGGGCACGCGGCGATCGCCCAGCGGGTGGCGGCCGGCATCACCAACCGCTGAGCCAGCACAGGTCGCCTGGTCGGATCGGGACCTGGGAACCGGCTCCGACCCACGTCAGGCCCGATACGCTCCTTGCCAGATCCGATCGACGGCCGATCGTCCCCGAGGAGACCCGCATGGCGACCTGCGTCCCCGAGCAGCCCGCGTTCACCACGACCTCCGAGAAGGAGGTGTGGAAGAAGCTGCGGAAGCAGCTCGGACCTGACTGCGTGCTGCTGGCGAACTACCGCCTCAGCGACCAGCACAAGGACCACGAGTCCGACCTCGTCGCGCTCATGCCCGACTCCGGCATCGTCGTGATCGAGGTGAAGGGCAGCCACGTCTGGACCGACGCCGACGGCGGCTGGATGATCGCCCGGGAAGGCGGGGAGGAGCGCATCCACCCCGTCGACCAGGCCCGCGACGCGACCTACGCGATGCGCAACTACGTCGAGCGTGATCCCCGCTGGGGGTCGCGCACGCGAATCAGGTGGAGCCACCACGTCGTCCTGGCGCGCACCGAGCTGGACTCGAACTTCGCCACACCGGACTGCCCCCGCTGGCAGGTCTCCGGACAGGGGGACCTCGAGAACCTGGGAGAGCGGATCTGGGACACGACCTCCCTGCACCGCACGGACGCGCGCCCACCGACGCAGGACGACGTCGAGCTGATCCAGGAGATTCTCCGGGGTCGGCACCTACCCACCAGGGTCGAGTCGTCGATCGCCGAGGACCGCGCCGATCTCGCCGACCGGCTCACCATGGAGCAGGCCAGCCTGCTGAAGGTGACGCGACTGCTCAACCGGATGGAGATACGCGGCGCCGCCGGCAGCGGGAAGACGGTGCTCGCCATCCGCCAGGCGGCCGACCTGGCCGGGGGCGTGCTGACCGACAAACGGCAGCGGGTCGCGGTGGTCTGCTACAGCTACGGGCTCGCTCATCATCTCAAGCGGAACCTGGAGGTGGGTTCCAGGAGCAAGCGGCCGGCCTTCGTCGGCACCTTCGAGGACCTTGCACGGAAGTGGGGCATCGAGATCACCGGATCGCGCGACGACTCCGAGTTCTGGGAGGACACGCTGCCGCGCCTGATGGCCGAGCGCGCAATGACCCTGGCCGACGGCCAGAAGTTCGATGCCTTCATCATCGACGAGGCGCAGGACTTCGCGGAGGACTGGTGGACGCCGCTGCTGGCCGCGCTCCGCGACGAGGAGACGGGCGGGATCTTCGCCTACAGCGACGAGAGGCAGAGGGTCTTCGCCCGCTTCGGGCGCCCGTCGGTGGCGCTGGTGCCGCTGGTTCTCGACCACAACCTGCGCAACACCCGCCAGATCGCGCAGAGCTTCGCCTCGCTCGCCCCGACGTCGATGGTGTTGCGGGGCGGAGAAGGGCCGGAGGTCGAGTTCGTCGAGGTGGACGTCGCCGACGCGCTGGATGCCGCGGATGACCAGGTCGAGCGCCTCATGGACGAGGGCTGGCGACCAGGGGACATCGCCCTGCTGACGACCGGCGCCAGGCACCCGGTGCAGAAGGAGCAGCAGGAGGCGGTCGGGTTCGCGGCCTACTGGGAGGACTTCTGGTCCGAGGAGGACGTGTTCTACGGGCACGTCCTCGGGTTCAAGGGCATGGAACGACGCGCCGTCGTCCTCTGCCTCAACGAGCACGGCAGTCGCGAGCGCAGCCGGGAGCGCCTCTACGTAGGCCTGTCCCGCGCCACGGACAAGCTGATCGTCGTCGGCGACCCGGACGTCATCGAGAGGGTCGGCGGCCCCGATGTCCTGAGTCGCCTCCGCGAGGGCGTCACCGGGGCCTGATGTCACGGGGCAGACCTGGTCTGAGGCCCTGACGGCCGGGGCAGGGCAGTCGTGTTGCGCTGGACCGCTGCGGAGCATATGGTTGACGCCGGTCAACTATTGACCGGTCAATTTCTTCTGTGACGCCAACCGCGCCCATTCTCACCGAAGGACCCCCTTCCTGCATGTCAGCTGATACCACTGCGCCCTCGAGCGACCTCAACCAGACTCCGGTGGAACATCGTCGCGTCCTGGAGGCGCTGGCCGGACTCATCCTCGGGATGTTCGTGTCCATGCTCGCCTCCACGGTCGTCTCGACGTCCCTTCCGGTGATCGTGCACGACCTCGAGGGAGACCAGAACTCCTACACCTGGGTGGTCACCGCCACGCTCCTGACCACAGCAATCTCGACGCCCATCTGGGGCAAGCTCGCCGACCTCACCAACCGCAAGCTGCTCTATCAGCTGGCCATCGTGATCTTCGTGCTTGCCACCGCCGCAGCCGGCTTCTCCCAGAGCGCCGCCATGCTCATCGCCATGCGCGCGATCCAGGGAATCGGAGCCGGCGGCCTCGCCGCCGTCAGCCAGGTCCTGATGGCCGACATCCTCAGCCCCAGGGAGCGGGGCCGCTACATGGGCCTGTTCGGGGCCGTCATGGCCGTGTCCACCATCGGCGGTCCGCTGCTCGGCGGCCTGATCACCGACTCCATCGGCTGGCGCTGGAACTTCTTCGTCGCCCTGCCCGTCGCGATCCTCGCGCTCGTGATCGTGCAGCTCACCCTGCACACCCCGCCGCGCCGCCCGGGGAAGGCGAGCATCGACTACCTCGGCATCGTCCTTCTCGCGGTGGCCGTGTCGCTCGTGCTGATCTGGATCACCTACGCCGGCGACTCCTACGACTGGTGGAGCACCACGACGCTCTGGATGGTCGGGGGCGCGGTGATCTGCGCCGTCGCGTTCGTCATCGTCGAGCTGCGCTCCAGCGAACCGCTGATCCCGCTCACGCTGTTCAGCGACGCGACCTTCACGCTCGCCGTCATCGCGTCGATCGCGACCGGCATCGCCATGTTCGGCGCCTCGGTCTTCCTCAGCCAGTACATGCAGCTCTCCCGCGGCGCGACCCCCACCGAGGCCGGCCTGATGACCATCCCGATGATCGCCGGCCTGCTCATCACGTCGATCGTCGTCGGCGGGCTCATCTCCAGGCATGGCATCTGGAAGCCCTATCTCGTCGTCGGCAGCGTGCTGCTGACGGCCGGCGCGGCCCTGCTGTCGACCATCCACTACGACACGAACTTCGCGCTCGTGTCCGTGTACATGTTCCTGCTCGGCGCAGGCGTCGGGATGACGATGCAGAACCTCGTGCTGGTCGTCCAGAACCGGGCCCTGCCCTCCCAGATCGGCGTCGCCAGCTCGGGCGTGACGTTCTTCCGCAGTCTCGGCGGCACCATCGGCGTCACGGTGATGGGCGCCGGCCTGGCGTCCCATGTGACCGAGCAGCTCACCCAGCGCAAGGGCGAGCTCATGCAGGCGGTCGCCAGCCTCGGCGACAAGGCCGCCTACTGGGGCCAGCAGCTCCAGTCGACCTCGGTGCCCAAGGTCTCCGAGATGCCGGAGCCGATCCGGGTCATCTTCGAGGACGTCTACGCGCAAGGCATCTCGCACGCGTTCCAGCTGGCCGTGCCGTTCGCGGTGCTCAGCATCCTCGCGATCGCCTTCCTCCCGAACGCGCCGCTGACCCGGATGACCACCAGTCAGCGCGCCGAGGAGTCGGCGGTCGCGGTGGACAATGGGTAGATGAACCCGCACCCAACCGACCGTGACGTGGCGGTCAAGGAGCTCGAGGGCGCGCTCCTTGACCTCATGTCCGAGTTCCGGCGCTTCTACGCGCACGCCGCGGAGCTGATCAGCCCCGGTATGGCCGTCGGGACGTTCCGGGCACTCATCATGGTCGACCGGATGGGCCCGACGACGGTCTCGGCCGTCGCGGAGCGGCTGCGCCTCGACAAGGGGCTGTGCAGCCGGCACGTGAGCGACCTCGTGCGTCTCGGCCTGGTCGACCGCGTGGTCGACCAGGCGGACCGGAGGGTGCGGCGCCTCGTCGTCACGCCAGAGGCCACCCGCCGACTCGACGCTGTGCGGGTCAGCTACGAGCACATGATGGCCGGCGGGCTCGGCGACTGGCCGGTCGACCAGGTCGAGCGGCTCAGCTCGCTGATCACCGACCTCGCCGCCGGCCTGAGGGCCACCCCGGCCGGCGGGTGAGCCGACGGCTCAGGCGGCTTCCTTCAGCTTCCTGGCATCCTTGACCGCGCGGTCGATGGAGGTGGCGAGCGGCTTCGGGCGGATGAACACCAGCACCACGACCGCAACGGCCGCCAGCGGGGCCAGCCACAGGTAGACGGGGGTCAGGGCGTCGTTGTAGGCGCCGACGATGATGCTCTGCACCGCGTCCGGCAGGGAGTGGACCAGCTCGGGCGTGAAGCTGCTCGTGTCTCCGACGCTCGCCGCGGCCTCCGCGGGCATGCGCTCCGCGAGGAGCCCGGCCAGGTTGGAGGCGAACACCGAACCGACGACCGGCTGGCGGCTCGTCTTGGTTGCTGGTTGAGCGGGTGGGTCTCGCGGGTACTTCGACCATCGAGTCGCTGCCGGGGCAGTCTCTTTCTCGTTCATGCCGTCGGTTCTCTTCTGAGTTGTGGACACCGGCGCTGCCCGCAAGGTTTCGCAGCATACAAAGGGGCTCCCCACGGAGCAGGCTGTGGCCGTCCGAGAGATACATGTGGGAGATTGGGAGCATGGACCCGCTCACAAGCATCGTCTTCACTGTCGTCACGGCCGCTGTCGCCTTCTACGTCCTCTACTGGGTGGTTCGAAGGGCTGTCGCCGGTGGGATCCGCGACGCCGCGAGCACTGCGGACATCGCTCCGGGGGCGACCACCAACGACGTCCCCCGGTAGCGCCGCGCGAACGGCACGCTTCTCCGCGTCGCGTTGCCCTCTTGGGACCCAGCGTCGCGGCGGTCAAGAGGCTGGGCTGCCAACCTCGTTCGTGGTGTCTGGGGTTCGCCGGCCGCCGGCAGTAGAGCAGATTGGCGGACTCGAGTGCTCGATACCGCACTGCCGCTGGGATACCAGTGGCAGCAGGCTGCGTCACAGACAGTCGGGGTCGCTTTCCCTGCAGGGTCCCCGGCCACAGGCATCCCGGTATGCGCCGAAGAGCCTCTGTCTTCACCTTCCCCCCGACGGATTCATCTGCCAGCTTCGCACAGTTCAGTGCCGTCTGCGCAGGGCCGGCCAGACCCAGTGCCCATATCGTGAATGTGCGATCCCTCCACCTCCACAGGGTGACGGGTTGAACAATATAGTATATTGCGGACTTCTTGACAAATACACTGGGATCGCGGCCCATCGCCGCGCACGACGCCACCACGGAACTCGTTCGGAGCAGACGACTTTCAGACGCCCACCCCGCGGGCATGCCAGGCAGATACCACCCGTTGCCGCCGCCAGATTCCCACTGCGGGTATGGCGAACACCTCAACGCGGAGGTCTGAGTTTCTAGGAGATTTTCTTGAATAGACACATTCAGCGAGCGCTTGCAGCATCCACTGCGGCTCTCAGCGCATGCGCGCTCCTCGTCCCGACCGGAGCATTCGCGTCAGATACAGTTAGCGAGAAGGAATTCATCGCACAGGTCACCGGCGGTGTCAACTCGTCGAAGCAACATCGGCTGCGAGGAGGGCCTCGAACTTCTCCCTCGGGGTGTAGAACCCCAGTGATGCTCGGGGGCGGTCGTTGAGCTCATCGGCGATCGCGTCGAGGTAGGCCTGGTTGCTGGTGATGTAGGTGCCCTTGGGTAGGTACTCCCGGATCAGTCCGTTGGTGTTTTCGTTGGTGCCCCGTTCCCATGGCGAGCGGGAATGGGCGAAGTAGACCGGCAGGTTCACGGCAGCGGTCAACCGGGCATGTTCGGCCATCTCGGATCCTTGGTCCCAGGTCAGCGAGGTCCGCAGTACCTCGGGGAAGGGCCACATCCGCTCGGCCAGGGTGTCGGCCACCGCGACGGCTTTCTTCCCCTCGGGGAGGCCGCAGATGATAGTGAAACGGGTGACTCGTTCCACCAGCGTGGCTGCTGCTGATTTGCCGTGGGCCCCGATGATCAGGTCTCCCTCCCATGCACCGGGGATCCTTCGTTCGGTGACGTCGGCGGGCCGGTCATCGATCGAGACCATCGCGACGATCGGGGCCCGGCGCCCGTCTTTTGAGCGTGGTTCACGGCTGGTGCGCTTGGATCTGAGCATCACCGAGTGGCGGGCCAGCTCGCCCTTGGGGAGGGCGTAGATGAACCGGTAGATCGCTTCGTGGGAGACCTGCGCACCATCAGCGGGTGTGGAGTGGACCATGGTCTCCACAGTGGGGTCACAGGCCTCCAGACGCAACCGTCCCGCGATCTGGCGTGGCGTTCGGGAGCGTTTCAGGTCGCCCATCACCCGGGCCCGCAGTACCGGGTCGGCATCGATCTTGCGGGTCTGGGGTCGTCGGCGGCGACGCTGGGCCTCGACATCGGCTCTCACCACGCGGTAGCCGCAGGTCTTAGTGGAGTTACGCCGGATTTCACGGCTGATGACGGACGGGGCCCGATCGATGTGGACCGCGATCCGGCGGATGCCCCAGCCGGCCTTCAGACCGGTGGAGATCTCGGCCCTGTCGTGGGCGGTCAGTGGCCGTCGTTGCGTCACGCGGGAGAACCTCTCATTGACCTGCAGTGTTGCTTCCACGGTATGACACTGCCACCGCCTACGCGGACGAACACCCGGCTGACGTCGAGGGTTTCCAGGAACTCGTCCGGTCACTGGGAGGCACGTCGACCGCTTCCACCCAGACTCTCTACGTGGACGAGGTACCTGGACTCGACCCGACAACCGTGACCCCCGGAGGTCCGACGGCGCGCGGCAACTTCCCCGACGACGTGTTCACTGTGAGCATCGTCTCCGGGTCGGTCGGCACGACCAAGGTTGTGACGGGCTCCTTCAACTGGCGAGACAGCTTCTCCGGGCAGGGGGCACCGCTGAATTTCGCTGCGCTCCGGTTCAGCAGTGGCTGTGGGACCATGTCTGGACACGCCTCCTCGACCAAGAGCGTTACCGGTGCTTCAACCAAGCGCACATCGCTCCGATCTGCAGGTGTCGGCACCAACTCCCCGATCTGGAACGTCAACGCAACCACATCAGGGTTCGCAAATCAGGCTGACGTCGGCGCTTTCACGGTGAAGTACGACACCAAGGGATGCGGCTCCAAGAAGGTTCAGGCCGCCTTCGACTACGAAGCCAATCAGGGTGGATCAGTCGTCTCGGTCAGCGCCGGTTGGAGAGGCCTGAATATCGGCTACAACAGCGTTGGACTTGAGCTCACGAAGTCGTCCAAGGCAATCACCATCAACTGATTCACATCAGACAATGGTGGTGCAGGCGACATTGCCGGCACCACCATTGTCCGGTTCCTCCCCGAGCTACTCAGACCTACATTCCACGGAGACCACGTGGGCGGTGTCTTGGCGTCGTAGGAACACCCCCTGGCTGGCGTGGGCGATCGATCGGGGTGCTCGGATGGTGCGGATGGCGTTGTCGTTTTCTGATCGGTCGGATATCTCGACCGCGTCGGAGGCCGGCTGGGGAGTCCGGAAGCTCGCTCGTCACCTGGGTAGTTGCGCTTGGGTGATCTTCCGGGAGATCCACCGGAACACTACCAAGACTCGCGGCTGCCAGGCCGTGACCGCGGACGTGGCCGCGCAGCGCCGCCGTTCCCGCTTCCGGGCGCGGAAGGTCGCCGCCGACCCGGTGCTCCAGGCCCGCGTGGAAGCGGACCTGGCCGTCGTGGACCCCGAACGAGATCGCGGGCCACTTGCGTCTGGAAGCCGCAGACCCGACCGTTGAGCGCATGGGCAACTCTCCCGACGCAGCAGGCCGGACCGTCTCCGGCGAGGCGATCTACCAGTACATCTACGCCATCCCCCGCGGAGAACTCGCCCGCAAGGGCATCTTCCTGCAATCCAAGAGGACCACGCGGAAGCCCCGCACCACGGGCCGGTCACGGGGCGGGCCGATCATCGGAATGGTCCCACTCTCCGAACGGGGCGAGGACGCCGCCGAGCGCCGGTCCCCGGCCACTGGGAAGGGGACCTGATCATCGGGAAAAACGGCGCCTCCTGCGCGGCAACGCTGGTGGAGCGGATGAGCGGCTTCACCGGACTGCTGGCCCTGCCCTCGAAACACGCCGAACACGCTGCGGATACCGTGATCAAGTACTTCAACGCTCTGCCTGAGATGATGCGGGCCTCGCTGGCCTGGGACCAGGCAAGCGAGATGGCCCACTACGCCAAGGTCACCCTCGCGACCGCGATGCCGGTCTACTTCGCTGACCCCCACTCGCCCTGGCAGCGACCATCGAACGAGAACACGAACCGGCTCTACCGGGAGTACCTTCCCAAGGGCACGAAGATCCCCGATCACCAGCCCTACCTCACCGCGATCGCCGGGGAGATCAACAACCGCCCCCGCCGCCGGCTGGGCTACCTCACCCCGACAGAGGCATTTCACCCGGCTACTGGCCGGCGAACCCCATGTTGCTTCCACGCCTTGACACCACCGTGGACCACTTGAGGAGAGAACTCCAGAGCGCCTTCTCCTTCGGAGCAACCACTGCAAAGCGCCGGACATATGGCCGACTGAGCAGCGCTTCCCGTCGCCTTCATCAAGCGCGTCTCGTCGCTCCTTGACTACAAGCAGACGAGCCTGATCGTGACGGGCCGCGACACTCCGGGCTTCGGCCGGATCTCGCTGCGCGCCTCGAGCGCCGCCGCCCTCGAGCGTCGGGCGCGCGCCGTGCTCGACGCCGGCGGGGTCGGCCGGTGGGTCGACGGTGACGCCACCGCGGGCATCGGGCGGACGTTGCACCCAGGACCCCGACGGACACCCGCTGGACCTGTACTACGACACCACCCGGTACACCGCCCCGGAGGCCCAGCGGCCCGCGCTGAAGAATCAGGCCCAGGCCAAGCCGAACCGCGGGGTGGGGGTCCGCAGGCTCGATCACGTGAACTTCCTCGCGGCCGACGTCCTCGCCAACTCGGACTTCCACGAGAAGCTGCTCGGCGGGCGCCCCACCGAGCAGATCCAGCTCGACTCCGGCCGCGTCGCGGCACGCTGGCTCAGCTACAACAACAAGTCATACGACGTGGTCTACACCGAGGACTGGACGGGTTCCCGCGGCCGCCTCCACCACATCGCCTTCGCCACCGACGAGCGGAACGACTTCCTGCGCGCCTGTGACCTCGCCATCGACACGGGCATCCAGATCGAGACCGGGCTCCACAAGCACGCCATCCAGCAGACCTTCTTCCTCTACGTCTGGGAGCCGGGCTGCAACCGCATCGAGCTGTGCAACCCGCTCACGCGCCTCGTCCTCGCGCCCGACTGGCCGCTCGTGACCTGGACGGAGGCGGAACGGAAGAAGGGCCAGGCCTGGGGACTGAAGACGATCGAGACGTTCCACACCGTGGGCACGCCCTACGTCTCCTGACCGCCTGACGGACCGATCCGCTGGGGTGCCGCCCGCCGAATCCGGTCCCACTAGCGTGTGCGCATGCACTCCCGGCCGCCCGTCTCCCGCAGCGCCACGCTCATCGGACTGTCGGCGCTGGTGATCTGGGCAGGCTACGTCGGATTCATCCGCGTCGCCGCAGACGCCTTCGGCCCGACGCTCGGCGCGGCGCTGCTCTACACGCTGGCCGGGGCTGCGCTGTGGGTCACGCGGCGTCCCCGGTCCCTGTCCACCATGCCCCGTCGATACCTGCTGATCGGTGGGGGACTGTTCGTCTTCTACGAGGTGGCCGTGTCGCTGGCGATCGGGCTCGCGCACGGGCCGAACCAGGCCATCGAGGTCAGCATCGTCAACCACCTGTGGCCGACGCTGACCGTCCTCCTCACCGTCCTCATCAGGCCCGGCCGCCGCGGGGTGTGGGCGCTGGTCCCCGGCCTGGTCGTCGCGACGGCGGGCGTCGCCTGGGTCGTCGGCGGGGAACGGGGACTCAACCCGGTGGGCATCATCGCCAACATCGCGACGAACCCGTTGCCCTACGCCCTGGCGCTGAGCGGCGCCGTCGCCTGGGCCAGCTACAGCGTGCTGGTGCCTCCGCTCGCCAAGGGCCACGACGGCATCACGCTGTTCATGTGCTCGGTCGCGGTCGCGCTGTGGGTGCTGTGGCTCGCCGGCGGCGCGCCCTCCCCCGACGCCGTGACGGCGCGCGGCGTGCTCAGCCTGATCGCAGGGGCGGCGGTGATCGCCGCCGGGTACGCGTGCTGGAACGTCGGGATCGGGAAGGGCAACATGAACGTGCTGTCCGTCGCCTCGTATGCCGCGCCGGTCCTGCAGGCCGCGGCGGCCTCGATCATCCTCGGTGCCGCGCTGAGTCCCACGTTCTGGCAGGGTGTCGCGCTGGTCGCCGTCGGTTCCCTGCTCTGCTGGTGGGCCCTTCGGCGCGCGGGACGGTGACCCGCCCCCGCTACGATCGCCTCCATGGACACGAGCACGAGGAACGAGCGCGTCTACCGGATGCCTTTCGGATCGGTGTATCCGCACTACGTCAACAAGGTGGAGCGGAAGGGCCGCACGGTGGCCGAACTGCATCAGGTCATCTCGTGGCTGACCGGTTTCGACGACGACGACATCGCTCGGCTCGTCGCCGAGGAGACCAGCTTCGAGCAGTTCTTCGAGGAGGCCACCCTCAACCCGAACGCCTCCCTCATCACCGGCGTGGTGTGCGGCGTCAGGGTGCAGGACATCGAGGAGCCGCTGATGCGCAAGCTGCGCTACATGGACAAGCTCGTCGACGAGCTGGCCAAGGGCAAGGCGATGGAGAAGATCCTGCGCTCCTGATTCAGGGGCGCACCGCGCGGTAGGCCCGCGTGACATAGGGCAGCTCGACCGTCGCCTCCCCGACGGCTCTCACGGAGTCCAGCAGCCTCGACAACTCCCTGTCGATGCGCACCTTCTCCTCGGTCGTGGCCGTGATGAAGCCGCTGCGCGAGTGGACCATGGCCCTGACGCCCGCCCGGTCCACCGTGCGGGTCCAGCGCCAGGTGCGCGCCTCGAGCCCGGTGAAGGGCTCGTCGACGCGCGGGCCGCCGACGGCGTCCATCGTCTCGGCGGCGCTGGGACCGACGATCTCACCGAGGTCGGCGACCCAGCCGACGTTCTCATCGCGGAAGTTCCAGATCAGCCCGAGCGCGCCGCCCGCGCGCAGCACGCGGCCGACCTCCAGCGACGCGGCGGCCGGATCGACCCAGTGCCAGGCCTGGCCGAGGACGACGGCGTCGACGGAGTCGTCCGGGAGGGGGAGGGACTCGGCTGTGCCGAGGAACGTGGGCACGGACGGCACGGCCATGTTGAGTGCCACGAGCATCGCCGGGTCGGGGTCGACCGCCACTACCTGGGCTCCCAGCTGCCCGACGACCCGCGCCAGCTTGCCGGTCCCGGCTCCGACGTCGGCCACCCTGAGCGAGCGTCGGTCGGCAACGCGCTCCAGCAGCCAGGCGACCGCGTACGGCGGGTAGTCGGGTCGGCCGGCCTCATAGGACGAGGCCGCCTGGCCGAAGGATCGGGAGAGGTCAAGTGCCATGCCGCGACCCTACCGAGCCCTCAGCCGGGATGGTCTCCGCGAGTCAGAGCTCAGCAGTCGTCTTGGCGTCCTGGACCGGGACGACCATCTCGTTGATGACCATGAGGATCGACGCGGTGATCGGCACGGCGATCAGCACGCCGAGCAGCCCGAGGAGCGCGCCACCCACAAGGGCTCCGATGAGCACCAGAGCGCCAGGTACGGACACGGCCTTGGTCATGATCCTTGGCGTCATCAGGTAGGCCTCGACCTGCATGTACGCGAAGTAGACGATCACGAAGACGAGCGCGATCCATCCGACCGTGAAGAGTGCGACGATGCTGGCGATGATCCACTGCATGACAGAACCGATCATCGGGATCATCGTCACGACCAACGCCAGCGCCCCGAGCAGGGCGGCGAAGGGGACGCCGATGGCAGAGAGCATCAGGAAACAGACCACCGCGTTGCAGAAAGCCAGGACGGCCATCCCGGAGACGTAGCCGCCGACGGCGGTCGTCAGCTGGTCTGTGACGCGGGAGACCCGCGGCCTCACGTAGGCAGGGCTCAACCGCACCACGGCCCCCTTGACCTGCTCAAGGGAGGCAAGGAAGTACAGGGTCAGGACGAGGGTCAGCAGACCGCCGGACAGCGCCTCGACGACGCTGCTCCCGATTGCGAGCGCTCCGCCTCCGAGAGCCGCCAGGTTGGCGGGGTCGCTGATCCACCTCTGAAGCTGCGTCAGCAGCTGGCTGTACAGGTCCGCCTGCCCTGTCGCGTCGACGATCCGCTCGTACCAGGCCTGCTGTTCCAGCGAACGGATGAATGCCGGAGCCTGGGCGATGAGCTCGCCGATCTGCGAGATGGCCACCGGAACGACGATCGCCAGCAGGCCCACGATCAGCAGCGCGAACACGACGAACACGATGACGATGCCTAGGCCGCGGCCCACGCCGCGCTTCTGAAGCTTCTGGACGAGCGGCTCCAGTGCCATGGCGACGAAGAGAGCCACGCCGACGGTCACGAGCACCGAGGACAGGCTGGCGAGCGCACCGCCGAGGGCCAGCGCGATCAGGCCACCCACCGTGACGGTGAAGCCCAGCCGCAACGGGCCGGCGATGGCCCTGCGGGGGGTGCGGATCACATCGACTGGCAGGTTCTCCTCTGACATGCCCCTGACCCTAGTCCAGCGACGGGTGTGCGCACGCGGATCAGTACTCGGCGAGATGCTCCGCCAGCGTCGAGCCGGAGTAGTCCTCACGGAACAACCCCACGGCGGCCAGGGCGGGCACAACCTGGGTGGTGAACAGCTCCAGGGACTGCCACGAACCGGCGGGCAACGCGATGAGCCCGTCGATGGCGCCGGAGCGCGCCCTCTCGACGATGGCGTTGACGGCATCGGCCACCGTGCCGACGATGCTCCAGTGCCGTGCCTTCCCGGCCCGTGGGACCAGGTCCGCGCGGCCGGCGAGCGCCTGCGCCGCCTCCCTGGTGTCGGCCAGGCATACGGAGAGTCCCGGGAGCACGAGGGGCCGCCGTGGCCGCCCCAGCGAGTCCGCGGCGTCGTCAAGGCCCCGGACCTGCGCCAACCCCGTCTCCGCGTCGGGCTGCATCACGAAGACAGCGGCGGCGTGCCGGGCGGCGAATCCCTCGGCGCCGGGGGCCGCCCCAGCGTGCAGGAGAGGAAGGCGCCGCTCGTCGCGGGCGGGCGTCGTCAGTGGACCGGCCGACGCGTAGCGCCCGATCTGGGAGACACGTCGGATCCTGCGGACGTCGGCGAACTGACCGGTCGCGCGATCCATCCTCAGGGCTTCGGCGGGGAAGCTCTGACGCAGCGACTCGACGACCTCGATGAAGTCGCTCGCGTTGGCCTGCGGATCCTGCGGGCGCCGGACATTGCCGTAGTTGTCGGCGCCACCGAGGGAGGCCATCACGTTCCAGCCGGCCCGCCCCCCGGAGATCAGGTCGAGCGACTGCAGCTGACGGGCAACTGTGTAGGGCTGGGCGTACGCCGCGGAGACCGACGCGATGAGCCCGATGTGCCGCGTGTGTGCCGCAAGGAGGCCCATGAGGACGAGTGGCTCAAGGCTGCTGAGGCCGGGCCCCTCCTCCAGGGCACGCGGGTCGAGCAGCAGTGCGTCGGGTTTGAACACGAAGTCGAGATGGGCCGCCTCGGCCAGCCGGGTGACGTCGACATGGAAGTCCGCCGTGAAGAGCTCCTCGACGCGCGAGTCAGGGCGCCGCCAGGTGTCGCCGCGGAGCCACGACGGGGAAAGGCACAACCCGATCTTGAGGCGTCTCATCGAGGTCACTCTCTACAAGGTGAAGCTATTTGACAACCGACACTGCGCGATATTCGGCGCAGCGCCACTGTAGCCCAGGTCCGCGGACGATGCCGACGTGGGAGGATGAACTCATGGTTGATTCCACCCCTGACAGCGGGTTCGCCACCCGGCTGAAGGCTATCCGCGAACGCATCGACCTGGCCGCCAGGTCCGCAGGCCGGAACCCCGCCAGCGTGAGACTGCTTCCAGTGACGAAGACTGTGGAGGCAGCCCGCTTGCGGGAGGCCGTCGCGGCCGGCTGCCGCCGGCTGGGGGAGAACAAGGTGCAGGAGGCGGCCCGCAAGCGCGACGAACTGACGGACCTTGACGTGGAATGGTCAGTCATCGGACACCTGCAGACCAACAAGGCGCGCGACGTCGCTGACTTCGCGACCGAGTTCCAGGCGCTCGACTCGCTCCGGCTGGCAGCGGCCCTCGACCGGCGCCTCCAGGCGGTGGGGCGTGGGATGGACGTCCTCGTCCAGGTCAACACGTCCGACGAGGCGAGCAAGTCCGGCGTCGCACCGGGGGAGGCCCTCGACCTGCTGCGGGCGCTCCGGCCGTTCTCGTCGCTGCGCGTCAACGGGCTCATGACCCTGGCCGCCCGATCCGAGGACGACGAGGCGGTCCGGGCCTGTTTCCGGCGGCTGCGCGACCTGCGGGACCGCGGGCTTGACGAGTCACTGGTGGGCGACGGAGAACTGTCCATGGGGATGTCCGGAGATTTCGAAACAGCCGTCGAGGAGGGCGCGACCTGCGTGCGGATCGGAACTGCCCTCTTCGGCGTGAGAGCGCTTCCCACGAAGTGAGCCGCGTGCGTGGTACGCGATACCCATCGTTACAATAATGTGACTCCTTCAGGTTCCTACTAGGCCCGATGCGGCCTATTGTCACGTGCATAGACCGACCACAGGAACAAAGGAGTCACCGTGGCACGTCGCAGAATCCCCGCGATCCTGCTGGCCTCAGGAGTCGCAGTTTCCGCGCTTCTGACCGCCTGCGCAGATACCCAGACATCGAGCACGACCACCGCCGAGGCCACCACCTCCGGGAGTGCCGGCGAGGCCGGCTCGTTCGACTGCTCGCCCTATGAGGCCTTCGGCGATCTGAACGGCACGACGGTGACCGTCTACACGTCGATCGTCGCCCCCGAGGACCAGCCGCACATCGACTCGTGGAAGCCCTTCGAAGACTGCACGGGCGTCGACGTGCAGTACGAGGGCTCGAAGGAGTTCGAGGCCCAGCTCATCGTGCGCGTCAAGGGCGGCAACGCCCCCGACATCGCGTACGTCCCGCAGCCCGGCCTGCTGCAGACCCTGGTCCACGACACCGGCAAGGTCGTCGCGGCGCCCGACGCGACCGCGGCCAACGTCGACGAGTTCTTCGACCCCGCGTGGAAGGGGTACGGATCGGTCGACGGGACCTTCTACGCCGCCCCGCTGGGCGCGAACGTGAAGTCGTACGTCTGGTACTCGCCCAAGGTCTTCGCGGAGAAGGGCTACGAGATCCCGGAGACGTGGGACGACCTGATGGCGCTGACCAAGCAGATCGCGGCCGACGACCCTGACGCCAAGCCCTGGTGCGCGGGCTTCGGATCGGGCGACGCCACCGGGTGGCCCGGCACCGACTGGCTCGAGGATGTGCTGATGCGCACGGCCTCCCCGGAGGTCTACGACCAGTGGGTCGCGCACGAGATCCCGTTCAACGACCCGCAGGTCGTGGAGGCTCTCGACACCGTCGGCGCGATCCTCAAGGACAGCGCCTACGTCAACGGCGGCTTCGGCGACGTCAACTCCATCGCGACCACCACGTTCCAGGACGGCGGACAGCCCATCCTGACCGGTGGGTGCTACCTGCACCGCCAGGCGTCGTTCTACGCCGCCAACTGGCCGGAGGGCACCGACGTCTCCGAGAACGGCGACGCGTGGGCGTTCTACCTGCCGGCCGTCGACCCGAGCGCCGCCAAGCCGGTCCTCGGCGGCGGCGAGTTCGTCGTCGCCTTCGCCGACCGCCCGGAAGTGCAGGCGTTCCAGACCTACCTCTCCAGCGCGGACTGGGCCAACGAGAAGGCGAAGGACACCCCGAACGGTGGCTGGGTCTCGGCGAACAAGGGCCTCGACATCAACAACCTCGTCTCTCCGATGGACCAGCTGTCGGCCACGACGCTGCAGGACGAGGCGGCGGTGTTCCGCTTCGACGGTTCCGACATGATGCCCGCCAAGGTGGGAGCCGGCACCTTCTGGAAGGGCATGACCGACTGGATCACCGGCCAGTCAACGCAGGACACCCTCGACTTCGTCGAGTCGTCCTGGCCTTCGTGACCCCATCTGACACGGCCGGTGGGGCGGGCCTGAGGGCCGCCCCACCGGCGTCTGTCCGGACAGGAGACACTCCGTGACCCAGATCGTTGACAAGTTCCTCGCGATGTTCGGCGCGATCGCGCTGTTCGCCGTGGTCGTCGCCCTCATCGTGGGCATCGCCTGGCTCGTCGGCCGGCTGCGCTCGCGCTCGTCGGACCGGCTGCAGGGGGTCGTCTACGTCGCCCCCGTCGTCCTCATGCTCGCAGCCGGGCTGGTGTACCCGGCGCTCCTGACGATCCGCCAGGCCTTCGGCGGCCCGACGGGCGACGTCGGCTTCAGCCTGACCAACTTCGCGAACATCTTCACGAGCCCGGAGCTGCTGCGCCCGTTGATCAACACGGCCGTCTGGGTGATCGCGGTGCCTGTGCTGGCCACGGTCGTCGGGCTGGCCTACGCCGTGCTGGTGGACCGGTCCCGCTTCGAGGCCTTCGCCAAGGCCCTCATCTTCCTGCCCATGGCCATCTCCATGGTCGGCGCATCCATCATCTGGAAGTTCGTCTACGAGTACCGTCCGGCCGGCGCTGCCCAGACGGGCCTCTTCAACGCCATCATCACGACCTTCGGGGGAGACCCCGTCGACTTCATGCAGTCGCGGCCGTGGAACACCTTCTGGCTCATCGTCGTCATGGTGTGGATCCAGGCCGGCTTCGCCATGACCGTGCTCTCGGCCGCCATCAAGGCCATCCCCGACGAAGTCGTCGAGGCAGCCAAGATCGACGGCAGCACCGGCTGGCGGCTCTTCCGCAGCATCACGCTGCCCAGCATCCGCGGGTCCGTCGTCGTCGTGCTGACGACCGTGGGCATCGCCACCCTGAAGGTCTTCGACGTCGTGCGCACCATGACCGGCGGCCAGTTCGACACCTCGGTGCTGGCTCTCGAGTTCTACAACTACTCGTTCAGGTACTTCGAGTACGGCACGGGAGCCGCCATCGCGGTCCTGCTGTTCATCCTCGTGCTGCCGATCGTCATCTACAACGTCATCCAGACGAGGAGGGACGCCTGACATGGCAAGGACCGCAGCGGGCAACGCCGCCCGCGCCATCTCATCGCCCTGGGCCTCCGTGGTGGCCGTCCTGCTCGCCGTGGCCTGGACGACGCCGACCCTCGGGCTGCTCATCACGTCCTTCCGTACGCAGGAGGACATCCAGACCACCGGCTGGTGGACAGCGTTCACGAACCCCTGGTTCACCATGCGCAACTACCAGGAGGCGCTCTTCGGGGGCTCCACGAGCCTGATCGACTACTTCATCAACTCGATCGTGATCACCATCCCCGCGGTGATCATCCCGCTGCTGCTCGCAGCCCTCGCCTCCTATGCGATCGCGTGGACGAAGTTCCCCGGCCGCGACTGGCTGTTCGTCGGCATCTTCGCCCTGCAGATCGTCCCGCTGCAGGTGGCGCTGATCCCGCTGCAGCAGGTCTACAACGTGCTGGAGTTGACGCCGTTCTGGCGGGTCTGGCTCTCGCACTCCATCTTCGCGCTGCCGCTGGCGGTGTTCCTGCTCCACAACTTCATGAAGGACCTGCCGGCCGACCTCATGGAGGCGGCAAGGGTCGACGGCGCAGGGCACAACCAGATCTTCTTCCGCATCATCCTCCCGCTGATGAAGCCGGCCCTGGCGAGCTTCGGCATCTTCCAGTTTCTGTGGGTCTGGAACGACCTGCTCGTCGCGCTGATCTTCGCCCCGTCGCGACAGTACGCGCCGCTGACGGTCCGCGTCGCAGAGATGTCCGGCACCCTCGGGGGCCAGTGGTACCTGCTGTCCGCCGGCGCGTTCATCTCCATGATCGTGCCCGTGATCGTGTTCCTGTCGCTGCAGAAGTACTTCGTCCGCGGCCTGCTGGCGGGCGGCCTGAAGGGGTAGGCGCGGCCCATTGGCGACATCACCTTCTCGGAGCCCTGGCCCCGTGACTGGGCCCCGGCTCCGTTGCCTCGGGCGGCTTTCGCCCCGTCTCGCCTCAATCCTGGAGCTGGTCGGTACACCTGACTGGACTCGTCGCCTCACGCTGCGCGGAGCGCGTTCCCCTCACCGCTGTTGATCAGAGTCTCGGTGCCGACCCGGTGGCCGACGACACTGGCGCCCTTCGAGGTCCTCATGGATGCCGACGTCGACGTGTTCTCGAGTTCTAGGCCGGTGACTGTCTCCGCAACCGGCTCAGGCGCGACGGCGACAGCCGAGCCCGTGTCCCGGTGACCCGATCCACCAGCTCTACTTGGAGGCCCGCGCCCGCCTGCGGTCGCGCGATACGACGATTGCGGCGAGGCGAGGAACACCAGCGCGGCGATCCACCGGCCCGGAACTGACGGTGCCACTTCTGTGATTGGCTGGGGTGCATGAAGCAATGGCTGCTTGCATGCCTGAGCGCACTATTTGTGGCTGCGTTCGCGTTGTTTGCCGTGGCGTCTTGGCAGCTCTGGTGGACCCCGAGAACTGTCTACTCGTGCGACGGGCTGCCCAGTGGCGCCTCAACGCCTATGGCCGCTGCTCAGGAGTTCACGGATGCCCTGGTCTCCTCAGACCCTGCCGCCATGTGTGCGGTCCTGGTCGACAAGCAGACCGATGCGCAACTGGAAGAACTGGCAGCGGAGGTCCGCGAGCAGCTGGGAGCGCCCTCCTCGGCGGATCAGGTCCAGATGCGGCTGGGTGACGAAGACGGCAGCAGGTCCACGCTCACTCTGGAGGGACCGGGTGGCACCGTTGAAATGTCCGTCTTCTTCTTCTACAACTGGTACCGGGTCGAACTATGACGTCGCTGAGTGATTGGCGGAGTGTTCGCCATGATCGCCATCGGTGCTCCTGAGGCGTCCGTCGAGGTCTGCAAGGTCGGCCGTATCGCGACATGCCGTGCCAGCGGTCGGGGTAGCGGAGCCGTGCTTGTCGACTACTTGCTGGAACCAACTGCTCTGAACGCAACAACTCTTGGCTCGGACACCTCGACGGTGACGAGGCCACCCGTGGGGGAATACAGGGAAGGGGCATATTCGCCCGCCATGTTCTCTCCAACCGCGCATGGGACCACCAGCGACCCCAGCGGGGTATCACCCTGGGTAATAGTGATCGTTGTGGACTCAACCGTCTCCGTCAAGCATGTCGTCAGTATCGAGATGCTGTCGTCGGAGTGATTCGGATCGAATGAACCCGGTAGTGGGAGGCCGTCCCGGGAAGACAAGTACACACGACTCGGTGCCAACGCGCTCAGGCGCTCGTCCAGAAACTGTTCTGCGTCCTCACGGCTCGTTTGAGGGCTCTTCTGACTTGAGCGTGGGGTCAGAGGCGTAGTCCGCCGCCGATGAGGAGCATTCTGAGGCGGTAGTTGTCGGGGTCGCGGAATCCTCGGGCGATGCGGCGGGCGAGTTCGATCAGCCCGTTGATGGCTTCGGTTCCGCCGTTGTTGGCGCCGCTGGTGGTGAAGTAGCCTAGGAACGCGTCTCGCCACTGGTTCAGGGTCCGGCCGAGGCGGGCGATCTCCGGGATCGGACACGACGGGAACGTGGCCAGGATCTTCTCTGCGACCCTGCGCCCGTCGGCGTGGCTTGGCTGGTGGTAGACCGAGCGCAGTTGTTGGGCGCAGTGCCAGGCGACCTCGACTTCGACGTGGCGGTCATCGGCGGTGAACGCGGTTTTGAGGCGGGTCTTCTGCCCGTCGCTGAGGTGTTCCAGACCGGCGCGCAGCAGGTTCCGGATCCGATACAGCGGATCGTTCTTGCGGCCGCGGTGGCCGTGGATGTCTTGCTGGACCCGGCGGCGGACCTCATCGACCGCGGCCGTGCCAAGCTTGACGACGTGGAACGCGTCAAGCACCGCGATGGCGTCCTCCAACTGGTCGTCGATGGCGTTCTTGTAGCCGTGGAACGGGTCCAGCGTGGCGATCTCGACGCCTTCGCGGAACGTGTCGCCGCGGACCTTCAGCCACGACGTGTAGGCCTCGCCGGAACGACCCGGGACCAGATCAAGGAGCCGCGCCCGGACGCGTCCGTCCTTGTCACGGGTGAGATCAACCATGCCGGTGAACTCCTTCGGGCCGCGTCCACCCTGCTCGACAGGCCTGGTCGAGACGTGATGCCAAATGTGTTCGTCAACACCCAGCGAGGTGACACCGGCGAAGCGCGACTCATCGGCAGCAGCGGCTTCAAGGTTCGGCTTGACGGCTCGCCACAGCGTCCTCCAAGCACAACCCAGCTGACGGGCAAGACCCTGAACCGAAGCGTTCTCGCGGCGCATCTGCCCGACCGCCCACGATGTCGCCCGAGCGGTGAGCAACGCTCTGGGCCGCGCCACGTCGGGGTCTTGTTCCATGAACGAGGTCACCGGACACGACGGCTCCGGACACAGCCATCGTCGTTTCCGCCACCACAACCGCACCGGCGCCGTGAAACAGGCAGCGTCGATCAACTCCACCCGCTGCCGGCCATGCGCATGCGCCACGACCCCACATGTCGCGCAGCCCATCACCGCAGGAGGCCGAGACTCGACCTCAACCCGAAGCCCCGCGTCGTCGCGATGGACACCGGTCACATGGAGCCCGGGCAGGCCCAGAAGAACATCACAGCGCTGGCAGTAGGAAGTAGGATCGGGCATCGTCGAGGTCCTCGAAGTCGAGTGGTGTGGTAACCCCGATTCTTGAGGGCCTCGACCCCCTCCACCCCACCGACACGCCCACCATCGGATCCACGCTCAACCCACGCTCAGGTCCGAAGAGCCCGTTTGAGCGGCTGTGGCTGGCCCATCGGCGGTTGCCGTGTGCGATGGTTCCTCGGGTGCGGATGGAGCCGGCGTGTTGACGTCGCAACCAGTCAGGGAAACCAAGAAGAGGCACCAAACCGCGAGAGCGCCTATTCGGTTCCTCCTTCTGGGCTTCACAGCACCGAGCATTGCGCCTGCTGGAAAGCAGTGTCAAGGGTGGCACGTTTGGGGGTGGAGGTCGCCCCGCCCCAAACTACCCTTCTTTCGGCACGGGCGACCCATGCAGCAGTCCTGCTCCGAAGTGATCCTGGTCTCTTGGGCCTTCGACGTCGATGCGGATCGCCTCATGAACAAGTGCGCCGGTCTGAATAGAGACTGTCGAGATCTGGTAACTCCGGCTTCCGCCCGGGCGCTCCACTCGCACAACAACGTCGGCTTGGGGTAACCACGAGCTCCGATCATCCTCGGCGCGACGCAGTAGGCAAACCGTTTCCCCTGTGGCTAGAGCGGAGCTCCACAGCCCACTTTCTGAATGCCACACGACACCATCGTTTCCGATGAAACACACATCATTGAGCTCGTCGACATCAAGGTCGGCTTCGGCCCGCAGCATCTCGCCCCAGCGGCCGCGGTTGTCGCTGGCCCGGTGCTGCCTGTTGGTGTTCGGGTCTATACCTGCCCCGGTGTGCGGCGGCAGGCGAAAACGGGGAGTCGAGGAGGGCCTTTTCTACCGCGTCGGGGCAGCCGGACTATCTACCCGTGCGTCACCGTGCGCCGGCAGAGAGCCGCCGCCAGGAGATGAACCCGTCCTCCTCGCAGAGCTCGAGCGTCATCGGCCCGTCGTCGGTGATGTAGTCAGCGGTCAGCTCCTCGCTCAAGTGAACGTCGGCCAGCGACTCGTCATCGAACTCAGTGAGCGCTGCGAGGTACCGCCTGAACAGCTCCGGTTCGGGAACGATGATCTCTGCAATCCCGAGTTCGTCGATGACCAGCCGCTTGACCGGGACCCCTCCCGCGAGAGGACCTTGAGTAGAAAGAGCATTGGGGACCGGTAGGCGTCCACCGAGTCGAGGATGGCTTCCATGAACAGGTCTCCTACGTGCAGTGGTCTTGGAAGGGTAGGCGCTGATGACGCTCAGCACCCTCCCGGGGCACGCCTCTGGCTTGCCTCAGGCGTCGTGGAGCCGATCCATCACCTCACACCGCTACACACGCGACCGCGGGCGCCGCTCGCTTCCACACGGTGGGCCGCCCGCCTTCAGATGACGCAGAACTCGTTGCCTTCCGGGTCCGCCATCACGATCCAGTGGCCGAGCATCGGGTCGTCGAAGACCAGCATCTCGGTCGCACCGGCGGCCACCAGCTCGTCGGCCTTCGCGCGCAGCGCGCCCCTGTCCTTGCCCTCGGCGGACTCGCTGACGACCACGTCAAGGTGGAGCCGGTTCTTCGCTGTCTTCGGCTCGGGGACCTTCTGGATGAAGATGCGGGGACCGGCGCCGGTCGGGTCGACGATCGCGTTGGCGTCGTTCCACCGCTCCTCGGGCAGCCCCCAGGCGGTCAGCGCCTCCTCCCACGTGGAGTGCGGGGCGGGCGGGTCCTCCCTGCGGTAGCCGAGGGCCAGTGCCCAGAACTCGCCGAGGGCGGTGGGGTCACTCGCGTCGAGGGTCAGGTGAAAGGGGTGTCTACTCATCTGCCCACGATGAACGAGCGGATCGCCGCGGTCAAGAGTTTGCAACAATGACCGCGTGACTAGCTCCGCTGCCGACGGTCTTGGCGTGGTCGAGACGCACACCGCGCGCGTGTTCGATGCCGCGAACCCTCTGGTGCTCGCGAGCGGGGCGGTGCTGCCGCAGGTCGACGTGGCCTACGAGACGTACGGGACCCTCAACAACGAACGCAGCAACGCGATCTACATCTGTCACGCGCTGACCGGCGACGCGCACGCCGCCGGCTACCACGTCGGCGCCACCCGCCCCGGCTGGTGGGACAACCTCATCGGGCCCGGCCGCCCGATCGACACCGACCGCTGGTTCGTGGTGGCCTCCAACATCCTGGGCGGCTGCCAGGGCAGCACGGGGCCGTCGTCGATCGACCCGCGCACCGACCGGCCGTATGAGCTGAACTTCCCGCTGCTGGACATGGCCGACTTCGTCTCGGTGCACCGCGGCCTCGCCCGGCACCTTGGCATCGAGCGGTTCGCCGCCGTCGTCGGGGGATCGCTCGGCGGAATGCAGGTACTCCAGTGGGCCCTGACCCACCCCGAGGACCTCGACCGGGCCGTGATCCTGGCGGCCTCGAGCCGGCTCACGGCTCAAAACATCGCCTTTTCCGCGGTAGGGCGCCAGGCGATCATGCGGGACCCGGACTTCCACGACGGCCGCTTCATCTCGCAGGGCGCCTTCCCCGGCAAGGGGCTGTCGGTGGCGCGGATGATGGCGCACATCACCTACCTCTCCGAGGAGGCATTCCAGGAGAAGTTCGGCCGCTCTCCACAGGAGGGCGAGCTGTCGCCGAACTTCGGCGTCGACTTCGCCGTCGAGAGCTATCTCGAGCACCAGGGGCAGCGGTTCCTCAGCCGCTTCGACCCGCTCAGCTACCTGTACCTGACCAGGGCGATGGACTACTTCGACCCCTTCTCGCGCGACGGAGCGCTCGACCTGCTGGTCGCGGACCCCGTCCGTTTCCTCATCATGAGCTTCGACACCGACTGGCGGTTCTCCACCGCTCACTCGCGGCGGATCGTGCGCCACCTGGAGGGGGCTCGGCTGCCGACCTCGTTCAGGGAGATCTCCTCGCCGTGGGGGCACGACTCTTTCCTGCTGGAGATCGATGACTACCACGCCTCGGTGCGGGCATTCATGGACCGGGCGGCGGAGGAAATCGCATGAGCCTGCAGTTCCGGGCGGACCTCACGCTGATCGCCGACCTCGTGCCCGAGGGGTCACGCGTGCTGGACCTCGGCTGCGGCAACGGCGACACGCTGCAACTGCTCGCGGAGAAGGGGTGCACAGGCGTCGGAGTCGACCTCGATCCCGTCAACGTGCTGGCATGTCTACGGGCCGGGGTCGACGTGATCGAGCTCGACCTCGACACCCAGCTCACCGAGTTCGGCGACGACAGTTTCGACTTCGTCGTGCTCTCGCGCACGCTGCAGACCGTGCACCGGCCGCGCGAGGTCCTCCGTGAGATGGGCCGCATCGCCGTGCACTCGGTGGTGTCCATGCCGAACTTCGCCTACTGGCGCAACCGGCTGCGGCTGCTGGGCGGCCACATGCCCATGTCGAAGGACCTCCCGTACCACTGGTACGACACACCCAACCTCCACCACTCCTCGCTGCCGGATCTGGAGCCGCTTTTCCGGAGCCTGGAGATGGAGATCGACCGTCGGATCCCGCTCGACGCGGAGGGCCACCCACACCGGCTCGGCAATCTCGCGGCCAACTGGGCGGCGAGCTCGTCGCTGTACCTGCTGCACGCCCGGCGCTGACGCGGCCCGCGATTCCGGGGAGAGCCTCGGGTGGTGGCTCTCAGGACGCGGAGGGCTCCTGGCCGGCTGTGAGGCGGTGGTCGGCAAGCCGCCGCAGCGAGCCGCCAAGGGAGAGAGCCTTCGTCAGGTCGTCCACCCGCCTCTGGTCGACGGGGGTGTACGTAGGCGTGGGAATGGCCAGGTCCCTGACGACCGTGACGACCTCCCTGGCGCGAGCCAGGTAGTCGACGTCGGCCAGCAGTTTCGACCTGACCGACGGCGTCATGGCCGACGCCGGGTCGGCCGCGGCCTCGACCATCGCCTCGAGGGTGGGATAGCGCTCGACCAGCGTTGCTGCACTCTTCTCGCCGATGCCCTTCACGCCAGGCAGCCCGTCGGAGGGGTCGCCCCGGAGCACCGCGAAGTCGACATATCGCCCTGCGGCGAGGTCGTACTTCGCCCTGAGCAGTTCCGGTGTGACGAGCTCGTGCTTGGCCACGCCGCGGGCGACGTACACCACCGACGTATCGTCGTCGACGAGCTGGAACAGGTCGCGGTCGCCGGTGACGACCAGCGTCCGGCCGTCGTGCCGGGCCGCCAGCGACGCGAGGACATCGTCCGCCTCGTGGTGCTTCGCCCCGATGACGGGGATCCCGACGGCCGCCAGGCAGGCCCGGATGTGGGGGACCTGCCAGCCGAGGTCGTCGTCGACCTCCTCCTCGGCGCCGTCCGCCGTCACCTCGGCGACGCGGTGGGTCTTGTAGGACGGGACGAGGTCCACCCGCCACTGCGGGCGCCAGTCGTCGTCCCAGGCGCAGGCGAGCTGATCGGGCCCGTACTGGGTCGCAAGCCTCGAGATGAAGTCCATCGTGCCGCGAATCGCGTTGACCGGGTGCCCGTCGGGGGAGCGGAAGGTGGCGGGCACGCCGAAGAACGCGCGGAAGTACAGGTACGACGTGTCGAATGCCATCAGCGTTGCCATGGCGCAATCGTGACATGTGAGGACACCGGGGAACCTTCCGTTTCGCTCGATTGTCGTCGCCGCTAGGGTGACGCCCAGGAGGTGGCATGGACACCATGAAGGGGCCTTCGCCCGCACAACTGGCCGCGGCCGCCGTCCCGGCCATGGTCGTCGGCCTCGTCTGCGCCGTGCTGCTCGTCCTCGCGGATCTGCTCGCGGAGGTGCTGCACCACGGCTGGTGGGAGGCCCTGCCGTCGCTGCTCGGCATCGATCCCGCCTCCCGATGGTGGATCGTGCTCGTCCTCACGGCCACCGGGGCCCTCGTCGGGCTCGTGCTCTGGAAGGCCCCGGGCCACGGCGGCCACGACACGGCGACGGTGGAGATGGTCTCGCCTCCACTGCCTCTCAGCTCGCTGCCCGGCGTGGCCGCGGTGCTGGTGCTCGGCCTCGCCGGCGGCGTGAGCCTCGGCCCCGAGGGCCCGATCATCATGGTGGCGACCGGGCTGGTCGTCGCCGCCTACCGCCGGCTGCTGCCCCAGGTGCCGATCCCCATGGTCATCGCGATCACCGCCGCGGGCATGCTGGGCGCGATGCTCGGCACACCCATCGCCGCCGCGCTGGCGTGCACGGGAGCGATGGGCGGCAAGGCCGCCGGCAGCCTCTGGGACCGGATGTTCACCCCGCTGGTCGCCGCCGGCACCGGCGCAGTCGGGTACTACCTGCTCGGGGGACAGGCCTGGGGAGGCGCATTCCCCGCCTACGCGCCGCAGTGGATGGACCTGCTGACCGGCACCGCAGTGGCTGCCCTGGGCGCCATTCTCAGCCTCGTCGCTGCCGCAGCCTTCGCCCCCGTCCATGCGCTGTTCCGTCGACTGCGGCACCCGCTGGTCTACGTCACCCTCGGCGGCCTGCTGCTCGGCATCCTCGGGGCGATCGGCGGGCCCATCACCCTTTTCAAGGGCGCCGAGCAGACCGCCGAACTGATCGCGGACCGCGACGCCTACGGTGCGCTCGCGCTGCTCGCGATCGTCGTGATCAAGCTCATCGCCATCGTCATCGCCGGTGCGTCCGGCTTCCGCGGAGGCCGTGTCTTCCCCGCCCTGTTCACCGGCGTCGCGGTCGGGCTGCTGGGCCACACGCTCGTCCCTAGCATGCCGGTCACCCTCGCGGTCGCAGCCGGCGTGCTCGGCGTGCTGCTTGCCGTCAGCAGGGACGGCTGGTTCGCGATCTTCGGCGGAGCCCTGATCGTGGGGGACGCCCACGTGCTTCCGGTCCTGTGCATCATCGTGCTGCCAGCGTGGCTGATCCTGACTGCCGGGCCGGAGATGATGGTCCACGAACCCGCCCCCGCACAGCCGCAGGCGCCCGCAGCCGGCTGACGGCCGACCCGACACGCTCGGGTAGAGTGCCCCCGTGCCGACCCGCCCCACCCTCAACCCGGTCCTCTCGCTCGCCGTCGCCGTCGCCTCCGGGCTGCTGATCGGCGCCGGACAGGCCCCCATGGGGCTGTGGCCGCTGACCATCCTCGGGGTGGCCGGACTCACGTGGCTCCTGATCGACCGCAGCCCCGGGCGAGCGTTCGGCCTCGGCTACCTGACCGGCGCCGCGATGAACACGCTCACGGTGTCGTGGATCTCGGTGCTGGGGGCCGCCGTGGGCGTCGCGCTGATCGCGTTCCTCGCGCTGTGGTGGGGCCTCCTCGGCCTGTTCATCTCTCAACTCCTGCGGCTGCGCTGGTGGCCGCTGCTCGTCCCACCGGCCTTCGTCGCGATGGAGTACGCCTCCGGCAAGGTCCCCTTCGGAGGATTCTCCTGGTCCCGCCTCGGCTACACCGCGGTCGACACCCCGCTGAGCGGCTGGTACGCCTGGATCGGGCTGGCGGGCGTGAGCCTGCTCGTCGCTGTCCTCGGCACGACCCTGCTGTACGTCGCGCTGGATCGGGCCAGGTGGCGCCGCGGAGCGGCCGTGGTCCTCACCCTTTTCGTCGTCGGCGGCCTCCTGAACCTCGTGCCCGGGGCCACCCCCCAGGAGTCCGTCACGGTCGCGATGGTCCAGCCGAACGTCAACCGGAACGAGCACGGCACCTCCAGCTACGCCCGCTCCGTGACCAACAACGCCCTCAGCGAGACCATCTTCGCCGTCGCGACGGCGCGCACGCAGGCCACGGACATCGACTTCGTGCTGTGGCCGGAGAACGCGACCGACGTCGACCCGATCAACGACGCGGAGACCCGCTCGCTGGTGGAGACCGCGGCATCACTGGCGCAGGTGCCCATCCTCGTGGGTGCCGTCACCGACGGCGAGCAGGAGGACACCCGGCAGACCACCAGCATCTGGTGGGACCCGGTCGACGGCCCCGGCTCGACGTACCACAAGCGCGATCTCGTCCCCTTCGGCGAGTGGATCCCCTTCCGTGACTTCCTGCTGCCCCGGCTGCCCATCCTGAAGCAGATCGGGAGACAGTCGATCCCCGGGGACGCACCCGGAGTGGTGACGGCCCCGCTGCCCGGGCACCCGAACCTGCAGATCGGCACCATCATCTGCTTCGAGCTCGCCTACGACGACACGAGCTACGAGACCGTGCTCGCTGGGGCTCAGCTCATCGTCAGCCAGTCCAACACCAATACCTACGGCGGCACGTTCCAGGTGTCCCAGCAGCTCACTATCAACCGCGTGCGGGCGATGGAACTCGGACGGGAGGTCCTCGCCTCGACGCTCAACTCGGTGTCGTCGCCGATCGACACGCACGGCCGGGTGCTGGACCCGACCACCGAGTTCACGTCGGCCACCCGCTTCGCGGAGGTCCCGCTGCGCTACAACGTGAACCTGTCGGTACACGTGGGCCCGGCCATCTCGGTGGGGGCGGGCCTCCTGACGCTCATCGCTTTCGCCTGCGCGGTCGTCATGGGCCGTCGCCGGGCCAAGTAACATGGTGGGACAACCGACACAGAGGAACTTCATGACCAGCGAGGAATCGCTCGACCGGGTGCTCGTCATCATCCCGACCTACAACGAGTCGCAGAACATCGAGAGCATCACGAACCGACTGCGCCGCTCAGTGCCCGACGCGCACATCCTGATCGCGGACGACAACTCCCCGGACGGCACCGGTGACATCGCGGACCGCCTCTCGTCGGACGACGACCACATCCACGTCATGCACCGCAAGGGCAAGGAGGGCCTCGGAGCCGCCTACCTGGCCGGATTCCACTGGGGCCTCGACGAGGGCTACGACATCCTGGTCGAGCACGACGCGGACGGCTCGCACCAGCCCGAGGAACTTCCCCGGCTGCTGCAGGCGATCCGGGCAGGAGCCGACATGGTCAAGGGGTCCCGTTGGGTCAAGGGGGGTTCCGTCGTCAACTGGCCGAAGAGCCGCCAGTTCATCTCCCGCGGGGGGTCGCTCTGGACCCGGCTGTGGCTGGGTATCCCCGTGAAGGACGCGACGGGCGGCTTCAACGCCTTCCGTGCCTCCACGCTGCGCGGCATCAGCCTCGATGAGGTCGCCTCCGCCGGCTACTGCTTCCAGATCGACCTTGTCTGGCGCGCCATCAGGAACGGCTACACCGTCGTCGAGGTGCCCATCGAGTTCGTCGAGCGGGAGTTCGGGGACTCCAAGATGAGCCGAAACATCGTCGTCGAGGCACTGGTCCGCACGACGTTGTGGGGCATCGAGTACCGCGCGAAGCAGCTGTTCTCGATCGGCAGGAAGACCGCCCGCCAGCTGCTCAGGAAGGCGTGACCGGCGTGCGGGAGCAAGGGTCGACGTGGCCCCTCCTGCTTCCACTGCTCGGTGTGCTCCTGATGGTGGGCGCCGAGATCGCGACCCTGGTGTGGGTCGCAGCCGAGCTCGGGTGGTGGACCCTTGCGCTCCTGGCCGGCTCGGCCCTGCTCGGGCTGGCGCTGATCCGCTGGCAGTGGTCGAGGGTGTGGGGCGCCCTGGTGGAGGCCGCCCGCACCGGCCACCTGCCACCCGGCAAGCTCGCCGACGCGTCACTCATCCTCATCGGAGGCCTTCTGCTGCTGATCCCCGGGGTGATCAGTGACGTCTTCGCGCTCCTGCTGCTGATTCCGTTCACCCGCCAGTTCGTGCGTTCCGCGTTCAGCTGGTTCGCGGGGCGCACGCTGCGCAGGGCGGGACAGTCCGGCGCGGTGGTTATCGAGGGCGAGGTCATCACCGGCACGACCGGCCCGGCCGACGACACCTTGATCCCCGGGGTCATCGAGGGAACGGTCGTCGACTCCCGCGACGACGACTGACACCTCGACATGCGTGCCGCCCCGGCCCTACGGCCGGGGCGTCACGCATGTCTCACGGACCTAGTAGATCCGGTCCGACTCCCGCAGCTTGGTCAGCTGCTCGGACAGGATCTCCTCGAGCTCAGGGATCGAACGCCGCTCACGCAGCATGTCCCAGTGGGTCCGAACGGGTTTCGTGACCTTCTCCTCGCCGACGACCCCATCGGAGCGCACAGCCATCAGGCCGCACTTCTTGCATTCCCACTCGGTGGGAAGCTCTGCCTCGACGGAGAACGTGACCTCGAAGTGGTGGCCCTTAGGACAGTCGAATGCGAGACTCTGGCGCTCGGCGAACTCGACGCCCTGCTCATCCTCGAAGGTCTTCGAGCCGAGGCCCACGCCGCGCAGTGCACGATCTGCCATGTTTTCCCCTCCTTCGTCTACTCACAGATGACAACGCCTCAAGACGCCGAAACGTTCCCTCAACGAGTAGACCACATACCCCGTGCACGGAGCACGCCTTTGAGCAGATCAGGCCGGTCGGTCATGATCCCGTCGACCCCCCAGTCGATGAGGCGGTGCATTGTGGTCGGTTCGTCGATGGTCCAGACGTGCACGCGTCGCCCCGTGGAGTGGATGCGTTGAATGTTGCGCGGCGTCACCAGGTCCACGTTGACCGGGCCGACGGTGTACTTCATGGGCATCTGGAAAACCTGCCCGTTGGGGGGCATGGTGCCCATCGCCAGGGCCGCGACGCCGACGGTCGAGACCGCGGTCGGGACCTGCGTCAGCCCGGCCCGGAAGCGACGGATCGAGGTGCGGCTGAACGAACCGACGCACACCCTCCGCTCGGCGGAGTGCCGACGGATGGCGTCGATCAGCGGCAGCATGGCGGTCGGCTGCTTGATGTCGATGTTGAAGTTGATGTCGGGAAAGGTGTCGAGAAGCTCGTCGAGCGAGGGGATCGGTTCCCGGTCGCCGACACGCAGCTCCAGTACCTCGTCCAGCGGCAGGTCGGACAACGAGCCTCTGTAGCCCGTCACGCGCTCGAGGTCCGCGTCGTGGAAGGCGACGAGATGCCCGTCGGCCGTGACGTGCACGTCGGTCTCCAGGTAGGTGAAGCCGAGCGCGACGGCGTTGCTGAATGCCCTGACGGTGTTCTCGATGCCCAGGTTCGCGGTGAGCAGCGCGCCGCCCCGATGCGCCATCGCAATGAACTTCGGAGCGAGGTAGTCCGTGTGCACCTGTGCCATGAACCGGGAGTCTAATGCCGGGCCTTCGTCGGCAGTGCAAGGATGGTCATCATGACCACCGTGCTCTCGATCCAGTCTGCCGTCGCCTATGGCCACGCCGGCAACTCCTCAGCCATCTTCCCCCTGCAGCGACTGGGCGTCGACGCATGGCCCGTCTACACCGTCAACTTCTCCAACAACACCAGCTACGGTTCCTGGCGCGGCCCACTGCTGCCCGCCACCGACGTGTGGGAGGTCGTGCAGGGCATCGACGACCGCGGCGTGCTCGACCAGGCCGACGCGCTGCTGTGCGGCTACCTCGGCACACCGGAGGTCGGCCAGGTGATCCTCGACTCGGCCGCACTGGTCAAGGAGCGCAATCCCCGCGCGGTCTTCTGCGCCGACCCCGTGATGGGCGACGTCGGCCGCGGCTTCTACGCGCGTCCCGGCATCCCTGAGTTCTGGCGCGACAGCGTCGTGGAGAAGGCGGACATCATGACGCCGAACCTCTTCGAGCTGGAGTTCCTCGTCGGCCGGAGCACGTCGACGCTGGCCGAGGTCGTCGAGGCGGCCGCCGAGCTGCGGACCCGCGGCCCGGAGACCGTCGTCGTGACATCGGTCGTGGGGGAGGGCATGCCCGACGATGTGGTCCGCATGCTGGCCCTCGGGGACGACGGCGCCTGGATTGTCGAGACCCCGCTGATCGAGCGCACCTTCACGGGTTCCGGTGACCTGACCACCGCCATGTTCCTGGCCCACTGGCTGCGTGACAAGGACCTCGGCGGCGCACTCGGCGCGACCGCGTCGATCGTCTACTCCGTTCTGGAGGCGACCGCGTCCGCCGGGCACCGCGAGCTGCGGCTCGTCGCGGCACAGGAGGACATCGTCGCGCCGCGCCACCGGTTCGAGGCGACGCGCCTCAGCTGATCAGTCGTCGGAGTCCGGGGTGCCCCAGAAGATCCTGATGTTGGCTCCCAGCGCGTTGAGGCGGTGAGGCAGGTCCTCGTAGCCGCGGTTGATGACGTAGACGTCCATCAGGTTCGTGGTGCCGCGGGCCGCCATGGCGGCGAGCAGGACACACACCGCGGGGCGCAGCGCCGGGGGAGTGTCGATGTCGCGACCGCGCCACTTCGTCGGGCCGATGATGAGCAGCCGGTGGGCATCCATCAGCTGAATGTTGGCACCGAGCTCCGACAGCTTGGACAGGTGGATCGCACGGTTGTCGTAGACCCAGTCGTAGATGACGCTCTGCCCGGTCGCCGTCGCGCAGATGACGGCGAAGAACGGCAGGTTGTCGATGTTCAGTCCCGGGAACGGCATCGGGTGGATCTTGTCGAGCGGCGCCCGCAGCTCCGACGGGATGACGGTGACGTCGACCAGCCGGGTCTTGCCGTTGAGGCTCGGGTACTCGGGGGAGACGACGAACTGCTGGCCCATCTCCTCGAGGACGGCGAACTCGACCTCGAGGAACTCGATGGGGCAGCGGCGCACGGTGATCCCGGAGCGGGTCACGATGCCGGCCGTCAGGAGGCTCATCGCCTCGATCGGGTCCTCGGAGATGTGGTACTCGACGTCGGCCGAGATGTGCTCGATGCCGCGGATGGTCAGCGTCGTGGTGCCGATGCCGTCGACCTCGACGCCGAGGCGCTGCAGGAAGAAGCACAGGTCCTGGACCATGTAGTTGCCCGAGGCGTTGCGGATCACGGTCACCCCGGGGATGCCGGCGGCGGCCATCAGGGCGTTCTCGGTGACGGTGTCGCCGCGCTCGATGAGCGTGATGCGCCGCTCCCGCGGGCGCTGGTCGGCGACGGTGGCGTGGTAGGCGCCCTCGGTGGCCTCGACCGTCAGGCCGAAGCGCTGCAGCGCGGCCAGGTGCGGGTGCACCGTGCGGGCGCCGAGGTCGCAGCCGCCGGCGTAGGGGAGGCGGAAGTCGGCGAACTCGTGCAGCAGCGGGCCGAGGAACATCAGGATGGAACGGGTGCGTCGCGCGGCGCGCTCGTCCATGTCGTCGAGGGTCAGCACGTCGGGGCGCACGATCTCCAGGTCGTTGCCGTCGCCCATCCAGGTCAGCTGCACGCCGATGGAGGCGAGCACCTCGCAGATGCGGTCGACCTCCTCGATGCGGGCGATGCCTCGCAGGACGGTGCGGCCGTGGTTCAGCAGACTGGCGCACAGCAGCGCCATCGCAGCGTTCTTGGAGGTGCGCACGTCGATCTCGCCGGACAGCGTGGTGGGGCCCTCGATCCTGAGGTTCACGTCGCCCTGCGTGGCCGTCTGGATGAGCGGCATCTCGAGGGCCTCGGCGAGCCGGTTGATCATGCTGAGCGACAGGTTCTGCTGCCCGGTCTCGATGCGGTGCACCGCGCTCTGTACCGTCCCGAGCTCGTCGGCGAGCCGCTTCTGCGACCAGCCGCGGGCCGTTCGCCCGTCGCGGATCATGCGACCGACAGATTCACTCGTTGCACTGCTCATACCCAGCAGACTATCTCATGGATGAGATAAGGCCACATCCTAGCTCCGGCCGCAGTGTCCAAAAGTCCCGCCCGGCATGGCTAGAGTGAGCCCCATGAGCTCTGCATACGATGTCGTTGTCCTCGGCGCCGGCCCCGGTGGCTACGTAGCCGCCATCCGCGCCGCCCAACTCGGCCTCAAGGTCGCCATCATCGAGAAGCGCTACTGGGGCGGTGTCTGCCTCAACGTCGGCTGCATCCCGACCAAGTCCCTGCTGCGCAACGCCGAACTGGCGCACATCTTCACCCATGAGAAGGACACGTTCGGCATCGAAGGCGACGTCACCTTCAACTACGGCAAGGCCTTCAAGCGCAGCCGCCAGGTCTCGGAGCGGATGACCAAGGGCATCCACTTCCTGATGAAGAAGAACAAGATCGACGAGATCAACGGCTGGGGCACCTTCGTCGACGCCAACACCATCGAGGTCGTCGGGGACGACGGCTCCAAGCAGAGCGTCACGTTCACCAACGCCATCGTCGCGGCCGGCGCCACCACCCGCATGCTGCCCGGCACTTCGCGCTCCGCGAACGTCGTGACCTACGAGGAGCAGATCCTCTCCGACGCCGTGCCCGGCTCCATCATCATCGGCGGTTCCGGCGCCATCGGCACCGAGTTCGCCTACGTGCTCAGCCAGTTCGGCGCCAAGGTGACGATCGTCGAGTACCTCGACCGCATGGTGCCGACCGAGGACGCGGAGATCTCCGCCGAGCTCGCCAAGGCATACAAGAAGCTCGGCATCACGGTGCTGACCTCCACCAAGGTCGAGACGATCGAGGACACCGGTTCGGGCGTGCGGGTCACCGTCAGCCCGGCCGCCGGGGGATCGTCCCAGGTCCTCGAGGCCGACCGCTTCCTCTCGGCCGTCGGCTTCGCGCCGCGCGTCGAGGGCTACGGCCTGGAGAAGACCGGCGTCGCGCTGACGGAGCGCAAGGCGATCGCGATCGACGACTTCATGCGCACCAACGTCGGCAACATCTACGCCATCGGCGACTGCACGGGCAAGATGATGCTGGCGCACACCGCAGAGGCCCAGGGCATCGTCGCGGCCGAGACCATCGCCGGCGTCGAGACGCACCCGATCAACTACGACATGATCCCGCGCGCCACCTACTGCCAGCCGCAGGTCGCCTCGTTCGGCTACTCGGAGCAGCAGGCGAAGGACAAGGGCTACGAGGTGAAGGTCGCCAAGTTCCCGTTCGCGGCCAACGGCAAGGCCTGGGGGCTTGGCGACGGCGGCGGCTTCGTGAAGATCGTCGCGGACGCCCGCTACAACGAGATCCTCGGCGCCCACATGATCGGCCCCGACGTCACCGAGCTCCTGCCCGAGCTGACGCTGGCTCAGGCCTTCGACCTGACCGCCGACGAGGTCGCGTCGAACATCCACGCGCACCCGACGCTGTCGGAGGCCATCAAGGAGGCCGCGCACGGCATCGCCGGCCACATGATCAACTTCTGATCGGCCCCGCCAGCGGGCGACTGCGACGCAACGCGACTCGGCCCGGGCCTGATGGCCCGGGCCGAGTGCCGTGTGTGGGGAGTCGCGATGAGCACGACACACTTGTCGTTGCGTCTGGCAGCGTTCACATAGGCGTTTCGGGCCGACGAGCAGGAGGATGTGCTCATCGAGACCCGGTCAGTGACGGTGACCGGAGGCGCTCAGACGGTGAAGATCGGGTCACCGGCGACGACGTCGGTGCCGTTGGCCAGCGGCGTGATCGAGTCCGGCGCGTGGTCCATGGCCACGACGACGACGGTCGTACTGATCTCCGGGTCGTCGATGTCGCCGGGAACCCAGGCGACGACGGGGGAGCCGGCCTTGACCGTCGCGCCCTTGGCTGCGAGCACCTCGAAGCCACGGCCCTGGAGCCGCACCGTGTTGATACCGATGTGCACCAGGATCCCGACCTCGCCGTCGACCAACAGGATGAACGCGTGCGGGTCGACCTTCAGGAGCATCCCGTCGGCGGGCGCCACGACCTCGGCATATCCGGGGGGCGGGTTGATGCCGACACCCGGCCCGACGACCTGTCCTGCGAACGTCGGGTCACCCACCTCGGTGATCGGGATGACATGGCCTGCGCACGGGGCAAGTACCTGCATGGGTGAACCTCGGTTCTACATCGATGCCTGCCAGCGACCTTAGCGCCGGCGCGACACCGCGGGAAGATCCCCGGAAGCGGGAGCGGTCTTCGGATCATCATTTCCCACCCACCCGGCCTTGACGTACGCCAAGGCGTACGCTTGAGCGCAGGAGGTCATCATGACGGCAATCAGCGCAACCAACGCACGAGCGAATCTCTACCGACTGATCGACCAGGTGAACGAGGAGTCCGAGCCCGTGACCATCACGGGGCAGCGCGGAAACGCTGTGCTGATCAGCGAGTCAGACTGGCGCGCCATCCAGGAGACCCTCGCCCTGGAGTCGATTCCCAGGCTCGGCGACTCGATCCGGCAGGCCCGCAGTGAGGGCGTCAGCGCCGGCACCACGGAACTCGACTGGTGAGCGACGACTGGACACTGGTCCTTTCCCGCGCCGCACAGAAGGACGCACGGAAGCTGGCGGCATCAGGGCTGAAGCCCAAGGCGCAACACCTTCTCGAGGTCATGAGCTCCGATCCATTCGCCACGCCGCCTCGCTACGAGAAGCTGGTCGGCGATCTGGCAGGCTGCTATTCACGACGGATCACCATCCAGCACCGGTTGGTCTACGAGGTGTTTCCCGAGGACCACGTGGTGCACGTACTGCGCATGTGGACGCGCTACGAGTAGGCCGGGGAAGGACTGGCGACCCTCTCAGGGGTACGGTCCCGCGCAAGTCCGATAAGCCACATTATGTCATTCTGTCGTCGGGATCCTCATCACCCCCGTGCCTTCCGCGGCCGGCGTGAAGGGTCACATCTCCCCTCCGCCGGCCACCCAGCGACTATCGTTGGCTCATGCTGAAGTTCACACTCCACGGTCACGCCTGCCTGAGCATCGTCGCTGACGACGCCAACGTGCTCGTCGACCCAGGTGCCTTCAGCAAGCTCGACGACGTCGGCCGCCCGGACGCGATGCTCATCACCCATCAGCACGCCGACCACGCCGAGCCCGGCTATCTGGCGCAGACCAGCTCCCCGATCTACGCCCCGCGCGACGCCATCGACGTGCTGCGCGACCAGGGCATCCCCGAGGAGCGCCTCAACGTCGTCGAGGATGGCGCGGTACTGACGTTCGGGTCACTCAGGATCACCGCAGCCGTCGGGGACCACGCCGTCATCTACCCCGGGATCCCCACTCCCCTGAACGCCAGCTACCTGGTAGACGGCCGACTCCTGGTCCCCGGCGATGCCTTCCCGCACATCGGCGACCCCGATTCAGTCGAGCATGTCCTCATCCCCATCGCTGGTCCCTGGCTGAAGCTCGCCGACGCCATCGACTTCGCCCAGCGCTACCCGTCGGCCAAGGCCCACCCCATCCACGACGCCCTGCTCTCGGCCCCCGGGATCGGGCTCGCGGACAGGATCCTCGACGGTGTGCTCGGCGAGCGATTCTCCCGGGCGCGACCTGAGGTCCCGATCGAGATGTGAGGTCCGGCCCCGCCGGCACGGAGCCCCGCCTGGTTGGCCCTCACTGGTCCTAGCGTGATCCTCGAGCGCCATCAGAAGCGCGCAAGGAAGGGAGACATGCATGTCAGACATCCAGGATCTTCTGGAGCAACTGCCCATCGATCAACTGGCCACGCAGGTCGGGGCGAGCCCTGCCGAGGTCCGGCAGGCCGTGCAGAGTGCGCTCCCCGCACTCCTCATGGGCATGGACGCCAACGCCCAGGATCCCGCGGGCGAGGCGTCCCTGGCGAGGGCGGTCAGCGGACACAGCCCGACCCTGCTCCAAGGCGGCGTGAACGTCGGTGACATCGACGTCTCGGACGGGGAGAAGATCACCCGCAACGTCTTCGGCGACAACGAGCAGGCGGTCGTCTCGAGGCTCGGCTCGGCCACCCCCGCAGACGAGGGCCTGATCTCCAAGCTCCTGCCCATGCTCGCCCCGATCGTCATGGCGTGGCTGGCAGGCAAGCTGATGAATGTCGACAAGGGCCAGTCCTCAGGTTCCTCCGCGGGAGGCGGGATCCTCGGCGGGCTCCTGGGATCGATCCTCGGCGGCGGGGCCGCGGCCTCGTCCGACACCGCGCAGCCGACGTCCACCTCCGGCGGGGTCTTCAAGACACAGACCGAGTCGGCCTCGACGACGGGCGCCCCCACCATCCCGATGCCCGACACCTCCTCGTCCACAACGGTCACCACCTCGGGCGGCGGACTGGGCGACCTCCTCGGCGGCAGCATCCTCGGCGGCCTGCTGGGCGGCCTGCTCGGCGGCGGAAAGCGGTGAAGGCCATGAGCACGCATCCCGAGCCCGACGATCAGCAGATCGGTCGCGACGACCTCACCCAGCCCGTCGACGATCCGACGGTGCCGCCTGCCCCTGCACCCGAGCAGCAGGAGGCCGAGGAGCAGCGAGAGGCCAGCGCTCCTCCCCCGCAGCAGCAGGCCAACTACGCTCCGCCGCCCCGGGCCGAGTACTCTCCCCCGACAGGCCCGCCCGGCCCGCCCCCCGGCTACACAGCGCAGCGGGTGCCCGCCTACTCCGCTGACTCGACGTTGACCAACGTGCAGCTCAACTACTGGCTCACGGCCATCTTCGGCTGGCCGGCCGTGATCTTCTGGGCCATCGACAAGGACAAGACCCCGCTCCTGGACGACCACCTCAAGGAGGTGCTGAACTTCGGCATCGTCCGCGTCATCGCAGGGGTCATCTGGGCGATTCCGGTCGTCGGGTGGATCCTCGGGGCCATCGCGAGCATCGCGACGCTGATCATCGGCATCATGGGCGCCCTCAACGGGCCGGACGCCTACAAGGCAGGCCAGCAGTACCGCTACCCCTGGAACTTCCGCTTCATCAGCTGACGCTGGGCGCCGGCCCCGTCATTCGAACGGGGTCGGGTCCCCCGCGCCGACCCGCGCGACGATGGGCTCGTCTCCGGTCAGGTCGACGACGGTGGTCGGGTCCACGCCGCAGTCGCCCGAGTCGAGGACGGCGTCGACCTCGTGGTCGAGGACCTCCTTGATCGTCCATCCGTCGGTCAGCGGCTCGTCGTAGTCAGGCAGCAGCAGCGTCGAGCTCAGCAGCGGCGCCCCGACGGTCTCCAGCAGCGCCAGCGTGGTGCGATGGTCCGGGATGCGCACGCCGACGGTGTGCTTCTTCGGGTGCTGCATCATCTTCGGGACCTCGCGCGAGGCCCGCAGGATGAAGGTGTAGGGACCGGGCGTCACGGCCTTGACCGCTCGGAACACCCAGTTGTCCATCTCCACGAAACGCCCGAGCTTGGCGAACTCGTCGACCACCAACGTGAAGTGGTGCTTGGCGTCCAGCCTCCTGATCCTCCTGATGCGTTCGATGCCGTCGGCGTTGCCGAGCATGCAGCCCAGCGCGAAGCAGGAGTCGGTGGGATACGCGATCAGACCACCGTTCTCGAGGATGCGCGTCGCCTGCGCCAGCGCCCGGGGCTGAGGGTTGACCGGATGCACGTCGAAGTACTGAGCCATGCCGCAAGGCTAGCGTCGTGCGACTTCACAAGGTCACTTGCCACGCAGGGGATCGACCGGAGAGTCGTGCGAGCCCGCCACCCTCACCGATCCGGGCACGAACGGCAGGCTCACGTCCCCCAACCCGACGGTGCAGGTGGCGGTGACCGACACCGTCGCAAACTCCCCCAGCTCGCGCGCCACCCCTGACGCGTCGACCGTGAGCCCTGTGCTCAGGCAGTCGATCCCGCGTTCCCCCAGCGACCGCTCCAGGGCCTCGCCGGCCGCAGTCTGGGCCGCAGCGACGCTGCGCTCGAGGGAGGCGGCCCGCGCCGCGGCTGCCACCGCGGCCTCGACATGCTGGTCGGCGATCGCGATGCGGGCCAGCGTCAGCAGCAGGCCGACGAACAGCACGACGGCTGGCAGGATGAGCGCCGTCTCCACCGACGCCGACAGCCCCCGCTCGTCCCTCACGGGGCCGTCACCCGCTCCGTCGGCGAGGTTGCCTCGGCGACGACCTCGTAGGGGAAGATCACGGCGACGGCGCGGCCACGGACCACGGAACTTGTGATCGTGGCCCCCTTCTCGACGCGGACGCTCGCCCGACTGAGCGACCCGTTGGACAGGGCCCGCTCCCCCGCGGCGAGCCCGTCGGCCTCGCGGGCCCCGTGCAGGGCCGCGGCCGCGGCCGACTCCTGGGCCGCCGAGATCGCCGTCGACTGCGCCCAGCTGATCAACGCCCACTGGAGGAGCAGCAGGAAGATGCCGATCAGGAGCGGCAGCAGCACGGCGAGCTGCACCGACTCGCTCATCCCCCGCTGGTCAGACATGCGCACCATCCTCCCGCCGCCTCGGGTCACCTCGGGCGCCGACGCCGACCCTGTGGACGGGCGGGTCGCGTGACCCGTCGGGAAGCTGTCCGTCGCCGTGCAATAGGCTGGGGTCTGACGCGTTTGCGTCGCAGACTCACGAAAGGACACTCATGGTCAAGAAGGTAGCCATCCTCACGGCCGGCGGCTTCGCTCCCTGCCTTTCCTCGGCGATCGGCGGGCTGATCGAGCGCTACACGCAGGTTGCGCCGGAGGTGGAGATCATCGCCTACCGCCACGGGTACCAGGGCCTCCTCAAGGGAGACTTCCTCGTCGTCACGGACACCGTCCGCGCCAACGCGGCGCTGCTGCACAAGTTCGGCGGCTCCCCTGTCGGCAACTCGCGTGTCAAGCTCACCAACGCCGCAGACCTCGTCAAGCGCGGGCTCGTCGCCGAGGGTGAGAATCCCCTGAAGGTCGCGGCCGACCGCCTCGTCGCCGACGGCGTCGACGTCCTGCACACCATCGGCGGCGACGACACCAACACGACCGCAGCCGACCTGGCCGCCTACCTCGCCGAGCACGACTACGGCCTGACCGTCGTCGGCCTCCCGAAGACCATCGACAACGACGTCATCCCGATCCGTCAGTCGCTGGGCGCCTGGACCGCCGCCGAGCAGGGTTCGGTGTTCGCGCAGAACATCGTTGGCGAGCACAACTCCGGCTCCCGCATGCTCATCGTGCACGAGGTCATGGGCCGCCACTGCGGCTGGCTGACCGCCGCGACCGCGCAGAAGTACCGCGAGTGGCTCGACACCCAGGAGTGGCTCCCCGAGCTCGGCCTGAGCAGGGAGGCCTGGGACGTCCACGGCGTGTACGTTCCCGAGGGCGTCATCGACATCGCCAAGGAGTCCGAGCGCCTGAAGAAGGTCATGGACGAGGTCGGCAACGTCACGATCTTCCTCTCCGAGGGCGCCGGCCTCGACGCCATCGTCGCCGAGCTCGAGGCGGACGGCGAGGAGGTCCCGCGCGACCCCTTCGGCCACGTCAAGCTCGACAAGATCAACCCCGGCGCCTGGTTCGCGTCGAAGTTCGCCGAGAAGCTGGACGCCGAGAAGGTCATGATCCAGAAGTCCGGCTACTTCGCCCGGTCCGCCGCCGCGAACGACGCCGACCTCGCGCTCATCAAGCAGTGCACCGACCTCGCCGTCGACTCCGCGCTGCGCGGTGAGCCCGGCGTCATCGGCCACGACGAGGAGAACGGCGACGTCCTGACCGCCATCGCGTTCGACCGCATCAAGGGCGGCAAGCCGTTCGACATCAACCAGGACTGGTACACGGACATGCTGGCCGGCATCGGTCAGGAGTTCCCGGTGCAGACCGAGGCCCACTGACCCTGAGCGCCCCGACGCCGGCCACCCCTCGCGGGTGGCCGGCGTCTGTGCTTGTCAGCTTCGCTTCGAGAAGCGGCTGAGGAGGCTGATGAGCAGGGCGCCCAATCCGAGTCCGGTGGCGGTGCCGATGCCGTAGCCCACCGCGAGGTTCGTCTGCATGCCTCGACGTGCCACGCCTTGGCGGACATAGGCGTCGGGATCGGGCTCGGGCACCCGGGTGACCGGCTCGCGCAACTCGTCGGCGTTGTGCCGCCCGGCGAACCGCATGGTCGGCCCGATGGGCGTCGCCGCGACGACGGTGGATGCCGGGACATCGATGAACTTCGTCGGGTCCGGGCTGTCCAGCAGGGCTCGAGCCCTCTCAGCCCGCCGGTCCGCCCGCTCGCCGCGCCAGACCTTCTCCGTGCCCACCCACGACGCGGTCATGAGGATCAGCGTGGCCAGCACGTTGAACAGCAGCATGAAGATGATGATGTTGCCGAAGATGGCGGCCGACACGTTGCCCGACATCAGCCGCACGAGGATTCCGACGAGCGACTGCAGCACGGTGGCGCCCAATGCCCCGATGAGGGTGCCGAACAGCCAGGTCCGTGGCGCGGCAGGTTCATTGGGCATCACGATGAACAGGAAGGCGAACAGCAGCCAGCAGGCCACGAACGTCCCGAGGACCGCCACGATCCGCACGAGCGGCTCGATTCCGGGAACGTCCTGCCAGCCGAGCCACGCGATCACCTGGGTGGAGAAGCTGGTTCCGATGGAGGACACGCCGAGCCCCACGCCGATGCAGGTGATCAGGCCGAGGAAGATCAGCAGGTTCACGCCAAGCTCGATGACGAAGTTCTTCTTCCCGATCGCGTCCTCGAAGGTCTCGGACCACATGACGCGCACGGCGCGCTTGAGGTTCCCCGCCCATTTGGATCCGGAGTAGGCGGCGGTGAAGAGTGCGACGATGCCGATCGACTGCCAGTTGCTCAGCGCCTGGTCGATCACACTGGTCAGCGCCGTTGCCAGGTCGTTCGCGTCGCCGAGCTGCTCGTCGATGTAGGACTTCAGCTGGTCGAGCATGTCGGGACGCAGGACCGTGAGGGTGAGTCCGAGCGTCGAGAAGGTGAGCATCAGGATGGGGATCAGCGACAGCACCGAGAAGTAGGTGACACCGGCGGCGAACTGCGCGCCGAGGCGCTGACCGTAACGTGTGTTTGCGCTCATGGCGTGGGCCACGACGGGGCGGTCGATGGTGCGCGCTATCCAGTCCTTCACCGGAGTGAGCCTACCGGGAACCGAGTCCGCGGACTCCGTCACACGGCATGCGAGCGGCGCCGGGCGGCCAGCTCGTCGTCGGGATGCTCCTCGGCCTGGTCCCTGCTCACGGTCCGCTCCCCGGGGAGCGTCGACAGCGTGCCCTCGAGTTCGCGCCACACGCTGCTGACGGAGATCATGAACATCCCCTGGCCGCCGCGCGTCAGGTCGAAAAGCTCGTTGGCCGACGTGACCTCATAGACCGAGAACCCGTCGCTGACCAGCGTGAGTTCGGTCAGGTCATCGACGCCGCGCTCGCGGAGGTGGTCGATGGCGACGCGGATCTGGTGCAGAGAGATGCCAACGTCCAGGAAGCGCTTGACGATGCGAAGGAGCAGGATGTCGCGGAACGAGTAGAGGCGCTGGGTCCCCGACCCCTCGGCGTTGCGGATGCTGGGCACGACCAGCCCGGTGCGCGCCCAGTAGTCCAGCTGTCGATACGTGATGCCGGCGACGCGATGCGCGATCGGACCTCGGTAGCCGGTGTCGCTGGGCACGGGGGCGAAGTCACCGTCGAACAGCAACCCCTGCAGCGCACGCTTCTCAGCCACGATTCCTCACTCACCCAGCAGGTCCGTCGGCCAAAGGAACCGACCCCGAAACGCTAACCGCCCGCCGACCGCCGGGTCAACGACACGCCCAACCACCATCCGATTCGTCTGCAGGAAACTTACCCTCGTTGGGGGGGCATCGGCGGAGTCCTGACCCTCAAACGGGTCCGACTAGGGGTTTTCATCCTCGAAGTCGTCCGCGTTGACGGAGTCGAGGAACGCCTTGAACGCCTCGACCTCGTCCGGGGCACCTTCGGAAACCTCAACCCCCACTTGATCCATCAGCTCGCGGGGGCACCGGATGGGCCACTCGAGGCGCAGCGCGGCGGCCACGCAGTCGCTCGGCCTTGCGTCGATGCTGACGTCACCGAGCTGCAGGCGGGCCTGGTAGACGCCCTCCTCGATCCCCGTGATGAGTACCTCTCCGCCCTCGGGGCGGATCATGACGAGCAGCGCGGCCAGGAGGTCGTGCGTCATGGGCCGCGCCGGCAGCTCACCCTCGAGCGCCGACGCGATGGCCGCCGCCTCCTGCGTGCCGATCCATACCGGCAGGCATCTGGTGCCCCCCTCCTCCTGCAACAGGAGCACCGGGGGATCCTCCGGCGACACGAGCCGGATCCCGATCACGTCAAGGCCGATCATGTCCACCACCGTAGCTCAGGAGATCGACGCGCGGTCAGTGGATCTGGCCGTGCAGCAGGGCCGCGTGCGCCTGCATCACGACGCGGTAGAGGTCGACGACGATGTCCTGGGGAACGCCGGAGCGCCGTCGGTAGGGCTCGATCGCCTGCTCGACGATCGCGGCCTCCATCCCGGCGGCCTGCTGCAGGACCCTGAGCTGCCTCAGATCGATGCCGTAGCCCGCGAGCTTCCTGGCGGCCTGAGCCAGCGCGACGGCCTCCGGGCCGTAGAACTGGCTGCCGCGCCTCGGGACGATGATCTTGAGGCGCTCCAGCTGGATCAGCGCCGCCTCGCCAAGCCCCGACTGCGACATCACCTGACGGCGGGTCACGAGCCCCTTGCCCCCTGAGCGTCCGCTGCGGCTCGGCTCGGGCTGCGGCTCATCCTCCGACGGTGCGGGGTGCGTGGGCGGCTCCTCGCCGCGGTCGATGGCCTCCAGTTCCTCGCGGATGACCTTCAGCGGCAGGTAACGGTCGCGCTGGGCCCGGAGCACGTAGACGAGCCTGTCGATGTCGGCCTGGGAGAACCTGCGATACCCGGAGGGCTGCTGCCGGTCCGGTGCAACCAGCCCCTCAGCCTCGAGGTACCGGAGCTTGGACACGGAGATGTCCGGGAACTCCGGACGAAGCATCTCCAGGACGCGGCCGATGGTGCGTGCCGCGCCGGCCATCACTCACCCAGGGAGATGATGGCGCGGTACTTGCCGATCTGGATCTCGTCCTCGTCGCGAATCAGCGACCTGCCGTCGAGCAACGTCCGGTTGACGTAGGTCCCGTTCAGGCTGCCGAGGTCCTCCAGGTACAGGTGGCCGCCGCTGCGCACGAACTTGGCGTGGTGCCGCGAGACCGTGATGTCGTCGAGGAAGATGTCCGACTCGGGGTGACGGCCGACGGTCGTGACGTCGTGGTCGATCAGGAATCGGTTCGAGTCACCGGCGCCGCGGGTCACGACCAGCAGAGCGTTGCCGGCCGGCAGGTCGCGGCGGACCTTCTCGTGCTCGGCCTCGGACAGCGACTCGGCGGTGGGGGCCCCCTCCCCTGTCACGGCGAACATCGTTGTGGTGTCGCCGGAATGATCGACGAGCGGCGCTCCGCACACACTGCAGAACCGCGCCTCGGCCGGGCTGACAGATCCACACCTGGGGCACTTCATTGATTCACTCTTCCTGATCTGCAAGTCGGGACAACTACGGCCAACGCTACCCGTAGAACCTATCACCTGTGTCGTGGCCACCCTGAGATATGTCGGCTAACGCGGACGGGCGAACTGGTTCTCCACCACCTCGACGGTGGTGTCGATGGACACCTGGTCAAGCTGCGTGATCTGCACGCTCCCCCCGACGCGTTCCCCCTCGATCTCGCTGACCAGTCCTCCGCGGAACCTGGCCCCGGCCTCCAGGGTGGCCGGGTCCCCGATCGCCTCGATGGTGAACGGGGCCGTCAGCGTGACGCCGTCGGCCACGATGCCTCCGTCGTCGGCTGTGGTGAAGAAGGTACGCATCACGACCCGCACCGAGTCGTTGAGCTCGATGACCTCCGCTCCGGCATCGCGCAGCTCCTCGATGGCGTCGAGCAGCAGCGCGGCGGTGACGGCCCGGTCGGGGTCGCTGATCTGAATCCTGATGCCAGGGCCGGTGGCCGGCACGGTACCAGCCAGGATCTCGGCCTGCTCGATCCGGCGGGCGGCCTCCTGTCTGGCTGCCTTGTCGCTGTCCACGCCGCTCTGGAGCTCGGAGCGGGCCGACTCGAGTTCGCGGACCTGGTCCTCGAGCCGCCGTGTCTCCGAGGTGACGTTGTCGAGGAGCTGGATCAGGTCGGCCTGGCGCACGTTGGCGAACTCCGGCTGCGAGGCCTGCGACTGGAGTGTGATGACGACGATGAAGGCGGTGAGGAACAGTGCCGCGCCCACCACGAGCTGTCCGCGACCGGGACGGAAGAAGTCGCGCATGATGCCCGTACGCCTGGGCTCGGCCGCGCGCCGGGCACCGTCGGCAGGCCCGGGACCCGTCGTCTGAGGCGGCCGGGTGGGCTCGGTGTCAGGCATGGAGCAGCGCCCTGCGGATGGCCGCCGCGTTGGTGAAGATCCGGATCCCGAGGACCACGACGACGCCGGTCGACAGCTGGGAGCCGACGCCGATCTGGTCGCCGACGAACACGATGAGACCCGCGATGAGCACGTTGCTGAGGAACGAGACGAGGAACACCCGGTCGGAGAAGACGCCTTCGAGATAGGAGCGGGTGGCGCCGAGGATCGCGTCGAAAGCGGCAACGATGGCGATCGGAAGGTAGGGGGTCAGCGCCACCGGAAGGCTCGGCTGCAGCACGACGCCGAGCACGATGCCGGCGATCAGCCCAAGAATCGCGAACACGAAATCCTCCTATCCCCGCTCCGCGTAGCGCAGCGTCATGCCCGAATCAGCCGGCAGCTCAAGGTCGTCCTCGGACACCTTGATGCTGAGTGTCAGCCCGTAGTTCTGAGTCAGATAGTGCCACCACTGGGCGGCGTCGGTCTCGTTGAATCGCGCCGGCAGTGTGGCGGGGTCGCCGATGGCCTGCAGCGTGTAGGGCGGGCTGAGCGAGACGTAGTCGACCGTGATGGCGGCGCCTGCCGACCTGATGGGGGTCAGGACCGTGAGCCGCTGACCGTTGATGCTGACGGCCTCCGCGCCGGCCTCCCACAGACCGTTGACCAGCCTGGTGAGGTCGCTGTCGAGCACGAGACCCTGCGCGTTGCTGGCGCCCGGCGCGTCTCCGACCTCGACGATGACACCCTCCCCGGTGACCGCGACGGCACCCGTGACCGCCTCGAGCGCTTCCTGTCTCTGCTGCTCGGCGGGGTCGCCGATGGCGGCGTCCCCCAGATCGCGGATCTCCCCCTCCAGCGAGGTGACCCGGGCAGAGAGCTCGGCCTGCTGGGTGCGAGCCGATGCGATGCGTTCCAGCAGCTGCGCACGCTGATCGGCGGCCGTGCCGGCACCGCGGGTCGTCTGCAGGGCGGCGACCGTGATCAGGAGCACCAGCAGCGTGACCGTGAACCCGAACCGCAGCCGACTCGGGGGGCGCCTCGACCCTTGCCTGTACTCGGGTTCCAGTGCGCCCTCCTGCAGGTCACGCAGCAGGGTCATGCTGGCGTCGGGGCGGTTCATCTGTCCTTAGCCAGGTGCAGGGTCTCACGCACGTAGAGGAGGCCCGCCGCCCAGTAGGCGAGGGCGCCCGCGATGCCGAGGGACCAGCCGATCCAGTGCGCGGCCGGCCAACCGATCGACGAGTGGCCCCCCAACAGGATCAACGGGAGCGCAAAGAGCAGAAGAAGCGTGCCGAGCTTCCCGACGTAGTTGACCGGCAGGGACACGAGGCCGTGCCTCTTCAGAATCGGCAGCAGGCAGGCGAGCATCACGTCGCGGGCGAACAGGATCATCACGAACCACCACGGCACCAGGCCGCGGAACATCAGGGCTGCGACGGTCGCGAGGATGTAGAGCCGGTCGGCGATGGGGTCGAGCCGCGCGCCGAGCTGGGTGCGCTGCTTCAGTCGGCGGGCGACGAAGCCGTCGACCCAGTCCGTCGCGCCGAACACGACCAGCAGGATGATGGCCCCCAGGTCGTTGCCGATGACGATGAGCCAGCAGAACGCGGGGATGCCGAGCAGCCGCACGAAGGAGATGACGTTGGGGATGGTCCAGACCGCGTCGGTATCCCACTGCTGCTGCGGTACGAGCGATGAAGGCACGTCCCCAGCCTATGCCATGGCTGTCGGCCCTCCCCCGGCTTCCTGGTAGGCAGCCAGGACCCTCGGCCCGACGCGGTCCCAGCCGTACCGCTCGGCGACGCTGCGGGCGCGGTGGACGTCGGCGGGGTCGGCGAGCCGCGCGAGCAGGGCGGCGGTCGCAGCAGCCAGGTCGTCGGGCGGGAAGAACGTCGCCACGGCGGGGTCGTCGACGACGTCTCGAAAGGCGGGCAGGTCGGACGCGACCACCGCGCACCCGGCCCCGAGCGCCTCCACGAGCACCAGGCCGAATGACTCCCCGAAGCGGTTGGGGGCGACCAGCACGCTCGCCCGGGCAAGGAGCGCGTCGCGGGCCGCGTCGGCGAGTTCGCCGAGCTCCACCACACCATCGGCCCCCGTCCCTCCGCGCCCGACGGCGACGAAATCGGCGTCCAGCCCTTGTCGGGCGAGACGCGCGAACAACGCGTAGCCCTTGCGCGGCTCGTCGAGCCGCCCGACGAAGACCACGATCGGTCGCCCGCTCCGCGGGATGGGAGGGGGCTGCAGCACGACACCGTTGGGCACGACCGGCGGGCGCGTCCCCGTGGCGGCGGCTGCGGTGTCTGCCGCGGCGCGAGACACGGCCAGCGGGACGCGGTCGGGGGCCAGCAGCGCGGCCCTGGCACGCAGTAGCGGGACAAGAGGCCCGGGTGCGAAGCTCGCGTGATGGGTCACGACGAGGCGGCGCGCCGTCCGTGCGACCCCGAAGGCCACGCCGGGTGTCAGGGGTTCATGGACGTGGACGACGTCGGCCGTCTCCACCGCGCGCCGGGCCGCGCGGACCTGGCCTCGGCCGAGTGCGAGCCTGGCGGTCGAGCCGTTGAAGGGTAGGCGGACGGCGCCGCCGAGCAACACGGAGGGCACGGAGGGCTCGCGGGTTCCCGGGGCCACCACGACCGGGTCGTGTCCCTCCCCCGCCAGCCAGTCCGCCAGGCCGAGGACATGGGTGCCGACTCCGCCGGCCACGTCGAGCGAATAGGGGCAGAGCAGCGCGACCCTCACGCGAACGCCCTCCGGAGCATGAGCCAGTCCTCGGGAGAGTCCTCGACGGCCGCGGCGAATCCGGCGACCATGCCGGTGAGCACCTCCTCGAGCGTGTCGCCGCGCACGGGCGCGGACACGCGCATGCGCAGCCGGGCGCCGTCGAAGCGCGTGCTGACGACCCGCAGGTCGGCCCCCGTGCGGCGCGCAAGGAGGGCGGCTCCGGCCGGGACGCTGAGCCGGGCGTCACCGCGCGGCCAGGCAACGGCCACCCCGCGGGAGCTGAGGTCGCGGTCGCTGAGCAGGCAGACCACCCGTCGGTCGGCGACATCGCGGGCGAGGAGACGCATCAGGTCCGGCTGGTCCACGGCGTAGATGTCCATCCCCATCGCCGCCCTGGCGTCGCGGAAGCGCTCGAACAGGCCGCCCGGCAGCCGCTCCGCGACGGAGACGACCTTGATCCCGACGCGGGCGCACCACGCGCCGGCGAGGTCCCACGAGCCCATGTGGGGAAGGGCGAGCACCAGCCCGGGGCCGGCCAGCGACTCGCGCAGACCGGCGACGTCAGCGTCGGGGATGTCGGCGACGCCGAGCACGTCGGCGTCGCTCCACCGCTCCAGGCTCAGCGACCACAGCGTGTTGCGCAGCCAGTTCTCCAGCAGCCTCCTGCGCCGGCGCAGCCCCGGCCGACGTCCGGTGGCGATGGCGACCGTGTCCGCCCAGGCCCCGACGGCCGGCAGGGGCAGCAGCGCCAGCGGGGCGGAGAGGACCCGCGCGAGCGCATCGCCGACGCGTCGCGGGATCCTGCGGCCGACCGCCCAGGCGACGCCGGTCAGGCCCACCTCACTCCCGCCAGGCGTCGGCGAGCAGCTGCCTGGCGTCCCCGAGCAGCTGCGGCACGGCCCTGGTCCGGGCGACGATCGGCAGGAAGTTCATGTCGCCGCCCCAACGCGGGACCACATGCTGGTGCAGGTGCATCGAGATGCCCGCCCCGGCGACGGCGCCCTGGTTCATGCCGAGGTTGAAGCCGTCGGGACCAGACACGCGCCGCACGACCCGCATCGCCTGCTGCGTGAGTTCGGCGACCTCGCTGGTCTCGTCGGTCGTGAGGTCCGTGTAGTCGGCGACGTGCCGGTACGGGCACACGAGCAGGTGGCCGGGCGAGTACGGGAACAGGTTCATCACGACGAACGCGTGTTCGCCGCGGTACACGACCAGCCCGTCGGCGTCGTCGCGCCCCGGCGAGGCGCAGAACGGGCACTGACCCGCGTCCTTCGGTTTGCCCTCACCGTTGATGTAGACCATCCGGTGCGGGGTCCACAGACGCTGGAAGGCGTCCGGGACCCCGGGCAGGGAGGCCGCGTCCTCGATGTCAGGCATTCGCAGACGGCGAGGCGTTGGACCGCGACGCGATGAAGTCGACGATGTCGGCGACCGCCTGATCGACCGGGACGCCGTTGTGCTGCGAGCCGTCGCGGTAGCGGAAGGAGACGGCACCGGTGTCGCGGTCCTCGCCGCCGGCGATGAGGATGAAGGGGGCCTTCTCCTTCGTCGCGTTGCGGATCTTCTTGCCGAACCGGTCGTCCGAGTCGTCGAAGTGGACGCGCACACCCTGGGCGCGCAGCTTCTCGACCACGCCGGCCAGGTACTCGTCGAACTCGGACGCGACGGGCACCGCGACCACCTGGACGGGCGACAGCCAGGCCGGGAACGCGCCCGCGTAGTGCTCGATCAGCACGCCCATGAACCGCTCGATCGAGCCGAACTTGGCCGAGTGGATCATGACGGGCTGCTGCCGGGAGCCGTCGGGGGCCGTGTACTCGAGGTGGAAGCGCTCGGGCTGGTTGAAGTCGTACTGGATGGTCGACATCTGCCAGATGCGTCCGATGGCGTCCTTGGCCTGGATCGAGATCTTCGGACCGTAGTAGGCGGCGCCGCCCGGGTCGGGGACGACGGGGAGGCCGGACTCGTCGGCGATCTGCTGCAGGATGGCCGTCGCCTCGGTCCACTGCTCGTCGGAGCCGATGAACTTGTCCTTCTTCTTGCCGTCCTCGTCGCGGGTCGAGACCTCGAGAGCCACATCGGTGAGCCCGAAGTCGTGGAGCAGCGACAGGATGAAACGCAGCAGGTGGCGCACCTCGTCGGGGGCCTGCTCCTTGGCGACGTAGCTGTGGGAGTCGTCCTGCGTGATGGAGCGGACGCGGGTGAGCCCCTGCACCACGCCGGACTTCTCGTCCCGGTACACGGTGCCGAACTCGAAGAACCGCAGCGGCAGCTCACGGTAGGAGCGCCCGCGAGAGGAGAAGATCAGGTTGTGCATCGGGCAGTTCATGGCCTTCAGCCGGTAGGCGGTGCCGCCCCTGACGACGTTGCCCTGCTCGTCGCGCTCCGCGTCCTCCAGGAGGGGAGGGAACATGCCCTCGGCGTAGTACGGCAGGTGCCCGGAGGTGTAGAAGAGTTCCTCCTTGGCGATGTGCGGGGTCCCGACGTAGTCGAAGCCCTCCTCGATGTGGCGGGCGCGCACGTAGTCCTCCATGGCGCGCTTGATGACGCCGCCCTTGGGGTGGAACAGCGGCAGCCCGGAGCCGACGATCTCGTGGAAGCTGAACAGGTCGAGTTCCTGGCCGAGCCTGCGGTGGTCGCGCTTCGCGGCCTCGTCGAGGCGGGCCTTGTAGGCCTGCAGGTCGTCCTTGCTCGCCCAGGCTGTGCCGTAGACCCGCTGCAGTCCGGCGTTTGCCTGGTCGCCGCGCCAGTAGGCGGCGGACGTGCGCGTCAGGGCCCAGCCGTTGCCGAGGTAGCCGGTGTTGGGGACGTGGGGGCCGCGGCACAGGTCCTTCCACGCGACGCTGCCGTCGCGGCGGACATTGTCGTAGATGGTCAGCTCGCCCGCGCCGACCTCGACGGAGGAGCCGTCGTCGTCGGACGCCTTCGACTTGTCGCTGATCAGCTCGAGCTTGAACGGCTCCTCCGCAAGCTCGTCGCGGGCCTCGTCGTCCGTGACGACACGGCGCACGAAGCGCTGCTTCTCCTTGACGATCTGCCCCATCTTCTTCTCGAGCGACCTGAGGTCCTCGGGGGTCAGCGGCGAGGTCTGGAAGTCGTAGTAGAAGCCGTCGGTGATGGGCGGACCGATGCCGAGCTTCGCCTCCACGAACAGGGACTGGAGGGCCTGGGCGGTGACGTGGCCGGCAGAGTGGCGCAGGATCGAGAGTCCCTCGGGCTCGCTGATCAGGACCGGCTCGACGACGTCTCCGTCGCTCAGCTCGCGCTGCAGGTCGACGGTCGTCCCAGTCACGCGCATCGCGACAACCGTGCGGTCGTCGCCGAAGATGTCGAGCCCCGTGGTGGTCTGAGTCAGTTCCACCTGTTCCGCGTTGTCGTGACGACGGACGGTGATGACTCCACTCATCGGTGCTCCTTGTTCTCATGGGCGCGCAGTCTGCGCGTGGTCCATTGTGCCGCAAGCGCGCCACGGCCGCGCGCCGGTCCTCAGGCGCGCAGTTCGGCGTCCTCGGGATGGCGGTCGAGGTAGCGGTCGATGAAGGGGCAGCTGGGGACGACCTGGTAGCCCTGTTCGCGGGCGTCGGCCAGGGCGAATGCGGCGAGCCGCTGCCCCAGCCCCTGCCCGCCGTAGGCAGGATCTATCTCGGTGTGGAACATGTCGACGGCGCCGCTCGCGAGCGCGCGGTAGTCGATGAGTCCGACGAGGTTCTCGCCGACGCGCAGCTCGAATCGGTTGGCGGTGTCGTTCTTGGTCAGGGTCACGTCGTTGTCGCTCATCTGGTGAGGTTACCCCGCGGCGATGTCGGCGACGGTCGCCCCGGTCAGGCGGACGAGGTCGCCGGGGGCGAGTTCGACGTCCAGCCCGCGCCGTCCTCCGGACACGAGGATGGTGTCGTGCGCCATCGCGGAGGCGTCCAGGACGGTGGGCAGCCGGCGCTGGTGGCCGACCGGGCTGATGCCCCCGACGACCATCCCGGTCCTCCGCTCCGCCAGGCGGGGGTCGGCCATCTCGAGCTTCTTGTGTCCCGCCGCGTGCGCCAGCGACTTGAGGTTGAGCCTGCCCGTGACCGGCACGACGCCGACCACCAGCGCCTGGCCGTTCGTCGCGAGCAGCGTCTTGAACACGCGGGCCGCGGGGAATCCGAGCGCCTCGGCGGCCTCGAGGCCGAAGCTGTCGGCCCGGGGGTCGTGTTCGTACTCGTGTGTGACGAATTCGACGCCGGCCGCCTCAAGCGCCTTGAGCGCCGGCGTCCCCTGCTGCCTGCGTGCCATGACCTCTCCTCCCGGCCGTCCGTACCGCTCCCACCGATGCCGCGACGACGGCGGCCATCGCCGTCAGTTCTGTATATCCCAGCACCTCACCGAGCACCAGCCACGCGAACACGGCGGCGGCCGCCGGCTCGAGGCTCATGAGGATCGAGAATGTCGACGCCCGGATCGTGCGCCTCGCGTTGAGCTCCAGGGCGTAGGGCACGACGCTGCTGAGCAGCGCGACCGCGGCTCCCACCAACAGCACGTGAGCGCTGCCCAGCCCGACGCCGCCCATCGCGAGTACGGGGCCGGCGAGTGTCAGCGCACCCAGGCTGCTGCCGACCGCCAGCCCCTCCACCCCGGCCCACCGGGTGCCCAGCGGCCCGGCCAGCGCGATGTAGCAGGCCCACAGCACCCCCGCGAGGAACGCGAACGCGACGCCGACGGGGTCCAGTTCCGCTCCGAAGGCCCCGAGCAGCACGACCCCGCCCGCCGCCAGAGCGACCCACAGAAGATCGATCAGTCGTCGGGATCCGATCACCGCCAGCGCGAGGGGGCCGATGAACTCCAGCGTGACCGCGACGCCGATCGGAATCCTCTCGAAGCTCAGGTAGATCGCCAGATTCATCCCCGAGAGGGACAGCCCGTAGGCGACGACGAGCAGCCAGTCCCGCGCAGTGCGGCCGCGGAGGCGGGGCCGGGCGATGGCGAGCAGCACGACGCTGGCGACCGCGGCCCGGAGGAAGGCCAGCGTCCAGGGCGAGGCCTCGTCGAAGACACCCTTGGCCAGCGCGGCCCCGAACTGCACGGACGCGATCGCGATGAGGACCAGCCCCACGGGGTGCGCCGCTACTCGTGCCATGCCGGCACGCTACCGTGCCGCTCCCGGTCAGTCCTGACCGTGTCCGAGGCGACAGAGGCGAGCATCTGGAGAACGGACAACCACGACTGCGAGATGTGCCGCACGGAGGCCGGGACGGGGAACGAAAGAACCCCCAGCTGAGCTGGGGGTTCATCGTCGGTGGGCGATGCCAGGTTTGAACTGGCGACCTCTTCCGTGTCAAGGAAGCGCGCTACCACTGCGCCAACCGCCCGAGGTGGAGACGGGATTTGAACCCGTGTACACGGATTTGCAGTCCGTTGCCTCGCCTCTCGGCCACTCCACCGGGATGGAGGTTCACCCTCCCGGAGTGGGGGGAGAGACTTGATCTCCGAGCGGACGACGAGATTCGAACTCGCGACCCTCACCTTGGCAAGGTGATGCTCTACCAACTGAGCCACGTCCGCATTGCCCTGAACTTCGCTACCGGCCCTTGGCCTGCTCCGTTCGGCGCATGGAAAACACTAGACCACCCGTGCCGGGGATGACAAATCGGGGTGGGTGGACCGTGGCACCCGCCCCCCACGACCAGACCATCACACCTTGTCAACAGCGAGTTCAGCGCTCTCAAGAACGGTCGTGCCCCGGCGTGTCGCCTCGCCGCCGGGCCGCCACCTTCCACCCCTCAGCTCGCCCCAGGCGCCCCTCCTCCACCCGCAGACGCCAACGAGATTCCCCAGTCGCCAACGAAGTTCACCGCCGCCAACGATATTTGCGTGAATAGCGTTGGCGTCCGTTGATTTCGTTGGCGTCCTTGGGAAGGCCGACGCAGGAGGGGCGTCCTTGGGAGGGCGACGCAGGAGAGGCGACGCAGGAGAGGCGACGCGGGAGAGGGTGCCCGGGCTCGACGACGGGGCGGCATTGTCACCCCTTCGCCACGGTCGAGATCACCGGTTCGCAATCCGGACAAGGTTGCACTAGACTCCCTTCTCGCTGGGGCGATTGGCGCAGTGGTAGCGCGCTTCGTTCACACCGAAGAGGTCGGCGGTTCGAAACCGCCATCGCCCACGCTGGTTCCTGACGGAACCCACTACCCCGCCGCGTGCAACGGTGCGCGGGTACGTCGGAAAGCGAGGCCATGACAGCACCTGCCATCGTGCTCGTGACCTCCGGCCCTGAGGAGCCCGGCGTCGCAGAGACCCTCTCCACCATCGTCACGTCGCTGCGCCATGCGCGCCGAGACCTGAAGGTACACATCGGGCGTGTCGACGGCGAGCCCAACATCTCCGACATCCTTGCGGGCCTGGCGAGCCGCGACGTCGCCGAGGCGGTCCTCGTCCCGCTCGATCTCGTGTCGGCGGCCAGCCACGACGAACGACTCGCCACGCTCGCTCACTCCCCTGACATCCGGGTGGCCGTGTCACGCCCCATCGGGCCGACCAGCGAACTCCTGAACATCCTGGACGGGCGGGTGCGGGAGGCGCTGCACCGCAACGGGGCGCTCGAGATCGACGGGCTCGTGCTCGCGGCCCCGGCCCACGGAGACCTGCGCGGCACGTCCCTGCTCGGCCGCCGCGCACGGCAGTGGGCCGCGCATCACCGCCTGCCCGTGCAGCTGGCCACCGACGACGGTGACGGTCGAGCGACCGCGACGGCGGTTGCGTCGCTGCGCGCCCAGGGCCGCCGGCACATCACCGTGGCAGCCATGTACCTCACACCCACGGTGCAGTACCACACGATGGCCCACGCGGGCGCCCGTGCCGGCGCGATCGCGGTGACCGCACCCATCGGCGATTCCGAGCAGCTGAGGCTGCTGATCCTGGCACGGTACGCGTTCGGCGCCATGGAGCTGCTCGACGGAACCCCGACGCAGCTTCCGCTCGAGTCGGACGACGACGAGGACGCGTGAGCCTGGTCCGGTTGCCCGGCGAGCTACGATCGCGGGCATGACCGAGGAGTACATGCCGAAGCTCACCAGGCCGGACAGTCAGTGGCGTGAGCAGCTGAGCCAGCTCGAGTACCAGGTGCTCCGCCAGGGCGGCACCGAGGCGCCGTTCACGGGTGAGTACACCGACACCGTCGACGAGGGCGTCTACGAATGCCGAGCCTGCGGTGCGGAGCTGTTCCGCAGCACCACGAAGTTCGCGTCGCACTGCGGTTGGCCGAGCTTCTTTGCGCCGCTCGCCGAGGACCGCGTCCGCTACCTGCGCGACGACTCGCTACCCGGCCGCGTGCGCACAGAGGTCCGCTGCGCCGCCTGCGACTCCCACCTCGGTCACGTCTTCGAGGGCGAGGGCTACGAGACCCCCACCGATCTGAGGTACTGCATCAACTCCGTGTCGCTACGCCTTCGGCGCGACTGACCGGCGCGTCCACCGTCGATCCCGGCCGCCCGGCCCTAGTCTTCCTGTGTGGCAGCCAACGTGACAAGCCTCGTCCCCGAGGGCTTCGCCCGCGCTCTCACCGAGCTGCGGGACATGCACTGGCGAGGCGACCTCCGCATCGACGAGATCGGCTCTCCGCAGCGCATCGCGCCCCACTCCGTCGCGATCGCCGGCGAGCTCACCGGGCCGGACGATCCACTGGCCACCGGGCGGCTCATCCTGTTGCATGACCCGCTCGGCAACCAGGCATGGGGAGGCACGTTCCGACTCGTCACCTATGTCCGTGCCGAGGTCGACCTCGAGATGGTCGTGGACCCTCTGCTGCCCGACGTCGCCTGGTCGTGGTTCACCGACGCCCTGCAGACGCACGACTGCTCGGCCGATGCGTTGGCCGGCACCGTCACCGCGTCGTACGGCCGTGGGTTCGGCGAGATGACCGACGCCGACCGGGCCGAGGTCGAGCTGCGCAGTTCCTGGACGCCGGGACTCGATCCGAGTCGCCCTCTCACACCGCACCTGGAGGCCTGGCAGGAGCTTCTGCTGATGGTCGCCGGCGAACCACCGCTGCCGCCCGACATCGCGGCCTTCCCGACGGGGCGACGCTCATGAGCTACATCGAATCCTCCCGCGAGCCTCTGCGGCCCGTCGTCTCGACTGCCGCCGACTTCGACCGGTGCCTCGTCTCGCTGGCCGACGCGACGGGCCCCGTCGCGTTCGACACCGAACGCGCCCACGGCCACCGCTACTGGCCCAAGGCCTATCTTCTGCAGATCCGCCGTGCGGGGGCGGGCACCTGGCTGATCGACCCCGTCGCCTTCGAGGGCACCCGCACCGACCTCTCCGACCTCGTCACCGTCTGCCGCGACGCCACCTGGCTGATCCACGCGGCCAGCCAGGACCTGCCGTGCATGACGGAACTCGGCATCGTGCCTCCCAGCGTCTTCGACACCGAACTCGCCGCCCGCCTCCTCGGCAAACCCGGGGCCGGCCTCGGCCCGCTGCTCGAGGGGGAGCTCGGCATCCAGCTCCGGAAGGCCCACTCTGCCGACAACTGGTCGAGGCGACCGCTGCCGGAGTCGTGGCTCATCTACGCCGCCCTCGACGTCGACTACCTGCTCGAGCTGGCCGAGGCTCTTTCGACGCAGCTCGAAACGACGGGGCGCCTCGAGTGGGCGCTGCAGGAGAGCGCCGAGGAGCTCGTACGCTACACCGCCCCTCCGGTCCCGCGCGTCGATCCCTGGCGTCGCCTCAAGGAGATCACCACGCTCAAGACCGTCCGACAGCTGGCGGTCGCCCGGGCCCTGTGGGAGGCACGGGACGCGATCGCGCAGCGGCGAGACCGTCCCCCGGGCTGGATCCTCCCGGACTCCGCGATCATCGAGGCGGCCTCCCGCTCGCGCGACGAGATCCCGACGCGCGAGTCGCTGCGCCGGGTCTCCGCCTTCGCCGGGACACCGGGCGCCAGGTGGATGAACGACTGGCTCCGCGCACTCGACGACCTGCGCGACGCTCCCGAGTCGACGTATCCTCCGCGTCGGGTCAGGACGACGGGCATCCCGCAGCCCAGGACCTGGGAGCGGATCAATCCGGACGCCGCCCGGCGATGGTCGCTGGTCCGGCCGCTGGTCGAGGAGCTGGCCTGCGATCTCGGTGGCCTGCAGGCGAGCCTGATCGCTCCCCCGCAGGTGCTGCAGGAGGCCCTCTTCACCGAGGTGCATCCGAGCGCCGACGACCTGACACGGCTGGGCGCCCGCCCCTGGCAGGTGGAGTTCCTCGCACCGTTGATCGATCAGGCGCTCGGCGCCTGACCTACGGGCCCGTCAGGCCGAGCGCTGCCGGGAGACGTCGCTGGCGTCGTCGGCACCGAGGACGGCGTCGAGCACCGTGAGGGTGATCTTCGGCGCCGTCAGGCCGATCTCGTCCAGGACCTCATCGCGGGAGCCCTGACTGAGGAACTGCTTCGGCACGCCGAAGGCCAGCACCCGGCTCGGGGCGCCGATCCTGTGCAGAGCCGCCTCCACGCGCTCCCCGACGCCGCCGTCGACCAGCCCGTCCTCGAGCGTGACGACCAGGTCGTGGGACGACGCGAGCCCGACCAGGGTGCCGCTGACGGGCAGCGCCCAGAGCGGGTCGACGACCGTGGCGGTGATGCCCTGGCTGCAGAGCCTGTCGGCCACAGCCAGCCCGAGCCCGGCGAACTGCCCGATGGCGACGATGAGGACCGTCGCGTCCTCACCGTGGTGCAGAACGTCGACGCGGTCAGGCGCCTCCCCGTGATGGGCGACGGCCGGCAGCTCGTCGGGGAGGCGTTCCTTGGAGTAGCGCACGACCGTCACGGCGTCGTCGACGTCGACCGCGCGGTCGAGTGCGTCGACGAGGCGGGCCTGGTCGCGAGGGGCCGCGAGCTGCAGCCCCGGCACGATGCCGAGCATCGCCATGTCCCACATCCCGTTGTGGCTGGGGCCGTCGGAGCCGGTGACGCCGGCGCGGTCGAGTGCGATGGTGATGCCGACCCGGTGCAGCGCGGCGTCCATCAGCACCTGGTCGAAGGCGCGGTTGAGGAAGGTGGCGTACAGCGCGACGACGGGGTGCAGCCCCGTCCTGGCCATGCCTGCGGCCGACGTGATGGCGTGCTGCTCGGCGATGCCGACGTCGAAGATGCGCTCAGGGAAGGCCGCCGCGAAGCGGCCCAGCCCGACGGGGTTCAGCATGGCCGCGGTGATGGCGACGACGTCGCGACGCCGCTGACCGAGCCGCACCATGGCCTCGGCGAACGCGTCGGTCCAGGTGGCCTGCACGGAGGCTGACAGCGGCTCGCCGGTGAACTCGTTGATCTTGCCGACCGCGTGGAAGCGGTCCTCCTCGTTCTGCTCCGCGGCAAGGAACCCGCGCCCCTTGCGGGTGACGCAGTGCACGATGACCGGACCGGGATACTGCCTGGCCTGCTCGAGGTGGTTCGTGAGCGCCGTGATGTCATGCCCGTCGATGGGGCCGGTGTACTTGATGCCCAGATCGGAGAACATCGACTGCGGCGCCAGGACGTCCTTCACACCCGTCTTGAACCCGTGCATCAGGTCGTAGACGGGGCGGCCGAAGATCGGCATCCGCATCACCGAACGTTTGATGAGTGACAGCGTCTGCTCGTAGCGATGGTCGGTGCGCAGGCCTGCCAGGTGGTTCGCCAGCCCGCCCACCGTCGGCGTGTAGGAGCGACCGTTATCGTTGACGATGATGACGAGCCTCAGGTCGTCGTTGTCGGCGATGTCGTTGAGCGCCTCCCAGGCCATGCCACCGGTCAGGGCACCGTCGCCCACGACCGCGACGACCGTGCGTTCCTCGCCGCTCAGCCTGAACCCCTTGGCCATGCCTTCCGCCCAGCTCAGCGCGGTGGATGCGTGGGAGTTTGCCACCCAGTCGTGCTCCGACTCAGCCGGCTCGGGATAACCCGACAGGCCGCCACGCTGACGCAGGTGGTCGAACTGCGAGGCGCGCCCGGTGAGGATCTTGTGGACGTAGCTCTGGTGACCGGTGTCGAAGATGATCGGGTCGCGCGGTGAGTCGAACACCTTGTGGATGGCCATGGTCAGCTCGACGACACCGAGGTTGGGCCCGAGGTGCCCTCCCGTCCGGCTGACCTTGGTGATCAGGAAGGAGCGGATCTCGTCGGCGAGCTGTTCCAGCTGACGCCGGGACAGCGCCCGCAGGTCACGGGGACTGCTGATCGACTCCAACAACGACATAGGTGTCATCTTACGGCCAAGCGAACCGGCCGGTTGACGCCGCGCCCCATCGCCCCGGACCGCGACGGCTCACAGTCGAGGCACGAACCGGACGTCGCGCAGCGCCTGATCCACCAGATCCACTCCCCTGGCGACCCGCACCAGGCGCGCCTCCTCCTGCTGCAGCACGGCGGCCGTCTGATCGACCGTGCCGGTGTCGACCAGCCCGGTGAGCGACGTGCGCACCCCCGCCAGCGCGGAACGGGTGGCCGCCAGCTGCGACGCGAGGAACTCCTTCGCCAGCCGGGCCAGCACCACGGGATGGCGACGCAGCACCGGGTAGCCGCGGTACTCGGCCGGGCAGGAGTCGAGCAGGAAGCTCTCGGCGCTGGACTGCCACCCGGGCGAGCCTGGCGGGCGGACCGATCCCGGCCAGCCGGGCGGCACGTAGACGCGGATCACATCTTCTTCATCGAACATGTGTTCCATTGAACACCCGGGGGCCGACAGAATCCAGACGCGGCGACGGGGCCGCGTCCGGGAAGGGACGCGACCCCGTCGAGGTCGGTTGGCGGGTCAGGCGGCCGCGGCCAGGTTCCGCAGCACGTACTGCATGATGCCTCCGTTGACGTAGTAGCCGCGCTCCCCGGGGGTGTCGATGCGCACGACCGCGTCGAACGTGGTCAGGGTACCGTCGGGGGCCACCGCGGTGACCTTCATCGTCTTCGGCGTCACGCCGTCGTTGAGCTCAGTCACACCGGCGACCGAGAAGGTCTCCTCGCCGGTCAGACCGAGCGAGGCGGCCGACTGGCCCTCGGGGAACTGCAGCGGCAGGACGCCCATGCCGATGAGGTTCGAGCGGTGGATACGCTCGTAGCTCTCGGCGATGACGACGCGGACGCCCAGCAGTGCGGTGCCCTTGGCCGCCCAGTCGCGCGAGGACCCGGAGCCGTACTCCTTGCCCGCGAGGACCACCAGGGGGGTGCCCTCGGCCGCATAGGCCTCGGATGCCTCGAACACGGTGGTGACCGGCCCGTCGGCCTGCGTGAAGTCGCGCGTGAAGCCGCCCTCGGTGCCGGGGGCGATCTGGTTGCGCAGGCGGATGTTGGCGAAGGTGCCGCGGATCATCACCTCGTGGTTGCCGCGACGGGAGCCGTAGGAGTTGAAGTCGCGACGCTCGATGCCGTGCTCCGAGAGGTACTTCCCCGCCGGCGAGTCGGGCTTGATGTTGCCCGCCGGGGAGATGTGGTCCGTGGTGACGGAGTCGCCGAGCTTCAGCAGCACGCGCGCGCCGGAGATGTCCGTGACGGGGTCCGGGGTGGCGGGCATGCCCTCGAAGTACGGGCCCTTGCGGACATAGGTCGAGTCGTCATCCCAGGAGAACGTGTTGCCCTCGGGGGTCGGCAGCGAGCGCCACCGCTCGTCGCCGCGGAACACGTCGGCGTAGCGCTCCGCGAACATCTCGGAGTTGATCGAGGTGCCGATGACCTCCTCGATCTCGGCCTGCGACGGCCAGATGTCGGCCAGGAAGACCTCCGAGCCGTCCGTGGCGGTGCCGATCGGGTCGTTGAGCAGGTCGATGTCCATCGTGCCGGCCAGCGCGTAGGCGATCACGAGCATCGGCGAGGCGAGGTAGTTCATCTTCACGTCGGGGCTGATGCGACCCTCGAAGTTGCGGTTGCCGGACAGGACCGCGGCGACGGCGAGGTCCTCGTCGTTGACGGCCTTGGAGATCTCGGGGATCAGCGGGCCGGTGTTGCCGATGCAGGTGACGCAGCCGTAGCCGACGAGGTTGAAGCCGATGGCGTCGAGGTACTGCGTGAGGCCGGCCTTGTCGTAGTAGTCCGTGACGACCTGGGATCCGGGGGCCAGCGACGTCTTGACCCACGGCTTGCGGGTCAGGCCCTTCTCGACCGCCTTCTTCGCGACCAGCGCCGCGCCGATCATGACACTCGGGTTGGAGGTGTTGGTGCACGAGGTGATGGACGCGACGGTGACAGCGCCGTTTCCGAGCTCGAACGAGGTGCCGTCGGCCAGCGTGACGGGCACGACCTTGTCGGGGTCGGAGGTGTAGGTCGGGACGTTGGCCTCGAAGTTCTCCTTGGCCTCGCTGAGCAGGATGCGGTCCTGCGGTCGCTTCGGACCGGCGATCGACGGGACGACCGAGCCGAGGTCCAGCTCGATGTACTCGGAGTAGACGGGCTCGTGCGCCGGGTCGTGCCACAGGCCCTGGGCCTTGGCGTAGGCCTCGACCAGCGCGAGCTGGTGCTCGTCGCGGCCGGTCAGCCGCATGTAGTCGATGGTCTTGTCATCGATCGGGAAGATCGCGATGGTCGAGCCGTACTCGGGGCTCATGTTGCCGATGGTGGCGCGGTTGGCGAGCGGGACGGCGGTGACGCCCTCACCGTAGAACTCGACGAACTTGCCGACGACTTTGTGCCTGCGCAGCATCTCGGTGATCGTGAGCACTAGGTCGGTGGCGGTGGTGCCCTCGTTGAGCTTGCCGCTCAGCTTGAAGCCGACGACGCGCGGGATGAGCATCGAGACGGGCTGGCCGAGCATGGCGGCCTCGGCCTCGATGCCGCCGACGCCCCAGCCGACGACGCCGAGACCGTTGACCATCGTGGTGTGCGAGTCGGTGCCGACGCAGGTGTCGGGGTACGCCTGCAGCACACCGTCGACGGTGCGGGGGAACACCACGCGTGCGAGGTGTTCGATGTTGACCTGGTGCACGATGCCGGTGCCCGGGGGGACGACCTTGAAGTTGTCGAAGGCGGTCTGGCCCCAGCGGAGGAACTGGTAGCGCTCGCGGTTGCGCTGGTACTCGATGTCGGTGTTCTGTTCGAAGGCCGACGAGATGCCGAACACCTCGGCGATGACGGAGTGGTCGATAACCATCTCGGCCGGCGAGAGCGGGTTGACCTTGGTCGGGTCGCCGCCCAGCGCAGACACGGCCTCGCGCATCGTCGCGAGGTCGACCACACACGGCACGCCGGTGAAGTCCTGCATGACGACGCGCGCCGGGGTGAACTGGATCTCGTGGTCAGGCTCCGCCGTCGGGTCCCAGTTGCCGAGGAAGGAGATGTCATCGGCCGTGATGTTCGCGCCGTCCTCGGTGCGCAGCAGGTTCTCCAGCAGCACCTTGAGGCTGAAGGGCAGCTTCCCGGAACCCTCGACCGCATCCAGGCGGAAGATCTCGTACTGGGTGCCGTCCACGTCGATGCTCGACCGTGCCCCGAAACTGTTGACGCTCATCGTTCTCCTCATCGTCAGCGATCCACGAAGTTATCTTGACATCAAGATACCACGCAGAGTGAAGGTCGGCGTCGCCGCACCTATACGCCATCCTAGGCAGTCGGGACCCCGTCGGCGGGAGTTCGCTCAGGATGGCTCAGGAAGGGCATTGCCCCTTACCACGGCGAGATCCCGGGGCGCGGCGGCCAGCCATTTTCGCTAGCTTGGCCTTGGCATTTTCCCGTCGCCGCACCTCCCCCGCAGACGCGCAGGGGCGGGCCAGGTCAGGGGCGGGTCAGCAGGGCGACGCACTCGACGTGATGCGTCATGGGGAACAGGTCGAAGCCGCGGATCCAGTCGGGCCGGTAGCCGGCGGCCTCGAAGGTCGCCAGGTCGCGCGCCAGGGCGGCAGGGTCGCAGGCGACGTAGGCGACGGCGCGCGGGTCGGCCTCCGCGACGGCCCGCACCACGCGCGCGCCGGCGCCCTTGCGGGGCGGGTCGAGCACGACGAGGTCCGCCTCGTCGGGGATGTCGCGGACGTCGCGGCCGAGGTCGGTGACGTGGAACTGGCCGTCGGGCACGTTGCGGCGGGCGTGGGCCACCGCGTCGCGGCCGTACTCCAGCCCCATCACCTCGCAGCCACGGTCCGCGAGTGCACCGGCGAACAGGCCGACGCCGCAGTACAGGTCGAGCGCCCGCTCCCCCGGCTGCGGGTCGAGCGCGTGGAGCACCACGCGGCTGAGCGTCTCAGCCGCGTGCGTGTGGACCTGCCAGAAGCCGCGCGCGGAGACCTCGAAGGTCCTGCCGAGCACGCTCTGGTGCACCGGATCGGGGCCGGTGGCGCGGCGGGGCCCGGAGCAGGTGAGCCCGTCGCCGGAGATCGCGACGATCACCTCGTCGCCGGGGCGGCCCACCGCGGCGACGGGGTCGAGCGGGTGCGGCACGGCGAGCACGGAACCCTCGGGCGGCAGTGCGACGACCTGGTGCGACCGGTGGGCCCGGAGCCCGACCCGGCCGACGTCGTCGATCGCGTAGCGCATGCGGGTGCGCCAGTGCGTCAGCCCGCCCCGGGTGGCCTCGACCCGCCCGTCCCACTCGATTCCGGCCAGCCGCCGGAGCTGCTCGGCGACGACTTCCGTCTTCAGGTCGAGCTGTGTGGCCCGGTCCGCGTAGAACCAGTCGGTGCCGACGCATTCGGGCGGCACGGGCCAGCCGTCGGCGACGCGGCCGGGTGCGGGGTCCAGCACCTCGACCACCTGTCCGCGGTCGAAGCGCGAGCCCCGTTCCGTGATGTCGACGATCACGCGCTCGCCCGGCAGACCGCCGACGGTGAACACGACCTTGCCGTCGGCCCGCCCGACGACGAAGCCGCCGTGGGCGACGCGCTCGAGCTCAAGCTCCACGGTCACCGGCGCACCTGGTTCTCGGTGAGCGTCCGGGCACGGTCCCTGCGACGGTCGGAGCTCTCCAGCTGGTAGGGCACGGACGTGACCATGACGCCCTGCATGAAGTGCAGGCGCGTGCGGATCATGAGCGCCGTCTGGTTGTGGAGCACCTGCTCCCACCAGTGCCCGACGACGTACTCGGGGATGAACACGCTCACGACGTCACGCGGATTCTCGGTGCGCAGCTGACTGACGAACTTGAGGAACGGCCCCGTGACCTCCCGGTAGGGGGACGCGATCACCTTGAGTGGGATGCCGAAGTCCTCGGCCTCCCACTCGTCGAGGATCGTCTCGACCTGGTCATCGTCGATCGCAACGCAGACCGCCGTCAGGGTGGTGGGGCGCGTGGCGCGCGCGAAGGCGATGGCCTTGATGGCCGGCAGATTGACGTTCTGCGCCAGAATGACGGCGCGCACGCGGCTCGGCAGTGCCCTGTCCGACTCCGGCGTGAGCTTCACCTCCTCCGCCACGGCGCGGTAGTGGTTCGAGATCCCCAGCATCAGCACGTACATCAGCCCCATGGCGACGAGCGCGAGGTACGCGCCGTGCGTGAACTTGGAGATCAGGACGACGATCAGGACGACCCCGGTCATGGTCGCGCCGACGATGTTGATGACGCGGGACCGCTGCTGTCGACGGCGCACGGCAGGGTCACGCTCGGTGCGCAGCGTCCCCGTCCAGTGCCGGACCATGCCGATCTGGCCGAGGGTGAAGGAGATGAACACCCCCACCACGTACAGCTGGATCAGCGCGGTGACCGAGGCATTGAACGCGAGCACCAGCACGATCGCGGCGACAGACAGCATCAGGATGCCGTTGGAGAACGCCAGACGGTCGCCGCGGGTGTGGAGCTGGACCGGCAGGTAGGAGTCGCGCGCGAGGATCGACGCCAGGGCCGGGAACCCGTTGAAGGCGGTGTTCGCGGCCAGGAACAGGATCAGCATCGTCGCGGCGACCATGATGTAGAAGCCGGGCTGGAACCAGTCGGAGAACACGACGGCGGCGAGCTGGCCGACGACGGTCGTGGCCGCCGTGTGGATGGTCTCACCCGCCTCGTTGATGTAGTGCGTGCCCGTCAACTCGTCGATCAGGTGCACCTTCGTGAGGTTCGCCAGGGCGATGATGCCGAGCAGCATCGTGATGGCGATCAGGCCGAGCGCCCCGAGCACGGTCGACGCGTTGCGGCTCTTGGGCGGCTTGAAGGCCGGCACGCCGTTGCTGATGGCCTCGACACCCGTGAGCGCGGCACAGCCGGACGAGAACGCGCGTGCCAGGATCGCGATCAGCGCCCAGCCGACCAGGTCGCCCGACCCGTCCGGCCGCACGACCTCGAGGTTGGCCGTCTCGCTGAGCAACTCGTGGCCCAGCACGAAGATCCGGAACAGCCCGATGAAGATCATCAGGAGCATCGAGATCATGAAGACGTAGGTGGGGATCGCGAACGCGCCGCCGGAGTCCCGGACGCCGCGGAGGTTCACGATGGTGAGCAGCACGATCACGCCGACGGCGGTCCAGGCCTCGTGCCCCTCGAGGAACGGGAACATCGCCTTGGCGTTGATCACGCCGGAGGAGACCGAGACGGCCACGGTGAGCACGTAGTCGACCAGCAGCGCGGAGGCCACAGTCAGGCCGGCGTGGCGGCCCAGGTTCTCCTTGGCCACCTCGTAGTCGCCACCGCCGTTGGGGTAGGCGTAGACGGTCTGCCGATAGGACATCACCACCACGGCGACGACGATGCCGACCATCAGGCCGATGGGCCACGAGAACATGAAGCCCGCCATGCCCGCCAGGGAGAGCGTGATGAGGATCTCATCGGGGGCATAGGCCACGGAGCTCAGCGCATCCGATGCGAACACGGGTAGCGCGAGGCGCTTGGGGAGCAGGGTCTCGCCCATCTGATTGGACGCGAGACGACGCCCGACAAGGAGGCGCTTGACGCCCGAGAGAACACTCACCCGGTTACGGTAGACCCTGGGCAGTGCGTTGTCAGGTCGGGTCCCGCCCTATCGGCGCCCGGCGACGCTGACGCGGACGATCCTGCTATCTTCTGTTGGACCCCAAGGAGGACCCAGCGTGCACATCGTCATCATGGGCTGTGGGCGGGTAGGCGCCATGCTCGCGACAGGCCTCGAGAAGAGGGGCCACAGCGTCGCGGTCATCGACTCGAACGTCGACGCCTTCCGCCGACTCGGCCCCGAGTTCAAGGGCGTGACGGTCAAGGGTGTCGGTTTCGACCGCGAGGTCCTCGAGGCGGCGGGCATCCGCAAGGCCGACGGTTTCGCCGCCGTATCGAGCGGCGACAACTCCAACATCCTGGCCGCCCGCGTCGTCCGCGAGATCTACCACGTGGAGAACGTGGTGGCCCGCATCTACGACCAGGGCCGCGCCGCCGTCTACGAGCGCCTGGGCATCCCCACCGTCGCGACCGTGCGGTGGACCGTGATGCAGGTGCTGCGTCGGCTGCTTCCCGAGGGCAGCGAGCCGGTCTGGCGCGATCCCACCGGCGACGCCCGGCTCCTGCAGGTGCGCGTGCACAGCGGGTGGGTCGGTCACAAGATCCGTGACCTGTCGAACCACGCCAACTGCCCCATCCCCTTCGTGCTGCGCGTGGGTCGCGGCATCGTGCCCGACCGGGACACCATCTACCAGGACGGCGACCTCATCTACGTCGCATGCATGGTGGAGCGCACCGACGAGGTCGAGTCGCTCTTCGCCCACCCGCCGGTGAAGCCGTAACAAGGAGAAGTCGAAGATGCGAGTCGCAATCGCCGGGGCCGGCAACGTCGGGCGTTCCATCGCCCGCGAGCTCATCGCCAACGGGCACAAGGTCCTGCTGATCGAGAAGGAATCGGCGGCCATCAAGCCGGACTCGGTGCCCGGGGGGACCTGGCAGCACGCCGACGCCTGCGAGTTGCAGTCCCTGGAGGAGGCCGAGCTCGACACCTACGACGTGGCCATCGCCGCCACCGGTGACGACAAGTCGAACCTGGTCTTCTCGCTGCTCGCCAAGACCGAATTCGGGGTCCCGCGCACCGTCGGCCGCGTGAACCATCCCGGCAACGAGTGGATGTTCGACGCGCAGTGGGGCGTCGACGTCTCGGTGTCCACCCCGCGGCTGCTCTCAGCGCTGGTGGAGGAGGCCGTCTCGACGGGCGACCTCATCCGCCTGCTGACGTTCAAGAGGTCGACCGCGCACCTGTCGGAGTTCACGCTGCCGGACGACTCGACGCTCGTCGGGCGCCGGGTCCGAGACGTGTCCTTCCCCGGCGATGCGGTGCTGGTCGCGATCATCCGCGACGGGGCGCCGCTCACGCCGGAGCGCGACCGCGCATTCGAGGGTGAGGACGAGATGCTCTTCATCGTCACGCAGGACGCGGAGGCCGACCTGGCGGAAATGCTCGCCAACGAGGATCCGGAGGGCTGAGCGGGACTCCGCTCAGGGGACGATCTCGAAGTCCGGGTTGTAGATCACATAGGCCTTGTGATCGACCGCCAGCCGGCCGTGGACCAGCACGTTGCGGCCGGGCAGCAGGCACTCGATGCGGCTGCGACCCATCCAGACGAGACGGACATGCGCGGTGCCGTCGGTGACCTCGGCCTCGAGCCACCCGTTGTCGGCGTCGGAGGTGACGGAGACGACGGTGCCCCGGATCGTCACGTGCGATCGCGGGGAGCAGTCTGTGAGCTGTTGGGCGCCGCAGTCGGCGGCCTGCTCGCGCAGTTCCTCGGCCTCCAGTTCCTCCTCGGGTGCGAAGACCCGACGCACCTTCTCGGAGAAGGTCTTCTCAGGCATCGCTCAGTCCTCGGAGGGCTTCTGAGGGACGACGAGCGGCAGCAGGCTGCCGGGCGCCTGGGGCCGGCCGTCGCGCCGCACCACGACGTTGCTGAAGAACTCGGTGAGCTTGAGCTGGGCGTCCTCGTTGGTCGTCTCCAGCGTGGCCCTGCCCATGACGACGCCGCGCAGCAGCCAGCCGGGGCCGGGCACGAGCCAGGTCCGCGACACGTGCATGCCCTGCTTGCCCTCCGCGTCTTTCACGGGGAGCATCCGGCGCAGTTCGGCGCCGAAGGGTCCCTCGGCGAGTTGGACCCGGCCCTTCTGCCTGGCGGTGGCGGCGATGATGTCGCTGCGGACCTCGGGGGCGAGCGAGGTGCGTGCCGGGCCGGCGAAGACGGACAGCTCCAGGGCCGACTCCCCGTCCCCGACGAGGATGGCCTGCACGGCCTCGGTCTGGCGGTTCATCTGCAGCTGCATCGTCATGCCCTCGAAGGGCGTGACGATCAGCGAGCCGAAGTCGATGCGGGTCACCTCGTCGGCGTCGGCCTCCAGATCGACCTCCTCGACGTCGAACGGGCCCTCGTCACGGCCGAAGGCCGCGTCCCACTCGCTGGCCTGCTTCTCAGCCCTTGCCAAGGCGTCGTCTGCCTGGTTGGGCGGGGTCTCCGCCTCCGCCTCGCCCGTTGCGGCCTCCTCCTCGGCGAGGACCTCGTCGAGCTGGTCGGGGGTCTCGGTGGCTGCGCGCTTCCTGCGTCCGAAAATCACTGCATGTCCTTCACGTCTTCGTCCGGGCGGGTGAAACCGCCCGTAGAACCATAACCACCCTGCCCCCGTTGTGTGTCATCGAGGGTGTCGGTGGGCACGAAGTCGGCGGTCACGAACGGCATGATGAGCAGCTGTGCGACCCGGTCCCCCGCAGAGAGCGTGACAGGGGTCTGAGGGTCCAGGTTGACCAGACACACCTTGATCTCGCCGCGGTAACCCGAGTCGATGACGCCGGGCGAGTTGACGATGCTCAGGCCGACGCGGGCGGCCAGCCCCGATCGCGGCGTCACGAGGCCCACGTGGCCCTCGGGGATGGCGATCCGTACACCGGTCCCGACGAGGCGGCGCTCGCCGGGGGCCAGCTCGATGTCCTCGGTAGCGCGCAGGTCAGCGCCGGCGTCTCCCGGACGGGCGTAGGTCGGGCGGGACGCGTCGTCGGCGACGATCTCGATCCTCATCGCACGGTCACCTCCTTCGCGGGCAGGGCCCGCAGAGCGGCCGCCAGTTCCTTCGGTCGGCGCGTGCTGACCAGCCAGTAGGGGTGCGGATCCGCGAGGTCGTCGAGATCGATGCGAACGACGTCGGTGATGAAGGGTCGCGTGAACAGGAAGGCCCGCGGGTCGGCAGCGGGGCCGAGCGCCTCCCGGGCCGCCTCCCCCTCGTAGGGCTCTGCCGCGGCGATGTAGCGCGACTCGAGACGGTACCGGCCGACGCTGAGGCCGCTCTCGTCGACCCTCACCACGATGCTCCCGTAGGCCAGGATCCCCGCGATGACCGCCACCAGGAAGAGGGCGCAGACGGTGATGCCGGCAGGCAGCGGAAGGTAGGCGAGCACCGCCACCGCGATACACACCTCGAATCCGAGGCCCACCAGCCACCACGTCCAGGGGGCGTGGAGTCTTTCAGAGTACGTCACGTAGCCAGCCTAGCCTTCTGTGCATAATGGGACGCGGATCGAAGACGCGTGAGAGGAGCCCCCATGGCGATGACAGAGAAGCTGATGTGGAAGGTCTACGCCGGTGCCCTCGGGGCCGTGACGACCATCGTGGCGCAGAAGGTCGTGACGCAGGTGTGGGTCGCCTCCACGGGCGATACCCCTCCGGACCCCAACGACCCCGACACGCCTCTGACCCAGGCACTCATCTGGGCCGTCGCGAGTGGCCTGGGCGTGGGGATCGCGCAACTGGCCATGAACCGTTTCGTACAGCGCCGCTGGATACGCAACTTCAATCACGCGTCGCCCGGCAAGCTGCGCAACAAGCTGGACATCTGACGCAGCGGGCATGGAATCGGCGGGGCACCCTGAGGTGCCCCGCCGGTCTCATGTGTCGGATCGTCGCTCAGACGCAGTCCACGCAGTACTGCTTGCCGCCCCGGGTCTCGGCCAGCTGGCTCGTCGACTTCACGAGGAAGCACGAGGCGCAGGTGAACTCGTTCGCCTGGCGCGGGAGAACCCGGACCGTCAGCTCCTCATGGGAGAGGTCCGCCCCGGGAAGCTCGAAGGACTCGGCCGCTTCAACCTCGTCCTCGTCCACCTTGCCGGAGTTCTTGTCGTTGCGGCGCGACTTCAGTTCCTCGAGCGAGTCCTCGCTCATCTCCTCGTCGGTCTTACGAGGTGCATCGTAGTCGGTAGCCATCCAGTGTGTTTCCTTTCCTTCGCCGCGACGCGGATATGTGTACCACATCCCTGGTTGACTTCAACAGGCAGCCTGGCACCAACCGTGCCGCGCGAGCTTCCGACGGCCGAACGGGGCGCCCGGAGAGGCTGACGCACGCGGTCGCCCCGCGCTGGTAGGTTGTGCTCACCCACAGCATCACCACCGACGAGGAACCATGGACAACGCTCTGACCCCCCGCGAGATCCAGACCAGGATCCGCTCGGGCGCCTCGGTAGCCGATGTCGCCGAGGAGTCGGGCATGGACGCCGCCCGCATCGAGGCCTTCGCAGGGCCCGTCCTCGCCGAACGGGAGCACATCGCGGGCGCTGCGCAGGCGGCGACGGTCCGCCGTCGCGGCGAGACCGGCTCGCACCGCAAGCTCGGTGAGCTGATCACCCAACGCCTCCTGTCGAGGGGCATCGACCCCGAGGCCGTCACGTGGGACGCCTGGCGTCAGGTGGATCTCAAGTGGCGTATCGCCGCCCGCCTGCAGGCGGACCCGGAACCCGAGTCACGCTCTGCCGAGTTCATCTTCGACCCGAAGGCGCGGTTCTCGATCGCCGACAACGAGGATGCCCGCTGGATGATCGGCGAGGAGTCCCGCGCCGGGTCGAGGCCCGAGGAGGAGATCACCGTCGATTTCCACGACGAGCTCGCCCTCGTGCGTGCCGTCACCCAGCCGGAACCGCCCGGCGACGAGGTGCCAAGCTCGGAGCTGATGCTGGACGGCAACGAGGACACCTCGCAGCTCGACCGGCTCTACGACATGCTGAGCGGGATCAGCGAGGACTCGGTGCGGATCTACACCGGGATCCTCGACCCCGTCGGCGACGATGAGGAGGAGGCCCCCGCACCGGGGTCCGAGCCCGCTGCCCGGCCGGAGCCCGATGTGGAGGCGGCACCGGGGCACGACCCGGAGGCCGACGAGCCGACGGTGCAGGTCGAGGTGGACCAGGAGCCCACGCAGGAGGCCCTCGTGGACAGCGACGAGCCGAAGAAGGCCCCCCGCCCCCGCAAGCGCCGCGCCTCGGTCCCGAGCTGGGACGAGATCATGTTCGGCGGGCCGACCAGCTGAGCTAGAAGTTCTCCGGATCGAACGGCAGGGGCTCCGGGTTCAGTGTCGCCTTGGCACGCACCGCGGTCATCCTGCGACGGTGGTGCGCCCTGCAGAGCACCTCGTAGCGGACCTCAGACCCCGCGACCGTGTCCCCCACGACCACCTGGGTGCCCTCGGTGACCATCAGGCCGCCCACGGTGCGCGCGTTGTGCGTACCCCGCGCGCCGCACCAGCAGAGCGGTCCGATCGGCAGCGTCTCCATCCGGTCCGCGAGCTCGACAAGCCGCTGCGATCCGGGGAACAGGCGCGTGCGGAAGTCCGCGAGGATGCCGAACGCGTATACGTCCAGCTGGAGTTCGTCGACGATCCGGGCCAACTGGTCGACCTGCTCAGGGGCGTAGAACTGGACCTCGTCGCACACGATGTAGTCGACGCGGCGCGCCTGGGTCAGTTCACCGATCACGTACCGCCAGAAGTCGAACTCCGCATCCACCTCCAGCGCGGCGACCTTGAGGCCGAGCCGCGACGTGATGACGCCGCTGCCCGAACGGTCCTGCGACGTGAAGACGCGGCCTCGGCGGCCGTGGCTCGACTGCGTGTAGTCGAGCTGCAGGGCCAGTGTCGACTTGCCGCAGTCCATCGGGCCGGTGTGGAAGACGAGCTCAGCCACGTGGCTCCCTTCGTGAGATGAGATCCTGATATGCCTGTGCGTACTGCTCCGCTGTGCGCTCCGGCGCGAGATCCGGCAGCAACAAGGTCGACGCCTCGGCCATCGAGCGGCGTCGGGCCGGGTCCATCAGCACCCGGAACCCTTCCGCCATCGAGGCCACGTCCGGGCCGGTCAGCAGCGCGCTGTCGGGCGACAGACCCACCGTGAGCCGGTCGTCGCAGTACATGACCGGCAGGCCCGCAGACACGGCCTCGGCGATCACGAGCCCCTGGGAGTCGAAGCGGTGGGAGCCGAGAGCCAGCGCGTCGGCGTTGACGAGTTCGTAGGCGATCGCGTCCAGGCTGGAGAGATGGCCGCGGAAGTCGATGTTGTCCGCGCCCTTCGCGAGCCGTTTGAGCAGATCCCGCTGGTCGCCGTCTCCGACGATGACCAGTTCCGCGTCCGGCAGATCGGCGCGTCGGAAGGCCCGCACGAGCACGTCGAGGCGCTTCTCCTTGGCGAGCCGGCCGATGGACAGGAACCGCACACGGCCGTCGGTCCTCTCACGACGGGCCCTCCCGATGGCGGCGAGCAGGTCGCGGTTGTAGCCGGTGGGGACCACGTAGCTGGGCAGCGGGTAGCCGGCCGCCTCGTCGATCAGGCCGCGCATGAACGGGCTGGGCACGGTGTAGGCGTCCACGCGTTGCGCGATGCGCGCGAAGGACCGCCAGTCGGTGCGGGCGAAGAAGCCCCCCGTCTCGTGCCTGGCTGACGGCAGCCTGGTCGGAGGGACGATCTCCAGGGGCGTGGCCCGGCGCAGGAGCGGTAGGACGAGCGCCTGATAGCTCCAGGTGCCCAACACCGCGGCCTTGATGGCGCGGTGCGTGCCGGCGATGTTGGCGTGGAATGTATGCAGGTGCGGGATGTCCTGCAGGCGTGCGATGCGCGCGCCGAGGATCAGCGCGCCGCGCTCGGTCTGGCTGTGCACGACGTCGAACGCCGCGATGTCCGTGATCAGCCTCGCCCGGCGGGCGCTGCAGTGCAGGATGCTCAGATGCGCGGGCAGGCCCTCGATGTACATCGTCGGGCATTCGATGACCCTGGCCAGCCGCGGCTTCTGCAGGTGCCGGTCGGGGGCGATCAGCGTCACGTGGTGGCCCTGTGCCGTCAGTTCCTCGATCTGGGTCTGCACCGACCGTCCGATGCCACCGGAGGACGGGAAGAAGTCGTCGATCATGAGCGCGATCCGCAGCCCACTCACGAAACGCCACCTGCCACCAGGAGCGGGACCTCCATCTCGTCGCGGGTCAGCGACCCGTGCATCCCGACCAGACCGAACTCCTTGGGGGTGGCCCGGCTCATCACCGCGTGGTCCTCGGTCATCGCCGCCACGACGTCGCCGATGCGGGCCTGGCTACGGTCGCGGACCAGCGGCCCGAACCAGCCTGCCTCGATGGCCTCGTCGCGCAGCAGCACCTGGGCGCGCTCGCCGAGGCAGGAGCGCCAGGCAACCGCCAGGGCGCGCGCATCGTCGCCGTACACATGGCGGAAACGCGGCTCGCCGCCCACCGCGTCGTGCCCGACCAGCCTCGGTTCGTCCTCCAGCACGATGCGGGAGCTCTCCGGCACGTTGATCATGCCGTGGTCGCCCGTGACGAGGAGGCACACGTCGTCGGGCAGCTGCCTGATCAGATGGTCCACGAGGTCGTCGACGGCGCCGAGCCTGTCGAGCCACTGCCAGGAGCCGACGCCGAATCCGTGGCCGTCGTGGTCGAGCATCCGCTCGTAGGCGTACACCAGCCGGGCGCTCTGCAGCGCCTCGGTGATGCGGCCGGCGACGTGCTCGACGTCGCCCTCGCGTGTGACGGGGACCGGGGTCGCGCCCCTGAACGCAAGGCGCGTGAGCGCGCTGCCGGAGAACCTGTCGAGCGTGACGGTCGCGGACCCGATGCCCTCGGCCGCCAGCTGCTGGAAGACGGTCGGCACGGAGGCGAACGCGTCGACGTCGGCCGGCCCGCCCTCCCAGGTCAGCGCGTTGATGACGCGGTCCACGCTCGGCTCGCGGAAGCTGTAGCCCACGACGCCGTGCTCTCCCGGCGGCGCTCCGCAGCCCAGCGAGGTCAGCGAGGTCGCGGTGGTCGACGGCACCGAACACGTGAGCCGGTCGGCCCTTGCCTGCAGGGCGCCCATCGTCTCCGCATGGTCGGCGAACGCGGCGAGCTGGTGCCACCCGAGACCGTCGACGAGCAGCACCACGTATCGCGAGGCGTGCGGGAGCTGCAGCACGGGGTGGGCGCCCGTGAGCCGAGCCTGGACGCTTCCCAGGACGTTGACCAGCGCGTGGTCGGCGTAGCGGGGCTCGATGAAGGAGCCGCCCATCAGCCGATCGCCCCCTGCAGCCTCAGCCCGAATCCGATCAGCTTGCGGGCGTTGTCACCGTCGGCCTGGGGGCTCATCCGGACCGTGATGTCGTCGGGCTGGATGACTCCGGTGTAGCCGTGGTCGGCCTCGCAGCTCGGGTCCTCGCAGGCGGCGGGGCCGAGGTCGACGCGCCGGGCGGCACCCCACACGATCGACAGCCACGCCTCGTTCAGCCCCGTGAGGTTCTCCGGGTCGGTGAGCGAGCGGGTGAGCACGACCGAGTCGATCGCCCGCAGCGCGACGATCTCGGTCGTGGCAAGGGCCTCCTCGCGGGTCCCCTCCCCCTCGTCGATGTGGACCAGCAGGAGCTGCGTCGCGGTGCGGACCAGGACGGTGATGTGACGGTGCAGCTCGCGGCCGGCGAACGTCGCCTCGTGCTGCACGAGGTGGTCGAGGATCTCGCGGCCGCCGAGTCCCAGTTCGACCGACTCGGCGACGAGGTTCGGATAGAAGCCGCTCTGCGCGATCTCAGCGGCAAGATCAGCGGGCAGCTGGGACTGGTCGGGTCGGGTCACCGGTCCATCATGTCATGTCGCGGCTGGACTAGGTTAGGAGCCATGGCATCGCGACCCTTCATCGCCGCCCGTGTCGAGGACCGCTTCAACGGGCTGCTCGGCCGCGCCCTCGAGCGGCGCGGATGGCAGGAGTCGATCATCCCGTTCACCGGCTACGGGACCAGCGAGCAGCTGCGCATCCTGGCCCGCGTCGTGCTGCGCCCGTCGCAGGAGCTCGGCATCGTCCAGGCGGCCAACGCCCTGCTGTGGCGCCGTGGCTGGCGTAACTTCATGAACGCCGCGAAGGTCGGCGCGAAGGTGACCGTCGTCATCGGCGACACGCACATTCCCGTCACCGCGGACCGCGGCGGCTACATCGACGTGCGCATCGTCAACCCCGGACTCGGGCCCGGCTGGCACGATGTCCAGCTCGTCACAGGCGATGCGAGCGCCACGGCGCGGGTGCAGGTCATCGGGGACGACGTCACCTTCGGCATCGTCAGCGACATCGACGATACGATCCTGTCCACCTGGCTGCCGCGGCTCTTCATCGCCGCCTGGAACTCGCTGATCCTGACCGAGCAGGCCCGACAGGCCGTTCCGGGCATGGCGCGCATGTATCAGAGGCTGCTCGCCGAGAACCCCGGCTCGCCCATCATCTACGTCTCCACGGGCGCCTGGAACACCTACCCCATGATCTCGCGCTTCATCGCCCGCCACGGCATCCCTGCCGGGGCGATGCTGCTGACCGACTGGGGACCCACCAACACCGGGTGGTTCCGCAGCGGCGTCGACCACAAGCGCCGCTGCCTGCGCGAGCTCGCGCGGGACCTTCCCGACATCGCCTGGCTGCTCGTCGGCGATGACGGCCAGCACGATCCGGACCTCTACGCGGAGTTCGCGGCGCTGCAGCCCCGCCACGTCCGGGCGCGCGCCATCCGCCAGCTCACTCCCGGTGAGCACGCCCTTGCGCACGGCCTGCCGATGGAGGTCCCCGATTCGGACAAGCAGTGGGAGCCGGAGAAGGCACCCGAGGTCCGGGCACCCGACGGGGACGGCCTCGCCGACCAGCTGGCAGAGATCCTCTGACGGCGCGATATCCTCACCCTCGCACCCGTCAACTGAACCGACACCAGGAGGCCGCTCGCATGGCGAAGCCCACGATCGACGATGACGCCCTCGAAGAGGAGAACATCCTCGACGTCGACGTCACGGCCGAGATGGAGGCCAGCTTCCTCGAGTACGCCTACTCGGTGATCTACTCCCGGGCACTCCCGGATGCCCGGGACGGCCTCAAACCTGTGCAGCGGCGCATCCTCTTCTCGATGGACGAGATGGGGATCCGCCCCGACCGGGGCCACGTCAAGTGCGCCCGCGTGGTGGGCCAGGTCATGGGCCTTCTCCACCCGCACGGCGACGTTGCCATCTACGACGCGCTGGTGCGCATGGGTCAGCCGTGGGCGATGCGGCTCCCGCTGGTCGACGGGCACGGCAACTTCGGCTCGCTCGACGCCGGCCCCGCCGCCATGCGCTACACCGAGTGCCGGATGGGACCCGCGGCGCTGGCCATGACGGCGGGCATCGACCAGGACACCGTCGACTTCAAGCCGAACTACGACGGCAAGGAGTCCGAACCGGCCGTCCTGCCCGCGGCCTTCCCCAACCTGCTGGTCAACGGCGCCACCGGCATCGCGGTGGGCATGGCGACCAACATCGCACCCCACAACCTCATCGAGGTCGTGGCGGCCCTGAAGCAGCTGCTGAAGGACCCGAGCATCGACCTCGACGCCCTCATGCGCCACATCCCCGGCCCCGACTTCCCGACGGGAGGCAAGATCGTCGGGCTCGACGGCATCCGCGACGCCTACGCGACGGGCCGGGGCAGCTTCCGGATCCGCGCCACCACGCGCATCGAGAAGGTGTCCCCGCGCCGGATGGGCATCATCGTCACCGAACTGCCGTACATGGTCGGTCCGGAGAAGATCATCGAGCAGATCAAGAAGGGCGTCGACGACAAGAAGCTCACGGGCATCGCCGACGTCAAGGACCTCACCGACCTCAAGCACGGCACCCGGCTGATCATCGAGGTCAAGAACGGCATCAACCCGGAGGCGCTGCTGCAGCAGCTCTACCGGGCGACCAAGCTCGAGGACACGTTCGCCATCAACGCGGTCGCGCTGGTCGAGGGCCAGCCGCGCACCATGCCGCTCAAGGAGATGCTCGAGGTCTACCTGGCGCACCGCCTCGAGGTCACCACCCGGCGAACCCGCCACCAGCTGACCCGGGCCGAGGACCGGCTGCACCTCGTGCGTGGCCTCATCACGGCCATCGCCGACATCGACGACGTCATCGCGATCATCCGCAGCTCCGCCGACGCCGGCGAGGCGCGCGAGCGCCTGATGGGCGCCTTCGACCTGACCGAGATCCAGGCGAACTACATCCTCGACATGCAGCTGCGCAGGCTGACCCGCTACTCGACCATCGAACTGGAGAAGGAGGCCGAGGAGCTCTCGACCACCATCGCCTCCCTGCGCCTGATCCTCGACGACGAGTCCGTGCTGCACCGGGTCGTCGGCGACGAGCTGACCCAGGTCTCCAGGCAGTTCGGCACCCCGCGCCGCACCATCCTGCTGGCCTCCGGCGGGGCCCCGGCCACCGCGGTCGGCCCACTCGAGGTGCCAGACGACCCCTGCTGGGTCCTACTCAGCGGCACGGGACTCGTCGCGCGCACCGACTCCGCGGACCCGCTGCCCACGTCCGGCCGGTCCCGGCATGACGTCGTGGTGGCCAGCTGCCGCACCACGGCCCAGGCAGAGTTCGGCGTCGTCACCAACCTCGGGCGCCTGATCCGCTGCCGCGCGATCGAGCTGCCGACCGTCCCGCTGACGGCCACCGCGCCGTCCCTGCAGGGCGGCAGCCTGGCGCACGAGCTGTGGCCGCTGGCGAAGAACGAGCGGCCACTGGGGCTCGTGCCGCTCACCGAGGATGCGCCCGGCCTGGTGCTCGGCACCCGCCTCGGCGTCGTCAAGCGCGTCAACAACGAGGTGCTTGCCAAGGACGCCTGGGACGTCATCAGGCTCGATGACGCAGACGAGGTCGTCGGCGCGATGGCCGACGACGAGGCCGCAGATCTGGCCTTCGTCACCAGCGACGCCCAGCTGCTGCGTTTCCCCGCCGCCGCGGTGCGCCCGCAGGGCCGCGCCGGCGGAGGCGTGGCCGGCATCAAGCTCGGCGCCGGCGCGCGCGTCATCTGGTTCGGAGCCGTGCGGGCCGACAGTGACGACGTCGTGACTGTCTCGGGTTCAGCCGACGCCCTGCCCGGCACCGAGGCGGGCCTGGCCAAGGTCACCCCGCTTGCCGAGTACCCGGCGAAGGGCAGGGCCACTGGGGGCGTGCGCTGCCACCGGTTCCTCAAGGGTGAGGGTGCGCTGCTCATCGCGGCCGTCGGCCCGCGACCCGTGGTGGCCGCGGCCGCGAGCGGCTCGGCTGTCGACCTGCCCGCCGCCGACCCCCGACGCGACGGCTCAGGCGTCGCGCTGGCCCAGCCGGTGACCATGATCGCCGGGCGTCCGGGCGGCCCGTCCGCGGCGGATGCGGGTGGCCGAGATGACGCCAGCGGGGGCGACTCCTCGGCGGTAGAGTCCCTGTTCTAGGACCACTGACGGGAGCTGACCATGGCCTTTGACGACCTGCTTGAGGCAAACGAGCGCTACGCCGCCGATTTCCACGACGGATTCTTCGACGGCGTCGCCAAGGCCGGCGTGGCCATGGTCACCTGCATGGATTCACGCATCGAGCCGCTCGCGATGCTCGGCCTGCACCTGGGAGACGCCAAGATCCTGCGGACGCCGGGCGGTCGCGTCACCACCTCGACGCTGACCGGATGCGTGCTGAGCGTCCAGCTGCTGCAGGTCACGCGCATCATGATCGTGCCGCACACCCGCTGCGCCATGGCCTCCGGCACCGACGCCGACATCCGCCGCAGGATCGCCGAGCGCACCGGGGAGGACACCAGCTGGATCGACTTCGGCGCGAACCCGGACCAGATGGGCCGGCTCCACGAGGACGTCGACCGGGTCCGCAGCCACCCCCTGATCCGCGGCGAGGCCGAGGTCGGAGGCTTCGTCTACGACGTCGACAGCGGCCTGCTCCGTCAGGTCATCTGAACCGGCTCAGCCGAAGATCGCCCGGTGAGCCCCGCGGATGTGGGCCTCACAGCGCTCGGTCGCCAGTCGGCCGTCCCGCATCCTCAGCGCCTCGAGGATGCCGGCATGTTCCTCGTTGAGGCGGGTCCGCAGAGGCTCCCAGTCGCTCTCGCGTTCCCCCTCGAGGATGCGTGCCGCCACCGCCTCCCGGATCGCGATGGTCAGGTCGCGGACAAGGCGGTTCGCGCCAAGGAGCGCGATGGTGACATGGAAGCGGGTGTCGAGCTCATTGAACTCCTCGACGCCTTCCGTGGATTGCATTTCCGCAACAATCCCCTGCAGTAATCTGACGCCGTCGTCGTCAATGGAGTGGGCCGCCGCCTCGGCCGCGGCCCGCTCGAGAACCACGCGCGTCGACGTCACCTCGTCGAACGAGATGGCCCCCAGAGCGACGTGGAGGCGCAGCACGCGAGCGAGCGCGACGCCCTGGCCCGTTGCCACCCGCGTGCCCCCTCGCGGCCCCGTCTGGGACGTGACTACGCCCTGAGCCTGCAGAACCTTGATCGCCTCGCGCACCGCGGACCGGCTCGCACCGAGCTGCAAAGCGAGTTCACGCTCGTTGGGGAGACGCTCCCCCGGGGCCACGTTGCCCTCCAGGATCTCACCCGTCAGATAGTCAAGGGCGGAATCAAAACCGCCGACACTCACTGTCATATGACTCATTGTGACGGCAATCCGGGAGATTTGGAACATTATGTCGGGGTTGGTCTGACCAGATGGAAGTCGCCTGTTATCTTGGTGCGGCAGGCCAACGACGGCCGGCGAACTGACGTTTCGACAACGGAGTCCTTACATGTACCAACCTGAACTAGCGCCTCTCGGGAGCCTGGCGCTGTCGGCACTGGTGGCGCTCCTGCCACTCGTGGTGATGTTCCTCACCCTCGGCGGCCTGAAGTGGAAGGCCCACTGGGCCGGCCTCGCATCGCTGCTGACCGCAATCATCGTGGCCGTGGCCGCTTTCAACATGCCCGTGGGTCTCGCACTCCTGTCGGGCGCAGAGGGCGCCGTCTACGGCCTGTTCCCCATCACCTGGATCGTGCTGACCGCCATCTGGCTGTACCAGGTGACCGTCGTCAGCGGCCGCTTCGAGGATCTGCGAGCCACCTTCGGGCTCATCTCCGATGATCCGCGCATCCTCGCGATCCTGATCGCCTTCTGCTTCGGCGGCCTGATGGAGGCCCTGGCCGGCTTCGGCGCACCCGTCGCCATCACCGGCGTCATGCTGATGTCGATCGGCTTCTCCCCCGTCCGCGCCGCCATGGTCGTCCTGCTGGCCAACACCGCCCCCGTCGCCTTCGGCGCCGTCGGCACCCCGATCATCACCGCCGGCGGTCTGACCGGCCTCGACTACCACACCATCGGCGCCTACGTCGGCCACCAGTCCCCGGTGCTCGCGCTGTTCGTCCCCTGCCTGCTCGTGCTGCTCGCCGACGGCAAGAAGGGCCTGAAGCAGACCTGGCCCGCCGCCGTCGTGATCGGCGTCTCCTTCGCGATCGCCCAGTGGCTGTCGGCCACCTACTTCTCCACCGAGCTGACCGACATCGTCGCCTCCCTGACCGCGCTGGCCGTCGGCGTCGTATTCCTCCGCTTCTGGAAGCCGCAGGGCGGCGCCGAGGCGCTGCAGCGCATGGCGGTGGAGCGGGAGAACTCCAAGGTCGCCGACGCTGTCGAGCCCGCGCACGTGGGACACGCCCCCGCGGGCGCCCTCACCACTGGTCGTATCTTCATGGCCCTGGTCCCCTACCTGCTGGTCATCCTGATCTTCACCGTCGCCAAGCTCGTCGGCCCCGTGAAGGCCTTCCTCGCCAGCACCGACCTCAAGATCCACTGGCCCGGCCTCTACGGCAACCTCCTGAAGGACGGCGAGCCGTCGACCTCGGCGATCTACACCTTCGGCTGGCTGTCGAGCCCCGGCACCCTGCTGGTCATCACGGCCATCCTGGTAGGCATCATCTACCGCGTCTCCTTCAAGAACATGGTCGGCGAGCTGTGGGCCGTCATGCACAAGATGCGCTGGTCGGCACTCACCATCGCCTCGGTGCTCGCCCTGGCCTACGTGATGAACCTGTCCGGGCAGACCACCACCATCGGCTACTGGGTCGCCGGCATCGGCGCCGCATTCGCGTTCCTCTCGCCGATCCTCGGCTGGATCGGCACCGCGGTCACGGGCTCGGACACCTCCGCGAACGCGCTGTTCGCCACCCTGCAGCAGACCACGGCCAACAAGATCGGCGTCGACGAGTACCTGCTCGTGGCCGCCAACACCTCGGGCGGCGTGGTCGGCAAGATGATCTCCCCGCAGAACCTGGCCATCGCCTGCTCCGCCGTCGGCCTGGTCGGCGCCGAGTCGCTGCTGTTCCGCAAGGTCGTCCTCTGGAGCCTCGGGCTGCTCCTGGTGCTGTGCATCCTGATCGGACTGCAGTCCACCCCGGTGCTCTCCTGGATGCTCCCGGTCCGTTGAGTCAAGTAAAGGAATAAACCATGGCACCCCTCACCGGAGCCAAGGTGGCCCTGTTCGCCACCTGCATCACCGACACCGTCAAGCCGAGCGTGCCCATCGCGACGGTCAAGCTGCTCGAGCGGCTCGGCTGCCGGGTGGAGTACCCCGCGAAGCAGACCTGCTGCGGTCAGATCATGACGAACACGGGCTACTTCGACGAGGCGGTCCCGACGGTGCGTAACTTCGTCGAGTCCTTCGGCGAGTACGACTACATCGTCGCCCCCTCGGGCTCCTGTGTGGGGTCCGTGCGGGACCAGCACACGATGCTGGCCCGCCACGCCGGCGACGCCGGCCTCGAGAAGGAGGCCGGCGCCGTCGCGGCGCGCACGTACGAGCTCACCGAGTTCATCGTCGACGTGCTCGGCGTCACCGACGTAGGCGCCTACTTCCCACACAAGGTGACCTACCACCCCTCGTGCCACGGCCTGCGCATCACCCGCGTGGGTGACCGGCCCGAGCGGCTGCTGAGCGCGGTCGAGGGGATCGAGCTGGTCGACCTCCCCGACGCCAGGTCCTGCTGCGGGTTCGGCGGCACCTTCTCGGTCAAGAACTCGGACGTCTCCATCGCGATGGCCACGGACAAGGCCAACAACGCCGTGTCCACCGGCGCCGAGTACATCACCGGCGGCGACCACGCCTGCCTGATGAACATCGGCGGCGTGGCCCACCGCAACGGCCAGCACATCACGCCGATCCACCTGGTCGAGATCCTGGCAGCCACGAAGGAGGACGCGCGATGACCGCCACACCCACCCGCCGCACGCCGGAGCCCGGCTCCTGGCTCGGCATCCCGGCCTTCCCCAAGGCCGCCCCCGGCGAGCTCGCCAACGAGACGCAGCGCAGGAACCTGCGGCACGCCACGACCACCATCCGGGCCAAGCGCGTCGTGCGCGCCTCCGAGGTCCCCAACTGGGAGGAGCTCCGCACCGCGGGCGCCCAGATCAAGGACCGCGTCGGCCGGCACCTGGACGAGTACCTCGTGCAGGCCGAGGAGGCCATGACGAAGGCCGGCATCACGGTCCACTGGGCCCGCGACGCCGCCGACGCCAACCAGATCGTCGCCGAGATCGCCAAGGCGAAGGGCGTCGACGAGGTCGTCAAGATCAAGTCGATGGTCACGCAGGAGATCGACCTCAACGAGGCCCTCGAGGCCGAGGGCATCGCGGCCTGGGAGACCGACCTGGCCGAGCTGATCGTCCAGCTGGGCCACGACCTGCCGAGCCATATCCTCGTCCCCGCGATCCACCGCAACCGCGACGAGGTGCAGGACATCTTCACCCGCGAGATGGGCCTGTACGGCACCCCCGCCCCAGAGGGCATCTCGAACAACCCGGAGGAGCTCGCCGCCGCTGCCCGCGTCCACCTCCGCGAGAAGTTCCTCCGCGCGAAGATGGCCGTCTCCGGCGGCAACTTCATCGTCGCCGAGACCGGCACGCTGGTGATCGTCGAGTCCGAGGGCAACGGCCGCATGTGCCTGACGCTGCCCGAGACTCTCGTCTCGGTCGTCGGCATCGAGAAGCTCGTGCCCACCCTGGAGGACCTGGAGGTCTTCCTCAAGCTGCTGCCCCGCAGCTCGACCGGCGAGCGGATGAACCCGTACACCTCCCTGTGGACGGGCGTCACGGAGGGCGACGGCCCTCAGGATCTGCATGTGATCCTGCTCGACAACGGCCGCAGCAATGTGCTGAGCGACCCCGAGGGCCGCGCCGCGCTGCGCTGCATCCGTTGCTCCGCGTGCCTCAACATCTGCCCGGTGTACGAGCGTGTCGGCGGCCACGCCTACGGCAACCCGTATCCCGGCCCGATCGGCGCGATCCTCGGCCCGCAGCTGCGCGGTATGGAGGACGAGCGCGACCGCGCGCTCCCCTTCGCGTCGTCGCTGTGCGGTGCCTGCAACGAGGTGTGCCCCGTGCGGATCCCGTTCACCGACATCCTCGTGCACCTGCGCCACAAGGTCGTCGAGTACAAGACGGCCAAGCACCCCACGGTCGAGCAGGGGATCATGAAGGGCGCCGGCTGGGTGATGGCCGAGGGCAGCCACCTGGCGACCGTCCAGGCGGGCGAGCGCATCGGAGGCCGCGTCTTCCGCGGCAAGTGGCTGGGCCCCATGGGCCCGATCCCGATCGCCAAGGAATGGTTGAAGGGCCGCGACCTGGAGCCGCTGCCCACCCAGAACTTCCGCCAGTGGTGGAAGAAGAACCGCGAAGGAGGGCAGCGATGAGCGCCCGCGATGAGGTGCTGGCCCGGGTCCGCCGGGCCACCGCCGACGTGACCGAGAAGGACCCGGTCAAGGACGTGCCCGTCGACTGGGCCTATGGCCAGCCCCTGACCACGCCCGACGTGCTCGAGGACTTCGTCGAGAAGGTCGAGGACTACAAGGCGGCCGTGCGTCGGGTGAAGGCCGACGCGGTGCCCGCCACCATCGTGGAGGCCATGCAGGCCCTCGACACGACGAGCGTCGTGCTCCCCGCCGGGCTGCCCGCCGAGTGGATCGCTGCGGTCGAGGCGGCAGGCATCGTGACACACGGCGACGAGCCGCAGCTCACGCACGCCCAGCTCAACACCATCGACGCCGTGCTGACGACCACGGCCGTCGGCATGGCCGACTCCGGCACGATCGCGCTCGACCATGGCGTCGGCCAGGGCCGCCGCGCCCTGTCTCTGCTGCCGGACCGGCACATCTGCGTGATCCGGGCCGACCAGGTCGTCAGCGACGTGCCCGAAGGCATCGCCCGCCTGGCACCGGCCATCCGGGCCGGCAGCCCGGTGACCTGGCTCTCCGGCGGTTCGGCGACCTCGGACATCGAGCTCAGCCGTGTCGAGGGTGTCCACGGCCCCCGCCACCTGTCGGTGATCCTCGTCGAGGACTGACCGGCGACCACCACGACCACCAGAGGCCCCCGGCACTCGTCTGGACGAGTGCCGGGGGCCTGTGGGCTGACGGAGCGTCGGTGCTCAGGCGTCGATCCGCTCGGAGTCCAGCTGGTAGGCGCCCTCGATGATGAACTCCTTGCGGGGTGCGACGTCGTTGCCCATCAGCATCTCGAACACCCTCTCCGCCGCGAGCGCGTCATCGACGGTGAGGCGCCTGAGCGTGCGGTGCTTCGGGCTCATCGTGGTGTCGGCCAGCTGGTGCGCGTCCATCTCGCCGAGGCCCTTGTAGCGCTGCGGCTCCTTGAACTTGGTGCCGCGCTTGGTCAGCTCGGCCAGCTTGCGCTGGTACTCGGCGTCCGAGTACGTGTAGATGTACTTCTCCTGACCCTTGCGTGGGTTCGTCAGCTCGAAGCGGTGCAGCGGCGGGACGGCGGAGTAGACGCGCCCGGCCTCCACCATCGGCCGCATGTAGCGGAAGAACAGGGTGGCAAGCAGGCACCGGATGTGGGCGCCGTCGGAGTCGGCGTCGGCCATGAAGATGATCTTGCCGTAGCGCGCGTTGTCCACGTCGAATGTTCGGCCGGACCCGGCGCCGACGACCTGGATGATCGCGGCGCACTCGGCGTTCTTCAACATGTCGCCGACGGAGGCCTTCTGCACGTTGAGGATCTTGCCGCGGATGGGCAGCAGCGCCTGGTGCTCGGAGTCCCGTGCGACGTTGGCCGTCCCGAGTGCGGAGTCGCCCTCGACGATGAACAGTTCGGTCAGGTCGACGTTGTTCGAGCGGCAGTCCTTGAGCTTCGGGGGCAGCGTGGAGCTCTCCAGCGCGTTCTTTCGGCGCTGGTTCTCCTTGTGGTTGCGGGCCTGCACGCGGGTGCGCGCCGCACCGACGACCTTCTCCTGCAGCTGCCGGGCCACCGCCTTCGTCTTCGGGGCGTTCATGAACGCAGTCAGCTCGGCCTCGACGATGCGGGCGACGAGCCCGCGGACGGGTGGCGTGCCCAGCACCTCCTTCGTCTGGCCCTCGAACTGGGGCTCGGCCAGCCGGACCGTCACCACGGCCGTGATGCCCTCGAGGCAGTCCTCCTTGATGACCTCCTCGCCGGCCTTGAGCAGGCCGCGGGTGCCCTCGAAGGACTTCACGATGGCCTTCGTCAGGCCACGCTCGAAGCCGGTCACATGCGTGCCGCCCTTGGGTGTGGCGATGATGTTGACGAAGCTGCGCAGGACGGTGTCGTAGCCGGTGCCCCATCGCACCGCGATGTCGACCTCGAGCTGGCGCTCGACGTCGGTGGCGGTCATGGCCCCGGCGTCGTCGAGCATGGGCACGGTCTCGACGAACGAGTCGGTGCCCTGCAGCCTGATGATGTCTGTCAGGGGCGCGTCAGCTGCGAGGAAGTCCGCGAACTCGCCGATGCCCCCCTCGTGCAGGAAGGACTCGGTGGCCGGGCCGTCGCCTCTCGCGTCCGTCACCTCGATCTCGAGGCCGGGGACCAGGAACGACGTCTGGCGGGCCCGGTCGTGCAGCTGCGTCACCGACAGCTGCGCATCGGTGAGGAAGATCTGCCGGTCCGGCCAGTAGGTGACCCGGGTTCCGGTTACCGCCCTGCTGCGGACGCGGCCCACCTTCCGCAGCCCGCCGCCGGGGGTGAAGGGGGCGTCCGGGCCGTCGCCGTCGAAGATGCCGGGGGTGCCGCGGCGGAAACTCATCGCCCAGGTGGCGCCGTCCCTGTCGACCTCGACGTCGAGCCGCGAGCTGAGCGCGTTGACCACGGAGGCGCCCACGCCGTGCAGGCCGCCGGTGGCGTTGTAGGACGAGTTCCCGAACTTGCCTCCGGCGTGCAGCTTGGTGAAGACCACCTCCACGCCGCTCAGCCCGGTGCGCGGCTCGGTGTCCACCGGGATGCCGCGTGCCTTGTCGACGACGGTGATCGAACCGTCGTGGTTGAGCGCGACCGCGATGCGGGTGCCGAACCCCGACAGCGCCTCGTCGACCGCGTTGTCGATGATCTCCCAGAGGCAGTGCATGAGGCCCCGGGTGTCCGTCGAACCGATGTACATGGCCGGGCGCTTACGCACGGCCTCGAGTCCTTCGAGGACCAGGAGATTCTTGGCCTCATAGTCGCGCGAGTGGGTCTGCCTGGCGGTCGGGGTCTGCACCGCGCCAGATTACCGTGGCTCCCCGCGTCGCGCACCGAAGCCCTTGGGCGCGGCGCTAGGATCGGGGCTCAGTCCAGCGGAGACTGGTCGCGGAGCAAGACGGGAACAAACCGTGACCGGCATTCGTTGCACACTGTGACAACAACACCGATGGGAGGCGACCATGACCGAACTAGCTGCGGATCCTACTCTGACCGCTATCGATCGTTGTGACCGATGCGGCGCCCAGGCCTACCTTCGTGTCTTCCTACGTTCTGGCGGCGAGCTGCTCTTCTGCGCTCACCACGCTGCCGCGCACCGCGAGAAGCTCGTGGAGGTGGCGGCGCGGATCCAGGACGAGACCAGCAGGCTCAGCGACCGCTGAGCCACTGCTCGATCAGCGAGCGAGCGATCGAGGCCCGCTGAGGCAGGACAACTTCATCCGATTCGACGGCGGCGACGAGCTCCTCCCTGGTGTAGAAGGCACCGGTGGCGATCTCGTCGCCGTCGACCGTTATCCGGGAGTCGACGGTGCGCCCGACGAACCCCAGCATCAGCGAGCGGGGCAGCGGCCACGGCTGCGAACTGATGTAGCGCACCGAGTCGAGCGTGATGCCGACCTCCTCCTGCGCCTCGCGGAAGCAGGCCTGCTCAGCGGACTCCCCCGCCTCGATGAAGCCCGCGACGATGGACACCCGGCTCGCCTCCCACGCCACGTTGTGCGCGAGCAGCAGCCGGTCGTCCGCGTCCGTGATGGCGATGATGATGCAGGGGTCCGTGCGCGCGAAGGCGAGTTCCCCGCAGTGCGTGCATCGTCGGCTGGCGCCGGCCTGGTGGGACCTGGTGGCGGCGCCGCACCGCTCACAGGCGGGCGCGCTGCCGTGCCAACGGCCCAGCGCCACGGCCGACGCCAGGACATCCTGGTCCGCGGCCGCCGCCTGCCTCCACCCGATGGACCCGCCGACGATCCGATCGACGGGTCGGGCGAACCACACGTGGTCGCGGGCGCGACCCAGCAGGATGTCGGACGGCCGACGCCGGCCCGGCGCGGCCAGCGGCTCGGGGATGCCGTCGGCGGCGGCGATGCGCCCCTCCGGATCGACCCTCAGCACCAGCGCCCCGCGCCAGGCCTCGTCCAGGTCCGCCTCGCCGCGCTCCAGCGGCATCCGGTCGAGCGTCGAGGGGTCTGTCCACTGGGTCACGTCTGCACTCCCGCTGCGATGGCGGCGTCGATCAGGCTGGCAGGGGCGTCGATGAGGCGCAGCCGGTCCTGTGCCACATGGTAGAACCCCGCACCCACCTGAGAGGGGTCGACGCCGCGGGCCTCGGCCCAGGCCTGCCGGTAGACGGCGAGCTGCAGGGGGTCGGCCTCCGCCCCGGAGGTCTTCCAGTCGATCACGAGATAGGAGTACCCCTCTGCGGCGCCGTCGTAGACCGCGTCGATCCTGCCGCGCAGCACCACCCCGGAGCGGTGCATCAGGAACGGCACCTCGACGCCGATCGGCACCCGGTCGGCGAACCGCCCCTGCTCGAAGGCCTCGATGAGCCTCCGCAGTCCCGTCGGGGCAGGGGCGTTGTCTGGCACCAGCTCCTCGAGGGATGCGGGCAGCTCGAACCGCTCCTGGAGCCACGCGTGGAAGCGGGTGCCGACCCGGGCCGCGGTCGACGGGCGCCGTGGCATCCTTCTCAACAGCGAGTCGACGAACTCGTCCGGGTCGCTGCGCAGCGCCATCAGGGCGGTGGCCGACAGCCCGTCGGGCAGCTCGATCCGGCGCTGGCCGCGCTCCTGCAGCAGAGCGGTCAGGTGCCGGGCCGTGTCGTCCCAGGCTGCGACCTTCTCCGCGTCGGCGGCATCGACGATGCCCGAGCGCCACACCCAGGCCTCGCGCTCCTCGCGCGTCGCCGGTAGTGCGGCCGCCGCGGCCACCAGGCCCGCGGCGTCGCGGCGCACCGCAAGCAGCTCCGGGCTGAGCTCCTCCGGCCAGGCCGCGCGCACGGGCTCCGCCGGAATGGGGTTGGAGTCGGCTCCGCGGGTGGCATGGTCCTCGTAGCGCCCCCGTTCCTCGGCTGCCTCGCGGATGACGGCGAAGTAGGGCGACTCGTCGCGTGGCCGCACGGTGCCCGGCGTCCAGATGTGGGTGGTGCCCACCAGCAGCGATTTCGCGCGGGTGGCGGCCACGTAGGCCAGGCGATCCTCGGACAGCCGGTGTTCGGCGGCCAGCGCGACGCGGAACTCGGCGAGCCCGGCCTTGGAGTACTCGGCCAGCTGTGGGATGGAGTCGGCGTCTCCCCGCAGCGGCGAGGGCAGCGACTCGGCCCGCTGCGGCCACACGCCCGACCGCGGCTGCGAGGGGAAGACCTTGTCGGCCAGGGACGGCAGGTAGACGGTGTCCCACTCGAGTCCCTTCGCCCGGTGCACCGTCATCAGCTTGACCGAATCCTCGGATGACACGACCGCCTGCATCAGGCCCTCGCCATGCTCCTCCTCGGCGTCCAGATAGGCGAGCAGTCCGCTGAGCGACCCGTCCCCGTCGACATCCACGTAGGTGGCGACCTCGTCGACGAACCGCGCGACCTGATTGAGGGCGTTGCCGGTCGACAGCAGCTCAGCCTCGAGGCCGAGGACGGCCACGACGCGGGTCACCAGGTCCGCCACGGGGTCACCGGCGTGCCTCCTCAGCCCCGAGATCTCGGCGTGGAAGCGGGCGATCCGCCGCCGGGCCTCAGGGCTGAGCGGCGTGTCGCCCGGGTCGGCGACCGCATCGAGCAGGCAGGGCCTCTCCCCCGGGTCCGTCTGGGTCACCGTCGCGGCGAGCTCAGCGTCGAAGTCCCGCGACGGCGCCTCCGCCGCGTCGGCCGCCAGCTCACGGGACCGTCTTCCGAGCGCCTCCAGGTCCGCCAGCCCGATGGACCAGCGCGGGCCGGTGAGCAGCGCGGCGACGTCAGGATTGGCCGTCACGTCGTCGAGGATGCGCAGCGTGGACACGATGGGCGCGATCTCGGGCAGCGTCAGCAGCCCCCCGAGGCCGACGATCTCCACCGGCACCCCCGAGTCGCGCAGTGCGGTGAAGACCGGGGTGAGGGTGGCGTTGCGCCGCACGAGCACCGCCTGCTCCCGCCACTGGGTGCCCTCGTCGTGCCGTGCGACGATGCGGCCGGTCAGCCAGGCGACCTCGTCGGGGGCGGTGTCGAACGTGGCTGCGCACACCTCGCCGGCCTGCGCGCGGGGGGGCGCGATCAGGGAGACCCCGTCCTCGCCGGGGGCGGCATGCAGGCCCGCTGCCAGCGCGTTGCCGACGTCGAGGATCCGCTGCCCGCTGCGGCGGTTCACGCTCAGCGTCAGGCGCGATGCGGCGCTGCCGTCGGCCCGGGGAAACTGGTGGGGGAACTCGAGGATGTTGCCTGCGGCGGCGCCCCGCCAGCCGTAGATGGCCTGGTACGGGTCGCCGACGGCGGTGACCGGGAATCCGGTCCCCTCGGAGCTGCCTCCGAAGAGGTCCCGCAGGAGGATCGCCTGCGCGGACGACGTGTCCTGGTACTCGTCCAGCAGCACGACCCGGAACCGGTGACGCAGCTCGCGGCCGACGTCCGGAACACGCCCCACCAGCCGAACCGCCTCCCGCAGCTGGTCCGCGAACTCCACGACTCCCAGCGCCTGCTTGAGACGCTGGTAGTCGGCCACCAGGTCGAGGAGTTCCAGGCGTTCGTCGGTGGCTGCGAGCGCGTCACCCACGTCCTTGTACGGCTTGCCTCGCCACAGCGGGGCCGCCTCGAAACGCGCCCGTGCCCGCTCGGAGAACTCCTGCAGCTCCGCGACGCCCACCAGGTGAGACTGCAGCTCGGCGTCCAGGGACAGCACGCGCTCAGGGATGTTGTGGTGGCTCAGGCGGCTGATGCGGTGGAAGGGGCCGGGGGCGTTGGCGACCACACGGGCGGCGAGCCGGTATCTGCTGGCGCCTGTGACCATCACCGGGTCACGGTCGAGCCCGATGCGCAGGCCGAACTCGCTGACGAGCCGGGCCGCGAAGGAGTCGTAGGTCATGACGAGCTCGGCCCCCTCGCCCTCCTTGTCGACGAGCACGCCCGCGCGTTGCAGCGCGGCCGAGACACGACTGCCCAGCTCGGCGGCGGCCTTGCGGGTGAACGTCAGGCCGAGCACCTCCTCGGGCAGCACCTGCCCGGTGCCGACGAGCCATACGACGCGCGCGGCCATCACCGTCGTCTTCCCGCTCCCCGCCCCCGCGATGATCACGGCCGGCTCGAGCGGCGCACAGATGGCGGCGAGCTGCTCGTCGGAGAAGGGGATCTCCAGGGCGTCGACCAGCTGGGCAGGGGTCTCGAGAGGGGTGCTCCGGGTCATGGGGTGGTCTCCGTCCTGAGGGCGGGGCAGGTCTTCGTGAACTGGCAGAAGCGGCACGCCCCGCACTCGACGGCCTGGAACTCGCCGGAGCGCAGCACGCCGACGGCGCTGGCGATGCGGTCGTGCACCCAGGTCGGTCCCTGCTGCAGCTCCTCGCCTGACAGGGCGGGTGCCTCGTCGAGGCTGGGCTGGCTGACCAGCGCGGGGAAGGTGTCCCCGGAGCGCAGGAAGGCCAACGCCGGGGGCGCGACGCGCCGCTCCCCCGGCGCGACGTCGTCGAAGGCGCCCAGGCTCGCGGCGAGCTGGTAGACGCCCAGCTGGGCGTGGTCTGCGACGTCGGCCGGTTTCAGGGCCTTCCGGCCCGTCTTGAGGTCGACGATCCGGAGCCTGCCCTCGGCGTCGCGTTCGAGGCGGTCGACCGTGCCGACCAGCGCGACGTCGGTGTCCGCGACGCGCAGCCCCACGCGGAACTCCTTCTCGACGGCCAACAGCTCCTCCGAACCGGACGACTGGTAGTGGGCGAACCTGTCGATGGCGGCGTCGATCTCGACCTTCTCCGTGGCCGACAGCCACTCGGTCTCGAAGCCGATCGCGCCCCAGACCTCGTCGAGATGCCGGTGCATCTCCTCGGCGTCCATGCCCTCGCGGCCTGCCTGGCTGGCGATCAGGTGCACGACGTCGCCGACCGATGCCCTGGACTGCCGCGTGCCTTCCGCCTGCGCCCGCCTGGCCAGGAACCAGCGCCGCGGGCACTCGAGCAGCGCCTCGAGCGACGAGCCGGTGATGGTGACGGGCCCGTCGAGCGCCGGCGGCTGCGACGTGAGGTCGCCCGTGGCCCACCACGCGGCGGGATGCGCGCCGGGGAAGCCGGGCCCGCCGTCGGGCGTCGTGACGCGGGTGAGGTCGGCCAGCCGGAGCGCGGCGGCCCTCCTCAGCGACGGTGACGCCGCCTCGTCGGCGAGCGTGCGACGCAGGTCGCCGACGAGCGATGCGGGCGACAGGAGCAGGTCGGGGCGGCCGTGGACCCGGGTCACGCCGCGGCCGAGCTCGGCGAGGAAACGCGAGGGACGGCCGCCCTCCCCGTCGATGCCCTGCACGGCGCTGACGCTCAGCCCGCTGCGGGCGCGAGAGCAGGCGACGAGGAACAGCTGCCGCTCCGAGCGCAGGTGCGCCAGCGGGTCCGGTGGCTCCAGTACGTCGGCCGTGACGCGTTGCGCGTCCAGCAGCAGCCCGCCCCGCGACGAGCGTGGCCACTGCCCCTCCTGCACGCCGATGACCCAGACCCGCTCCCATTCGAGGCCGCGGGTCCGGTGGGCTGTCACCACGCGCACGCCGCGCGACTCGGGGCTCAGTTCCCGGCCCGTGTCTGCCGGGATCTCCTGCGCCGAGACCTCGCCCAGGAAGGTCCGGGCCCCGGCGGACCCGCGGAGGTCGTCCGCACGCGCGGCCGTCTCGAACAGCTCGACGAGGGCGTCGAGATCCGCGCCGGCCCGGCGGCTGCCGCGCAGCGCCTGGCCGCGCAGCTGCTCCGGCCAGCCGGTGCCGTCCCACAGCTCCCACAGGGCCACCTGCACCTCGGCGCCGTCCGACAGCGTCTTCGCCGCGCGGCCGAGCAGCGCGGCGAGGTCGCGGACCCGCCCCGCCGCCTCCGACTCGTCGCCGGCGAGCAGCTCCGGCTCGGCCAGTGCCCGGGTGACCAGCGCCGCCGAGGTACCAAGCCCCGGATGGGCCCGCAGCAGCGCGCGGCCGAGCTGCCGCTGCGCGACGCCGTCGAGGCCCGCCAACGGGGACGCGAGGAGCTGCCTCGCCTCCTCCTGGCCCGGGGTCGCGCCGCGGGCGGCCACGCCGAGGCCGAGCAGCAGGATCGCGACCGCTGGCTGCTCCGCCAGCGCGATCTCGTCGCCGGACACGTCCACCGGGATGCCGAGGCGGACGAGCTCCCGCGCCACGAGGCTGAGCTGGGCCCGACCGGCCCGGGTCACGACGGCGAGGTCCCGCCATTGCAGCCCCCCGCGCGTCACGGCCTCGCGGAGCTCCGCCGCGACGTGGGCCAGCTCGGCAGAGCCGTCGTCGAAGACCCGCACGTCGACGGTGCCGCCGGCCCGGGCCGGGCCGGGGGCCGGGGCCGCGTCGCGCGCCCCCAGCCGCGTGCCGAGGCTGGCCAGCGCCAGGCCCAGTTCCTCGCCGAGTCGGAAGCCGTCCGTCAGCGTCAGGACCTCGGCGTCGGTGGCCCTGGCCAGATCCCGCAGCGCGGTGGCCGACGCCCCGCGGTACCAGCCGATGGACTGGTGCGGGTCCCCCAGCGCGAGCACGGGGACCCCCGCCCGTGCGACGTCGGCGATGAGCGCACCCTGCGACGGGTCCAGTTCCTGCGCGTCGTCGACGATCACCTCGTCGAAGGACGCGCGCACCGCGTCGGCCACCTGCGGCTCCTGCAGGAGGAGCCGGGTGCGGTAGACCAGCTCGGCGTAGTCCAGATGCCCGGAAAAGTCGCCGACGATGAGGTACTCCTCCATGAACGCGGCCGCTGCCACGAAACCCTCGTCGCCGGCCTCGGAGGCGAGGCGGGCGAGGATCTCCGCGTCGAGGTTGAGCTGTCGGGTGCGGGCGAGCACGTCGCGCAGCTGGCGGGCGAAGGCCCGGGTACCGACCGCGGCGCGCAGCCCTTCCGGCCACGCGGTGGGGCTCATGCCGGCCAGCAGCTCACGGATACGCGCCTCCTGCTCGGGGGCCCTCAGCAGCAGCCACGGCGCCTCGCCGTGGGGCAGGAAACGGCGCATCAGGCCCAGCGCAAGTCCGTGCACCGTGGTGACCTGGGCGGAGGTCTGCGCGTGCGTCAGCTGCCGGGTGATGTCGCGCCTGAGCGTCTGCGCGGCCGGCCTCGAGCCCGCCAGCACCACCGTGCGCTCGAGGTCGCTGCCAGCGGCGACCCGCGCCGCGGCGGCCGCGGCGGCGACGGTGGTCTTGCCTGTGCCGGGACCGCCCAGCACCACACGCACCCCGTCGTGCGGCCCGGCCGCGGCCAGCTGCCCCGCCGTGAGCTCCGGCGACTCGAGGTGTCTGTGCGGGAGAATGCGCGAGCTCATGGCACCATGCAACCATCCGCCCCCGACAATTGGCCAAGCGAGGCGACCGGAGGAGGCAGCCATGAGCGGGACCATCACGACCAGCCTCGACGGGGTGACGCTGGCCCTGACCCACCCGGAACGTCCGATGTTCCCCGATGGCTTCACCAAGGGCGAGCTCATCTCCTACTACGTCGAGGTCGCCGACGTCCTGCTCCCGCACCTGGCCGGGCGTCCGATAACGCGCGTCAGGTTCCCGCAGGGCACCGCCGGAGGGTCGTTCTACGAGAAGAACGTGCCGGCCGGCGCCCCCACCTGGGTCCGGACGCTCCCCGTCGCAACGTCGTCCGGCCCGCTGCCCTATGTGCTCGCCGAGGACCGCCCGACGCTGGCCTGGCTCGGCAACCTCGCCGCCGTCGAGCTGCACACCCCGCAGTGGCGCGCGGGCGACGCGACCCTCGGCCCCGACGGCGTCGTCCTCGACGGCGCAGACGAGCCTCTCACGCGCACCCTCATGGTCGACCTCGACCCTGGCGAGGGGCTGACGATCGCCGACTCTGCGACCGCCGCGATCCTCGCCGCCACGACGCTGGCCGACCTCGGGCTGGAGGCCCTGGTGAAGTCATCCGGGAACAAGGGCCTGCAGCTGAGCGTGCCGATCGCGCCCACCCCCTGCAGCGAGGTGCACGCGTGGGCGCGCACCCTGGCCGGGCTGCTGGCGCGTCGGCATCCGAAGACCTTCGTCGCGACCATGGCGAAGGCCGCCCGCGCCGGGCTGGTGTATGTCGATTTCGGCCAGAACCTGGCCGCGCGCAACACGATCTCCCCGTACTCGGTGCGGGGCGTCGAGACCCCCTCCGTCGCGACGCCGCTGACCTGGGACGAGGTCGGCGGCCTCACCCGTCGGACGCAACCACTGAGGATCACCCCCGCTCAGGTGCTCGACCGGGTGTCCAGGAACGGCGATCTGTGGCAGGCAGCGCTACGCGGTGACGCCTCAGCTCCCCTGCCAACCCTCGCGACCTGACACAATGCGCCCATGGACCTGACGGAAGGGAACCCGATGCACGAGCAGGCTGGCCGGTCGGAGCGTTCCCACTACCTCAGATTTCCGGCTCCCTGGATCGCCGGCTGCAGCGACACGGGGCTCAGGCACCGCACAAATCAGGATGCCCTGTGCATGGCGGTTCGTGAGGGCGAACCCCACGCCGCGATGCTGGCGCTGGCCGACGGGGTGACCACCGCGCACGGCTCCGAGGTGGCATCGGCCGTCGCCACCGAGACGGCCATCGAGTTCATGACGCAGGGCCACGACCGGGGATACGCGCCCAATGTCGTGTTCATGAAGGCCTTCGCCGAGGCCAACCAGGCCGTCCTCGACGCGGGTGACGACCCGTCGGCCTGCACGCTGATCGCCGCGATGGTCGCGGGAGACACCATCGCCGTCGGCAACGTCGGCGACTCGCGCGCCTACTGGGTCGGCGAGGACGGGTCGTGTCAGCTGCTCAGCACCGACGACTCGATGGCCCAGGCGCGGATCATGCTCGGCATGTCGCGCGCTGAGGCAGAACAGTCCAGCCAGGCCCACGCCATCACGAAGTGGCTGGGCCGGCAGTCGATGAATGCGTCCCCCAGCGTGACGACACTGCAGCCCGCCGGACCAGGGTGGCTGCTCCTGTGCTCCGACGGGCTCTGGAACTACGCAAGCTCGCCCGACGACATGTCGGCGCTCTTTGCCCGCGCCGCGGCGACCAGTACGCCGACCGACGCGCTGGCCGAGGCTCTGGTGGCGTGGGCCATCGAGCGCGGCGGCCGCGACAACATCACGGTCATCGTGGCCCGCATCGACCCCTGAGGAGTCGCCCCGCCCGCTTTTCCATGGTGACTAGAGTGAGCAGCATGGAAATCAAGATCGGCATCACCCACCTCTCGCGAGAGGTCGCGCTGGAGTCCACCGCCACCCCGGAGGAGGTCTCCGAGCTGGTGCGCAAGGCCGTCGAGGACAAGACGCTGCTGGACCTGGTCGACGAGAAGGGACGCCGCATCCTCATCCCCGGCGACCGCATCGGCTACGTCGATCTGGGCAGCCCGACGGCGCGCGCGGTGGGTTTCGGCGCCGTCTGAGCGCTCTGCGATAGACTCTCGGGCAGCGGGCCCTCAGATGGGCCTGCCTCCGGCTGCGCCCGGCGCGCCGTGAGTTCTTCTCCTGACAGAGGTTGAGCCCTGAGCGACAACGAGAATCCGGTCGACGAGACGTTCGCCGACCTTGGAGTGCATGAATCCATCACCTCGGCTCTCGCCGAGGCCGGCATCGTCCACCCGTTCATGATCCAGACCCTCGCCATCCCCCTGGCGCTCGGCGGTTCTGACCTGATCGGGCAGGCGCGCACCGGCACCGGCAAGACGCTGGCCTTCGGCGTCAGCCTGCTGCACCGCATGGTCACGCTGTCCGACGGGGTGAAGCCGTCCCACGGCAAGCCCCGCGCACTGGTGGTCTGCCCGACGCGTGAGCTCGCGCTGCAGGTCGGCCGCGACCTCGACGTCGCAGGCAAGGACCTCAGGATGCGGGTCCTGACCATCTACGGCGGCACCGGCTACGACGAGCAGCTCGGCACCCTCGAGGCGGGCATCGACATCGCCGTCGGTACCCCGGGTCGTCTGCTGGACCTCGCGGACCGCGGCGCCCTCGACCTCAGCGAGATCCAGGTCCTGGTGCTCGACGAGGCCGACGAGATGCTCGACCTGGGCTTCCTGCCGGACGTCGAGCGTCTGCTGCGCAAGACCCCCGCGTCCCGCCAGACGATGATGTTCTCCGCCACCATGCCCGGCCCGATCCTGGCCCTGGCCCGCGCGACGCTGAACCACCCGATCAACATCCGCGCCGAGGGCGCCGACGCCCAGATGACCGTCCCGGACATCACGCAGTTCGTCTACCAGGCGCACGACCTCGACAAGCCCGAGATCATCGGCCGCATCCTCCAGGGACGCGAGACCACCAAGGTCATGGTCTTCTGCCGGACCAAGCGCGCGGCGCAGCGACTGACCGACGACCTGGTCGACCGCGGCTTCCCGGCGGCCTCCATCCACGGCGACCTGAATCAGCAGGCGCGTGAGCGTGCCCTGAAGAAGTTCCGCGCCGGGACGATCTCCGTGCTCGTCGCCACGGACGTCGCCGCCCGCGGCATCGACATCTCCGGCGTCAGCCACGTCATCAACCACGAGTGCCCCGACAACGACGCAACCTACGTGCACCGGATCGGGCGCACGGGCCGCGCCGGCCACACGGGCGTCGCCGTCACGCTGGTCGACTGGTCGGATGTACACCGCTGGAAGCTGATCAACGAGGCCCTGAAGCTCGGCATCCCCGAGCCCGTCGAGACCTACTCGACGTCGCCGCACCTCTACACGGATCTCGACATCCCGGAGGGCACCAAGGGCCGCATGCCCGGCACCGCACCCAAGGCGCGCGAGCGCACCGAGCGGCGAACCGAGGGCGGCGATGCAGGCCGTGGCCGCCGCCGCACCCGCGGCACCGAGGCCAAGGGCGACCGCCCTGCCGAGGGCTCCGGCAGCACCGACGGCGAGCGTCGTCCCCGACGTCGCCGCCGCACGCGCGCCGGCGTCGACGTGCCACGCACGCAGCCGGCGGCGGAGACTCCCGCCGCCGAGTGACCGCGTCGCCACCGACGAACGAGGGGCGCCCCACCTGCCGGTGGGGCGCCCCTCGCGTCTGAGGCGGGCCTCAGTAGTCCATCTGCATCGCCACGCGCACCTCGTGCAGCGTCGCCCGACTTAGGCCACATTCTTTGGATTCCGGGGTCGATCACGGGCTGACTAGGGGTTCGTGTCCGCGGGGTGTGCACTAATCGGGTGCTGGTTCTAGCCTTGGTCGCGTGTCTCCCTACGTGCGGACGGTCAAGACCGCCAGCGGCGCGACCGCCGTGCAGGTGGTCTGGTCCAACAAGCGCGGGAAGAAGGACATGGACCACATCGGTTCCGCGCACACCCCGGAGGATCTGGAGGTCCTCAAGACCATCGCCCGTCAGCGGATGACGGCCGGTCAGGACGAGCTCGATCTCGGCGACGGGAGACCGCGTGGACGGGCGTTGACGATCCAAGCGTCACGCTCGGAACACCTGTGGGAAGCGTTGTCGGCCGGCTACCGGGCCGTGGGTCTTGAGCGACGTGTGCTGGGGATGAGGTGTTCAAGCAGCTGGTCCTGGCCAGGTTGATCGAGCCGACGAGCAAGCTGGACTCGATCCGGGTCCTCGACGAGATCGGCATCACGCCCCCGTCGTATCGCACGATCGAGCGCCGCCTGGCCGGCTACTCGACCGGTGAATGGCGCCGCCGGATCGCCGGAGGGTTCGCTCAGCATGCCGGTCTGGGGCCGGCGACGTTGGTGCTCTACGACGTGACGACGCTGTATTTCGAGACCGATGAGGGTGACGGGTTCCGGGAGTCCGGGTTCTCGAAGGAACGCCGCCTCGAACCACAGATCACCGTCGGCCTCCTCGCCGACGCCACAGGATTCCCGTTGATGGTCAACGCGTTCGAAGGGAACAAGGCCGAAACCCGCACGATGATCCCGGTGCTCACGGAGTTCATGGCCGCGCACCGGCTCCCCGAGGTGACCGTGGTCGCGGATGCGGGGATGTTGTCCGACACCAATCTGAAGGCGCTCGCGGGGGCGGGGTTGCGGTTCATCGTCGGGCAACGGATCCCGCAGGTGTTCTACCAACTCGAGCAGTGGCAGAAGACACATCCCGGCCAGCAGCCCACGGACCAGATGATCCTGACGCAGCCGTGGTCCCGCGGACCGTTGGAGGCGCAGCAGGCGGAGACGATCTACTACCAGTACCGCGCCGATCGGGCCCGGCGGAGCCTGCGCGGGATCGATGAGCAGGTCCGCAAAGCCGCCGACGCCGTCGCCGGCCGCACCGCGGTCAAACGCAACCGGTTCGTCCGCCTCGACGGCGGCAAGAAGTCCATCAACCTGGAGTTGGAGGCGAAGGCCCGGACCCTGGCCGGGTGGAAGGGCTACATCACCAACCTTCCGAACCCGACGCCGGAGATGGTGATCGGCGCCTATCACCAGCTCTGGCAGGTCGAGAAGTCGTTCCGGATGTCCAAGTCAGATCTGCGCGCCAGGCCGATCTACCACCACAAGCGCGACTCCATCGAGGCGCACCTGACCATCGTGTTCGCCGCGCTGGCCGTCGCCAGATGGCTCGAGAACACGACCGGGGTGAGCATCAAGCAGTTCGTGAAGACCCTGCGGCGTTACCGGACCATCGACATCCAGGCAGGCGATCAGACCGTCACCGCTGAAGACCCCCTCCCCGACAACGTCACCGACCTCCTGGACCGGATCAATCAGCGCCGATAGACCGCCCTCGACGGCCCCGAACGATGGGCACTAATTGGCCTAAGTCAGGTCAGTAGTCCATCTGCATCGCCACGCGCACCTCGTGCAGCGTCGCCTCCGCGATCTCGTTGGCCTTCGCGTTGCCGGCCGCGAGCAGGTCGTGCAGATAGCCCGGGTCGGCCTCCAGCTCGGCGCGTCGGGCGCGGTGCGGCGCGAAGTAGTCGTTGACGGCGGCCGTGACGAGCTTCTTCAGGCCGCCGCCTCCGCCGTCGCCGATCTCCGCGGCGATCTCGACGGGGTCGCGGTCGAGGCACAGCGCGGCGATGTTGATGAGGTTGGACACCTCGGGTCGATGCTCCGGATCGAACGTGATGTGGCGGTCGGAGTCCGTCACGGCCCGCTTGATGAGCTTGGCGGTCTCGTCGGCGGTCATCCGCAGCTCGATGGTGTTGCCCTTCGACTTGCTCATCTTCGTGCCGTCCAGGCCGAGGATGGTCCCCGACGCGCTCAGCAGGGCCTCCGGCTCCGGGAACACGGGCGCGGCCGGGTCGAAGCGGCCGTAGCGCTCGTCGAAGCGTCGGGCGATGACGCGGGCCTGCTCCAGGTGCGGCAGCTGGTCCTTGCCGACGGGCACGAGGTTCGCCTTGCAGAACAGGATGTCTGCGGCCTGGTGGACCGGATAGGTGAGCATCAGGCCCGACATAGGGCGGTCCCCCGTGTCGTCCAGCTCGGCCTTGACGGTCGGATTGCGCCGCAGCTCCGCGTCGGTGACCAGCGAAAGGAGCGGCAGCATCAGCTGGTTGAGGGCCGCGACGGCCGAGTGGGTGAAGATCGTGACCTTCTCGGGGTCGATACCGGCCGCGATGTAGTCGGTCAGCAGCGAGTAGACGCGCTCCTTGACGGGGCCGACGCCGTCGCGGTCAGTGATGACCTGGTAGTCCGCGATCAGCACCATGGTGTCGATCCCGAGCCCGGCCAGCCGCACCCGGTTCTGCAGCGACCCGAAGTAGTGTCCGATGTGCAGATGTCCCGTCGGCCGGTCGCCGGTCAGCACGCGCCACTTCGAGGGGTCCTTGGCCACCTGAGCCTCGATCTCCCGGCTGCGCTGCGTGGAGCGCGCCAGGGAGGCTTCGAAATCGTGCGTGTTCGGCTCGAGCGACATGGACGGGACCTGCCTTGCGGGTGGGAGGGCTGTCAAACGTCCCCTACCCTACCGCCCGTCGTCCGGGTCAGACGACGCCGCCTCGGCGCCTGATCCGCGAGGTCAGGTCCCGGTACGCCGAGGGTCGCGTCAGGTTGGCGCCAAGCGGGTTGTTCTTCTTGCCCGTGCCGTGGTAGTCGCTCGACCCGGTGCGGATCAGACCGAGCCGGGCACCCATCTCGAACAGCAGAGACCTCGTGTCCTCGTCATGGTCCGGATGATCGACCTCGATCCCCTCGAGGCCATGCGTCGTGACCAGCGACTCCAGGTAGGGCGCCGTCAGCACCTCACGGGTGCCCCGGGACCAGGGGTGGGCGATCACCGCCACGCCGCGCGCGTCGTGCACGAGGTCGATGGCACGCTCCAGCGGGCAGGCGTACCGCTTGACGTAAGCCGGTCCCCCGTCGTGCAGCCAGCGGGCGAACGCCTCGTCCCTGTCGGCGGCGTAGCCCTTCGCCACGAGCGCGTCCGCGACGTGCGGCCGCCCGATGACGGGGGCGCCGTGTGCCGCGGCCTGCAGCTCCTCGACCGTGACGGGCAGGCCGAGCTCGGCCAGCCGTTGCAGCATGGCGGGGATGCGCTCGGTGCGGCCGACGCGGATGCGGGCCAGCTCCTCCCCCAGCCCCCGGTCGTAGGGGTCGCAGCCGTAGCCGAGCAGGTGCACGGACCGGCCCGCGTACTCGGTGGACATCTCGAGGCCGCTGATGACCTTCACCCCGATGCGCTTGCCCGCCTCCTGCGCCTCCGGGACGCCGCCGAAGGAGTCGTGGTCGCAGAGCGCGATAACGTCGAGCCCTGCGTCGAAGGCCCGCATGACAAGGCCGGTCGGCGTGTCCGTGCCGTCGGAGACCCGCGAGTGCGTGTGGAGGTCGATCTTCATGGGCGCCATCTTACGGGGGTCAGGCGGGGCTCATGGGTAGGGTTGGCAGCATGCAGTTCGATTACACCCACACCTACGCGACCACACCCGACAAAGTCGTCGATCTGATGCGCACTGAGGAGTTCATCGACGACGTCGCCACCCACGCCGGAGCGGTGTCGCACACGGTCGAGGTGGGGCCGGAGAAGACCCTTCTCGCGATGAAGCTGCCCGTCCCGGAGAGCCTGGCGAAGTTCGTGGGCGCGACGATCTCGCTGGAGATGACCTTCCGGTTCCAGCCGCCCGCCGCTGACGGCAGCGTCCCGGGAACGGTGGACGTGGACGTGGCCGGTCTGCCCGTCGATGTGGCGGCCCGCGCGCTGCTGACCCCCACCGGCGGCACCACGGTGGCCCACTATGCGGGGACGCTGACCGTGAAGATCCCGCTGGTCGGACGCAAGGTGGAGAAGCAGGTGGAGCCCTTCATCCGCGACGCCTTCGGCGGCCTGGAGCGCCGCGCCGCCGCCTGGCTGGCCCGCTGACAGCTCCCCGGGCGACGGCTTCAGACGACGAACCCGTCGCCCGCCACGTGTGCCCTCGCCTCATCGGCGCTCGCGTCGGTCAGGACGAGGAACACCACCTCCTCGTCGTCGTCCTCGCCCAGGAACCGGTCCCTGTCCGCCTCGACATACCAGCCGGCGGCCTCGAGCGCGGCGGACGTCGCCGCCGCCTCGTCCGCGTCGTCGAACGTGATCGTGGTCGGGCGCATCAGCTCGCCTTCGCCTTCGCCGCGTCCTCGCGTCGCTGCCGTGCCGCCTCGACCGACGCCTTGAGCGCAGCCATCAGGTCGACCACGTCGCCGCCGCCGCCCTGCTCCGCCGGGGCCGGCGCCTCGCCGCCGGAGAGCTTCGCCTCGACGACCTGCAACAGCGCCTCGCGGTAGGAGTCGCTGTGAGCCTCGGGGTCGAAGGACCCCTCCAGCTGGCCGATCAGCAGCTTCGCGAGCGCGACCTCGTCGTCGGTCACCGTGACGTCAGCGGGCGGCGCCGCGAAGGACCCGTCCCTCAGCTCGTCGGGCCAGTACATCGTGTGCAGCAGCAGCAGGTCGTCGCGGGCCCGGATCAACGCCAGCGACTCACGCTGCCGGAGCGCGACCTTCACGACCGCCACCTGGCCGGCACTGGTCAGGGCCTCCCGCAGCAGCACGTAGGGCTTCACCCCGACGCTTTCGGCCTGCAGAAAGTAGGTGCGGTCGATATAGGTCGGGTCGATGTCGTCGGCATGCACGAACTGGACGACGTCGACCGACCTCAGCGTGGACAGCGGGAGATGCGAGAAGTCCTCGTCGGTCAGGATCGCGGTGCGGCCGTCCGCGGCCTCGAAGCCCTTGGCGATGTCCGCGAAGGAGACGACCTCGCCGCACTTCTCGCAGATCCGCTGATACCGGATGCGTCCTCCGTCCAGGGAGTGCACCTGGTGGAACGAGACGTCCTTGTCCTCGGTGGCGCCGTACAGCTTCACGGGGATGCTCACCAGCCCGAAGGACACGGCTCCCTTCCAGATGGCCCGCGGCATATCAGCCCTCCTCACCTCGCCGGTACTCGACGACGTCGTTCCAGAGTAGGTCATGCGAGTTCAGGAGCGCCTGCACCGCCGGCTGGTCCCAGGCCTGGTCGATCGTGAGTCCCCGGCTGATGGCCGCGGCGTCGGCGACGTCGGCGCCGGGCTCGTCGGCGAACCAGGAGGTGATCGCCCCGACGGGACAGGAGGCGAGCACGATCTGCCCGTTGACCGGGTCCACTCCCCCCGACACGAGGGCCGGATCGACCTCCGCCACCACGACCGTCCGCGCCCCGTAGCTGCACAGCGCCGCGACCGATGCCAGCACGAGCGCGGCGTACTCGGCGTCCTCGGCGTCCTTGGCCTCGTAGCCGAGTTCGGCGACGAGCTCGTCGGTGACGGTGTAGGCGGTGCGCTGCACGATGGCGGGGTCACCGCTCATGACGCCCAGTTCATCGGGGCCGACGGGGATGAAAACCAGTTGTCGCTTCACGGCCTCAGCCTAGTGCCGGGCGATCCCAGGTGGTGTCCGCAACCCGGGAGGTGTTGTCAGGGACGGAGGCGGTGTTGTCCGGGAGCGGGGGTCGTCCAGGGGTGCCGCAGGGCGGCTCCTAGCGTCCCTGCATGACGACGATGCTCTCACCCCGGCCCAGCGCCTCGGCGATCCACCCGGACCAGGAGGTCCCGCCCGGCGCCCTCGCCCTCATCCTGGCCACCCTGGAGGCAATGACCGGGCGTCGTGCCCTGCACCAGGTGCGTCCACGCCTGTCCGAGCGCGCGTTCCTCGAGTTGGCGCTCCACGCGGGCGCCGGCGTGTATCGACGCATGCCGCCCGGGCGGCTGAGGGCGCAGATGCCCACGCCACAGGCGGTGGAGGCGACCGTGTCGCTGATGCGCGGCGACCGCTGGGTCAGCTGCGTGATCCGGCTGGACGCGACGCGGCGGTCCTGGGTGTGCAGCGAGTTCGTCATCCTCGCACCCAGGACCGCCGCGGCGTGACGGGTCAGGCGCCGGCGCGCCCGTGGCAGAACTTGTACTTCTTGCCGGAGCCGCAGGGGCAGGGCTGGTTGCGTCCGACCTTCGGCTCGGCCTTCGCGGCCCCGCTGACGTCGGTCGCCTCCCCGGTCTCGCTGGGTGCCGAGTAGGACAGGTTGGCATCGGCCTTACGCTCGAGGCCCTTGGCCAGCGGTGCGGCAGGCTCCGGCTCGGGCTCGTCGACGACCTCCCCGGCCTCGCCGGCGTCGAGGGCGGCCGTCAGCGTGCCGACGTCGACGCGGTGGCCGTGCTCGTCGGTGACGACGCCGACCTGCGGGGCGTCGGAGACCGCGCGGGGCTTGACCTCGAGGTTGAAGAGGAAGCCGACGACCTCCTCCATGAAGGCCTCCATCATGGCGTTGAACATGTCGCCGCCCTCGCGCTGGTACTCGACCAGCGGGTCGCGCTGCGCCATGGCACGCAGGCCGATGCCCTCGCGGAGGTAGTCCATCTCGTAGAGGTGCTCGCGCCACTTCCTGTCCAGGACCGTCAGCAGCACCTGGCGCTCCAGCTCGCGCATGGTCTCGGAGCCGAGTTCCGCCTCGCGTGCGTCGTAGGCCTTGAGTGCATCGGCCTGCACCAGCTCGATGAGCTCGCCCTGCTCGGGGATCTCGTCCTCGACGTCCTCGACAGAGATGCTGACGGGGTAGAGCGTCTTCAGCTCGGTGAACATCGTCTCCAGGTCCCAGTCCTCCGGGATCCCGACGGTGTGCGCCCGCACGACGTCCGCGACCACCCGCTCGCAGGTGCTGCGCAGCTGCTCCGAGACGTCGGCGCCGTCGAGCACCCGACGACGGTCGCCGTAGATGGCGTGCCGCTGACGGTTCATGACGTCGTCGTACTTCAGGACGTTCTTGCGCATCTCGAAGTTCTGGCCCTCGACCTGCTTCTGGGCCCCCTCGATGGACTTCGACACCGACTTCATGTCGATGGGGACGTCGTCGGGCACCTTCATCATCAGGAGGGCACGCTCGAGGAGCTCGGGGCGGAACAGGCGCATCAGGTCGTCGCTCAGCGACAGGTAGAAGCGGGACTCGCCCGGGTCGCCCTGGCGGCCGGAACGGCCACGCAGCTGGTTGTCGATGCGGCGGGATTCGTGACGCTCGGAGCCGACGACGTACAGGCCGCCGGCCTCGACGACCTCCTCGTGCTCGACCTGGGTCTGCTTCTCGAGCGCCTCGAGGGTGTCGTTCCACCGCGCCTCGTACTCCTCGGGGGTGTCGACCGGGTCGAGGCCCTCCTTGCGCAGCTGGAGGTCGGCGAGGAACTCCGGGTTGCCACCGAGCATGATGTCGGTGCCTCGGCCTGCCATGTTGGTCGACACGGTGACGGCGCCCTTGCGGCCCGCCTCCGCGACGATCGCGGCCTCGCGCTCGTGCTGCTTGGCGTTCAGGACCGTGTGCGCGACCTGCGCCTTCTTCAGCAGCGCGCTCAGCACCTCGGACTTCTCCACCGAGGCGGTGCCGATGAGGACCGGCTGACCCTTGGCGTGCCGCTCGACGACGTCGGCGACGATCGCGTCGTACTTCGCCTCCTGCGTGCGGTAGATCAGGTCGGCCTGGTCGATGCGGACCATCGGCCTGTTGGTCGGGATCGGGATGACTCCCAGGCCGTAGATCTTCTGGAACTCGGACTCCTCGGTCTTGGCCGTGCCGGTCATGCCCGCGAGCTTGTCGTACATGCGGAAGTAGTTCTGCAGCGTGATCGTGGCGAGTGTCTGGTACTCGTCCTTGACCTTCACGCCCTCCTTCGCCTCGAGCGCCTGGTGCAGGCCCTCGTTGTAGCGGCGCCCGGCCAGCGTGCGGCCGGTGTGCTCGTCGACGATCAGCACCTCGCCGTCGGCGATGACGTAGTCCTTGTCTCGCTTGAACAGCTCCTTCGCCTTGATCGAGTTGTTCAGGTAGCCGATCAGCGGGGTGTTCGCGGACTCGTACAGGTTCTCGATGCCGAGCCGGTCCTCGACCTTCTCGATGCCGGGTGCGAGCACGGAGATGGTGCGCTTCTTCTCGTCGACCTCGTAGTCGGTGTCGCGCGTCAGCGTGCGGGCGAGCCGCGAGAACACGGGGTACCACTCCTTGTTGTCCTCGGCGGGACCGGAGATGATCAGCGGCGTGCGGGCCTCGTCGATGAGGATGGAGTCGACCTCGTCGACGACGGCGAAGTGATGGCCGCGCTGCACCATGTCGGACTTGCGCAGCGCCATGTTGTCGCGCAGGTAGTCGAAGCCGAACTCGTTGTTCGTGCCGTAGGTGATGTCGCAGGCGTAGGCCTCGCGGCGCTCCTCGGGGGTCATCTGTGCCAGGATCGCGCCGACCTCGAGCCCGAGGAAGTGGTGGATGCGGCCCATCTGCTCCGACTGGTACTTCGCGAGGTAGTCGTTGGTGGTGACGATGTGCACGCCCCGGCCCGTCAGCGCGTTCAGGTAGGCGGGGAGCGTGCCGACCAGCGTTTTACCCTCACCGGTCTTCATCTCGGCGATGTTGCCCCAGTGGAGGGCCGCGCCGCCGATCAGCTGCACATCGAAGTGCCTCTTCCCGAGCACCCGGACGGAGGCCTCACGCACCACGGCGAAGGCCTCGGGCATGATCCGGTCGAGGGACTCGCCGTCGGCGATCCGCTCGCTGAACGTGTCGGTCTCGGCGCGGAGCTCCGCGTCGGACATCGCCTGGAAGTCCTCCTCGATGGAGTTGACCTGATCGGCCACCTTCTGCAGCTTACGGAGCTGGGCTCCCGAGCCGAGGCCGCTCAGAAATTCCATGAAACCCACGGGTTGTGTCCTTCTGTCCAGGTCGAGCCGCACGCGCGTGCGACGATGCGCCCGCCATCCTATCCCCCAGCGGCAAGTTTGAACGAAGCCCGCCCGGCCGGTCCGTGGACCGGCCGGGCGGGCCGTTGTCTTGTCAGCGGGTGGTTCAGCTGACGTTCAGGTGCAGCACACCGTAGTTGTAGGCCTTGCGGCGGTAGACCACGGACGGGCGACCGGAGTCCCTGTCCTGGTAGAGGAAGAAGTCGTGGCCGACCAGCTCCATCTCGTCCAGGGCCTGGGCCAGGGTCAGCGGGGTCGCGTCGAACTCCTTCTCGCGCACGACCAGCGGCCCGTCTCCGGTGACGACCATGCCCGCGATCTCGCGCGTCTCCACGCCGTCGGTCTCGGGCTGCTGCGCCGTCGTGGACACCGCGTCGGCGACCAGCGCCGTCCGGAGCCCGCGGTGGGTCTTGCGACGGTCCGCGGCCTTGCGGAGCTGGGCCTTCAGCTTGTCGAGGGCCATGTCGAAGGCGGCCATCTTGTCGCTGGCCATCGCCTCCGCACGGATCACGGGGCCCTTGCTGCGCAGGGTCAGCTGCACGTTCGTCGCGTGGGCGGGATCCCTGGTGTTGTCATCGACGTTGAAGTCGACCTCGACGCGGATCACCCTGTCGCGCAGACGCGAGACGGTGGCGAGGCGGTCGGTGACGACCTCCCTCAGCTCGGGGCTGATCGTGCAGTGTCGGCCGGTGACGACGATATCCATGGTTCCTCCATCTTTCGTGGGGCACGAAACGCCGCAGGTCGGTTCCCACTTCGTGGGCCCTGCGGCGTCTCCATGCACCAACGCTACCGTTCCCCTCAAGGCATGTCAGCCCATCGCAGCAGAGTCGCGCGATTTGTCCGCGCGGGCCACCACGGCGATCCCCGCCACGGGAATCCCGGCCGCCGAGAGCGCCCTTGTCGCCTCCCGCAGCGTCGCGCCCGTGGTCATGACGTCGTCTACCAGGACGACCCGTCCGGGGAGCGGCCGGGCTGTCATGGATCCACTGAGATTGGCCGCGCGCCCCGACCTGCCGAGGCCTCGCTGGTGCCCGCCGACGGCACGGCGCCTCAGGACCCGGGCGACCGGTCGGCCCGTCCGCCGCCCGGCCACCGCGGCGAGGCGGGCGGCATGGTCGAGGCCGCGGGACCGCACCACCGACGGCAGGGACGGCACGGGAACGAGTGCCGCGTCCGGTTCGACCCCGAGCTCCTCGACGGCCAGGGCGAGCAGACTCCCGAGCACCCCCGCGAGGTGCAGGGCCCCGTCGTCCTTGTAGCGCGGGATGATGCGCATCAGCAGCGGGCGGTAGTCGCAGGCGGCGACCACCGGCGGTGATCCGCCCAGGATCAGCGGGGCCCGCTCCAGTGCGGCGCGGCAGTCGGGGCAGATGCCCCAGCCTGGCTTGTCACAGCCAGGGCAGGAGGAGCCGAGCAGCAGGTCGGCGGCGGCGTTGAGGAGCGGGTTCATGCCCCCGTGATGACGCCTTCTGGGGGGTCTGGGTCACCGTCCCGACCGGCTGTGGACTCAGGAGCTGTAGGAGATGGCCGAGATCTCGTCGGCCACCCGCGTCCAGCGCGTGCGGGCCTCGTAGCGCCACACGACGCCGAGGCCGGTCCTGATGGCCACGTTGCCTCCGCCGAGGCGCGCCATGGCGGAGATGTCGTCGACGTCGGTCGAGACAGGCCCGAGGTCCTCGATCAGTGAGCCGTCCACCTCGGTGGTGTAGACGGACCGGATGCTGGCGCCCGTGGCGAGGACCGCCAGCGACAGCTCGGCCTGCCAGGCGACCGCGTGCACGTCGGTGAGTTCCTGGCCGGTGGAACTGACCAGCTCGAGCTTCACCCAGGGCGTGGTCGAGGTGCCATCGGGCAGCAGCCCGACGACTCCGAGGCTGCGTTCCGAGGCGGTCTGCACGACCAGCGCGAGACGCGCCTGCGTCGGCGAGACGGCGAAGCCCGCCAGCACCGCGCCGTTCGGGAGGTCCAGGTCCAGCATCTCGACCGTCCCGGACCTGTCGACCTCGGCGATGCGCGGGATGCCGTCCTCATCGCCCAGGACGTAGAGCGTCCCGAGCACGTACTGGGGGTGTCTGAGGTTCGTCAGGCCCGTCTCGACGCTGGTCAGCTCGCCGCCGGAGGATCCGGTCAGGAGCCGGGTGCGGTCGGTGTCGACGTAGGCGAGGCTCACGCCGTCCAGCGAGATGGCGACCTCGCTGACCTCGTCCGGGCGGGGCGAGATGGGGATCAGGTCGCCCGCCTCACTCAGCTGCCCGGCGACGCCCTGGCGCACGCCGTACAGGTCGGGGCTGGAGCCGCGGGAGAGCACCTGGTAGCCCTGTTGGCCGGACAGCTCGAGGACGCCGTCGGCGGTGGCTCCCGGAAGCGCGTAGGGCATGCCGTCGACGGTGACGACGAGGCCGGTCATCCGGGCCACGGACGTCAGCGACCAGATCAGCTGCGCGCCGAGGCGACGGCGCGCGTCGGTGCTCAGATCGTCACTCAGTCCCGTCAGGTCGACGGTCACCACGCCCTGGGCATCGATGGTCGCCCGTTCCGGTCCGAGCCCGACCGAAGCGGGGATGGCGTTGGTGACGTTCAGCTCGATGGTCGGCGACGGGCCTTCAAGGAGCGCGAGCACGACCGAGGTGGGCGTGACCAGCGTCTCAGGCAGGTGGATGGCCTCGGGGACGACGTGCGTGCCGGCCCGCGCCATGTAGTAGAGCGACACGAGGGAGTAGTAGCGATCGAAGATGTAGCTGGAGAGCAGCAGGCCGGCGGGGGGTGTTCCGATGCGCCACTGGCCGTTCTCCTCCACGACGCCGAAGTCGAAGGTGAAGGTGTCATTCGCGGCGGTGTAGTGGCCCCCGGAGTCCAGCCGGCCGAGCAGCTGACCGTCGATGCCTGCGGAGTTGTTGTCCGACGACACGGAGCCGTTGTAGATGACGGCGCTGGTCGGCTCCCAGACACGGGCAGCGTCGCCCGTGAGGTACTGCCTCGCGACCGCGTAGTCGTCGCTGGGGTCCGCCATCGCCTGGAGGAAGCCCTCGACGAGCCGGCCGGGGAGCACCCCGTCCGCCGGCGGCTCCGGCGCGACGTCGATGCCCGGTGGCTGGGCGGACAACGGCACCTCCTCGACGGGCCCGGATGTGGGGAGCGTGGCGCATCCGACGAGGGTGAGGACGACGACGGCCGTCATGGCGGCCAGCAGGCGTTTCACGCGACCTCCTGCGGGGCGTCATCGACAGGGATCACCGGCAGGGGTGGGTGGCCGATGCCGCACCCCGGCTCTCGCGGCAGGACGAGCCGGAACTGGGCGCCGCGTCCCGGGCGCCCCCAGGCACTCAGCTGACCACGGTGCAGGCGTGCATCCTCCAGCGAGATCGACAGCCCGAGACCGGATCCGCCGACGACGCGGTTGCGGCTCGGGTCGGCCCGCCAGAACCGGTCGAAGACGCGGCTGGCGTCCTCGGCCTCGAAGCCCACGCCGTGGTCGCGGACGGTGACCGCGACGCAGTCGGCGTCCGAGGCCAGCGTTATCGTCACCGGACGACCCTCCGCGTGCTCGACGGCATTGGTCACCAGGTTGCGGACGATCCGCCGGATGCGACGCGGGTCCACCGCCGCGGTGTTGTCCGATGTGCGCAGCTCCACGCTCAGTTCCACGCCCAGCGTGTCGGCCAGCGGTACGACGGCTGCCACCTCGGCGTCGACCAGCGCGGCGACATCGGCGTCGTCGAGCGCCAGGACCGCGGCGCCGGCGTCGAACCGCGAGATCTCGAGGAGGTCGGCGAGCAGCACGTCGAAGCGGTCGATCTCCGTGGCCATCAGCTCGGCGGACCGTCGGGGCAGTGCGCTCATCTCGTCGCGCGCCTCGTACAGCACGTCTGCCGCCATCTTGATGGTGGTCAGCGGCGTGCGCAGCTCGTGCGAGACGTCGCTGACGAACCGCTGCTGCAGAGTCGACAGCGTCTCGAGCTCGCGGATGCGCTGCTGCAGCTGAGCGGCCATCCGGTTCATGGAGCGGGCCAACGAGGCCAGGTCGTCGGTCCCTCGCACCGGCATCCGCTCCCCCAGTTGCCCGGAGGCAAGCTTCAGGGCCGTGGTGCTCGCCTTCCTGACCGGGCCGACGACCTGCGCGGTCACCAGGTAGGCGACGGCCGCCAGGGCCACGACCAGGGCGGCGCCTGTCACCAGGACCGCGCTGCGCAGGGCCTGCAGCGTCTTGAGTTCGGACGTCATCGGGAAGATGTAGAAGATGGGGTATCGCTCGCCGTTGGTGCCCACCAGGGAGGCGCCGATCGCCCAGCCGGGTTCCGGGTCCACCGTCGTGTCGGTGAATACCACCTCGGTGGGGGTGATGAACATGCCCTGCGACTCCTCGACCCGGGAGCGCAGGTCATCGGGCACCGATTCGGCCCTGATCCCGGCGGAGACGAGCGTCGAGGTGGGGCCCAGGATGACGACGCGGTACTGCGCCGCCTGCGCATCGGCCAGGTCGGCCAGCTGGTTGAGCGCCTCGTGCACGGCGGCGCCCCGGACGTCGGGGGTGCGGAGCTGCTCCTGCATGAACTCGAACACGCCGGCCGCCTCGTTGAGAGAGGCCTCCTTCTTCGCCTCCACGACACCGGCGGTCGCCTGCTGCAGGAGCAGCACGCCGGCGAGCACGAGCAGGACGACGGACAGGGTGAGCGTGGTGAACATGACCCGCAGCGGGAGCGAGCCCCACCACAGGGACCTGAGCCGTCCCCGCGGGTCAGGCCGTCGGCTCACCGGCCCGGTACCCGATGCCGCGGACCGTGATCACGATCTCCGGCTTCTCCGGGTCCTTCTCGACCTTGGCGCGCAGCCGCTGGACGTGGACGTTGACGAGCCGGGTGTCCGCCGCGTTGCGGTATCCCCACACCTCGTCGAGGAGTGCCTCACGGCTGAAGACGTGGTTCGGCCGCTTGGCCAGCGCGAGGAGGAGGTCGAACTCGAGCGGCGTGAGCGTCAGGGGCCGCGTGCCGCGTTTGACCTGGTGCGCCGACACGGAGATGGTCAGGTCCCCGATGGCGAGCTGGTCCTTGCCTGCGTCGGCGATGGTGCGGCGCAGCCTGGTGCGGATGCGGGCGACGAGCTCCTTCGCCTTGAAGGGCTTGGCGATGTAGTCGTCGGCACCGGCCTCCAGGCCGCTCACGACGTCGGCGGTGTCCGAACGGGCCGTGAGCATGACGATCGGAACGCCCGACTCGGCACGGATGTCGCGGCACACGCTGACCCCGTCACGCCCGGGCAGCATCAGGTCGAGCAGCACGAGGTCCGGGTCCGACGCGCGGAACTCCTGCAGCGCGGCATCGCCGGTGGCGCAGCGGACCGTGTCGAACCCCTCCTGGTGGAGGACGAGCTGCAGCATCTCAGCGAGCGCGGCATCATCGTCGACAACCAGGATCTTGGGACGGGACCTAACCTCTGTCACCTCACAGCCTCCTTGCGTTGCCGACCATGGTAGCGAGGGCCACCCAGCCGCGACAGCTCAAGGTCACGGGAAGGTCACGGCCGCGCGGGACCCACGCGGCCAGCGAAATCAGTTGAGTTCCGGGTCCTCGGTCCACGTCGACCAGCGGCCTGTCGCGCCACCGATGCGCCGCAGCACCTGCCTCCAAAGGCCTTCCGGGTCGGCGAACACGTCCTCGGTCCGCGCCGTCGTCCGGAACCACGAGCCGCGGATGAGCTCACCCTCCAGCTGGCCCGGCGCCCAGCACGAGAGCCCGACGAACACCCTGAGCTGGGAGAAGGACGTCTCGAGGAGCTCGCGGGGGAAGTTGATGTCCACCACCCCGATGTCGCCGATCACGCGGTCCCAGCCGGGCGGTGGGGCCTCGGGGTTGGCGGGCTCCCCCAGCGCGACGACCACGTCCAGGTTGACCGGCCCGCCGTCCATGACACGCCCCGGCGCCGTGTTGAACTGCTCGATCTCGGCGCGGACCTCGTCGCTGACCGCGGTGGACACCAGGTTCAGGCAGAGTCCGACGGTGCCCTCGGAGCGGTGCTCGATCAGCAGCACCACGGACCCGTCGAAGAAGCCGCCACGGCCGGGCTGGGTCGCGATGAGCAACTGTCCGACGCCGATTGCTCCAGTGTGTTCCACGCCGTCGATCCTACAAGGAGGCCGTCGTCAGGGGCGGAACGCGGCGGGCCGGGTGCGGGTCGCGGCCCGCAGGACGAGCCAGGCCACCAGCGCCGAGGCCGCCTCGCCCGTCGCCAACGCTCCCCAGACGCCCGCCGGGCCGAGACCTCCGAGGCCGAGCACCAGCGGCAGGCGGATCGCCAGCAGCGTGCCGAGCGAGATGGCGTAGGCGGGGGTCGAGCGGCCGAGCGCCTGGAAGTAGCCCGACACCAGTGGAGTGACGCCCGAGAACAGGAACCCGACGGCGACGAGCCGCAGTCCCCCGGCCGCGAGGTCCACGGCGGCGGGGTCGGCGAGGAAGAACGCCGCCAGGGGTCGCGCGGAGCCCGCGACCAGCGCCGCCGCGCAGGCTCCGTAGACGATCGTGGCCCGCAGCGACAGGACGCGGGCCCGGTCGACGCGGTGCAGGTGTCCGCTGCCCGCGTTGTAGCTGATGACGGGCTGTGCCCCCTGCGTGATGCCGAGCTGCGGCATCGTCGCCAGGGTCTGGACGCGTGCCGTCACGGCGTACGCGGCGAGCGCGACCGCCCCGGCTGCGGCGAGGGTGGTGTTGATGACCACCGCGAGGATCGTCGCCCCGAAGCTGGCGAGGAACGACGGCGCGCCCACCGCGATCACCTGGCGGGCCAGGCCGGGGTCGGGCACGAGGTCGCGGGCCCGGATGCGGTAGGCCCGGTCCCGCCGCAGGAAGAAGAACCACACGGCCATCGCCGCGGACACGGCCTGGCCGCCGACCGTGCCCAGCCCGGCGCCGACGACGCCCAGCCCGAGCCCGAAGATGAGCAGCGGGTCGAGGCAGACCTGCACGACCACGGGGATGACCCACAGCAGGAGTGAGAACGTGAGCCTGCCCTCGGCGCGCACGATCGACGAGAACCCCGTCGAGAGGATGGCGCCGCCGAGGATGACGATCGCGTACGGCACGGCGTAGGGCAGCGTCTGGTCCGTGGCCCCGATCAGGCGCAGCAGCGGCTCGACGAAGATGATGCCCAGCACCGAGGTGACGACCGCGACCGCCCAGAAGATCGTGAAGGATGTGCCTGCCGCGCGGGCCGCCTGCGCGCGGTCCCCCGACCCGAGCGACCTGGAGACCAGCGACGCGCCGCCCACCCCCACCGTCGTCGATACGGCGCCGACGAGCAGCAGGAGCGGTGCGACGAGGTTCACGGCGGCCAGCGCCACCTCGCCGACGCCGCGCGAGACGAACCAGGCGTTGGTGACGGCGTAGATGCCGTACGCGCCGACCGAGAGCGTGGTCTGCGTGCACGCCCACCACAGCAGGCTCCCGACGGGGCGCGTCGCGAGCTCCGCCGCGGCGTCACGGCCCCGCATCGCGCCTCAGCCCCGCCCGAAGGCGTGCATCAGGTTGTCCAGGTTCTCGCGGCCGAAGTCGTAGACCTCGGTGTCGGTGTGACCGCGGTACTTCGTCTCGACGATCATGACGACCGCGAGCGCCAGGGAGTAGGGGCGCCGCCTGGTCCGCTGCGATTCCGTCAGCGTGTCGATCCCGAAGCCCGCCATGAAGTCGGTCGGGTCCCCGAAGGCCGGCATGTCGAGCCCGGTCAGCCCCGCCTCCATGAGGGGATCCCCGAACAGCGCCCGCTCGTGGTCGAGGATCGCGACGATGTGCCCGTCGCGGATCATGGAGTTCTTGTTCCAGAGGTCGACCTCGATCAACTGCGGCACGGTCACCTCGTCGAGCGCGTCCGAGTTCTCCGCCAGGACCGCGCGGATCTCGTCGGGATCCCAGCCGAGGTCGATGCCAACCCGGCTCCCGTCGTCGAGGATGTCGGTGACCAGCCGCGTGAACGCCTCCCGCCAGGTGGCGTATCCCTCCCCCAGCAGCGGCCCGAAGTGGGGCCCGACCACGGAGTTGATCTCCCTGTTCAGCGCGCCGAGCTCCCGGTTGCCCGCCGAGACTGTCTCGGGGCTGAGGCGTCCGGCGTCGGCTGCGAGCCCGAAGTTGTCTGCGTCGATGTACTCCATGAAGAAGAGGTCGGCGTCCACGATCTCGTGGGAGGTGTCGACGTGCTCGACGTGCGGCACGGGAACGGCCGTCAGGGTGGAGACAAGCCGCATCGCCTCGAGTTCGACGCCCATCATCCCGACCTCGCGCGTGAGCACCTCGACGCCGGCCGGCGGGGCGATCTTCAGCACCACGCGCCGCCCGTCCCGAAGCGTGATGCGGTAGGCGACGTTGAACCAGCCCTCGGTGATCTCCTCGGCGAAGTCCTCGCGGGTGGGCACCTCCTCCGGCCCGTACGCGCGAGCGATGAGCCGACGCAGCGTCTCGGGTGACTGGCGGTTCTTGGTGAGGCTCTCCATGTGCTTCTCTTCCTGGTGACACCGTCGTGGCTGCGCTGCCGGCGGATGCCACGAGTTTCGCAGCGCGCGGGCGGCCGCGCCAGAAGTTCGTCGAGGACCCGCATGATTCGGGGCGAACCTACGACCTAGAGTGATCGCATGCAACGATCGGAACGACACAGAGTGATCATCCGGGCGGTGGACAGTGGCGCCCGCAGCATCGCCGACCTCGTGACGCTGACCGGGCAGTCGCCGGTGACGATCCGCCGCGACCTGACCGAGCTCGCCGAGCAGGGCGCGCTTCGACGCATCCGAGGCGGCGCGGCCCCCGTCGTCCAGCGGGGGACGCAGTACCCCTTCGGCCTCCGCCAGACCTCCGACGCCCCCGCCAAGCAGGCGCTGGCCGCAGCGGCGGCCGCGCGCGTGCGCCCCGGCGACAGCGTCCTGATCGACAACGGCACGACCGCCCTGGCCGTGGCCGACCAGCTCGCCGGCCTGGGCATCACAGCCATGGCGCTCTCCCTGCACGCGGCGGCGGCCCTGGCCAGGGTGCCCGGCAACCAGGTCATCGTGCCGGGCGGCACGGTCGGGCCGGACGACCTGTCCTTCACCGGGGCGGGTGTCGCCGAGGCCGTCGAGGCCATGCGGTTCGACGTTGCCTTCATCGGGGCCTGCGCCGCCGATCCCGCCAGCGGACTGACCGTCGCCGACTGGAATGACGCACGGGTCAAGAGGGCGGCCATCGCGTCCGCACGCAGCACGGTGCTGGTGGCCACGGCGGACAAGTTCTCCCGCACCGCCGCCCACCGGTTCGGCCCCCTTGCCGACCTCGACGTGGTCCTCACCACCCCGGACGTGTCACCCGTCGTGCTCGAGGAACTGCGCGTCGAGGGCGTCGAGGTCCAGCTCGTCGAGCAGGAGGACTGACCCCTGGCCCGGGCACCCGGCCGGGGGCAGAATGGCCGCATGGTACAGCTGACCGGACACAGGATCGCGTTCCTCTGCAAGCGCGGAGTCGAACAACCCGAACTCACCGAACCCTGGCGGGCGGTACTCGAGGCCGGCGGCGAGCCGGTGCTCGTCGGCGAGGAGGCCGGCACCATCACCGCCCTGCTGGGCGACTGGGACCGCGCCGACGACTTCACCGTCGACGTCACGCTCGACGACGCGGACCCGGCCGACTACCTCGGCCTCGTGCTGCCCGGAGGGACGCTCAACTCCGACAAGATCCGCACCAACGAGGCCGCCCAGGCATTCGTCAAGGCGTTCATGGATGCCGGGAAGCCCGTCGCCCCAATCTGCCACGGCGCGTGGATCCTGATCGAGATCGACGCCGTGCGCGGCCGCACCCTCACCTCGACCACTCGCATCCGCACGGACCTGCGCAACGCCGGCGCCACCTGGGTCGATGACGAGTTCGTTGCGGACGGCAACCTGCTCTCCAGCCGCAGCCCGCGCGACATCGAGGCCTTCAACGCCGGCATCATCCGAGCCTTCGAACAGGCCGCGGGAGTCTGAGGGCGCACTCGTCCCTAGCTTCGGGGCGCACCTGTCCCCTGGCTCACGGGCGCACTCGTCCCCCAGCATCCGGGCGCACCTCTCCCCTCGCGTGTGGGCGGGCCTGCCGCCCCGCCGGCGGGCCGCTGGTCGGACGGTTCCCCTTCCCCGTCACCGGGTGGGGGCTGGTATCGCCGGAGGAATCGATGGTGCATCCGGGGCTTCTCCGCTTCGCCGATCCCGGAGGCAGGGATGAAGACAGGGAGCCGGGTCTCGGGATCGAGGCGGACCTGCCACTGGAGGTGCGCCGGGCGACCGGGATCGGGCTCCACCAGCCGGTGGTGACGCGGACACAGCAGCACCGCGTTGTCCAGGCAGGTCGAGCCGCCGGACTGCCAGGGCACGATGTGGTGCCCTTCGCAGGCGACGGCGGGCATGTCGCACCCCGGGAACGCGCACCCACGGTCCCGGGCCGCCAGCGCACGGCGCAGGGCCCCCGTGAACAGGCGTCGGCTCTGCCCGAGATCGAGAATGGCGCCCTCCGCCGAGAACACGAGGCGAGCCAGCCGCGCATCACACGCGATGCGCCGCGTCTCCGGCGCGTCGAGGCGGGTCTGATCGTCCAGTAGCCGGGCCTGGGCGTCGCGGGTAAGGAGCCCCTCCTCGCTGACGGTGACGTACAGCGTCGGCCGGTCACCTCCGCGGGACGGCATCGCGTCCTTGTCGACACCCGAGACGATCGAGGTCCAGGCCTCAAGCGCGTCGGCCATCCGCGCCGCCATCGATGGAGGCGTCTCGTGCGCCTCGCGGTACGACTGGGACGTCGGGACCAGCGCCTGCAACTGCGCGCGGAAGGCCTCGCCGACCGCGATCGGCACGCGGCCCCGGATGGTCATCGACCCGTGGTGGTCGCCCGCCAGCATCAGCTCCCGACGGTCACGGGCGAGCCGCGCATCACGCTCGACGCGCTCCCGTTCGCGCTCCTCCGCCAGCTCCGGCACGAGCAGGTCCCCGAGGGACGCGGCGAGAACCTCGAGGCCCTTGGGGTCCAACTGGCCGACCCAGGCCAGCAGCTCCTCCTGCGCCCGCTCCAGCAGCGCCGGCCCGAGCGCGACGGGCACCTGCTTCAGGCCCCGGAGAATCCCCTGGCCTGCGCCCTGGAGAGCGTCCCGGCGCGCCACGCGTCGCGGAGCAGAGGCAGCCGTTCCAGTGCCCTGGCCAGGTTCACCTGAGCGCCGGCCTCGGCCTGCGTCATGAAGTTCGAGGCGTGCACCAGCATCTTCACGTCCGTGTGCTCGTCCGCCACCAGGTCCGCGCGCCGGATCACGTCGACCCGGAGGGCCTGCAACCGCTCGCCGAACCGGTCGAGCACCGCAGCGATCTCCACCAGGGCGACGGCGTCATCATCGTGAGAGCGCAGGGCGGAGAGCTCCTCCAGAGCACCGTCCAGATACTCCTCGAGCCCCGCCACCATGCCGCCCCCAGCCATGACCCCAGTCCACCACCCGGCACCGACAGAAACTGCTCAGGATCGGGTGGCACGGGCCATCTTCACCAGGATTCTCGACGTGTTCACCAGAGGCGAACATGTGCGCCGCCGGACGACCCGGCGACGCCGATTTCCGTCGGCGCTTTCCCGCCCGGACGGACCTAGAATTGGCCCAAGGGTAACGTCTCGTCGCGATGGCGCGACGAGCGAAGTGAGTGGCTGGAGCCATCATGAACCTCACGCAGAGACTGCTCATCATCGGAGCCTCGGCAGCGCTGGCGCTCGGCCTCTCGTGGGGGCAGACACCCCCCGCGGCCGCCGACCCCGCGACATCGATCTCCTACCCGGCCGCGTCGTCGAACACGCGCTACATGGGCAGGGCCTTCGACACCTGCACGGCACCGTCGCTCGATGACATCAGGGCATGGGAGGACTCGCCGTACCGGGCGCTCGGGGTCTACATCGGCGGAGACGGCCGCACGTGCGCCCAGCCCAACCTCACCTCGTCGTGGGTGGGCTCGGTGAGCAGGCTCGGCTGGAAGCTGATCCCGATCTACCTCGGCCCCCAGCCCGTCAGCGCCAACCGTCCCCGGGGTTCGACGATCAAGCTGTCCACGGCCGCGGCCCAGGGCAAGGCGGCGGCAGACGACGCGATCGCGCAGGCCAAGGCGCTCGGCATGATCGCCGGTAGCGCCATCTACTACGACGTGGAGGCCTACGACCGCAGCAACACGAACGACGTCAAGGCAGTCCTCGCGTTCGAGTCCGCCTGGACGCGGGAGCTGCACGCCAAGGGCTACCTGTCGGGCCTGTACCTGAACCTCACGCGTGGCGCGGCCGACACCGCCGGGGTCTACACCTCCACGTCCTACGCCCGCGCGGACGCGATCTGGATCGCCCGGTGGGACGGCTCCACGTCGCTGAAGGGCTGGGCCGGCATCTCGGACTCGAAGTGGGCGGTACACCAGCGCGGCAAGCAGTACCGCGGGGACCACACCGAGACCTACGGCGGCGTGACGATGAACATCGACAGCGACCAGTTCGACGCTCCCGTCGCGACGGTGCTCTACAGCTACAAGGTGACCGCCCCGGTCTCTCTCAACGCGCGCACCGGCCCGTCGACCAGCTACGAGACCGTGAAGAAGCTCCCGGCCGGGGCCAGCCTCAAGGTCGTGTGCCAGACCAACGGGGCCACGGTGAAGACCACCAAGGTGTGGGACCGGCTCTCCGACGGCACCTACGTCAGCGACCTCTACGTCAGCACGCCGTCGGGCACCGGCATGAGCAGGCCTCTCCCCCGCTGCCGACACAGCTACCAGGTGGATGTGTCGTCGAAGGTGAACGTCCGCACGGGACCCGGCACGTCGTACGCCACCGCCGGGTCGATCCCGAACGGCGGCCTCGCCGCGGTCGTCTGCCAGAAGAAGGGCAGCAAGGTCGGCACGACGACCGTCTGGAACAAGCTCGACGACGCCACCTGGGTCAGCGACTACTACGTCACCAACCGCAGCAACACAACCTGGAGCGCCCCCCTTCAGCGCTGCTGACCGCCGGGTTCGAGGAAAGATACGACAAGGCCCTGCTCCCCGAGGGGAACAGGGCCTCATGCCCACAGGGGTGGTGGAGGTGGCGGGAATTGAACCCGCGTCCTTGAGAGACGAACCAGGGCTTCTCCGGGTGCAGCTGACTAGGCGCGTTACTCGGTCCCTGCACTCACATCAGCATGTCGCAGACAGACCCAGTACCAGTAAAGTCCCGAGCAACCCCTGGCACGCAGGTTACTCAGCAAGCCCTCTAAATGAGGCCAGGTCCCGAGGTGAAGGCACCCCCGGGTTGACCCTTCGTTAGCTGATCAGGCAGCCAGAGCGAAGTCAGTGCGGTTGTTGTTGGCACTTATTGGTTTCCACACGTCGTTAACGAGATAAGCGTGGATCCTCGACCCGCTTCCCCTGGGACTACCGCCCAAGTCGAAACCAGTCACCCCCTGTTGAGTTGTCGCCCACCAGTCTAGCGTGTGTAGACAAGGGATGCCTGCGGCGCCTTGGGCCGCGCCAGGAGCAGGTGCCCGTAGCCGTCGGTGCCCGGCCGGCCGTTGAACGCCCTGACGGCCGCGAACACCGTCGCGCCGACCCAGGCCAGCCAGCCGAGCGTCATGATTCCCCCGCCGAAGCCGAGGATGGATGTCAGGACGAGAGCCGAGACGCCGAGGGCAAAGGCCGTCAGCTGGAGGCTGAACGCCCGCGAGGCCTCCCACCACAGCTTGGAGCCGGGGGTGGCGACGGCGCGGACAATCGCGGGGCCGATGAACGAGGTGACGAGGCCGCTCAGGTGCGTGAGCCCTCCGGCGACGTTCTCGGCCGGCGTCGGCTGCCCGGGCGCGGGCCGCGTGAGCGCCATCGGGGCGATCCGGGCAAGTCCCTGCAGCGCGCGGCTCAGCTCGGCCCGGTCGCGGGCGGCGAATGCCAGGTCGAGGCGCTGGTTGAACTGGGCCTCCCCGAGGGTGCCGTTCGCGTACAGCGACTGGAGGTGAGCGATGGCGCGCTCGCGCTGCTGCTCGGTGATGGCTCCGGGATGGAACGGCTGCTGGGTACCGAAAGGCTGCTGGGTCATGCCATCCAGTCTGATCGGCGACCGTCGCCCGGACCATCGGGAACTCCCCTGGACGGACCCCGGCTCAGCCCCTGCGGTAGCGGTTGCGGGAGGCGAGCGCCCGCTCTGCCTCTCGCTTGGCGTCGCGCTCCGCAAGGTCGCGGCGCTTGTCCCAGTCCTTCTTGCCCGTGGCGATGCCGATCTGGACCTTGGCGTAGCCGTCCTTGAAGTACAGCGACAGCGGGATCAGGGTGCGGCCCGAGGAGTCGAGGGCCCGCTGGATGCGGGTGATCTCCTTGCGGTGCAGCAGCAGCTTGCGGCTGCGCTTGGCCGAGTGGTTGCGCCAGGTCCCGAACTCGTACTCGGGGATGTTGGCGTTGATCAACCAGGCCTCCCCGTTGTCGTCGACCGTCGCGTAGGCGTCTGACAGCGTCGCCCGGCCGTTGCGCAGCGTCTTGACCTCGGTGCCGGTCAGGACGAGGCCGGCCTCGAAGGTCTCGCCGATCGCGTAGTCGTGCCGCGCGCGGCGGTTCTGCGCGACGAGCTTCTCTCCGGTCTCTCTGGGCATTTGTCCAGTATGACAGCTGTCAGAAGTATCGGCTCATCGGGTTGACGACGGTGCCGTTCTCCCAGACCATCAGGTGCAGGTGGCAGCCGGTCGAGTAGCCGGTGGTGCCGACATAGCCGATGACCTGCCCCTTCCGCACCCGCTGGCCCACGCTCACGATGTAGCGGGTCGCGTGGTTGTAGCCGGTGGTCACGTAGCGGCCGTTGATCTTCCCGTGGTCGATCATCAGGCGGTTGCCGTAGCCCGCGTTGTAGTAGCGCTCGCTGACAACCCCGTCTCCTGCCGCCTTGATGGCGGTTCCGCAGGCGGCGCCGAAGTCGGTGCCGTCGTGCAGCTTCCAGTAGCCGAGCACCGGGTGCAGGCGCATGCCGTACGGAGAGGTGATGCGCGCGTTGACCGGGTACATGAAGCCCGACGAGCTGGAGGAACTCGACGAGGACGAGGAGGAGGACGACGACGAGGAGGACGACGAGCTTCGCTGCTTGTTCCTCGACGCGGCCTTCTCCCGCGCGGCCTTCTCCTTGGCCGCCTTCTCCGCCGCCGCCTTCTTCTCGGCGGCGATGCGGGCCTGGATGCGCTTCTCGACGGACGCGGCCTCGGACTCGAGGTCGGCCTGACGCTGGGTCTCCGTCGCGACCTGCGCGTTGGCCTCACGCTCGGCGGCGTCTCGGCGCTTGACGAGGGCCGCGACCTCGGCCCGGAGGTCCTCGGCGGCAGCCTCGGCGTCCTGGCTGGCCTTGAGCTGCTTCGCGGCGGCCTCGCGGGCGTCGGTTGCGGCCTGCTCGGCGGCGTCAGCCTCCTGCTCGGCGGTCTCGAGGGCCAGGCGACGCTCCTCCAGCTCGTCGAGCTGCTGCTGCGACGAGTCGAGCAGCGTCTGGGCCATCTGGGCGCGCGCATTCAGGTTCGCGGTGGTCAGATCGCTGAACAGGAGCGCCAGATTCATCAGACCGTCGCTGGTCTGCGTCGTGACGACGATCTCCTCGTTCATGCGCTTGTCGACAGAGTCGACGGCGGCCTTCGCGGCCGCGACGCTCGCCTTGGCCTGTTCGAGCTTGTGCTCGGCCTCGGCAAGCTCCTCCGCGCGCTGCTCGTCGAGCTTCTTCGCCTTGGCCGTCGCGGCCTCGGCCGCGGCGAGTTCGGCCTCGGCGCTCGCGAGCTGGTTGCGGGCGGTCTCGGCGGCGGCCGAGGCGTCGTCCGCGGTAGCTTCGGCCTGGTCGACGGCCTGCTCCTGCTCGTCGATCTGCTGCTCGAGCCGATCCTTGCGGTCGTCGAGCGAATCAGCCTGCGTGGGCAGGCAGATCGAGCACATCAGTGCCACCGAGGCGGTTGCGGCGACGATGCCGCGGACCAGTCGAGTGGTGATGCTGCGATGAACGGGCTGGGGGGGAAGTTCCCTGTTCACGCGGCCTCCTTCGGGGAAGTCAGATCTTCAGATACTTGCGGGTGGCAACGAGTGTGGGGATCACGGCAAGCGCAACTCCCACCAGTGCTGTGCCCACAATGGCAGCACCGAGGTGACTCCAGCCAATCCAAGCTAAAGCAGAGAGTGAGGGTTGAGCGTTCTGGACGATGATGAACCAGAACCCCGCCGTCAAGGCGCCTGCGGCGATGATGATGCCGATCAGACCCGCGACCAGGGATTCCAGCAGGAACGGCAACAGGATATAGATATTTGAGGCGCCCACGAGCCGCATGATGCCAATTTCCCGTCGACGGGAGAATGCGGCCATCCGTATGGTGTTGGCGATCTGCAGGGCACCGGCGAACAGCAGCAGCCCGGACATGACCAGCGTCACCCACTGCAGGGTGCTGAGCCAGTTGAACATCGGGTCGAGCACGCTGTGCAGGTCCTGGACGTTCTGCACGCCGGTGAGCCCCTTGGCCTCGCTGACGACGCCCGCGTAGTTCTCCGGGTTCACCAGCGAGACGGTGAAGGAGTCCTGCATGTCGTCGACGGTGCGCGACGCTGCCGCGGATGAGTTGGCGAAGACCCGCTGGAACTCCTCGAAGGCCTGCTCCTTAGACTGGTAGGTCACGGTCGCGACCTCGGGATTGGCCTCGAGGGTGGCCTGGATCTGCTCCCGCTGCGCGTCGGTGGTCCCCTTGCCCTCCTCGCACTGCCCGCCCTGTGTGCTCTCGGTGCAGAGATACACCGAGATCTCGATCTTCTGGTAGAGGTCCGCCTTGGCGACGTTGACCTCCATTGCAGTGAGGAATCCCGCGCCGAGCAGGGTGAGGGAAACAGCCATCGTGACGATGACCGCGATCGTCATGGCCAGGTTGCGTCGCAGCCCGGACCAGGTTTCGCGAAGTGAATGCCGCATGAAAGAAAGTTCTCCTGTCCTACGCCGTGCCGTAAACGCCCTTGGCCTGATCCCTGACGAGTTCTCCGGAACGGAGCTCGAGGACGCGGCGGCGCATCTGATCGACGATGGACGAGTCGTGGGTGGCCATGATCACGGTGGTGTCGGCCCGGTTGATGCGGTCGAGGAGCTTCATGATGCCGACCGAGGTCTCCGGATCGAGGTTGCCCGTCGGCTCGTCAGCGATGAGGATCTTGGGCCGGTTGACGAAGGCGCGCGCGATCGCGACGCGCTGCTGCTCGCCGCCGGACAGCTCCTCACAGGGGCGGTCGCCCTTGCCGGCGAGGCCGACCAGGTCGAGCGTGTCGGGCACGATCCGCTTGATGTGCTTGGCGGGGCTGCCGATCACCTGCAGCGCGAACGCGACGTTCTCATAGACCGTCTTGCCCGGCAGGAGGCGGAAGTCCTGGAACACCGTGCCGATCTGGCGGCGGAGCTGCGGCACCTTCCACTGGTTCATGGTGGCGAGGTTCTTGCCGGCGACGTAGAGCGTGCCCTTCGTCGGCTTGTACTCGCGCAGGATGAGCCGGAGGAAGGTGGACTTGCCGGACCCGGACTGACCGACGAGGAACACGAACTCGCCCTTGTCGATCTCCAGGTTGATGTTCCTGAGGGCAGGTCGCTCCTGTCCCGGGTAGAACTTGGTGACGTCCTCGAACGTGATCACAGCGGCTCCGGCAGATGGGGAAGATCCTGAGAAACTCTCAGAACTCGATGAATTGTATGCCACCCGTTCTGCAGCCGCGAACTGACACGCGGTGAAGTACAGACATCAGTCTGAGACCGTCAGGCGGAGGCCTCCGACTTCTTGCGCCAGCGGATGCCGGCGTCGATGAAGCCGTCGATGTCGCCGTCGAAGACGGCCTCGGGATTGCCCACCTCGTAGTCGGTGCGCAGGTCCTTGACCATCTGGTACGGGTTCATGACGTAGGAACGCATCTGGGCGCCCCACGAGTTGCCGCCGTCGCCCTTGAGCGCGTTCATCTCCTTCTCGCGGTCCTGGCGGACCTTCTCGAGCAGGCGGGACTGCAGGACCCGCAGCGCGGCTGCCTTGTTCTGTAGCTGCGACTTCTCGTTCTGGCAGCTCACGACGATGCCGGTGGGCAGGTGCGTGATGCGGACGGCGGAGTCGGTGGTGTTGACCGACTGGCCGCCGGGGCCGGACGAGCGGAACACGTCGATGCGCAGGTCACCCTCGGGGATGTCGATGTGGTCGGTCTCCTCCGTCACGGGGAGGACCTCGACGCCCGCGAACGACGTCTGGCGGCGGCCCTGGTTGTCGAAGGGCGAGATGCGCACGAGGCGGTGCGTGCCCTGCTCGACCGACAGGGTGCCGTAGGCGAAGGGGCACTTGACGGCGAAGGTCGCGGACTTGAGGCCCGCCTCCTCCGCGTAGGAGGTGTCGTAGACCTCGGTGCTGTAGTGGTGGCGGTCGGCCCAGCGCAGGTACATGCGCATCAGCATCTCGGCGAAGTCCGCGGCGTCGACGCCGCCGGCCTCCGCGCGGATGGTGATGAGCGCGTCGCGGTCGTCGTACTCTCCCGACAGCAGCGTGCGGACCTCGAGTGCCTCGATGTCCTTGCCCAGCTTGGCCAGGTCGCGCTCGACCTCGGCGTGCGCGTCGGGGTCACCCTCCTCGTCGGCCAGCTCGAGCATGAGCTCGACGTCGTCGAGGCGGGAACGCAGGCCGGTGATCCGGTCGACCTCGCCCTGCTTGGCGGACAGCTGGGAGGTCACGCGCTGCGCGTTCTCCTGGTTGTCCCACAGGTCAGGTGCCGCGACCTGTTCCTCGAGTTCGGCGATCTCCTTGCGGAGCGCGTCGAGGTCGGCCACGGCCTCGATCGACTCGAGGGAATGGGCCAGTTCGGAAATCCGGGCGGTCAGGTCATCGTTTGCCACAGTGGGCCACTCTACCGTGCCGCCCGCGTCCGCGACCTGCCAGAATGGTTGGCGCATCTGCAGAAGAAGAGGAGCAACCCACATGGGAGCCACCAAGAGCCAGCTCAAGAAGGACCTGGCCGACGCGCTGCGCGCCAAGGACGAGGCCGCCAAGATGAACATCCGGATGATGATGGGCGCCATCACCGTCGCCGAGGTGGCAGGCGACACCGCCCGTGAGCTGACCGACGCCGAGGAGCTCGCCGTCATCACCAAGGAGATGCATCAGCGTCGCGACGCGGCCGCCACCTACGCCGACGCCGGCCGCCCGGAGCTGGCGGAGAAGGAGGCCAGCGAGGCCGACTTCATCTCCCGCTACCTCCCCGCTCCCCTGACGTCCGAGGAACTCGACGCGCTCGTCGCGGAGGCCTTCGAGGCGCTCGGCGAGGCCCCGACCATGAAGCACATGGGTGCCCTGGTCAAGGCCGTCAACGCGCAGGCCGCCGGCCGCGCGGAGGGCAAGGAGGTCGCGGCGCGCGTGCGTGCCCGTCTCCAGGCCTAATCCGGGATGCCCCGGGGAGCGCGAGCCGCTACCCTGGGGATCCCTCGGGCGCATAGCTCAGTTGGTTAGAGCGCTTGCCTTACAAGCAAGATGTCGGGGGTTCGAGTCCCTCTGCGCCCACCGTCTCGGACGATCCAGACCCTCTGATCGGGAGTTGCCGGTTCCTGAACGCGGGTGGCGAGTGCCTCAGCGAGCCGGGTCAACTCCCGCTCGACCAGCCGTGGTCAGCTGGTGGAGACTCCAGATCCAGACATGCTCGACCAATGACTCCAACGATGCCTCGGGCGATCACGTGAGGCGAAACGGCCCGCGTAACGCCGCCCACTGCAGGAGCATGATGGTCTTGCCATCCACGATCCGCCCGTCTGCGACCATCGCCAGTGCTTCGGCGAAGTCGAGTTCGAGTACCTCAATGTCCTCACCCTCCTCGACAACTCCTCCGCCGTCGCCCGTGCGGCTGTCCGGTGTGTAGGCGGCTGCGAAGAAGTGGAGCCGCTCCGTGACCGAACCAGGGCTCATGTACGCGTCGAAGACATGCTCGATCCGCGTGAGGCTCACCCCGAGTTCCTCAGCGCTCTCGCGCCGGATCGCGGTGACGGGATCCTCGGCATCGAGCAGGCCCGCTGCCACTTCGATGAGGCGTCCGTCGGGATGATCGTTCACGTAGGCCGGGAACCTGAACTGTCTCGTCAGGAGGACCGTGCGCCGCTCGACGTCATAGGGGAGGATCGCCGCGCCGTTGCCGCGATCATAGGTCTCCCGCTGCTGGCTCTCCCAACGGCCGTCGCGTCGCCGGTAGTCGAACGTGGTGCGCCTGAGCACATGCCAACCCTGCGAGGTCAGCTCGACATCCCGGATGATGACGTTCGGATTGCGTGCCAGCCCTCGGCCGACACGATCGAGGCCAGTGCGTCCGCGATGATCGGGAACGTCGATGCCTGGGCGCCGGCTCATGCGATCTGCGCGTCAACGGCCGGGATGTCCGAGATGTCGTAGTACACCGGAAGTCCCCTGCTCTCAGCGATCGCAACATCCTGGTCCGCACCGGACGAGGCACCCGGCAGGCGCAGCACGGCATCGCATCGGTTGAGCAGTCGCTCTGCAGTTGGGTAGAGAACCTCTTCGGCGATGGGATCGGTGGGGCCCGCACCGGCCGAGTGCAGCACTGGCAGTGCCACCCACTCTCCAATCATCGGAAGGTGCCCCGCAGCGAAGATCGGCCACGCTGCCTCCTCCAATCGAGCGAGGTTGCTGGCCATCGCAGCCGGATCACCGTCCGTGCCCGAACGGTAAGGCCCTGCAATGAGGATGAGCATGGGTTTCGCTGTCGTCATAGTGCCACCATACATGCAATACTATGCATGAACAGGAAGGAACGTGAATGCTCGTCGCTCAGCGCCGCACTCAGCTACTCCAACTCCTCAAAGAAACAGGCAGGATCGTGGCCAAGGACGTCGCCGCCGATCTTGGCATCTCAGAGGACAGCATCCGCCGAGACCTGCGCGATCTCGCCGCAGAAGGACTGTGTCAGCGCGTTTACGGCGGCGCCCTGCCTGTCTCCCCGGCAATCGTCGACTACACGACCCGCCAGTGGGTCGAACCCGATGGCAAGCGCGCGGTGGCCGCGACGGCGGCCACCCTGGTCCGCGCAGGAGGAACGCTGATCCTCGACGGCGGCACGACGGCACTCGCCGTCGCGCAGCTTCTCCCGAGGGACCTGGAATGCACCGTCATCACCAACAGCCCGACGATCGCCTCTGCACTCTTGCAGCACCCACATGCTGACCTGTTCCTGCTCGGCGGCCGGATCTTCAAACACTCTGCCGTCGCATGCGGGGCTGCTGCTGTCGAGGCCGCCCAGAACGTCTCGGCCGATCTCTGCTTCATTGGCGTCACAGGAGTGCACCCGGAGGCCGGGCTCACTACGGGAGACGCCGAGGATGCCGCGATGAAACGAGCGCTTGCTTCGCGTGCGGCCGAGACCTACATCCTGGCTTCTTCAGAGAAGATCGGGACAGCATCGCCGTACCGCGTCCTGTCCTGGGATCAGACAGCCGGAGTGATCACTGACGCAGACCCGTCCAGTGCAACCATCAAGGAGGTGGCGAAACGCGGCGTCGAGATCGTGCACGCCACCGTGGGAGGTCACGCTCCTTCAGACCCTGACTCCGTGTCCCGGCAGTAGGGCGAGCCATGTCCCATTCGGACCGCTTCACACATTTTCGTATAACAGTGATGACATGAGTCAGTCCGAGACCATCGACGGGGAGGCCGTCACCGAGGACCAGATTGCCACCGGGTCGATGAGGCCGAGGCTGGATACGACATGGCGGCGCTGAAGAAGCGCGGCCGTGGTCGGCCCGGTCGCGGCGCTGAGCCCTCACAGGTCATCGCGCTGCGTCTGACAGCCGACGAGATCAGGGCCCTTGATGTGCGGGCGGAACGTGAGGGCAAGTCCCGCCCCGAGGTGATCCGCGAGGCATTGGCCTTGGCGTGCGAGTCCACCCCTCTGCACTCAAGCGGGATCGACCCAAAGGACGCGATTCAGGCAGCAACATGGCCGACCTGGATCGAAGACCTCGATGACGACAGCCCAGGCCGACAACCGCGGCTCGGATTCGATACCCGCGGCCGACTGCTGGAGACGGTCGTGCTGGTCTTCGACAGTGGCAACGAACTCGTGATCACGCCATGGAGGCCCGGCCACAGATGCTTGATCTCCTTCCCAGTGATCCTTCTGCCCGGAGTCGTCTACTCCGGGTATTCCGGGGCTACCCGGCCACGTTCATCCCGCTCGACTTGGATGCAATGAACGAGCACCCGTTGGCCCCCCTGGCTCTGTCCGGCGACTACGCGGTCGTCACCGCGATCTGTGCGGCGCCGCCGCTGCGGTCATGCTCAGCTGCGCGGAGATGGCAGCAGAACAACAACAGGATCCCTCGCCGCAACACTCTGAGGCGTGACGCGTGTCGCGACTCATCAACGCCGCATCGTGACGCACGTCGAGGCCCCAGACACACACCTCCGTACCCGTGGATCGCCAAGCTGGGCCGGAGAGTGTCTTCGGCGCTCGAACCCTGAAGTGTTCACGTGCCCGGGTCGCCGGCACTTCGACGGTCTCAGCGCGGGCCGACCGAGGCGTCCCTGGGGTCGCCGAGCACTTCGACGGGCTCAGCACAGGCCCTGTCGAGGTGCCCTGAGCACAGCGAAGGGGCCGAACCCGTGTCAGGGGTCAGCCGCAGCGGGCGAGGTCGGCGGCGTCGGCGATGGTGTCGCACCAGTCCTGGATGGTCCTCTCGACGGGGCTGAGTTGTGGGCCGAGGTCGGGGGTGCATTCCAGCCAGGCGCCGCCGCTGGTGACTTCGTAGACGTAGCCCAGGGGGCTGGTCCAGCGGAAGTGGCCGGTTGCGATCTGGTTCAACACCCACACCCCCTTCGTCTTGCCGCGGTGGACCCGGCGACACAGCTGGGCGAGGTTGTCCAGCCGGGTCTGGCCCGGTCGGCCGGGCTGGTAGGCGGTGTTGTGGTCGATATCCAGGCGTCGGGTGCGGGTGGAGAACGGGAACGCCTCGGTCGGGCGCAGGAGCCGCAGCGCCTTGCGCATCCGCCGAGTCGGCCGGTACCCGTCGGCGGCGGGGGTGTTGTTCAGGTCGATCACGGGCTGGACCTTCAGCGCGATCTCCCCGTTGCGGTACCCGTCGCCGAGCAACTCGCCGAGCAGCGCGGTGGTGAGCGTGTCGGCCCGCTCCACCGACGCGACCGGGTCAAGGGTTCCATCCGCGTCCGCGGTGATATGCACGACGATCTCCACCCGCGGCAACGGCGCAGGTGTGGGCGGCGGTGGGTCTTCGCCTCGCTGCGCTCGGCGCCCTTCGACGAGCTCAGGGAACCGGGATGGCGGCTCGGGCAACCGGGACGGCTCAGGTGACGTGTCGGGTCGCCGAGCCTGTCGAGGTGCATTGAGCGAAGCGAAAGGACCTGGTCCGGGAGGAGGTGGGGGTTCGATCTCGGGCAACTCGTCCGGGAGCGGCGCTTCGTCCTCGTCCGGCGGCTCCGTCGGCACCGCCGTGATCACCTGCGTGTCGTGGTCGCTGCCCGAGCAGTCGATGGCCAAGGCTGGCTGATCCGCTTCGAGGATGGCGAGGAGCAGGTCGGGGTTCATTGCCAGCGACAGGGCCTTCGCGCGGCGGGCGGAGTGGCCCAGACCGGGATACCTGGCCTTCAACCGCTCCGAGATCTGATGGAGGCGCTCGTCGACGATCCTGCCGTCCAACACATCGAGCCGGCCACCGATGCTGGTGACACCGGGTTCCTCGTCACGCAGCCACACCCCGCGCTGCGCCCGGGCCTCGGCCTCCCGTGCCCTCGCGGCGGCCGCGTCGACCCGGATGATCAGCTTCTTCAGCTCCCCCAGCGCGGCACCGGGCACCAGCCCGTACTGCCTCGGCAGCCAACGGGCCGTGACGGACTCGGCCTGCATCGGATCCAGATCCCGACACAACCAGGCCGCCTTCGCTGCGAGCCAGCATTCGACCTCCCCGTTGATCACGGCCTCGAACAGCATCGGATGCCGGTACTTCAGATTCAGCGCGGAGGCGATCCTCTCGATCGCCGCCGTCTGGGAACACCGCAGCAACGCGGCGACCTCCATCGCCAGGAACTCCGACACACCCGGGGTACCCTCCCCGCCGGGACGGATCAGTTTCTCCGGGAGTCTGGTGTCACGGTCACGGTAGATCTCGGTCCCGTAATCCAACAGGTCGGCCTCGTCCAACCGGTACGCCAGGGCCAGGTCGCACAGGGCCTCCAGCTCCTCGGCCTCGCCGCGGCGACGCAGGTCGACACCGGCGCGGAGGCGGTGGGTCGCCTCCCGGGACTCGTCGCGTCGTCTGCTTTCCATGACACCCACGCTACGACCCGCCACCGACAGTTTTCACACGCCCGAACGATTATCCACAGACTGGTGTGCGAGCCCCATGAACCAGGCGATCGATGACCTCAGGGCACCTCGCCAACGGTCGGCTCAGCTCGGTTTCCGCGCACAACAATGCCCACGCCGGGGGTGGCTGCTCCTATATTGCAGCGGCCCCGACATAGGCATCGTTGTGCTGAAAGGGGAGTACGGGGTGGCCATCCCCTGCGTGATCGGCACCGAGGACGATCCCGGGCCGACGTTTGCGTACACCGTCGGCCTCACCGCGATCGGGCAGCCGGAACTGGTCACGTACGGGGTCCCACCCGAGTCGGCCCAGGTCTTTCTGAACGACCTGGCCCTCCAGGTACGCGCCGGCCGTCGACTTGAGGCCGGCGAGATCGACCACAGGGTATTCCGGGGCTACCCGGCCACCTTCATCCCGCTGGGCTGGGAAGCGATGAATGAGTTTCCCCTGGCTGCCCTGACGCTGTACGGAGACGACGCGGTGGTCACCGCCATGCAGGTGCTGTGCCCCGATCGATACGGCAGGTGGCCGTGGGAGCTGGGCAGCATCACGGATCCCGACTGGCTGCTGGGGCCGGTGCCGGCCCGCCTGCTCGACTCCGGTGACCGGGACTCGTTCCGGCGGTAGGGTCGCGCCATGCCCCGCACCGCGCTCGCGATCCGTCACGTCCCGTTCGAGGATCTCGGCACCCTCGATGCGGTCCTGCGCAACCGCGGCTATGGCATCGCGTACCTCGACGCGGGCATCGCGGCCATCACGCCGGAAACTGTGAGCGCGGCCGACCTCCTCGTGGTGCTCGGCGGGCCGATCGGCGTGTATGACCGCGACCGCTACCCCTTCCTCATCGAGGAGCAGCGCGCGATCCGGGCTCGACTCGACGCAGGACTCCCGACGTTGGGCGTCTGCCTCGGGGCTCAGCTGATCGCGCAGGCCATGGGCGCCGAGGTCGCCTCCACCGGCCGCCACGAGATCGGGTACGCGCCGCTGACGCTGACAGACGAGGGACAGGCCTCCGTCCTCGCCCCACTGCAGGGACACCCGGTGCTGCATTGGCACGGCGACCAGTTCGAGATCCCTCATGGGGCGACCCGGCTGGCCGAGACACCCGGCTTCCCGAATCAGGCCTTCGCGCTCGGCGACACGGTGCTGGCGCTGCAGTTCCACCTCGAGGCCGATCACACGCGGATCGAGAGCTGGCTGATCGGCCACGCCCACGAGCTCGCGGCGGCGGGCATCGACCCGGGCCGCCTCCGGAGCGACGCCATTGCCTTCGGTCCCGGCCTGGCACTCACGGCCGCCCGGGTCATCGACGCGTGGCTGGACCGTCTCGACGCCTGAGCGTCACCCAGGAAATCCAGCGGACCCTCAGCAGCAGCCGTCGTCGCAGGCCTCGACCTCGCCCGTCAGGACGGACACCGGGGCGGCGCAGCAGGCGCGGCCGCGCCAGGCCTCTATCCCCTCCCGTACCGCGAAGCCGGCGATGAACAGTGCGGCAACCGAGTCGGCCCAGGCCCAGCCGAACAGTGCGTTCAGCCCGAGCCCGACGACGAGGGCGGCCGACAGGTAGGCACAGATCAGGGTCTGCTTGGAGTCCGCAACCGCGGAGGCGGAGCCGAGCTCGCGGCCGGTGCGACGCTCGGACCAGCTCAGGACCGGCATCACCACGAGGCTCAACACGCCGAGCACGATGCCGACGGTCGAGTGCTCGGGCTCCCGCAGCCCGGTCAGCGCGAGCACGGACTCGACGGTGACGTAGGCCGCCAGCGCGAAGAACGCGACGGAGATGACAAGCAGCGCCGCACGCTCCCGCTTCTCCGGGTCCGGCGAGGCGAACTGCCAGGCTACGGCCGCGGCGGAGAGGACCTCGACGACGGAGTCGAGCCCGAACCCGATGAGCGCGGCAGACGAGGCCGCCCGCCCCGCGATCAGCGCAACAGCGGCCTCGACGACGTTCCACGTGATCGTGACCGCCACGACCAGCCGGATCCGGCGCCGCAGCAGGTCCCTACGGGCAGGCTCCAGGGCCGTCGCGGTCACCGGGACTCCCCCGCGTCGCAGCAGCCGATGACCCCGCAGGCCGGGTCGATGCAGGGAACTCCCTCGTCGACGGCGAGCGTCACGTCCACCAGCGCCCGGAGGGCCGCGGCGAGGTGGGCATCCGCCATCTCGTACCGCGTGCGCCGCCCCTCGGGCTCCGCCACCACGATGCCGCAGCCCCTGAGACACGCCAGGTGATTCGACACATTCGTCCTCGTCAGCCCCAGGTGGGCCGCGAGGGCCGCCGGGTAGCTCGGGCCGTCGAGCAGCTCGAGCAGGATCCGGGATCGGGTGGGGTCCGCCATGGCGCGGCCGAGCCGGTGCATCACGTCCAACCGGGAGGTTATGGTCAGCATGCGCTGACCATACAGCCAATGCTGACCAGTTGTCATGCCGTCGACGGATGAGACCTCAGGTGGTCGGCCAGCCTGATCGGGTCGGTTCCCGTGATGCTGCGCACCGCGTCACTGACCTTCGCCATGGCCCCGCTGCGGATGGCGGTGTAGGTGCTCACCCACGCGTCCAGCTGCCAGGCGGGCGCGCCGTACCCGGCGCGGGACGCATACGCCTCCTCCACCGTCTCGTCGTGGAAGCGGACGGGGCGCCCTCGCACGGCGGAGATGGTCTCGGCGACCTCGGTCATCGAGAGGGCCTCGGGGCCGGTCAGATCGTAGGTGCGGTTGCGGTGGGGTTCCGGGGCCGCCAGCACGCTCGCAGCAGCGCGGGCGACGTCTCGGCGGGCGACGATCGCGCACCGGCCGTTCCCGGCAGGCCCGCGGATGACGCCGTCGTCGCCGACGAGGGCCTCCATGAAGTCGATGTAGAAGCTGTCGCGGAGGAACGTCCACGCCATCCCCGAAGCCCTGACGTACTCCTCGGTGGCGTAGTGGTCGCGGGCGAGGGTGAAGGTCGCATCGGGTGCCGCGGCGACGAACGAGGTGTAGACGACGTGCCCGACCCCCGCGGCCGCGGCCGCCTCCACGAAGGTGCGGTGCTGCTCGAGGCGGTCCGCGCTCTCAGGGGCGGAGACCATCAGCAGCGTGTCCACCCCGGTCAGCGCCGCCCGCGACGCCTCCGCGTCCCCATAGTCGAAGTGGGGTTCTCCGCAAATTGTGGACACGTGCCGCTTACGCGGCTTGATCCTTGGTGACCCGGCCGGTGTCGGTCTGGGTCTTGGTGGTTTCGAACTCGACGGGGCGTTGGTAGCCCAGGGCTGAGTGACGTCGTCGTCGGTTGTAGACGACCTCGATCCAGCGGGCGACCTCCCGTCGGGCTTGGGCCCGGGTCGGCCAGGTGTGCCGGTGGTAGAACTCGTGCTTCAGCGTGGACCAGAACGACTCAGCCATCGCGTTGTCGAAGCACACCCCGGTGCGTCCCATCGACTGCTCCACCCCGAGGCGTTTCGCGGCGCGGTGCAGTTGGTCGGAGGTGTACTGCGTGCCGCGGTCGGCATGGAACACGACCTGCCCCGGGACGTCACCACGGAGGGTTCTCGCCATAGTCAACGCGCGTTCGACCAGGTCACTGTCCTGGTGGGAGTCCATCGCCCAGCCCAGCACCCGCCGGGAACACCCGTCACGCACCACACACAGGTAGAGCCAGCCCTCCCCGGTCCGCAGGTAGGTGATGTCCGAGACCCACACCCTGTTCAACTCTCCCGTGTCCCACTCGCGGCTGACCCGGTCGGGAATGTGGTGAGTCGGGACCCCCGGGATCGTGGTCACCGGCGAGAACGAGCGCGGGGAGATCCCCTCCAGACCCTGCCGACGCAACGACGAAGCGACCGTCTTCACGTTGACTGCCGTGCCCTCCTGGTGGAGATCAGCGGTGATCCTCGGCGCGCCGTAGACCTGGTCAGAGGCCTCATGCAGAGCACGGACCCGTTCATCCAAGCTCGCCTGCCGGCGAGCCCGGCTGCTCGGACCAGCCACGCGGCGCTGGGCCCACTGGTAGTAACCCGACCTGGACACCCGCAACAGCCGCGCCATCCGGGCCACCTCAAAGTTGGCCTTCTCCGCCGCCATCAGTTCGAACCGTTCGATCGTGGTGGCTTCGACGCGAAGAAGGCAGCTGCTTTTCCCAGGAACTCGTTGTCCTTGCGTAGCTCGCTGACTTCCCGACGCAACCGCTTCAACTCGGCCCGCTCGTCCAAGCTCAGATCGCCGTCGGGCTCGCCAGCGTCCCGATCACGCTCCGCCTGGACCCACCGCCCCAACAGCTGGGACCCGATACCCAACTCCTGGGCCACATGCGCGATCGGCCGCCCGGTGTCGATCACCAACCGAGCCGCCTCGGCCCGATACTCCGCCGTGTACCTCCGACGACTCTTCTTCTCTGCTGCCATCAGGCACCCTCCCGCGGAACCCACGATCCCGCTTACTCAGGTGTCCACAAATCCAGGGTAGGCCCAGAAGGCCTGCACGGTGGCGAGTGGCAGGCGCGGCGCGCGCTCAGGAGTGTGGGCGAGCAGCCGCTGCGGGACGCCGCGCTCGGCGAGATTCCGGGCGATGAGCCCGCCCAGGGCGCCGGTCGCGCCCGTCACGGCAATGGTCATGCGGTGCTCCTTCAGAGGTGGCAGATGGCGCGGATGCGGGTGGCGGGATCGCCACAGGAGCTCGTCCGGTCAGGCGAGCCCCTTGTCCGAGAGCCAGTCGGTGGCGATCGTCGCTGCGGGAAGCTCCTCGTCGACGCTGCGGGCGTTGAGCGCGATCAGGTCGTCGGGGGCCATGGCGGCGCTGACCTTGTTGATCACCGCGGCCGCCGCGTCGTCGACGTTGTCGCTGGCCAGCGGCACGACGTGCGAGGCGAGGAACAGCCCCTTGGTGTCCTGCAACGACACGAGGTCGTTCGCCTTGATCGCCGGGTCCGCCGTGTAGATGTTGGCCAGCTGGATGTCGCCGTCCTTGAGCGCCTTGACGGTCAGCGGGCCGCCCGCGTCCTCGATCGGCGTGAAGCTGATCTCGATCCCGTACGTATCCATCAGGCCCTTCGGGCCGTAGGGCCTGGACTCCGCCTCCGAGTTGGCGCCGAGCGTCAGGGGCTCGGTGACGTCGGCCAGGTCGTCGATCGTGGTGAGGTCCCATGTGTCGGCGAACTCGCGGGTGACGGTGTAGGAGTCCTGGTCGCTCGCCTCGGACTGGTCGAGCACGCGCAGGCCGTCGGGGGTGGCCTCCTGCAGCGCGGTGTAGACGTCGTCGGCCAGCCGCGCCTCGGTGTCGGGCTCCCAGTACTGGAGCAGGTTTCCGCTGTACTCGGGGAAGATGTCGATGCTCCCCGCCTCGATCTCGGGGAGGTAGGCCTCGCGCTGGCCGATGCGGAACTGCCTGTCGACGGTGTACCCGGCCCCCTCGAGGGCCTGCGCGTAGATCTCGGCGATGATCTCGTTGGAGTAGTAGTCCTGGGATCCGATCACGATCGAGGCAGACGGCGTGCTCTGGCCGGTCTCGGTGGTGGCCAGCGGGTCGGTGCCGGCGCAGCCGGCAAGCAGCGATGCTCCCAGGACGGCGCTGAGCGCGGCGAGCGCGATGCGGTGGGTCATGGTGGTGTCTCTCTCAGGATCGGGTGCGGGTGGTCTGGCGGGAGGGATCGGCGATGCGGGTGCAGAGCCGCTGGACGGCCGCCAGCACGAGCTCGAGGAGCAGCGCGAGCGCGATGACCAGCAGCGCCCCGGCGAGCATCTGCGGGTAGTCGCGGGACTTCAGCCCCGCGAACAGGTACCGCCCCAGCCCGGTGTCGGAGGTGTAGGCGGCCAGCGTCGCCGTGGCCACCACCTGCAGAGTGGCCGCCCTCAGCCCGCCGACGATCACCGGCAGCGCGAGCGGCAACTCCACGCCGACGATAACCTGTGGGCCGCTCATGCCGACGGCCCTTGCCGCGGACGCGATGGCGGGATCGATGGACTGCACGCCGGCGTAGGCGCCTGCCAGCAACGACGGGACCGCGAGCAGCACCAGGGCGAGCAGCGGAGCCTCGATGCCGATGCCTAGTGCGAGCCCGAAGAGGGTGAGGAGGCCGAGCGTGGGGATGGCGCGCGCGGCGCCGACGATCGCGCCGACGACACCGGCACCGCGCCGGGTGTGCCCGATGAGCACCCCGACGGGCAGCGCGATCAGGGCGGCCAGGCCCACGGCGACTGCGGTCACGAGGAGGTGCTGTGCGGCGCGCGTGGGGATGCCGGAAGGGCCGGTCCAGTTGGTCGGGTCGCCCAGCCAGGCGACAGCCTGGGAGAACAGGTTCATCCGCGCCTCCCCCGGCCTGAAGGGCTCGGCTCGGCCGTGCGCGGCCGGCCGTCGCGGCCCGCCCGGAGCCATGGAGTGAGGAGGCGTCCCAACACCAGAAGGCCGGCGTCGGCCAGCAGCGCGAGGGCCACCGTCGCCACCACGCCGACGCCCACCTCCGTGGCGATCCCGCGCTGGAAACCGTCGGTCAGAAGCGTGCCGAGGCTCGGCACGCCGATCAGCGCCCCGATGGTCACCAGTGAGATGGTGGACACCGCCACGACGCGCACGCCGGACAGGAGCACGGGGACCGCCAACGGCAGGTCGACCTGCCAGAAGACCGCCCGTGGGGAGTAACCGATGGCGACCGCCCCGTCGTGCGTCCGTGCGTCGACGGCCGCGAAAGCGTCGGCGGCGGTACGCACCAGCAGGGCGACGCCGTAGACCGTCAGCGCGACTATCATCGTCGCGGGCGAGCGGAGCGGGATGCCGAGGACTGCGGGGATCACGATCAGCAGCGGCAGGGCCGGGATCGCGTACATCAGGCCGGCCACCCCGAGCAGCGGTGCGCCGATGACGGGCCGCCGGTGCGCCAGCCTGCCGAGCGGCACCGCGATGAGCACGCTCGCGACGATCGGCGGCAGGGCGAGCAGGAGGTGCGCACCGGCCAGTTCGAGCACCTGCGGCCAGTTCAGCGCCAGCCACCTCACCCCCGCATCACCCCGACGGGCCGGCCGTTGCCGTCGACGGCGATGCTGCGCCCGGCGACGTTCACGGTTCTGAGGCTCCGCTCGGCCCGGTTGGCGCCGATGAAGTCCGCGACGAAGTCGTCGGCGGGGGCCGCGAGGATCTCGGCGGGGGTGCCACGCTGCGCGACGACGCCGTGGCCGCGCAGCACGACCACCTCGTCGCCGAGCCGGAAGGCCTCGTCGACGTCGTGCGTCACGAACACGATGGTCTTGCCCAGCTCCTCCTGCAGCCTCAGCAGTTCGTCCTGGAGCTCGCGGCGCACGATCGGGTCCACGGCGCCGAAGGGCTCGTCCATCAGGAGGATGTTCGGGTCGGGCGCGAGGGCGCGGGCGACGCCGACCCGCTGCTGCTGGCCGCCGGACAGCTCCGCCGGGTAGCGCCGGGCCAGCGACGACTCCAGCCCGACGCGTTCCATCAGTTCGGCCGCCCTCAGGCGGGCGGGCGTGCGCGCCATGCCGTTCAGCCGCAGCACGGTGGCGACGTTGTCGATCACCGTGCGGTGCGGCAGGAGGCCGCCCGCCTGCAGCACGTAGCCGATCGAGCGCCTCAGCTCGACGACGTCGCGGGCGCGCACGTCCTCCCCGTCGATCAGCACGCGGCCCGAGGTCGGCTCGACCATCCGGTTGACCATGCGCAACAGCGTCGTCTTGCCCGATCCCGAGGAGCCCAGCAGCGCCACCGTGCGGTGCGAAGGGATCTCCAGCGAGAAGGTCTCGACGGCCACGATCCCGCGCCGGTACTCCTTGGTCACCTCGTCGAACTCGATCATCACCCCTCCTCCACACGCGCCAACAGCCGGGCGGCAACGCCTGCAACACCAGCGACGCTACCCGGTACCCGGCCATCGAACGACCCGGCCGACACAATGGGGCCATGGATGACTTCGATGTGGTCGTGATCGGCGCCGGACCGGCCGGGGAGAACGCGGCGGACTTTGCGATCAGGGGCAGCGACCGCACCGCGGCCCTGGTCGAGGCGGAGCTCGTCGGCGGAGAGTGCTCGTACTACGCGTGCATGCCCAGTAAGGCGCTGCTACGTCCCCTCGACGTGCACGCGGCCGCCATCCACCTGGGTGGGCTGCCGCACCGGATCGACATCGATCGGGCGGCCCTGCTGCGTCGGCGGGACTCGTGGGTCAGCCTCTACGACGACCGCGGGCAGGTCTCGTGGGCCGAGGGCGCGGGCATCACCGTCGTGCGGGGAACCGGCCGACTCGGCGGCGAGCGCATCGTCGAGGTCGACGGCCCCGACGGACCGCGCAGGCTGCGCGCCGCGCACGCGGTGGTGCTGGCGACGGGCTCGCTGCCGGTCGTGCCGGACCTCCTGGCCGCGGCGCTGCCGTGGGGCTCGCGCGACGCGACCGGCATCGTCGAGGTACCCGATTCGATCGCCGTGATCGGCGGCGGGGTGGTCGCCTGCGAGGCGGCCCGCTGGCTGGCTGCCCTAGGCTCCCACGTCACGATGCTGGTACGCGGCCCCGGCCTGCTCGGCAGGTTCGAGTCCGGGGTCTCGGCGGCGGTCGCCGAAGGGCTGCGGCAGGCGGGCGTCGAGCTGCGCTTCGGCGTCGCGCTGGCCGAGGCCAGCCGGCCGGACGCCCGCCGCACCGGCCTCGGCCGGGTCCACGGCGGCCCGGTCCGGCTCGTGGAGGCCGATGGCCACGAGTCGACGCACGCCGAGGTCCTGGTGGCCACCGGACGGCGACCGGCCCGGGAAGGCCTCGGCCTGGAGAGCATCGGCCTGACGCCCGCGGACCTCGACGGGCCGCTGCCGACCTGGCTGCACCTGGTCGGCGACGTGAGCGGCGAGGCCCCGCTCACACACTGGGGCAAGTACCGGGCCAGGCTCGTCGGCGACCGGATCGCGGCGCTGGCCGAGGGCCGCACCCCGGCTCCGGTGCCCTCCGACGTCCCGGTTCCCCAGGTGGTGTTCACCGATCCCCAGGTCGCCGCCGTCGGGCCGACGGCCGAGGCTGCCCGGGCCGCCGGGCGCCGGGTGAGGATCGCCGAGGTGCCCTTCGGCTCGGCGGCGGGGGCCTCCCTCCTGCGCGACGACGCCGCCGGCTTCGCACGCCTTGTCATCGACGAGGACACGGACACTGTGCTGGGCGCCACGTTCGTCGGGCCCGACGTCGCCGAGCTGCTCCACTCCGCGACGGTGGCGATCACCGCGAAGGTGCCGCTCGACGTGCTCGCCCACGCGGTGCCGTCGTACCCGACCGCCTCCGAGCTGTGGCTGCGGCTGCTTGACTCCGACCGGGAGGCGCGCCGGTCAGCGGGTGCGTAGCCGGGAGAACAGGCCTCCGCGCGGCGCCTGCTCGGCCCGGTCGTGTCCCTGGCACCACTGGGCCGGCGGGACGGTCCGCTTCACGGACTCGATGTGTTGGCCGCATCCGGCCCAGGTGGTCTTTCCGCAGACCTTGCAGGTGACTGCTCTGCACATGATTCGTTTCTCCTTCTGGTGATGTCGGTTCAGGCGAGGGTGAGGAAGAGCTTCTCCAGCTCCTCGGCGGTGATGCCGTCCTCGGTGACACCCTCGGGGTCACCGAGGCAGTTCTTCATGGCACTGGCGATGATCGCGAAGCCGGCTCTGTCGAGGGCCGATGAGACGGCTGCGAGCTGCGTGACGACGTCACGGCACGAGCCGCCCTCCTCCACGGCTTCGATGACGGCGTTGAGCTGGCCGCGGGCGCGCCGCAGCCGGTTGACGATGCGGCGCTGGCTGGTGTGATCGGGAGTCATGTCGGTTCCTCTCTTCGGTCAGGCCACGGGGACGGGCCGGGCGAGCACCCCGTCGACCCGCCGTCCGAGCAGTCCCCGCAGGGTGAGCATCCCGCCGGACAGCGACGCGGAGTCGAAGCCGGCCTGCGTCAGCACGCGGTGGGCGATGGCGGAGCGGACTCCCGAGGCGCACAGCACCCGGACCGGTCGCCCGTCGGCGGCGGCGCGGACCTCGTCGAGGCGCCCCCTCAGCTCGGTGTGGGGGATGTTCAGCGAGCCCGGCACGTGCCCCGTCGCGTACTCGGCCTCGGAGCGGGCGTCGAGCACGAGCGACGACGACGCGACGTCGTCGAGCTGGTCGGCGTACCAGAGCCGCAGCGTGCCATCCAGGACATTGCTCCCGACCATGCCCGCGAGGTTCACGGCGTCCTTCGCCTGGCCGTAGGGCGGGGCGTAGGCGAGATCGAGGTCGATCAGGTCGCCGACGGCCATCCCGGAGCGGATCGCGGTGGACAGCACATCGATGCGCTTGTCCACGCCGTCGAGCCCGACGGCCTGGGCGCCGAGCAGGAGGCCGTCGCCCTCCGAGATGTGGACGACGAGGTGGACCTGGGTCGCACCGGGGAAGTAGCCGGCGTGCTGGTTCGGGTGCAGATGCAGCGTGACGAACGGGATTCCGGCCGCCCGCAGCGTCGCCGCGTTGGTCCCGGTCATCGCCGCGGTCAGCTCCCCGACGCGCACGATGGCGGTACCCAGCGGCTGCGGGATGGGGCGCGCGCTGCCCGGCCGGCAGATGTCGTCGGCGACGAGCCTGCCCGCACGGTTCGCCGGGCCGGCCAGCGGCACGGGCCGGCGCAGCCCCGTCGTCGGATCGGTCCGTGCGGTCGCGTCGCCCACGGCCCAGACGCCATCGGCCGACGTACGGCCATGATCGTCGACGACGATCGCGCCCCGCTCACATGCGATGCCCGCCGCCTCGAAGGCCTGGGTGTCGGGGCGCACGCCCACGGAGAGCACGATCAGCTCGGCCTCGATGCGCGAGCCGTCGGCGAGGACGACCACGTCGTGGTCGGCCCCGGGTTCGATGGCCGCCGCGGCGACTCCGGTGCGCAGCTCCACGCCGAGGTCGACGAGTTCACGCTCCACCAGGTGGGCGAGCTCCGACTCGAGCGGCGGGAGGACATGGTCGGCGAGCTCGACGACGCTGACCTGCAGCCCGCGGTGCGCGAGCGCCTCGGCGGCTTCGAGGCCGATGAACCCGGCGCCCAGCACCACGGCACGGCCGGCACCCCGGTCGACCCGCTCCTTGAGCGCGACGGCGTCGGCGACGGTCCGCAGGGTCCGCACGCGCGGGGAGTCGATCCCGGCGGTGTCCGGCCGGACTGCCCGCGCGCCCGGCGACAGCACGAGCGCGTCGTAGGTGAGTTGCTCCACGCCGTCGGCAGACGCGACCGTGACGCTGCGGCTCGCCACGTCGATCCCGGTGACCTCGTGCCCTGGCCGCACGTCGAGCGCCAGCGCTGCCCGCAGCGAGGCGGGCGTCTGGACGAGCAGCTGACTCTCGTCGGGGATCTCCCCACCCACATGGTACGGCAGCCCACAGTTGGCGAAGGAGACGTGCTCGCCCCGCTCAAGGACGACGATCTCGGCCTCCTCATCGAGGCGCCGCGCCCGCGCGGCACAGCTCATCCCTCCGGCCACTCCCCCGACAACAACGATCCGCCTGCGGCGACCAACTTCACTCATGAAGTGAATAATACCCCCGGGGGTATCTGTGTCAAGTCTCCAGCCCGGGCAACCCGGAGCGGTTCATTGATTGATCAATGGGATGCCTCCCGCTGCGGTGGCAGCGGAGGCCGCCCGGCCCGAACCCGTCGCGCGGTAGCGTCCAGCCAGGAATCAACGTGGGTGTCCGGCGGCACATAGGTCGCGGTCCATGACCGACAGGACCTGCACATCTGTTCCTCGACACGCAGCGGAGCGGGGAATGACGACGACGAAAGAGGACACACCATGAAGGCAGTCACCTGGCAGGGCATCGAGAAGGTCGCCGTCTCCGATGTGCCGGAGCCGACGATCCAGGACCCAACCGACGCCATCGTCGAGGTCACATCCACAGCAATCTGCGGCTCCGACCTCCACCTCTACAAGGTGCTGGCTCCATTCCTCAGCCCAGGCGACATTATCGGGCACGAGTTCATGGGAATCGTGCGAGAGGTGGGCCCCGAGGTCACGGGCATCGCACCTGGCGACCGGGTCGTCGTGCCGTTCAACGTCTCCTGCGGGCGGTGCTGGATGTGCGCCCGGGGCCTCTACGCGCAGTGTGAGACCACCCAGGTCACCGAGCGGGGCAAGGGCGCCACCCTCTTCGGCTACACCAGCCTCTACGGCCAGTTGCCGGGCGGGCAGGCCCAGTTCGTGCGCGTACCGCACGCGGATTTCGGTCCCATCAAGGTCCCGGACGACCTGCCTGACCAGCGGTTCCTGTTCCTCTCCGACATCCTTCCCACGGCCTGGCAGGGCGTCAGATTCGCCGACCTGGAACCAGGTGGAACGATCGCCATCCTTGGGCTTGGACCGGTCGGACAACTGGCAGTGACCTGCGCACAGCAGCAGGGCGCTGGGCGTGTCCTCGCAGTGGACAGGATCGCCGAGCGTCTGGACAGGGCACAGGGGCTCGGCGCCGAGGTCATCAACATGGATGACGTCGACGATGTCGCCGCGATCCTGCGCGACCTGACCTCGGGCCGCGGTCCCGACGCGGTCGTTGACGCCGTCGGCATGGAGGCGCACGGCAATCCCGTTGCCGCGGCCGTGATCTCGGCCTCCACCCGGCTACCGAAGCCCGTCGCCCGGGCGGCGGTGGAGAACGCAGGCATCGACCGCCTCGAGGCCCTGCACACGGCCATCTCAGCCGTCCGCCGCGGCGGCACCGTGTCCATCTCCGGGGTCTACGGCGGGGCCATCGACCCGATGCCGCTGATGGACATGTTCGACAAGGGGATCTCCCTGCGCATGGGGCAGTGCCACGTGCGTCAGTGGACCGACGACCTGCTGCGGACCCTGACCGGACACGACCCCTTCGGCGTGGACGACCTGGTGACCCACCGGCTACCGCTCACCGAGGCACCCGCAGCCTACGAGATGTTCCAGCACAAGAGCGACGGCTGTATCAAGGTCGTACTGGACCCCACGAGCTGAACGACGACGCCCTCAGGGCTTGCCGCCTGGAGTCCGCGCGCGATGTCTTCGAACAGCTCGAGGCGACCCTCACCCCGTGAGCGACATCGCACGTCTCGATGGCGGCGCGCCACCAGGGGCCGATTCGGTCCGGTCTCTCGTCGCCGATCTCGATCGTCGCCACCGCTGCCTCGCGGCGCCAGGGCTGCGTCATGGGACGTCCTTTCGTCGACATGGGCCCCATTGAAACGCACCCGCCGGTCAGTCAGGAAGGCTGAACGCCGCCACGAACCGGTCGACCGCCACCTCGGCGTCACCGGAGGCGAAGGCCTCCAGCCCGACGGTGCCGCGGTAGCCGAACCGGGCCAGCGCCGCCGCCACCGCGGGATAGTTGACCTCCCCGGTGCCGGGCTCCATCCGCCCGGGCACGTCGGCGACCTGGATCTCGCCGACCCACGCCAATGCCTCCTCGCACAGCTCGATGAGGTTCCCCTCCCCGATCTGGGCGTGGTAGAGGTCCAGGTTGAGCCGGAGGTTCGGGTGGTCGATCGCCCTGACCAGCGCGAGGGTGTCGTGCGCCCGGGCGAACGGCGTGCCAGGGTGGTCGACAGCCAGGTTGAGGTTCTCGAGCGTGAACACCCGGCCGACGCGCTCCCCCAGCCGGGCCAGCCGCTCCAGCGTCCTGGCCGCCGCCAGCCAGTCGGCCCCACCGGTGGCTTCGCCCGGCCGCACGGGCAGTCCCTGCGCGTCAAGGCCCGTCCCGTGGACGTTGAGGCGCGGGCAGTCGATGATCTCGGCCGCCCGGGCGGACTCCTCCGCGGTCCGCAACAGCTCGTCCGCGCCTGCCGGGTCGATGAGTTCGCCGCGGATGTAGCCGGTCATCGAGGTGATCGGCGTTCCGACGGCCGCCAGGGCCGGCAGGTCCTTGGTCGTCCAGTCCCAGATCTCCGCCTCCAGTCCGCGGGCACCGATGCGTCGCAGCCGCTCGGTGTACGGCAGGTCGGTGTGGATGGTCTCGGCGCTGACGGCCAGCACGAACGGCGTACTCATAGGGGGCTCCTGCTCAGAGGTGGACGGGGAGGGAGGTGGTGATGGAGTCGATGCACGCCTGGGCGACGGCGAAGGCGGCGCGCGCGTCGTGGAGGGTCGGGCCCTGGGCGACACCCGTCCGGACGGCCTCGACGAAGGCCGAGAACTCCGCGCGGTACGAGTCCTGCAGGAGATCGGTGTCGCTGCGGGAGGTCTCGACGGAGATGCCCTCGGCCCCGAACAGGGTGAGGTCGGTGCGTCGCACGTGTCCCGCTGTCGCGAGCCCTCCGGAGCCGAAGACCTCGGCACGCACGTCGTAGCCGTAGGCCGCCTGGAACGAAGCGTCTGCCACGGCGAGCGCACCGTTGTCGAACGCGACGGTGACGAGCGCCGTGTCCAACAGGCCGGCGCCGCGGAAGTCCGGCCGGATCAGAGCATCGGCCTGAGCAAAGACGCGAACAGCCCTGGCGCCGGGGTTGAGCCAGTTGAGCGTGTCGAAGTCATGGATGAGGGTCTGGGTGAAGATGGTCCACGGCGGCACGACGGAGGGATCATGCAGCCGCGGATCGCGGGTGGTGGACCGCAGCAGCTGCACCGAGCCGAGCCGACCCTCGTCGACGGCGCGACGGGCCGCGGCGAACCCCGGTGCGAAGCGCCTGTTGAAGCCGACCTGGCACACCACCCCCGAGCCGTCGACCGCCCCTGCGGCCCTGTCCAGTTCCGCCAGCGACATGCCTGCGGGCTTCTCACAGAAGACCGGTACCCCGGCGGCAGCCGCCGAAACGATGAGTTCGGCGTGCGACGTGGACGCAGCGGCGATGACCACACCGTCCACCCCCGAGGACAGCAGCTCCGCCAGGGACGAGCAGGTCTGCGGCACCCGCAGCGCCTCGGCCACGTCCGCCACGGCCGACGCATCCGGGTCCGCGATCGCCTGCAGGACGACGCCCGGGGTGTGGCGGGCAAGGATCTCCGCGTGATTGCGGCCGATCCTGCCCACACCGACGAGTCCGATACGGACGGCTTCCTCCACCATTGGCTGCTCCCTTGCAGTGGTCGACGGCTTGACTCTAGAACGATCTACTAGATCGTGTCAACAGGAGTCGGTAGGGTGGCTCCATGGATCCCGAGACCGACGCCGGACGAAACCCCACCATGCTCGACGTGGCGCGGGAGGCGGGCGTCTCGCGCGCCCTGGTGTCGATCATCATGCGCGGGGCCCCCGGCGCGAGCGAGCGCACCCGCGCCCACGTCAAGGAGGTCGCGGCACGGCTCGGGTACGTGCCGGATGCCAGGGCTCAGGCCCTGAGGCGGCAGGGAAATGCCGCCATCGGCGTCGCGTTCCAGCCCGATCAGCCGTTCCACGCCGCCCTCATCGACGCCATCTACGAATCGGCCCGGAGGGCGGACCACCCGGTGATCCTGTCCGCCGTCACGCCAGGCCACGACGAGGAGCGCGCAGTTGCCTCGCTCGTCGGCCAGCGCTGCGGCGCGGTCATCACGCTCGGCTCCCGTCTCGACCGGGACGTCCTCGAGGCCACGGCGCGCAGGATCCCCGTCGTGGTGGTGGCCCGCACCGTCGAGGCGGTCGGCGTCGACACTGTGGTCTCCGACGACGCCGGCGGTCTCGGCGCGGCCGTTGCGCACCTCGCATCGCTGGGGCACACCCGGATCGCCTTCGCGCAGTCGGCCGAGTCCGGAGGCAATCCCGAGCGGCTGTCGGGCTACCTCGGCGCCATGGATGACCTCGGCCTGGCACCAGACGTCGTCGCGGGCGGCTCGAGGATCGAGGGAGGGGCCGAGGCCGCGCGCACGCTGCTGGCCCGCGAGGGGCTGCCGACGGCGGTCGTGTGCTTCAACGATGCGGCAGCCGCCGGGATGCAGGACGTCCTGACCCGGGCAGGTGTGCGGGTCCCCGTCGACGTCTCCATCGTGGGCATCGACGACTCCGAGACGGCCAGCCTCTCCTACCGGCAGTTGACCAGCATCCGGCAGGATCCCGTGGCGTTGGCCCGGGCGGCCGCTGCGCGGGCAGCCCAGCGCATCGCATCGCCGGGGCTGGACCGGTTCACGGCGGTGATCCCCACCTCACTCGTGGTGCGCACGAGCACCGGGCCTCGGGTGCCCGACGCGCCCGAGGCTCCTCAGCCCTGAGGCACGCTCCGCTGGGCGGGGCGTGCCTTGGCCGACCCCAGGCGCTGGACGACGCGAATGGTGCCGACGACGAGCACGAGGCCCGCGGCGGTCACCGCCGCCCAACCGACGGGCGTGCTGATGAGCTGCCCCGTGAGCCGTGCCACACCCACCCAGGCGAGGCCCCAGGCGACGGTGCACGTGAAGCCGATCTGGAAGCCCACCATGGTGGTCGACCGCAACACGACGGCCGCCAGCACCACGACCACCAGCAGCATCACCACCGTCAGCCCGACGGCGTTCTCCCCCGTCGGTGGGACACCGAGGTCCACCAGCCAGGCAGCGACATTCGCCACGGTCGCCACGCAGATCCAGCCGAGGTACAGCCCGCAGGTCACCTGCACCCACACCAACTCCTGGCGGCCCTCCTTCGGCAGCTGCTTGCCGATGGCCACGATCCAGCACAGCGACACGAGGATTCCGGCCATCACGAGCACCGACACCCCCAGCAGGCCCGCGAAAGCCGCCTGCAGCCAGATGCCGTTCAGCGCCAGGGAGATGGCAGCCGGCACGCGCGTCGCCGACGCCCAGACCGACGTCGTGGCACGCGGCAGCCACTGCCACACGACATAGCCGGCCATGCCGACGTAGATGACGAGCCACACCGAGAATGCCGGCCCGTGGGGAGCAATGAGCGTGGCGTGGTCCGACAGCAGACCTCCCGCCTGAGACTCGACACCGCCCTCTCCGAGGATCCCGGTTCCGACGGCGGTGCCGAGCAGCCACACCACGGCGGCGAGCGTCACCAGAATCCGGCCGCCTGCGACCGACGACGGTGTGGGCGAGGAGACCTTCATGCGATGAGCCTACGGGTCGGGGCGCCCAGGCCGTGCCGACACGCCCGGCCCGGCGCCCGTGTGGCAAGCTGGAACACCTGAGCTGAAGGAGGCGGCCATGGGCGAGACGCTCGGCAGGCGCGGCCTTCCCGCCGACGACCAGGAACCCGATGCGGACGCGCCCCCCGCCACGGTGGCCCGCCGCGGCGCCGCCAGCCCCGCCGCCTCCTCAGAGCCGTCCGCTCGCGGCGGGGCACGGCGAGGCATCGCGCCGGACCCGGCCCCGCGGCGGTTCTGGGTCCCGCTCGCCGCCCTGGGTGCGCTGCTTGCCGCGGCGCTGGTCGCCGCGTTCTGGTTACCCGGCTCCTCCGGCCCTGCGGCCACTGCTTCGCGCTCTGCCTCGCCCACCACACCGGCCTCGCCGGCACCGAGCCCCTCTGCCATGACGAGCCCTCTCCCGCTGGACGACGCGACGCTGCAGGTCCCCGAGGGCTGGGACGTGTACGCCGACGAGCAGGTACAGGACGACCGCCGGCTCGTGCGGCTGGAACAGGGCGAGACCGGCGTGCGTGTGCAGGCCGTGACCCTCACATCGGTTGACGGGGACCTGTCGACGGCATGCAGCCTGCTGGTCACCGAACTGGAGTCGAACTACACGGATCCGGCTCAGACGACGGCGTTCACCGTCCCCGTCGCGCCGGGTGGCGAGGGCTACAGCTGCGGGTTCCGAGGCGAGCGGACCTCCGACGAACAGCCCGTCACGGTCACGTTCACGATGCTCCGCAGGGACGCGGACGCTCACACGCTGGTGCTGCGCGCCAGCGTCCCGGACACCGCCGCGGACGACACGCAGGCCGCGGCACAACTGGAGGCGCTGACCTGTTCGGCCGCGGCGAGCTTCGACGTCGACCTGACCCGCTGCAACTGAGCCGCGCCGCTACTCCTGGCCGGGGCGGCGACTGAGCTGGTCGAACACCGGACGCAGTGCCGTCCACCACTGTTCGCGGGGGCGCTGGACGTCCCAGTCCATCCCCGCGAGCACCCGGCGGAGCGGAGCCATCAGTTCCGGCTCATCGCTCGCCGCAGCGACATAGTCCTTCCTGCCCTCGGAGAGCTGGGAATCGAGGTTGGCGATGGCCATGAAGGCGAGCCGCGTCGCGTTGATGCGGTCGAACGGGCTGGGCGTGCCACCCTGCTGCATGTGGCCGATGACCGCCTGGCGCACCGAGTACGTGCCCCTGCCCTCGGCCTCGAAGAGCTTGGCCACCACGTCGCTCGTGTAGAACTCGCTGGTCTCCTCTCCCATCACCGTGAGGTAGAAGGAGCGACCGCTCGCGAACGAGTCGACCAGGGCCGCGACGTCCTGCGTCAGTTCCTCCAGCGTGATGCCACCCTCCGGGGTGTACGCCTTCTCCGCGCCGGCCGCCAGCCCGCCGACCAGCGGCAGGAAGCCGCAGCCGCGGCCCATGGTCTCGACGACGAAGGCCCGCTTGGACGCCGAGGCGGACATGCGGACCATGTCGATGACATCGACGACCGTGTTCAGCGCCGTGTCCGAGCCGACGGCCATCGGCCAGGCCGGCAGGTTGTTGTCGATGCTCGCGGGCAGCAGCGCGATCGGGATGTTGAACGCCGGGTAGCGCCGACGCTCGCGTTCCATGATGTCGACGGTGGCGTAGGCGTGGTGGCCGCCCATCACCAGCAGCGCGTCGATCTCGTTCTCCTCGAGAGAGCGGGCCATCTGGTAGAGGTCGCCCTCGGTCGGCACGTAGCGGCGGGTGCCGAACGTTGCTCCGCCGGTGTTGGCCATGCCCTCGACATCGGACCACAGCACCTCGCGCATCTCGCCCGCCACGAGTCCCGGCACGCCACCCTGCACGGCCATCATGTGGTACCCGCGGTCGAGTCCCGCCCGGACCGCCACGCGGGCCAGCTGGTTCATGCCGGGCGCCAGTGCGCCGGCGTGCATGATCGCGATCCGCTTGGCATGCTCGGACGTGGCGACCGTGGGCGTCGTCTCTATCAGGATCCGGTAGATGTCGATCATCCGGGTGAATCCCGCTCCGCGGGCCTTGACCGCATCCTCGTAGTCCCCCGAGGCGATGAAGTCGGCGACCTTCGTGGTGTCCTCGACGGCCTTCAGCAGCGGCTGGGCGCAGACCTGGTCGCGCCGCACGCCGACGAGCACCGGCTCGGCGTCGGCCTTGGCGCTCAGCACCTGATCGACGGCCTCGACGCCGCACGCGGTCGCCATCCACCTGTCGTAGGCCGATGGTGTGCCACCGCGCTGGACGTGCCCGAGGATCGTGATCCGGGCCTCCTCGCCCGTGCGGTCCTTCATGACCTGCTGGATCCGCTGCGAGGTGATGGGCTCGCCTTCGCGGTCCGCGGCCCCCTCGGCGACGACGATGATCGAGTCGCGGCGACCCGCCGCGCGGCCGCGGCCCAACACCTCGACCATGCGGTCCTCCCAGCCCTCGCGAGGCGGGGACTCCGGAAGGAACGTGTAGTCGGCTCCGCCGGCGATGGCGGTCATCAGCGCGAGGTAGCCGCAGCGGCGGCCCATGACCTCGACGATGAACGTGCGACGGTGCGACTCCGCGGTGGAGCTGATCGCGTCGATGGCCTCGGTGATCCGGTGCATCGCGGAGTCGGTGCCGATCGTCATGTCGGTCCCGACCATGTCGTTGTCGATCGATCCGACCAGGCCGGCGATGAACAGTCGAGGGTGACGCTCGGCCTGTTCCCGGGAGATCCGGCCCTGCTCGAGCAGCTGGGCGACATAGTCGGGCCACCTGAGCAGCAGCGCCCGGCTGCCCGTCAGCGACCCGTCGCCGCCGATGACGATGAGGCGGTCGATGCCGCGGGCGATGAGGTTCTCGACCGCCTTCAGCTGCCCCTCGGGTGTGCGGAACTCGGTCGAGCGGGCCGTCCCGATGACGGTGCCGCCCTTGTTCAGGATGCCGGAGACGTCGCTCCAGCCGAGGTGGACGATGTGGTCCCCGCCCTCGATGGCCCCCTGCCAGCCTTCGCGGATCGCGAAGACCTCGGCTCCCTTGTGGATGCCCGCGCGCACGATGGCGCGGACCGCCGCGTTCATCCCCTGGGCGTCGCCGCCCGAGGTCATGACCCCGATGCGGGCCGTCACCGACGCGCGCCCTTGGGGCGAACGACGCGGGTCGCCTGCCAGTCGTCGGCGCAGTTCGCGGTGCTGGTCAGCGAGAGTCCGGCGACGGTCACCCCCTCGGCGATGGAGGCGGGATCGATGAAGCCGGGACGGCCGACCTTCGGGGTGAGCAGCCAGATCCAGCCCTTGCCGGAGAGGTCCGTCATGGCGTCCACGAGGCCGTCGGCCACGTCGCCGTCCTCGTCGCGCCACCAGAGCACCACGACGTCGACGGCCTCGAGGGGCTCCTCGATCATCTCGGCGTCGATGATGTCCATGATGTCGTCGCGGAGCGCGTCGTCGACGTCCTCGTCCCACCCGAGCTCCTGGACGACCTGACCGAGTGCGAGCCCCAGGAGGTCAGCGCCCGCGAGGGCATCGGTCGACGTGCGGTCGTTGCTTTCTGCCTTGTCCACGGACTCAAGATTGCCAGATAGTGCGCATCTTTTCACCGGGGACCCCCGCTAGTGACCAGTGGACGGCCGACGGGGCCGGCCCCTTCCGGGACCGGCCCCGTCGGGTATCCGGGCTGGAGGTCAGGCGTCGCCGCCGGCGTTGCCGGACGACCCCTTGGTCACATCGTCCAGTTCGTACTTCGCGGCGGCCTGCGTCGCCCACTCCTGCGGGACCTCGCCCGCGGCGGCGAGGCGCTGCAGCACCGCGACCGCGATCGACGGTCCGTCGATGTTGAAGTAGCGACGGGCGGCCGCCCTGGTGTCGGAGAAGCCGAATCCGTCGGCGCCCAGCGTCGTGTAGTCGCCGGGGACCCACTCGCGGATCTGGTCGGGGACCGCGCGCATGAAGTCGGACACCGCAACGACGGGGCCGGGCGCGTCGGTGAGCTTCTTCTCGACCCAGGTGGGCTCGATCTGGCCGAACGGGTCGCGGAACCTGGCCTTGTCGTGGCTCAGGCCCTCGCGGCGCAGCTCACCCCAGGAGGTGACGCTCCACACGTCGGCGACCACCCCGAAGTCGTTCTTCAGGAGTTCCTGGGCCTCGAGCGCCCACGGGACGCCGACGCCGGAGGCGAGGATCTGCGCGCGACGCGCGTTGGCGTCGACGCCCTCGAAGGAGCCGGGCCTCAGCAGGTACATGCCCTTGAGGATGCCCTCGACCTCGACGCCCTCGGGCTCGGCCGGCTGGACGATCGGCTCGTTGTAGACCGTCAGGTAGTACATGACGCTCTCGGGCTTCTCGCCGTACATGCGGCGCAGGCCGTCGGCGACGATGTGCGCGATCTCGTACCCGTAGGCCGGGTCGTAGCTGGCCACGGCCGTGTTGGTCGAGGCGATCATGGGCGAGTGGCCGTCCATGTGCTGCGTGCCCTCGCCGGTCAGGGTCGTGCGGCCGGCGGTGGCGCCGATCAGGAAGCCGCGCGACAGCTGGTCGGCGGCGGCCCAGATGGCGTCGGCGGTGCGCTGGAAGCCGAACATCGAGTAGAAGATGTAGATCGGCACCATCGGCTCGCCGTGCGTGGCGTACGACGTGGCCGCGGCGGTGAACGCGGCGGTCGAGCCGGCCTCGTTGATGCCGGTGTGCAGGATCTGGCCCGACTTCGACTCCCGGTAGCTGAGGAACAGCTCGTTGTCGACCGGCGTGTAGTTCTGGCCGTGCGGGTTGTAGATCTTGATGGTCGGGAAGAACGCGTCCATGCCGAACGTGCGCGCCTCGTCGGGGATGATCGGGACGACGCGGGGAGCGAACTCCTTGTCGCGCATCAGGTCCTTGAGGAGGCGGACGAAGGCCATGGTCGTGGCGACCTGCTGATTGCCGGATCCCTTCTTCGACGACGCGTAGGCCTTCTCGCCGGGCAGCGAGATGAACTTCCGGTCGCCGCGACGCTCCGGCAGGTAGCCGCCGAGCTCGCGACGGCGCTCCTGCAGGTACTGGATGCGGGGATCGTCCTGGCCGGGGTGGATGTACGGCGGGCGGTACGGGTCGGCCTCGAGCTGCTCGTCGGTGACGGGCACGTTGACGCGGTCGCGGAAGCCCTTGAGGTCGTCGAGGGCCAGCTTCTTCATCTGGTGCGTGGCGTTGCGGCCGGCGAAGTGCTTGCCGAGGAAGTAGCCCTTGATGGTGTGCGCCAGGATCACGGTCGGGGCGCCAGTGAACTCGGTGGCGGCCTTGTACGCGGCGAAGACCTTGTTGTAGTCGTGGCCGCCGCGCGTCAGGCGCCAGATGTCGTCGTCGCTCCAGTCCTTCACCATCGCGGAGGTGCGGGGATCGCGGTCGAAGAAGTGCTTGCGGACGAACTCGCCGTCGTTGGCCTTATAGGTCTGGAAGTCGCCGTCGGTCGTGGAGTTCATCAGGTTGACCAACGCGCCGTCGGAGTCGTTCTCCAGCAGCGGATCCCAGCCGCGGCCCCAGACGACCTTGATGACGTTCCAGCCGGCGCCGCGGAAGAACGCCTCCAGCTCCTGGATGATCTTGCCGTTGCCGCGGACCGGGCCGTCGAGGCGCTGCAGGTTGCAGTTGACGACGAAGGTCAGGTTGTCGAGCTCCTCGTTGGCGGCCAGCTGCAGCGCGCCGCGCGACTCGACCTCGTCCATCTCGCCGTCGCCGAGGAACGCCCAGACGCGCTGCTGGGAGGTGTCCTTGATGCCGCGGTTGTGCAGGTATCGGTTGAACTGCGCCTGATAGATCGCGTTGATCGGGCCGATGCCCATCGACACCGTCGGGAACTCCCAGAAGTTCGGCATCTGGTGCGGGTGCGGGTAGCTGGGCAGCGCGTGCAGCTTCCCGTCCGAGGCGTAGTGCGAGTGCTCCTGGCGGAAGCCGTCGAGGTCGTCCTCGCTCAGGCGGCCCTCGAGGAAGGCGCGGGCGTACATGCCGGGGGACGCGTGGCCCTGGAAGAACAGCTGGTCGCCGCCGCCCGGGTGGTCCTTGCCGCGGAAGAAGTGGTTGAAGCCCACCTCGTATAGCGTCGCCGAGGAGGCGTACGAGGCGATGTGGCCCCCGACACCGACGCCGGGGCGCTGCGCGCGGTGCACCATGATGGCCGCGTTCCAGCGGAGCAGCCGACGGATGCCGCGCTCGAGCGTCTCGTCGCCGGGGAACGCCGGCTCCTTGCTGGCGGGGATGGTGTTGACGTAGTCGGTGCCGGTGAGCGAAGGCACGCCGATCTGACGCTCGCGCGCCCGCTCCAGCAGCTTCAGCATCACGTAGCGGGCCCTGTTCCTGCCCCCTGCCTCGATGACGCCGTCCAGGGACTCCAGCCATTCGGCGGTCTCTGCGGGGTCGATGTCGGGCAGATTGGTTGGCAGGCCGTTGAGAATCGGGCCGACCTCGTTCTGAGCCACTTCTGGTTCCTCTCCACGCATACGATCGGCAGCCTTACCGTGGGGTGCTGCCGCTCCCGACACCCTACCGTGCTATGGAACGCGTCGCCGACATGTCGACCCCGCCAGGACCCGCGACGCCCCGTCTCGAAGCGGTGGACAGGTCAGGACTGGACCCTCAGCAGATAGGTGTCCTGAATCCACCCGTGGTGCGCGACAAGCTGCTCCCGTAGCCTCAGCAGGTCGTCGATCACCTGACCGAGCGGCCCGTTGGCCAGCACCTGGTCGGGGGTGCCCAGGTAGGCGCCCCAGAACACCTCGATCTCTGGGAACTCCGCCACGAGCCCGCGGCAGGCCAGCTCGGTGTCATTGAGGACGACGACGTCCCCGAGTGCCGGATCGAAGTCCTTCAGCAGTCGCGGGCCGCTGACAAAGGAGACGCTGCCGTCGGTCCGGTTGAGCGGGATGCGATGCGCTGCGGCCAGCACCTGCGGCGCGCTCACCCCGGGGATCACGGTAACGCGCAGCGGCAGCCGCGAGCTCAACGCGTCGACGATGCGCAGGATCGAGTCGTACAGAGCCGGGTCGCCCCAGCTGAGGAACCCGACGCAGGCGTCGTCGTCGAGCCCGGAGATGATGGCGGAATAGGTCTCGAGCGTCGCCTGATCCAGGTCGTCGACGGCGCCGCCGTCCGGCCGGTCCAGCACCGTGATCACGCGGTGCTGACGTCGCACATGCCGACGCAGCAACTCCGAACGGAGCCACACCAGGTCGGCCTGGTCGGTGGCAGAGTCCGCGACCAGGAACACGTCGACACTGTTCATGGCCTCGACGGCATCCAACGTGAGGTGCCCGAACCCGCCGGGGCCCATACCGATCACGAATACGTTGCGCGCCACGTGCCGCACGATAGTGGATCGTCGCCGCACGACGCGTGCTGAGCGGGGACTAGGGTGCAGGGATGGACCCCCGCCCCGGCACCGCACCAGCCCTGGTCGCCTCCGCGCGCACCCGTTCGGCGATGCTCCGCAGACTCACGGCCGCCACCGCCCAGATGAACACCGCGACCCTGACGGCCATGACGGAGCGCCACGTCTGGTTCTCCGAACTCGACCCCGAGTCACGCTCCTGGATCGGGGTGCTGGCCCGAACCGGAATCGACGGCTTCGTGACCTGGTTCGCCGGCGAGGAGTTCGACCCCGAGTCCATCTTCGACGCGGCGCCGCGCGCCATGGCCAGGCGCATCACGCTCGCGCAGACCGTCGACCTGGTCCGCACCACCACGGACGTCGTCGAGGAGCAGATCGCCCATCTGCTCCCCCGCAGCGACCGGCAGCCGCTGCAGTTGGGCATCGTGCACTACTCGCGCGAGGTGGCGTTCGCCGCCGCCGCGATCTACGCCAAGGCGGCCGAGGCCCGCGGCGCATGGGACTCCCGTATCGAGGCGACGATCGTCGACGCCGTCGTGCGGGCCGAGACGGACGAGTCGGTGCTCTCGCGGGCTTCGACACTGGGCTGGCCGGCCGACCCGAGGGTCGTCGTCGCGATCGGCGGCGCCCCCGACACCAGGCAGCTCGACGGCCTGCGTCGCGGCGCGTCGCGGCTGGGCATGGAGGTGCTGGCGGCGCCGCAGGGTGACCGGCTGGTCTGCATCCTCGGCGGACCCGGCGTCGGCGACGCCGTCGAGACCTGCGAGCGGGTCGGGCAGCTCGCCGAGTTCTTCGCGCCCGGCCCGATCGTCGTCGGCCCCACCGTCGACGGGCTCGCGGGCGCCCACCGTTCCGCCCGCTCCGCCGCGTCCGGCTACCGGGCGGCGAAGGCCTGGCCCGAGGGGCCCCGCACACTGCTCGCCAGCGACCTGCTGCCGGAGCGTGCGCTCGCCGGAGACGGACATGCCCGCCGCATCCTGGCCGGCGACGTCTACCCGTCGCTGGCCGCCAGCAAGGAGCTGCTCGAGACCTGCGTCGGCTTCCTCGACTGCGGATCGTCGATGGAGGCCACCGCGCGCGCCCTGTTCGTGCACCCCAACACCGTGCGCTACCGCCTCAAGCGCATCCAGGACCTGACCGGCTACAACCCAGCCGACGCGCGGGAGGCGTTCGTCCTGCGGATGGCGATCACGCTGGGGCGTCTGCAGGACTGAACAGGGCGGTTTCAGCGCTCCCCACAAGCCCACCACCCCCACCCGGAGCTCGCATCGCCACCCCCTTGTGGGGATCCCACAAACGCGCGCCCGGCATTTTCAACGTTTCGCAGCCGACCTCGGCCGGCGCGAGGGGGCAAGGTAGGGCATGTGCTAGCCATCGTTGCGCCAGGTCAGGGCGCCCAGACTCCCGGTTTCCTCGCCCCGTGGCTCGAGGACGCCTCCCTCGCCGCGCAGCTGGCCGCCCTGAGCGAGGTCAGTGAGCTGGACCTCGCGCACTACGGGACGCAGGCCGACGCCGACACCATCCGCGACACGGCCGTCGCCCAGCCGCTGCTGGTCGCCGCCGCGCTGCTCACCGGCCGCGCGCTGCTGGGCTCCGACACCTCGGCTGTCGGTGCCTTCGCCGGCCACTCGGTCGGCGAGCTCGGCGCGATGGCGCTGGCCGGCGCCATCTCCGACGACGACGCGCTGGTGCTGGTCCGCGAGCGTGGCCGCGCGATGGCAGAGGCCTCCGCGGCCAGGCCGACCTCCATGACCGCCGTACTGTCCGGCAACGCCGACGAGGTGCTCGCCGCGATCGAGGCCGCCGGCCTGACCGCCGCCAACAACAACGGCACGGGCCAGATCGTCGCCGCCGGCACGGTCGAGCAGCTCGCCGCCTTCGCCGAGAACCCGCCCCGCCGTGCCCGGCTCGTGCCGCTGAGCGTCGCCGGCGCCTTCCACACCGTGCACATGGAGCCCGCGGTCGCGCACCTACGCACGGTGGCCGCGGGGGTCGCCACGCACGACCCGGTCGTGCCGCTGCTGTCGAACCGCGACGGCGCCGTCGTCACCTCCGGCGCGGACGCGCTCGAGCGGATGGTGAACCAGGTCGCGAACCCGGTCCGCTGGGACCTCTGCATGGCCACGCTCGTCGACCTGGGCGTCACCGGCCTGCTGGAGCTCGCGCCCGCCGGCACCCTGGCGAAGATCGCCACCAGGAACCTGAAGGGCGTCGAGACCTTCCAGCTCGACACCCCGGACCAGCTCGACGAGGCCCGTGCCTTCGTCGCCGCCCACGCCACCACCGAAAGCGAGTGACATCGTGCCCCTCAAGAGCTCTACCGGCGCACAGTACGCGCGTCTGATGTCCGTGGGTGCCGCGCGCGGCAGCCGCGTGGTCACCAACGCCGAGATGTGCACCATGATCGACTCCACCGACGAGTGGATCACGCAGCGCACCGGCATCACCGAGCGCCGTTGGGTCGCCGAGGGCGAGGACGTCGAGACCCTGGCGCTGGAGGCCGCGTCGAAGGCCATCGAGCGAGCCGGACTGCAGGCGACCGACATCGACGCGATCATCGTCTCGACCGTGTCCCACTTCCAGCAGACCCCGTCGCTCGCGACGATCATGGCCGCCAAGCTCGGCATGGACGCCCCCGCCGCGTTCGACATCTCCGCAGCCTGCGCGGGCTTCTGCTACGGCGTCTCGCTGGCGGAGTCGATGGTCCGCTCCGGCTCCGCGACGCACGTGCTCGTGCTCGGCGCGGAGACCCTGTCGCGCTACACGGACTTCAACGACCGCTCCACCGCGTTCCTGTTCTCCGACGGCGCGGGCGCTGTCGTCGTCGGCCCCTCCGAGACCCCGGCCATCGGCCCCACCGTGTGGGGATCGAAGCCCGAGGCCTACCAGGTCATCGAGATCGACGACTGGCGCACCGCCGGCGACGAGGGCCCCAAGATCCACATGGAGGGCCGCGAGGTCTTCAAGTGGGCGACCACCGCGATCGTCGGCAAGGCCGTCGAGGCGCTCGAGGCCTCCGGCCTCACCCCGGATGAGCTGGACTGCTTCATCCCGCACCAGGCGAACAACCGCATCACCGACTCGATGCTGCGCCACCTCAAGCTGCCCGAGGACGTCGTCGTCGGCCGCGACATCATCTCGATGGGCAACTCGTCGGCCGCCTCGATCCCGCTCGCCATGGAGGAACTGCTGACCTCCGGCAAGGCGAAGAGCGGCGACTCCGCACTCATCATCGGCTTCGGCGCCGGGCTGGTCTTCGCGGGCCAGACCCTGCTGCTCCCCTGAACCACCGTCCACCCTGACAGACCCAACAAGTAAAGGAACCACCATGGCAAGCACCGAAGAGATCCGCACCGACCTCGCCGAAATCGTCAACGACATCGCCGGCGTCGCCGCGGACGACGTCCAGCTCGACAAGTCCTTCATCGACGACCTCGGCGTCGACTCCCTCTCGATGGTCGAGATCATCTACGCCTGCGAGGACAAGTTCGGCGTCTCGATCCCCGACGAGGACTCCAAGAACCTCAAGACCGTCGGCGACGCCGTCGCCTACATCGAGCGCGCCTCCAACTGACGCCTCAGCGGTGGGCGGCCAGGCGCCGCCCACCGACCGGCGCCCCGCGCCGCTCCCCCACACCGGGCCCATCGGCCCGCCGCTATGAGTTCAGGAGAGACATGTCCGACGCGATCGTCATCACCGGCATCGGCGCCACCACCCCGCTGGGCGGCGACGTCAGCAGCACCTGGGACGCCCTGCTCGCCGGCCGCTCCGGCGTCGTCTCCCTCACCGAGGAGTGGGCAGAGGCCCTGCCCACCCGCATCGCCGCCAGGGCCGCCGTCGACCCGCTCGAGGTGATCGATCGCGTCGAGGCGCGCAAGCTCGACCGCTCGTCGCAGCTGATGCTCGTCGCAGGACTCGCCGCCTGGGCCGACGCCGGCCTCGGGCTCGGCGAGGACAACCAGCTCGACCGCGACCGCATCGGCGTCGTCGCCGCCACCGGCATCGGCGGCCTCCACACCCTGCTCGGCCAGTGGGACGTCATGAAGGAGAAGGGGCTCCGCCGCGTCTCCCCCTTCACCATCCCCATGCTGATGGCCAACGCCCCCGCCGCGAACCTCGGCCTGCGGCTGGGCGCCCGCGCCGGGATCCACACCCCTGTCTCCGCCTGCGCATCGTCGAACGAGGCGATCTCGCTCGGCCTCGACATGCTGCGCCTCGGCCGCGCCGACACCGTCCTGGTAGGCGGCGGCGAGGCCGTCATCCATCCGCTGCCGATCGGCGCCTTCGGCCAGATGCAGGCCCTGTCACGCCGCAACGACGAGCCGGAGCGGGCGTCGCGCCCGTGGGACGTCGATCGCGACGGATTCGTGCTCGGCGAGGGTGCCGCCCTGCTCGTGCTTGAGCGGCTCGACGCTGCGAAGGCGCGCGGCGCGAAGATCTACGGCACGGTCCGCGGCTCGGGCATCTCCGCCGACGGCCACGACATCGTGCAGCCCGACCCCGACGGCTACGGCCAGGCGCTGGCGATGCGCCGCGCCGTCGCCGACGCGGGCATCTCGCCCGCCGACGTCGTGCACATCAACGCGCACGGCACGTCGACTCCCCAGGGCGACGTCACCGAGGCCCACTCGATCCGCAAGGCGCTGGGCCCCGACGCCGAGCACGTCGTCGTCAACTCGACCAAGTCCATGACGGGTCACCTGCTCGGCGGCGCCGGGGCGCTGGAGACCGTCGCGACGGTGCTGGCGCTGAAGAACCGCGTCGTGCCCGGCACGATCAACGTCGACAACATCGAGCCCGACCTGCCGATCGACGTCGCCACGTCCAACCGGGCCCTGCCCGCGACCGGCGACCTCGTCGCGATCAACAACAGCTTCGGCTTCGGCGGCCACAACGTCGCCATCGTCGTGAGCAACGAGAACGTCACCGACTGACGGCTCACGGGGGTGCGATGAGCACGACACACTTCTCGTCGCGAGGATGAACGGTCACATGGCCGTTTCAGCTCGACGGGAAGGAGGATGTGCTCATCGCGGCCTCGGGCGACGGGGTCAGACGACCTGGTGCAACCAGCGGATCGGGGCGTCCTCCGTGGCGTAACGGAACACGTCGAGTTCCTCGTCCCACGGCACGCCCAGCAGCTTCTCGAGCGCCTTGTGGATCGGCTCGCCGCCCAGCGCGTCGTTGGCGACGGCGTGCTTCAGCCTGTCCTCCGGGACGTGGATGTCGCCGTGGATGCCGACGATCGCCGTGAACGACCCCAGCGTCGGGGTGAAGCAGAAGCGCTGACCGTCGGAGGACCGCGTCGGCTCCTCCGTGATCTCGAACCTCGCCTGCCCCAGCCGCGCGAGTGCCGACGCGAACGCCGCGCCGCTGCCGATGTCGCCGGTCCAGGCGGCCTCCGCGCGCTGCGCTCCCCGCTCGGCGGGCTGATTCGTCCAGTCGAACTGCAGGCGTGCTCCCGCCACCGCGCCGATCGCCCACTCGATGTGAGGGCACAGCGCTGCCGACGCGGAGTGGATGTAGATCATCCCGCGCGCCTGGGGCTGGCTGGTCGAAGGAGTTCGAGCAGTCATGGTGGGTACCTCCTGGTCGGGCCCTAATTGCCTTCCCCTGCGATCGGGGCCCGTCCAGGTGCGGGGCCAATTCTGCCGTGACCGGGGGCCACGCGCAACGCCGGCCTTGAAAGCCCACGCGGGGGCAAGTAGGAATTGACGCATGGCAGCACGTTCGCTCGACTCCGTCCTGAACTACCCCGACGCGATCTCGCAGGTCCGCGCGACCGACGACGCGGTGTTCTGGCTGGCCTCCCTCGCCGCCCAGGACGGTCGGGTGACCGTCCGCCGCCTGCGGGACGGGGCCGTTGAGGACCTGACCCCCGACGCGAATGTGCGCTCCCACGCGATGGAGTACGGCGGCGGCGCCTACGCGGTGGCCGCGGACCTGCTCGCCTTCTGCGACGTCACGACGGGCAGGGTCATGGTCCGCGACACCTTCGGCACCCGCCCCATCACGATCGACCAGCGACGCTTCGTCTACGGCGGGCTGGAACTCGTGCCGTCGGAGGGACTCGTGCTCGCCGTCCGAGAGGACCACCATGCGCAGCCGGAGGCCCGGACCGAGATCGTGGCCCTGGATCTCGACGGCGACAACCCGTCGGGCGGTCGGGTCATCGCCACCGGTGCGGACTTCTACGCAGCCGTGACCGTGCTGGACGGGCGGGTCGCCTGGATGCAGTGGGACCACCCGAACATGAGCTGGGACACCAGCTCGGTGTGGTCCGCGACGCTCGCTGACCCGTCCGACGCCGCCCCGGTCTACTCCCGCGACGACGTCTCGGCGAAGGACCCGCTGTGGGTCGCACCGGGCGACCTCGCCTTCGTCGCCGACGACAGCGGCTTCTGGAACTGGCGCATCGACGGCGGGAACCGCTGGCGCACCGACCTGGACTGCGCCGCCCCGACATGGGTGCTGAACCCGCCCGCGGCCGCCATCCTGCCCGGCGGCCGCGTCGCGTCGCTGGTCATCGACGACGGTTTCGGGACCGTCGGGATCTGGACCCCCGCCACCGGAGAGGTCGCGAACCCGCTGCCCGGCACCACCTACGTCGAGTCGCTGGCCGTCAGCGGCGAGGACCTCCTCGTCGTGGCCGAGTGGGCCGACCGCGCCGCGACGCTGCACCGCGTTTCCGCCGACGGCACGGTCAGCCAACTCGCCGGGCCGACCGACCCGGAGGCCGACGTCACGGTCCCCACTGCCCTGTGGTGCGACGGCGAAGCCGGCCCGGTCCACTCCTGGCTCTACTCGCCCGCCGGCGCCGCGCCGGCTCCCCTGATCGTCATGACGCACGGCGGCCCCACCTCGATGGCCACCGCGAGCTTCGACGCCACCGTCCAGTTCTGGGTCTCGCGCGGCTTCGGGGTGCTGGACGTGAACTACTCCGGCTCCACGGGCTTCGGCCGCGCCTACCGCGACCGCCTCAAGGGGAACTGGGGCATCTACGACGTGACCGACGCGACCGCCGCGGTCGCCGAGGTGGTCTCCCGTGGCCTGGCGGACCCGGCCAGGGTCGCCATCACCGGCGGGTCGGCCGGCGGCTACACGACGCTGCGGGCCCTCACCTCGACCGACGTCTTCACGGCCGGCGTCAGCCGCTACGGGATCGGCGACCTCACGACGCTGGTCACGGACACGCACAAGGCCGAGTCGCGCTACCCGCACTCGCTGATCGCGCCGTGGCCCGCGGGTCGGGCAGTCTACGAGGACCGCTCCCCCATCAACCACCTCGACCGGCTGCGCACGCCGATGCTGATCCTGCAGGGCACCATCGACAAGGTGGTCCCGCCGAGCCAGGCCGTCGCGATGGCCGACGCCGTGCGCGCCGCGCACCTGCCCGTCGCGCTGCTCCTGCTGGAGGGCGAGGGCCACGGCTTCCGCGCGATGGCGACCCGGCGGCTCGCGCTCGAGGCGCAGGTGTCGTTCCTGGAGCAGGTCTTCGGCCTCCCCCAGAGCCCCGACGTGCCCGTGCTGCCGATCGAGAACCTGTAGGCGTTTCCGCCGGGTCGTTGAGCTCGTTGAAACGCCTCGAGCGCAGCGAGGGGAGAACCCTTCGCTCCGCTCAGGGCCCAACGACGAAGCTCAGGGAACCGAGGAGACAAGCTCAGGGAACCCGATCAGGGCCAGCGGGCACCGAGCGAGATGACGCCCAGGGCGGCGAGGACCGCGAAGATGATCGCCAGGCCCGCGTAGCGGTCGGTGACCTCCGCGGCGACCTGCTCCGTGCCCACGGACTGGCGGATGGCCTCGTAGACCTCGTTCAGCTGCCCCGCCGACTCGGCCGCGTACTTCTTGCCGCCGGAGATGCGGGCGATCTCGCTCAGCTCATAGTGGTCGACGGCGACGCGCTGGCGCTGACCGTCCTGCACGACGTAGCCGTTGTCCGTGCCGAAGGCGATGGTGTAGACGGGGACGCCCTGCTCCTTCGCCACCTCGGCGGCGCCGGCGGACGAGCGGCCGATGTTGGTGGCGCCGTCGGACAGCAGCACGATCGCGGCAGGGGCGACCGCCTCCGGGTCGTCGGGGTCCTCCGGCACCTGGGTGAGCGCCTCGAGGCTCGTGTAGATCCCCTCGCCCACCGCGGTGGACGGGCCCATCTCCAGCGCGTCGATCGCGCGGTCGATCACGTCGCGGTCGACGGTCGGCGGCACGGCGATGGACGCGGTGCCGGCGAACGAGACCAGCGCCACGTTGAAGCGCTCCGGCAGCGACTCTACGAACTCCTTCGCCGCCGTCTGGGCAGCCTGCATGCGGTTCGGCGACACGTCCTCGGCCTCCATGGACCACGAGACGTCGATCGCGACGACCACCGTCGCCCGGTCGCGAGGCTTGTCGACCAGGTCGGTCGGCATGGCCCAGGCGACGATGAGCGACGCGAGGCTGAGCAGCGCGAGCAGCACCGCCCCGTGGCGCTTCCAGGCGGCGTCCTTCGGGACGACGATCCGCAGCCGCGAGCTCATGGGCCGCTTCACGGTGCGACCGGACAGCACGACGTACAGCACGGCGATCACAGGGATCACCACCAGGGCCCACAGGCGGGGCGCGGCGAGGAACTCCATGGCGAGCGGGGTCATCGTGGCCACCTCGCGGCCATGAACACCGCGCCGAGCGCCGCGACGACGGCGAAGCCGAGCGCGATGGAGGCGTATGTCGCGGTGATGGGCTTGGACACTTCCTCGTAGCCGACGACCGACCCGATCTGCCGGTAGGCGTCCTTGAGCGACGTCAGGTCGTCTGCGGCGACGGACTTCCCGCCCGTGGCGGTGGCGATCTGCTTCAGCGTCTCCGGGTCCGGTGCGACGTTCTCGCGCTGCCCGTCGACGTCGACGTACCCGTTCTCCGTGCCGTACGCGATGGTGAAGATCGGGATGTCCCGGTCGCGGGCCTGAGCGGTGGCCTCCGTCGCCGACGCCCCCTCGGTGTTGGTGCCGTCGGAGAGCATCACGATCATCGCAGGCGCCTCCTCCTCATCGTCGCCGACGGGGGCCTGGTCGACCGCCTTCAGCGCCTGCGTGATGGAGTCGCCGATCGCCGTCCCGTCGCTCAGCTGGAGCGCCTCGATCGCGCGCTGGGTGGCTCCCCGGTCGGTGGTCGGCGGGATCGCGATGGACGGGTCGCCATCGAGGCCGACGACGGCGACGTTGAAGCTGCTCGGGAGGTCGTTCATGAACGCGACGGCTGCGGTCTGCGCGGCGGCCAGCCGGTTGGGGCTGACGTCGGTCGCTGACATCGACAGGGACGTGTCGACGACGAGCACCACCGTCGCCCGCTCCCGGGGCTGCTTCTCGACGCCAAGGGGATTGGCGTAGGCCAGCCCCAGCGCGATCAGCGAGGCGAGCGACATCGCCACGAACAGGTGCCGGGTCCAGCGACGCTGCGAGCCGACGATGCGGCCGAGCACGCCGGTGTTGGTGTAGCGCAGCGCGACGCGGCCCTTGAGCCGCAGCAGGATCAGGTACGCGATGATCAGGACGGGAAGCAGCACCAGGGTCCACAGCCGGTCCGGGTTCTGGAAGTCGGGGATCCAGTCGAGCATCTAGCGGCTCACCCCCTGCGGCGGCTGGTGCAGCATGCCGGCGACGCGGCGGTAGTTCAGCACGAAGCGGGCGATGTCGGCCACCCAGTCGCGGTCGGTGCGCAGCTGGATGTGCCCGGCGCCGGCGCGGCGCAGCGCGAGCCGGACGCGGTCGCGCTGTGCCTTGGAGGCGGCGTCCATCCGTCGACGGGCGGCGTCGTCGGAGGTGTTGACGTAGCGCGCGAACGACGTCTCCGGGTCGCGGATGAGCATCTCGCCGACGTCGGGGAACTCCAGCTCGTGACGGTCGACGACCTCGATGCACAGCACCTGGTTGCGCACCGACAGGCGGCGGATCGCCCGCTCCCACGGCGGCGGGACCTCGGGGTCGAGCTCGGCGTCGCCCGGGGTCAGGAAGTCGGAGACGACGACCCGCATGCCGCGGCGACGCTGCGAGCGGTTGAGTTGTTCGATGCCGTCCGCCAGTTCGAGGTCGCCGGGGGCGTGGTCGGCGACGATCGGCTCGGTCAACATCTTGCGCAGCAGCCCGTACAGGGCGGTGCGCCCGGAGCGGGCCGGCAGCCTCTTGACCTGATCGGGGCGCATCATCATGCCGCCGAACCGGTCGCCCATCTTCTGGCTGAGGAAGCCGATGGTGGCGATGGCCGCGATGCCGAGGTCGCGCTTGGTGATGCCCTCGGTGCCCCAGTTCATCGACGGGGTCACGTCGAGCAGCGCCCAGACCTCCAGCTCGCGGTCCGCCATGGTGTCGCGGACGTGCGGGACGGTCGTGCGGGCCGTGACGGCCCAGTCCATCTTGCGGACGTCGTCCTGGCCGGGCTGGTAGACGCGGGCGTCGTTGGTGTCGGACCCGGGCCCGGGGAGCAGGCCGAGGTGATCGCCGTGCAGGAAACCCTCGAGGCGGCGGACGATGGTGAGCTCGAGACGGCGCAGCGCGGCCTCGGGGGCCAGCTTGTTCAGCGGCACCGTCGGCCCGGTCGGGACCCGCAGCACCGAGAACTCGGCGCCCTGCGGGTCGGGCACGGCGAGCCTCGGCCCCTCGGGGGGGCCGTCGAGGCTGAATCCGGGTCGGGCCACGGGTCTCAGTTGTGGCCGGGCTGGTGGGCGTGCTGCTGGTGGCTGGCCTGGCGCTGCTGGTCGTTCCACACCGGCGTCGGGGCGGGCACCATCGCCAGGATCCTGTCCACGACGTCGGTGACGGAGACGTTGTCGGCCACCGCGTCGAAGCCGAGCACGATGCGGTGCGCCATCACGTCGCGGGCCACGGCCTGCACGTCGGTCGGGAGCACGTAGTCGCGGCCGTTGATCAGCGCCAGCGCGCGGGACGCGGCCACCAGGCCGAGCGTGGCGCGCGGCGAGCAGCCGATCTGGATGACGCTGGTGAGGTCGGGCATGTTGAAGTCGGCCGGCGTGCGGGTCGCGAGTACCAGCCGCACGATGTACTCGGCGACCAGGTTGTGCACGAAGACGTTGCTCGCCATGTCCTGCAGGTGGCGCACCACGGCGGGGTTGAGCACGACGTCGGCCTCGGGCGGGGAGACGCTCATGCGGCGCAGGATCTCGAGCTCCTCGTTGCCGCGCGGGTAGGGCACGTCGACCTTGAGCAGGAAGCGGTCCCGCTGCGCCTCGGGCAGCGGGTAGACGCCCTCGGACTCGACGGGGTTCTGCGTGGCGATGACGATGAACGGCTTGGGCGCCGGGTACGTCTTGCCCGCGATGGAGACCTGCTTCTCGGCCATCAGCTCGAGCATGGCGGACTGCACCTTGGCGGGCGCGCGGTTGATCTCGTCCGCCAGCACGAAGTTCACGAAGACGGGTCCCAGTTCGATCTCGAAGCTCTCGGCCTTCGCGGAGTAGATGCGGGTGCCGACGATGTCGGAGGGCACCAGGTCGGGCGTGAACTGCACGCGGGCGAAGTCGCCGCCGACCACGGTCGCGAACGAGCGGACGGCCAGCGTCTTGGCGACGCCGGGGACGCCCTCGAGCAGGCAGTGGCCCTTGGCCAGCAGCGCGACCATCAACTGCTGCACCATGTGCTCCTGGCCGACGATGACGCACTGCACCTGGGAGATGGCCTTGCCCAGGAGCGTTGCTGCATCCGCGACGCTGGTGGGCAGCTGGGAATCTGGCGCCTGCGGTGTGCTCACGCGGTCACTCCTTGGGATGTGTCGTCGGGTCCGCCACAACGATAGCGCCCCCACGCCAGCACACCGTCGCGGCGACATCGCGTCCAGGGCGGCCGCGCTGGTGGGCGCCAACTTGGCCCGGTGTGGTTCGATAGTGGCGATGAGCAACGAGTCAGTCCCCGACGACGGCACCGGTTCCGTCCCGCTGGCGACGCATGCTCCGTTGCTGGACACCGATCCGGTGAAGGTCGGCGATTTCTGGCTCGACGCCCGCCTCAACGCGACCCCCGCCGGCACCACCTATGTGGCCCACGAGAGCGGCGGCGACGCCGTCATGCTGATCCTGCTCTCGGCCGGTGCGGCGCGGGACGCGGCGGCGAGGTCGCGGTTCTCCGGCGAGATCAACGCCATGCACATCGACACCGTCGTGGCCCGCGGCGGCCAGGACCAGGACGAGGGTCTCCTCAAGGTCCGGTTCCGGCCCGAGGACGACGACCCGACGCTGGTCGGTCACACCCCACTTGCCCCGTGGGCCGCCCTCGCCTTCGACGGGTCAGCCGATGCCGCCCGCGAGGCCATGCGGGTGCTGCGCGCCATCGACCTGATGATGTCGCCTCCGCTCAGCGAGCCGTCGGGGCCGGACTACAAGCTGCACTGGATCGACGACACCGCCACGGGCACGACCCGCGTGTGGCCGCTCTCCTGGCCGGGCCGCAAGGACCGCGCCGGCTGGATCACCATCCTGGTCTCGTTCCTGCTGATGGCGCTGATCGCGGCGCTGGCGCTGCTGCTCGCGATCCTCGTGTTCCAGAACCAGCCGCTCGTCAACGCTCCCCAGCCGATCCCGTCGTCGGCCGAGGGGTCCGGCGGCTCCGGGTCCCCGAGCGGCTCGCCGTCCGAGGGATCCGGTTCCCCGTCAGGCTCGGCCTCCGGATCGCCGTCCGAGTCGGGCGGCTCCCCCAGCGGCAGCCCGTCGCCAGGCGACGAGAACAACCCGTACTCGCACTCACCGTCGATGAACATCCCGAGCGGGTCCCAGTCCGGCCCCGGCGACCCGTCTCCCAACCCCAAGCTCTGACGATTCCGCGCTGGCCCGCTAGGGTTGGGGCCGCACGAGGGGCGTTAGCTCAGCCGGTTAGAGCAGCGGACTCATAATCCGCCCGTCGCGGGTTCGAGCCCCGCACGCCCCACCACTTCCACCTCCGAGACAGCGCGCGAACAAGTACTACCCCGAGTGGACCTCGCGTCGAAACCGGGCTATCGCCCGCGCAGACGCTCTGGTCGAAGTAGCCTCCCGAGTACCGAACCAGGAGGTCTTCTGATGGGACGACGCATTCCGCTGGCGCTGTCGGCGCTCGTGCTCGTCGGGCTGACAGCGTGCACCGCCGCGCCCCGGGCGACAGACCCACCGAGCCCGACGGGAGCCCCGACCCCGGTGGGTTCGCCGACCGTGTCCGCCACCGGCTCCTCCTTCGAGGTGCCCGAGTCCCCGAGCGCCGAGGCGGTCGCCTATGCGGAAGCTGGGGACGGTGAGGTGGGGACCCATGTCGGTCCGGCCACCGACGGCAGTTACGTCGTGCGCGCGGCCTGCGTGGGGGCACCCCGCATCAGCTACGAACTCGTCGTTGACGACACACCCGTATCGTCCGCGACCTTCGACTGTGGGGCCGAAGTGGTCAACACCGCCTTCACCGGCAGCGCAGAGAGCGTGATGATCCGGTTCCCCGACCCGCCAGCGCAGGCGGAAGCCCTCGCGGAGGTGATCCCCGAGGACGCCCTCGGACGCTGACGGCGTCAGCGTCCGAGGAGAGGCAGCTGCTCGCGGACCTTCTCGACGAGGTGACGGTCCGGGCGCGAGAGGCCGAGCCCGCGGCGCCCGATCCGCGGGATCGGCTGGGGCAGCGTGATGACGGCCTCGGGCCGGCGACAGCCGGCATCAGGAAGTACCGGAGTCCCGACTACCGGTCGGCACTCCACGCGACATCGACCCGTCCATCATCATTCTGATGTCACCGACGGCGGAGATCAGCACCTCGAGTGGGGTGCGGTACGCCAAGGCCGAGACGCTGACGGCGCCGTCACCGAACGCGGTGGTCAGGCGGACGGCGATGCAGTTGATGCCCATCTCGTTCTCCTGATCATCGATGGCATACCCACGCTCTCGGGTAGCCATCAGCTCGACCGCGAAATCCTCGTCGTCCGTCAGGGTATTGGGAGTGCGCTGCTCGACGGGGTGGGCGCGCCCCCACTCGAGCGCCTCAGCGCGCGTCGAGAATCGCGCTGCAAGCAGTGCCTTTCCGACTCCCGTTGCCCGCGCCGGATTACGGCCTCCGATGACGGAGGTCAGCCGTACGGCACCGGATGGGGGGTCCACCTTCGCCCGGTAGACGACCTCGTCACCGTCAAGAACCGCATAGTGGGCGGTCTCCCCGAACCGCCCTGCGAGCGCCTCGAGGACCGGAGCCACGCTCACAGACTCCGGCCGGGCCGTCTGGTACTGGTTCGCGATTCTCAGGAGCTCGTCACCCAGGGCATACCGCCCCCCCGGAAGGCGCGAAGCGAATCCCGCGCGACACAGAGTCGCCAACGCGCGGTGAACCGTCGACTTCGGGCTCGACACCGCGCCCGCCAACTCATCCAGGGACGCGCCGTCGGGCCTTCCCCCCAGCTCCGCCACCAGAGCAAGGACACGGTCAGCACCCACCAGCCGCGCACCCTCGTCACGCCTGTCGTCCACGCGCATCATTCGACCTCCGGCTCGATAGTCAACCTCAGCCGATTCTAGCTGATGCCACTAATTCGAATCGCCTTCTGTCAGGTGGAATCCGATAGAATTCCCGGGTAGGCACGGCCCAAGTCCCAGGAGAACCCGAATATGCGCGCTTTCGTCATCACCGCCCCCGGCCGCGGAGAGGTTCAGGAGGTCGCCACACCCAGAGCAACGCCCGGCTCAGTCGTGGTCGCGGTCGAGCGCGTGGGCGTGTGCGGAACAGACGCGGAGTTCTTCGGCGGGGAGATGGCCTACCTGGCAACCGGGGAGGCGTCCTACCCGATGCGCATCGGTCACGAGTGGTGCGGGCGTGTCATCGAGGTCGGCGAAGGCGTCTCGGAGGACTGGCTCGGCCGACGCGTGACTGCAGACACCATGCTCGGCTGCGGCTCATGCCGCCGATGCACCTCCGGCAGGCAGCACCTGTGCGAGGACCGCTTCGAGATCGGCGTCCGCCGAGGTTTCCCCGGGGCGCTGGCGGAACGCATCGCGGTGCCTGCGAAGGCGCTGGTGACGCTCGGGGAAATCGACGCATTGGCTGGGGCCATGGTGGAGCCTGGCGGCAACGCCCTGCGCTCCGTTCGCGGCGCGAAGGTGAAGCCCGGGGACAGCATGCTGGTGATCGGCGCCGGAGCGATCGGGCTCCTGGTTGCCCAGATCGCTCGGGCCAAGGGCGCCGACGTGCACCTGCTCGGCCGCTCAGCCCGGTCCCTGGATTTCGCCCGCACCCTCGGATTCACGCAGTCCACGACCCTGGAGGACCTGGACCGGAGCATCCCCTTCGACAGCGTGGTGGACGCATCGAATGCTCCCGGGTCCCCCGCCCTCGCCACCGAACTCGTTGAGCCCGGAGGCAGGATCGTCCTGGTCGGCCTGTCGGGGACCCCGAGTCTCATCGACACCCGCACGGTCGCACTCGCCGATGTGACGGCGGTCGGCGTGTTGTCCGCGTCGGGAGGCCTTGAGGAGACCGTGGAGCTGTACGCGTCGGGTGCCGTGGACCCGCGCCCGCTGGTTGCGGCGACGGTCGGCCTCGGCCGGGTCGCAGCCGTGCTCGCCGGGCAACGTCCCGAGGGGGCAGGTGCCGGGCCCAAGATCCATGTGGACCCGACACTCCTCTGACCGCCGCGGATCAGTAGGGCGCGGGGCCGGTTGGCACGGCCCCGGCCTCGCCGCCTCTGGCGGCCCGGACGGCCGCTCCGACGGCCTGCTGCAGCAGGCCCGTGTCCTGGGCGATGGTGACCATCGACACGCCGCGCTCAACCCAGTCCTCTCCCATGGCGGGATCGGAGCAGTGGAGCCCGACTGCGATGCCGCGCTGTCGACAGGCATCGACAACGCGCTGGATCAGTGCGGCAACCTCTTCGCTGTCCCGGTAGGTCCGCCGACCGAGACCACAGGCGAGAGCGAGATCGTTCGGCCCGATGTACACACCGTCGAGGCCCGGCGTGGCCACGATCGCGTCCAGGTTGGCCACCCCCTCAGCCGTCTCGATCATGACCAGACACAGGGCGGTTGAGTCCTGCTCCGCGGGGGAAGGGGCACCGTCGGAGCGTACATAGCCGAACATCGGCCCCCAACTCCTGACGCCATGGGGCGGGAATCGGCAGGCTGCGACGGCTGAGGCCGCCTCCTCCGCGGTCGAGACCATCGGCACCACCACGCCCGCCGCGCCACAGTCCAGCGCCCGCATGATCTCGGCCCCGTCCTTCCAGGGCACCCGCACGATGGGGGCGCGTCCGGCGCCACGCATCACCTGAGCGAGTACGGGCAACTCCGAGAAGGTCGTGACGCCGTGCTGAAGATCGATGCACACGTAGTCGGCCTCGGATGCCGCGACCAGTTCGGCCACCGATGCATCGGGGATCGAGCTCCAGATGCCGTAGGCGCCATCACCTCCCGCCCAGGTATCGCGAAGCCGGGCGACGGTGCGCGCCACAGTGCCATGTGAGTGGTCCATAGGTTCTCCTTGGGAGGGGTCGTCAGAGGATGCTCAGGCCGGGATCGGCGTCCGCCATCGGGGTCGGACGCCACGGCGTACTCGGGAGGCCGCGCGCGCCGGGATGTGCGATGACGACACGTCCCGCATGCGGCGAGTCGCCGGGGTCCGACGGCTCGTCACCGTCTGCGGCGGCCGTGGTGATCGCCAGCTGGTCAAGGCCCGGCCCGACGAACTCACAGCTCGTCGTCAGGCTCGCCCCGGTTCCCTGGACAGACTGGAGTTCGCCCTCGGGCGAGTAGCAGCGGACCTCGCCGGCACCCCAGAACGCAATCCAGACCGAGCCGTCGGCGTCCACCGTGAGCCCATCGGGGAAGTCCGCTGCGCAGTCGAGCCACATACTCGGTTCGCCCACAGCACCAGACGCGACGTCGTACCCGCGCGCGGTGATCTGATGCGCGAGTGTGTCTACGTGATACATCACACGGCCGTCGGGGCTCCAGGCGAGGCCATTGGACAGGGAGATCCCTGAGGCAAGCTGGGTCACGGAACCATCATGTTCAAGCCGCCACAGTTCCTCTTCCCCTGTGATGTCGCCCAGCGCGAGACTGCCGACGAGGTATCGGCCGGCCGGGTCACATGCTCCGTCGTTGAGACGACGACCGGCACCGCGGGAAATGAGTTCCACCGCCCCCAGCACCATTCCACTGCCATCGACGTGCGCAAGGTGGCGGGCCGTCGCGAGCAGAAGCCCGCCACCCACTGCGGGCACAGCAGCCCCAAGGGTCCCTTCTACGCGCAGCACTTCGCGTGCACGCCCGACGCCCGAATCATCCACAGCAGCCTCGAGAAGGAGGCCACGCCTGATGTCCACCCACCTCAGCTTGCCCGTGACGGGGTCCCACGTCGGTCCCTCCCCCAGGAGGCACGGCTCTGCGTCAACCAGTTCAAGACCAGCGAAACTCCGGATGCGCATCAGTGGGACTCCCGCGAAACCTGCGAACCGGACGCCCCGACAAGGAAGTCGAGGTCCGCTCCGGTGTCCGCCTGCTCGACATGGTCGACGTACAGCCGCTCCCATCCTCGACTCGGCGCCGCGTACGCGGAAGCTGCGGCGAGGCTCGGCTCACGCCCGGCAAGCTCATCCTCGGGCACGTCCAGCGTCAGGGTCCGGCCGGGCACATCGAGCTCGATCCAGTCGCCATCGCGCACCAGCGCGAGTGGGCCACCGGCAGCGGCCTCGGGGGCCACATGGAGCACGACGGTCCCATAGGCGGTGCCGCTCATCCGGCCGTCGCACACGCGAACCACGTCCCGCACGCCCTGCTCAAGCAGCTTCGCGGGCAGCGGCATGTTGGACACCTCGGGCATCCCCGGATACCCCTTTGGCCCGCACCCGCGCAGCACCATGACCGAGTCGGCGTCGACCGCCAGCTCCGGATCATCGATGCGGGAGTGGAAATCCTCGATGCTCTCGAACACCACGGCCCGGCCGCGGTGATGGAGCAGGTGAGGGGAAGCGGCGGCCGGCTTGATCACGGCGCCCAGCGGGGCGAGGTTGCCTCGCAGCACGGCGATGCCGCCCTCATCCAGGATCGGCTCCTCGCGAGGACGGATCACCTCCCTGTCCCAGATCCTGGCGTCGTCGAGGTAGGACGTGAACGTCTTCCCGGTCACGGTGAGCGCGGAGTCGTCGAGCAGGTCCCGCACCTCGCGCAACGCGGCGAGGAGTCCGCCAGCGCGGTGGAGATCATCCATGAGGAACCTGCCGGCCGGCAGGAGGTCGACCAGCAGCGGCACCCTCGAACCGATGGTGTCGAAGTCGTCGAGCGAGAGGTCGATACCAAGGCGTCCGGCGATGGCGAGCAGATGCACGACGGCATTCGTGGAGCCTCCGACGGCACCCAGCGCGACGATCGCATTGTGGAACGACGCGCGGGTGAGGACCTCGCTGGGACGGCGGTCGGCCCGGACGAGTTCGACAGCCAGGCGCCCAGCCTCATGAGAGGCCTCGAGCAGGCGGCTGTCGGGAGCTGGCGTGCCCGCCGTCCCCGGGATCACCATGCCGAGGGCCTCGGCCAGGAGTCCCATCGTGGACGCGGTCCCCATGGTGTTGCAGTGGCCCTTGGACCTGATCGTCGACGACTCGCTGCGCGTGAAGTCGTCCTGCGACAGGGTCCCCGCGCGGACCTCCTCGGAGAGCCGCCAGACGTCCGTGCCACAGCCGAGTGGGCGACCCTGGAAGTGGCCCGTCAGCATGGGGCCCCCGGGGATGACGAGCGCCGGAAGGTCTACGGACGCGGCGGCCATCAGAAGCGAGGGGATGGTCTTGTCGCATCCACCGAGCAGCACCACCCCGTCGATCGGGTTCGCCCGGAGCATCTCCTCCGTGGCCATGGCAGCCATGTTGCGCCACAGCATGGCGGTGGGGCGGACCTGTGTCTCGCCGAGGGAGATGACGGGAAGGTCGAGTGGAATGCCGCCCGCCTCGTAGACACCGTTCTTCACCGCCTGTGCCACCTCACCCAGGTGCATGTTGCACGGGGTCAGGTCCGAAGCAGTGTTCGCGATGGCGATCTGCGGCCGTCCCTCGAACGCGCTCCCCGGCACACCGCGACGCATCCATGCCCGATGGATGTATGCATTTCGGTCCTCACCCGAGTACCACTGGTCACTGCGCAGAGCCATCGCGCCACCTTTCCATTTAGCGGAACGCCATCTCATTAGTAGGAATCTACATCGTACCCCTGCGACCGCCCCGGAGGCGCAGGGCGGCAGCCGTCGTGGACGAACCGGGTATCGCCCCCTCCTCCCGATACCCCATCAGCCGGCGAAAGCCGGTTCCGGAGGGCCAAGGCACGTCACGACCAGCCTGGATCACGCGAGCCAGACGACGGGCGAACGCACGTCCGCGCCGCGCCGGCTGGGCGTGAACCAGCCCGAGGCCGCGGTGTCACGGCGGGCAGGTGGACACGCCAGCGCGCCTGAAGAACACGAAGAGTGGTTTCACAGGAAAGGCAGCTGCTCGCAGACCTTCTCGATGAGGTGGCGGTCCGGGCGCGCGAGGCCCAGCCCCAGACGCCCGATCCGCGGGATGGGCTGCGGCAGCGGGTGCGGATCGGCGAGCACGAGGTGCAGGAAGGACCTCAGCGCCCACGGCGAGCACATCTCCAGCGGGCGGCCGTACTGGTCCTCGCCGCACCAGGACGCGTCGTGGACGTCGACGAGCCTGACGACTCCGATGACGGCCTCGTACTCGAACTGGCGCTCGGCGTCGACCCACTGCGGCGGGACGGCCGGCAGGAGGCCGAGGGCCTCGTCGTCGGGCGTGCGGGCGGCGTGGATCGCCACCCAGCCCCGGTACCCGCTGGTGGGGATGATCCGGTTCTCGACGTCCTTGTGTTCGTGCAGAATCTGCCAGGCCCAGGGCTGGCGAACGCTCAGCAACCGCATCTCAGGCAGACCCGTCCGGCGGGCAGGTGCGAAGGCGGCGGCGGTACTCACGGTGATGATCCTCCTTGATCGATTCGTGTCCCGGACATCGTCGCGGGGACCGAATCGCCTGGGACGTCGATGTCCTGGGTCGACGGCATCCTCGCCACCATGTCCACTACCCAATGTAGTTGATCGGGACGCGTCTCGTGCCGCCGGGGCGCGGTGGCCTAGCATCGGAGGCCGGCTCGACCCCGAGGAGAACGATGCCCCCCCACCGAGGTGCTGCTTATCGCGCTGCTGATCGCCGTGCTGGCGCTCGTCGCGCTACGTCTCCTGCGGCGCCCGACGCGCCCCACGCGACCCATCGCGCCGACGCGGCCGTCCGTCCCCCGGCTGCCCGCCGGCACCGAGGTCCGGTGGACGACCCACGCCCGCGAGCGCATGGCCCAGCGCGGGGTCTCGGCCGACAGCGTCCGCGCCGTCGTCACCAGGCCCGAGCGGGCCGTCGCGGACGCGGCCGAGGGCAGCGTGCGGCTGGAACGCGACCTCGGCGGCCGGACGCTGAAGGTGTGGGTCGTCGCGCCCTGGCCTCCCGAGCGGGAGGCGGTCGTCAAGTCGACGGCCTGGGCCGACTACACCGGCGAGGTGACCGTCCCCCGCGCCTCCCTCGGGCGGGTGATCGGGAAGGGCGGGGCCACCATCCGCGGCATCCGCAGCGCCCACGACGCACGCATCGTGCAGGACGGCACCACCTTCCGCATCAGCGCCGACGACGCGGACAGCGTGCGGCAGGCCCAGCAGAGCATCCGCCGGGCCGCGCGGATCTGATCTACCGTCCAGGGCGTCCGGTCAGGGCTTCCCCTGACCGGACCCGGGATCGTCCGGCGGGCCCCTGGGTTGGCACCCGCCGGGCAGCGCGGATCCAGTAGCCTTGCCGGAGCAGACGGGGAGGCGCGTTGATATCAGAGCATCCGCACACGATCATCGGCGGCCGGTGGAGCATCTACGGGCTCCCGATCCGCGGCGGCATGAGCGTGCTGTTCCCAGCCGTCGACGGCGCCGGCACAAAGGCGATGATCAAGTTCTCGAAGGTCGACGCCGACGAGTCCATGCGCGCCAGATTCGAGGCCGAAGGGCGGGCGCTGCTCGCCGCACCGAACCCGAACACCGTGCGGCTGATCGACTCCGGGATGGACGTCCACCCCCAGGCCAGCTCGCGCGCCCCGGTCCCCTACCTCGTGCTGGAGCACGTCGACGGCGTCACGCTCGACGAGCGGATGCGCCAGACGGGGCCGATGGGCTGGGACGAGGCCGCCGGCATCGCCGTCGGGGTCCTGAACGGCCTCCGGCACCTGCACGCAGCCGGCATCATCCACCGCGACCTGTGCCCGCGCAACATCATGATCTCGCCCGACGGTCACGCGACCATCATCGACCTCGGCATCGCGCTGAGCCCGTCGTCCTCGCCTCGGCTCACGGAGGTCGGCTCCGTGATCGGCAAGTGGAGGTACATGTCGCCCGAGCAGATGGACGCGTGCCCCGTCGACCCTCGCACGGACCTGTACAGCCTCGCCGTGGTGCTCTTCGAGCTGCTCAGCGGCCGCCACCCGTTCCCCGTCGGCGACTCCCCCGCGACGATGCGGGCGAAACAGTCGCCCGACTGGAGTGCGATCTTCCAGTCCTTCCCCGGATCAGCCGCCGTCGGGCAGCTGCTGATCACGGCGTTGTCGCCTCACCCCGAGGACCGCTACCCGACCGCCGCTTCGATGTCCGACGCGGTGCTGCACGTTGCGTCGTTCGGCGGCACCGCGACGCAGGCCATCGCGTCCGACACCGCGACGACCCTCAGGGAAGCCGGGCCGGGCCCGCAGGGGACGCGGGTGCTGCCGACCGATGTGGCGCACACCCGGGTGGAGGCTCCCCTTGCCGTCCCGACGGCGTCGGCGATCGAGCTCGTCAGCGACGAGAACCGCGCCGTCTTCGACCGGGCCGTCACGGCTGCCCGGGAGCGGATCGACCGGCACGCGGCCGTGTTCCAGGCGACGATCCGCGGGGCTCTGGAGGAACGCTTCCGACGAGACATCCGCCGCTCTCTCCCGCCGACCATCGCGCTGGGCGTGATCGTCGCGATCATCGCCTTCCTCATCACCTGGGGGATGCCGTGAAGACCCTCGACAGGCTCATCGACTACCTGTTCCGCACCGTCGTCCCCGACGACTACCCCTTCTCGGGCGCCGACGACCGTGCCGTCAGGACCCGGCTGACGACCCCGTCGCGGACGTCGCAGCTGGTGGTCGACGCCTACCTCAGGGAGAAGGAGGCCCCGCTGCGGACCGGACGCCGCTACCTGCAGGCGATCCTGGTCCTCGCCATGGGCGTCGCCGGCCTCGTGCTCGGCTGGGTCGCGCACCTCATCGGCTCGGTGGGCTGAACCGATGACGGCGTGCTACTTCTGCGGCCACGAGGACGGCGAGTGGCTGACTCTGCTCGTCTGCCAGGTCGGCCACGCCCAGACGTTCCGCCTGTTCCACACGGCCACCGGCCAGCGGGAGGGCATGGGCCGGTGGGATGGGTCGGGTGAGCCGAACCAGCGCTGGACGATCTGCCGCCTCGGCCACATGCGGCCGCGCCCGATCGCGCAGTCCGGGAGGCGCCGTGCCTGGCACCAGCGGCTGGTCGCCTGGGCCCTGCGCGCCGATGCCGCCCCGACCGAGGCACCCGCCGAGCCGCTGCGGGAGTCGCCCAACGTCATCCGCCTCCTCGGCTCGACGGGCAGCGGGAAGTCGCAGTTGGTCCGGGCGCTCCGCTTCGAGGCCCAGACGCCCGACCCGACGTTCTGCATGATCGAGGGCATCTCGGCCTCGGCCATCGACATCGACCGTCTGCCCAGCCCCGCCGAGGGACCGACCCTCGACGACGGTGCGCTGCTGCCGACGACCAGCTTCGACAAGACCGCGCGCGACACCCTCCACAACTACCTCGCCTATCTGGGCGGCTGGGAGCAGGCGCAGGAGCTCGACGACCTGCTCGCGCGCCTCCTGCCCTTCGCCACCGGCGAGGAGATCCGCGACTGGGGCAGCGTGCGCACCCCCTACGTGCTCACGACGTACCAGGAGCGCGGTGGGGCCACCGCCAAGTCCATCACCCCCATCATCGACCTGCCCGGCGAGATCGTCCGTCACCTCTCCGGCGGCACCGGCTCCGACGAGCCGCTCCCTCCCATGTCCCGCAGCGACCTCGCACAGCTGAGCTACACCCACCAGTTCGTCGCCGTGATCGACTGCATGTCGCTGGGCGGCGTCTTCGGCGCGCTCGACCCGGCGGAGCGGGAGGCCGCCCTGCGCAAGAGGTCGAACGTGACCCCCGAGGTGGCCCACCGGATGAGCCGCAAGGAGACCGAGTCCCTGCTGGTCTTCCTGCAGTCGATGGGCCGCGTCGCCGACGGGGCGACCCGCAGCATCCCGCTCACCCTGTGCCTGGCCAAGTCCGACGCGCTGCACCGCATCCTGGCCCGCCGCCAGGTCGCCCACCACGGCCTGGACCGCTGGTCGTTCCTCTGGGCCGACGCCACCGACAAGGCCGCCGCGCTCAACGCCTTCGTCGAGGCCGGGGCCGCCGCGCTCGTCCACCTCTGCGGCTTCGACGGGGAACGGACCGCGGCGGCCGACCGGCTGCTGCAGCCCATCTCCGCCCTGCCAGGAGGGCAGCGGTTCGCGCGGGCGATGGCGCTGTCAGCGTCGCTGCTCGCGGACCTCGGGGACTCCGGGGCGTTCCACCGGGTGATCGTCTCCGAGGGGCCGGTGGACCTCCACCTGCCCGGCGGCGGCATCGTCTCCATGGAGAGCGCCCGCGACTACTGGTTCCTGTCCACCGCCGGGTTCGACCTCATGGCGCGCGATGTCGCCTGCTCCGTCCTCGTGCAGGCGCTGCTCGCCACCGACTACGGCCGGGACCGGGTCGCAGGGATCAGCGCCCACAGTTCGCACCTGCGCTTCGCGCTCACCAGCACCCGCGAGTTCCTCCCCGGCGACGGGCCCGTCCGTGCGGACGACGACCCACGGGCCAGGCTGGCGGAGAACTCCGGGGTGCTCCAGGTGCTGGCCGACGTCCTGCAGGGGGCACTGAGATGAGCGGCGACTGGACGCTGCAGACGAAGTCGGACACCGGGGCCGGCTACCACCCCAACGCCGACCTCTCGTCGGCGATGATCGACGGCCCCACCAGGTCGCTGTTCGGGTCACTCGAGCAGAGCTACCGGCAGCTGCCCGTCGCCGACGGGGCTCTGGAGGCCCTGTACGTGCTGACGTGGCGCTTCAGCCCGGAGGCGGGAGCCTGGCTGACCGTGCTCCAGGGCTCGGGCGGGCGGTACGGCAACGCCGGCGCGACGCAGTTCGCGCTCGCCCCCGCCAGCTGGACGATGGCCGACTGCGTGACGAGGGCGCTGGCCGACGTCGAGGTCGGCGGCTGGCTGAGTCCGCGGCATGACGGAGGCCCGACTGCTCCGCCGCGGTGCCGCCCCGACGAACTCCTCCGGCTCCTCGCGACGCTGCTCGACCGGCCCGCACCGCCTGCGGTCACCGTCGTCGAGGCCGCGTCGCCGGCGGCGCTCTTCGCCGCCGCGTCCCGCGCACTGCCGGAGGGGATCCTGCGGCGCACCGCCTGGTCCACGTCGGCCGCGGTCCGTCGGCCGGGCCGGGACGGTCCGCTGATCAGCGGACCCTGGCCCGCAGACCTCGCTGCCCGATACCCGCAGGAGCACGCCGCCTTCCTCAAGCTCGCCGCCGCGTCGACCGGCGCGCCTCCGCAGCCGCCGAAGGCCGTCGTCTGGGCGGCGCGGGAGGCCTCCGCCGGTCGCCACCCGGGTCGGCTCGTCGACGCCACCGACCCGCTCGAGTGGGCCGCGGCCCTGGAGCACCGGCGGCCGATGACCGACCGCGAGGCGGCAGGCCTGCTGCGCTCGGACGCGTTGGTCGAGGCCGACCGCCAGCGGTGGACCGACGGCGGGCACGCGGCGAAGCTCGTGGCCAGGGACCCCGCCTGGCTGGGGCCGCTGCTCGGGCAGCGCATGGCGTGGGTCGCCGAGGGTGTGGCGGACGTCGTGACCCGGGAAGCGCCCTGGGCCGAACTGGTCCGGGTGCAGAAGGCCGCCGTCCGGCAGGGACGGCCCGCCCCCGCCGCCCTGCGGTCGCTGGCGCCCGTCGACAGGGCCCGGCTGGCCCGCGACGTGCTCGACGGCAGCACGGCGCCTGAGCTCCGCGCGGCCGCACCGTGGCTGGAGGCCCTCGGCCTGGACAGGTCCGGCAACGAGGACCTCTTCCCACCCGGCCGCTCCGATGTCGCCGCCCAGCTGCGCGCCGCCCCCCGCAACGTCGCCGGGGCCATCGAGTTCGCCCGTGGGGAGGCACGCTGGGACGAGGAGCTGGCCGCCCTCATGCAGGCCGCCCCCGCGGCCAGGCTCCACCTGCTCGTCGCCCTGGCGCCGTCGAACGCCCTCGCCAGCTTCCTGCGGAAACACCCAACGGCCCTGGCTCCGGACGAGGTGCCCGACCTGATCGTGGCAGCGGAACGGCTGCAGGGCCGACTGAAGGATCCCGACCGCTTCGTCGTCTCGCTGCTCCGGCAGCTGCACTCCGCCTCCGGCGAGGACACGCCGCTGCTCGCCGAGCCGTTCGCGGACCAGCAGTCGGCCGCGGCCCTCCGCCTCATGCTGGGTCTGCCGCAGCGGGCGCCCGCGCGACGCGCGCCGCGGTGGCTGGTCGCACTCATCTGCGCCTCGACCGGGCTCGTCGTCGGCATCCTGCTCGGCTGGCTCCTCCTCGGAGGCCTGCTGTAGGCGGCGGAACGTCACTAGTGTGGGGCCTGAGGTAAGGAGTCGTTGTGAGGATTCTCATTGTCGGGGCCGGGGCCACGGGAGGCGCGTTCGGAGCCAGGCTGATCCAGGCCGGGCGCGACGTCACCTTCCTGGTGCGGGAACACAGGGCGGAGCAGTTGCGCAGCGAGGGGCTGGCGTTCTCGGCCCCGGACGTGACGACGCGGCTCGACGTGCGATGCGTCACCTCGGTGGCGCAGGGCGACGTCTACGACCTGATCATCATCGCGGTCAAGGCCCCTGCCCTCGACGCGGCGATCGGCACGATCCGCCCCGCGGTCGGCGACGACACGCTGATCCTCCCCCTGCTCAACGGCATGCGCCACATCGAAGCGCTGGTGGAGGTGTTCGGGGCACGCGTGCTGGGTGGGCTGGTGAAGATCGTGGCCACGCTCGACCGCAACTCCCAGGCGGTCCAGCTGACGACGCTCAGCGCCATGACGATCGGACGGCTCGACGGCGGCGAGGTCCCCGACGCGGTACGCGAGGCGCTCGACGTGCCCGGCATCCACCTGTCCGTCAGCGGCGACATCATCGGACGGCTGTGGGAGAAGTGGGCCTTCATCGCGTCGGCGGGCGTGGTGTCCTGCCTGTTCCGCGGGGAGGTCGGAGACATCCTCGAGGCGGGCGGCGAGGAGCAGATCCTGCAGGCCATCGAGGAGTGCGAGCGGGTGGCCGCGGCCGCCGGCCACACCGTCGGTCGGCAAGGCCATGAGGGTTCCGTCGCCATGCTGACGGAGCCCGGCTCGCACTTCACGTCGTCGCTCTACCGGGACCTCAGGCTCGGCGACCCGTTGGAGGCCGAGCACATCCTTGGCGACCTCGCCCACCGGGCGAGGTCGGTGGGGGTGCCGACTCCCCTGCTGGACGCGGCCCTGCTGCAGGTGCGGACCCATCGCGTCGCGCGGGCCCGCACCTCGGCCGGGGTCAGCGCCTGACGCGGGACCCGGAGCCGGACTCGACGACGCTGCCGTCGACGTCGTAGCCGCGGTAGGTGAGCAGGTTGCCGGCGTCGTACTCGCGGGCGCTGCCGTCGATCTCGGCGGTCGAGTGGAGCGTCAGGTTGCCGGAGTTGCGCTCGGTGACGCTGCCGTCGACCTCTCCGTAGACGCGCAGGCCGCCCTCGCCCTTCTCGGTGATGGAGCCGTCGATCTCGCCGGAGAGACGGATGATGACGCCGCCGTGGTCGGCCTCGGAGATGCCGCGGTCGACGCTGCCGGAGACGCGCACATCGCCCGACCCGGTCTCGGTGACAGTGCCGTCGATCTCGCCGACGACGGCCACGGAGCCGCTGCCCGTCTCGGTCACGTTGCCCTCGACCTCGCCGGTGCGGCCGATCGTGATGCTGCCGTTGCCCGTCTGGCGGACGTTGCCGGTGACCTTGCCGTTGATGGTGAGGTTGCCGTCACGGACGATCAGGTCGCCACGGATGACGGTGCGGGCGGCGACGGTGTAGCTGCCCTTCTTCTCCGTGGTGGGGGCCGCGCTGGCGGTCATCGGAACGAGGGTGGCCAGCAGGCCGATCGCGGCGGTGCCGGCGAGGATGCGGGAGGTCTTCATGGTGGTTGCCTTTCGTGAGCCGCGGAAGCTGCCTTCCGCTGTGATGGCTTCATCCTGTCGGGCATGCATGAGACGCCGGTGACGCCCTAGTGAGAGACCTCTCATCTTCATCGCAGGCACTCGGCGAGGGTCTTCAGCCAGGCGGCGACACCGTCGGGGCCGTCGGCCAGCACGTCGGCCCGGGCCGCCAGGACGGCCTGTTCAGCCGAGGCGCTGACGACGCGGCAGGTGGCGACGCCCTCGCCGGCCAGCTCGTCGAGGAGGTCGAAGGCTGGCAGGTCACCGAGGTCGTCGCCGCAGAACGCGACGGCCGTCGCGCGGGTCTCGGCGACCAGGCCGCGCAGGGCGTCGCCCTTGGTGATGGTGGAGGCGCGCAGCTCGAGCACGCTGCGGCCCGGTTCCAGCGTGAGGCCGTGGCGCGCCGCGATCCCGCTCAGCGGCCCCTCCAGCGCGGCGAAGGACTCGTGCGGGGAGGCCGCGCGACGCGTGTGGACGCCCAGCGCGCGACCCTTGTCCTCCAGATGGACGCCGACGAAGCGGTCGTCGGCGAGCAGGTCGACGATCTCGGCGCGCGCCTCGTCGATCCCGGGCGGCACCTCAGCGGGAGTCTCCTGGCCCGTCGACGCGTCCCAGCGCTCGGCACCGTACTGGCCGAGCACGACGACGTTCTCGAGCCCCTGTCGTTCGTCGAGCCTGCCGAGCTCCCGCACCGTCGCGACGGCGCGTCCGGTGATGATGGCGATGCGGCCCACGCGGGGGCCGAGATCGGCCAGGGCGTCGGCCGCGGCGGGCAGCAGACGGGAGTCGGTGGGGTCCGGCACGATCGGCGCCAGGGTGCCGTCGAAGTCCATGGCGACCAGGACTCGGGCCGGGTCGGCCGCCCCCTTGTCGAAGAAGGCGGAGGCGTCGTCGGTGCGGAGCTCGAAGTCACTCATGGGCTCCAACCTAGCCAGCCTCCGGGCACCTGCCGCCGCAGACGCGATGAGCACGACACACTTCTCACGGCCGGAATCGGCCGATTTCGGGCCGTTTTCCGCGATGACAAGTGTGTCGTGCTCATCCGCGGGACCGGCGCGGGATTCTCCCCCGGTTGGCCGGATGCGCCCGGCGGGCCTTGACGGGTCGATAGGGTGGAACGCAACCAGGAGGTTCAGCAGTGAACAGAGATGCCCAGTTCGTCGTCGTCGCCAACCGTCTCCCAGTCGACAGGGTCGTGGCCGACGACGGAAGCGTCGACTGGCGCACATCGCCCGGCGGCCTGGTGACAGCCCTCGAGCCCGTCATGCGCAAGCAGGGCGGGGCCTGGATCGGCTGGCACGGCGCACCCGACGAGGAGCTCGACCCGTTCGACCACGACGGCTACCGGATCGTGCCGATCCCGCTCAGCCAGCAGGAGTTCGAGGAGTACTACGAGGGATTCTCCAATGCCACGCTGTGGCCGCTGTACCACGACACCGTCGCCTTCCCGGAGTTCCACCGTGAGTGGTGGGACGCATATGTGGAGGTCAACCGTCGGTTCGCGGAGCGGACCGCGGAGGTCGCGGCCGAGGGCGCGACGGTGTGGATCCAGGACTACCAGTTGCAGCTGGTGCCGCAGCTGCTCCGCGAGATGCGGCCCGATCTGAAGATCGGCTTCTTCCTGCACATCCCGTTCCCGCCCATCGAGATCTTCCTGCAGCTGCCGTGGCGCGAGCAGATCATCCAGGGGCTGCTCGGCGCCGACCTCGTCGGCTTCCAGGTGCCGGGCGCCGCGTCGAACTTCCGACGGCTGGTCCGCAAGCGGACCCGTCTGAAGCTCGACCGCGACCGCGTGCTGCTCCCCGACCACGCGTGCAACGTGAAGGCCTACCCCATCTCCATCGACACCGAGGGGTTCATCGACATGGCGCACGACCCCGACGTCGTCGCCGAGTCCGATGCGCTGCTCGAGGAGCTCGGGCATCCCAAGGTCGTGCTGCTGGGCGTCGACCGCCTCGACTACACCAAGGGCCTGCGGCAGCGAGTCCGCGCGATCGGCGAGCTGTTCGAGGAGGGGCGCCTCGACCCGGCCGATGTGGTGTTCATGCAGGTCGCCACACCGTCGCGGGAACGGGTCGACGAGTACCGGCGGCTCCGCGACGACATCGATCAGCTGGTCGGCCGCATCAACTCGGAGGTGGGCGGCATCGGGCGCCCGCCCATCGTGTACCGCCACGCCAGCTTCCCCCGCACCACGATGGCGGCGATGTACCGGATCGCCGACGTGATGGTCGTCACCCCGCTCGCCGACGGCATGAACCTGGTGGCCAAGGAGTACGTCGCGTGCCACCCGAAGACCAGCGGCGCCCTCGTGCTGAGCGAGTTCGCAGGCGCCGCGCAGGAGTTGCGCCAGGCCTACCTGGTGAACCCGTACGACCTCAACGGGCTCAAGGAGTCGATCATGCGGGCCGTCACCGACCCGCGAATGGTCAGGCAGCGCCGGATGCGGGCGTTGAAGAAGCAGGTGCTCGCCAACACGATCGACAGCTGGGCCGACAGCTTCCTCAACGACCTCCGCGCGCTCACGTCGTAGCCCGACCCGCATCGGACGTAGCGTTGCAGACGCCGGACACGTCGAAGGAGATGGGTGATGGGTACGACGAAGAACACGATCTGCCTGTGGTTTGACGGCGATGCCGAGGAGGCCGCCGAGTTCTACGCCTCGGTGTTCCCGGACAGTCGCGTCAACGCCGTGAACCGTGCGCCTGGGGACTACCCGGACGGGAAGGCGGGCGACGTCCTGACCGTCGACTTCACCGTCTGCGGGATCCCGTGCGTCGGGCTCAACGGCGGCGACGCGTTCCACCACAGTGAGGCGTTCTCATTCCAGGTCGCGACCGACGACCAGGCTGAGACCGACCGCTACTGGGACGCGATCGTCGGCAACGGCGGTCAGGAGAGCAACTGCGGCTGGTGCAAGGACCGATGGGGCCTGTCATGGCAGATCACGCCGCGCGCGCTGACCGAGGCGATGTCGTCGGCCGAGCCGGGCGTCGCCGAGCGGGCGTTCGCCGCGATGATGACGATGAACAGGATCGACATCGCAGCCATCGAGAAGGCCGTCGCCGGCGGATAGCCGTTCGCCTGCGCGTGGCTCAGTCGACGAGGTCGATGAACCTCCGGAAGGCGTCCACGCCGGCGAAGGTGACGGGTTCGGTCGGCCGGTTGAACTGCTCCGCGGTCATCCGGAAGTACACCTCCTCTGCCGGCTCTCCGAGTCTGTCAACCGGGCGCTGGTCGAAGCGCTCGTAGCCGACCTTCGCGCTGACGCGCTGGCTGACGGGGTTGTCGAGGAAGGCCTCAGTGCGGCACTGGGCCGCGCCGAGTGCGTCGAAGACGAAGGCGCAGACCATCTGGCGCATCAGGGTGCCTGTCCCCCGGCCCTGGTGTGCGAGCCCGAGCCACGAGCCGGTGTGCACGATCCGGGTCGCCGGGAACTGCGTCGCGCGCAGGTCCTGGCAGCCGACGAGCTGCCCGCCCCGACGCACGACCATCAGCAGCTGCCAGCTCTCGGGCCGCGCGGAACCCCACGTGTCGAAGTAGAACTGCGCGGCGCTGAGCCTCAACTCCGCGGGTGGGAGAAGTGCCCAGTTGGTGACGAACGGGTAGCCGGTGTCGGGCCGCGCGGTGCCGGCGATGGCCAGCTCGACCAGCTCCGGCACGACGTCGGGCGTCAGGGCGCTCAGCTCGACGTCGCCGCAGCGGATGGCCACCCCGAAGGGCGGATAGATCTCTGACCAGGTTCTCACCCGCCCGACGTTAGCGCCGCGTCTCCCCCGCCGCCACGGCCCACGCCGCCAGCGATCCCCGGCCCCACCCGGAAAATCGTTCAGTGGTCGATTCTCCCCGGTCCGGCGACGAGTTTCGCCCACAGCCCATTCACCCTCTGTCGCATCGGCCACCTGGAGTCGTTGCCTGCGTTCTGGGCCTCGCGGCTCACGGCCTGGGCTCTGTACAAAAAAACGCTCCGACAAGCGGTTATGCTTGTCGGAGCGGTCTTCGATGGCTCCCCGGACTGGACTCGAACCAGTAACCCTTCGATTAACAGTCGAATGCTCTGCCAATTGAGCTACCAGGGATCAGCGCCCTCGCGCGAGATGAAACTCTAGCAGACCCCGCGCGGGACACGCCAATCGGCCAGGCGTCACCGTCGCCGACCCCGCAACAGCGGAGGCAGTGTGCGATTCTCGGCACCGGACCGGGGAGAATCGACCACTGAACGATTTTCGTGTCGGAGGTGAGGCCCCGGGGTCGGGTCGGAGGTGAGGCCCCGGGGTCGGGTCGAAGGTGAGGCCCCGGGGTCGGGTTGGAGGTGAGGCCCGGGTCGGGCCGGGAGGTTCGGGGTCAGAAGTACTCGGCCCGCAGGCGGTCGGTCTCGGCGACGATGGCCGCGCGGGTGACGTCGTCGAGGAGGTCCGCGCCACCCGAGGGGACGGCGTAGAAGCGGACCGTCTCGTCGGCTCCGAGGCCGCGGCGGCCCACCACCTGGACGTGTCCCGGGTCGGTGGCGATGACCGACTGCACGACGGTGGACGCCTCGATCCGCTCACGGAACAGCTGCGGCAGCCGGTTGGCGTCCTCGAGCACCACCTCGTGCTCGTCGGCCTCGACGGTGCGCCAGCGGAAGGTCCTCGACTCACCCTTCCAGGAGCCGCCGGCGATCGTCTCCCACGGCCAACTGGTCCACGTTCCGTCGACGCACAGCGCGAGCTCCTCGCGCGTGCCGACCAGCACCGTCGAGCCCTCGCCGGTCCCGAACGCGAGCGGCTTGACCGCGTGCCCAACCGCCTCGGCGAGTCCTGCGAAGTGGTCGGGGGTGGAGCGTCGAAACAGCGGCATGTCCCCATTCTGCCCGACCCCCGAAAGCGGGCAGAGCCGCTGCACCGCGGGAGGTCGGGCAGGAGCCGGCCGCGGGACAACGGGCGAACCGGCCGGGGCGCGAACAGACCGCGCCTGTGGAGAAGTCGTGTTGTCCGTCGTGGAGTTCTCCACACCCGCCAACACCCCGGCGCCACGGCCACCGTCGCGGAGCAGGATCTCCTGCCATGAGCACAACCACCCTGGATTTCCCGCTGGTCACCCTCCTGCCCGGCGAAGACACCCACCTCGCCCTGGCCGTGGAGGCGGGCGTGTACGCGGCGACACTGCCGGAGCGGCGTGAGCTCCGCGCGATAGTCGCCGCCGGAGACGAGGCCCGCGAGCGGCTCTGGTGGGCCGGGGTCCGCACCGCTGCCTCGCTCGCCTACCGGCATGCCGCCCGTAGCGGCCTGCCGGTCGACGATGTCCTCCAGGACGCGTGCGTCGCGGTCTCCGAGGCTGTCTGCACCTGGGACTGCCGCAGAGGCGCCTCGTTCACGACGCACGTGTACCACCTCGTGAGTTTCGCCATGCAGAGCGTCGGCCGCCATAGGGGCGGTTCCTGGTCCTCCAGCAAGGGGGACCGGCGCGCGGCGCGGGTCGTCGCGGACGAGCACTCACGCCTCGCCGAGCGGGGCATCCGGCTGGCCCCGCACGAGATCGCCGCCCTGACCGGCGTGTCGGCGACCGCGGCCGCGAGGGGCGCGACGATGATCGTCGGCCTCCCCGACGAGCCGCTCGCCGACCCCGACGCAGCCCTCGCCTTCCACCGGATCGACGAGCTGGGCACGGACTTCCTCGAGTTGCTGCATCCCCGGCATCGCACGATGCTGAAGCTCAGATTCGGCCTCGACGGCCCCGCCCACACCCTCCAGGAGGCCGCGGCCGTCCTGGGAATCTCGTCGTCGACGGCGCTACGGGTGCACCAGGGCGCGTTGCGGGCGGCCCGCCGGATCCTCGAGGAGGAGCGGACGACGGCGCTGCGGAGCCGCGGCGCGTCGCTCGATGATGAGAGCTGCGCCTAGCCCAGCGAGACGCTCTGCAGCTTCTTGCGCAGCATCTCCAGCTCCGTCAGCTGCGCGAACTGGGCGCGGTGTCCCGTGGGGTCCTTCAGCGGATCCGTGCGCTGCAGCCGCGACTTCACCTGTGCGATGTCGCGGGTCACATGCGTCAGCCGCAGCCGGGAGCTGTAGGCCAGCGAATAGCCCTCGTCCGGCACCCGCAGAAGAGGCTCGACGAGCAACGCAACCAGCAGCTGGCGCACCAGATCGTTCGGCGCCAGAGAACGCAGCTGATCCGTCCATCCCTCCCCGAACGGGACCGAGCTGATCAGCCGGAACACCGCCTGGTAGCCGGGATGCGTGAAGTCGTCGGCGGTCACCGCGTTCCAGGCCGTGTCGAACGTGAGGGGGAACTGCAGCATCAGCTTGAGCGTGTCGCGCTCCAGCCTCAGCGCCGGGTCGTCGGGCCGAGGCCAGTCGGGGTCCGGGCCCGAGGCCGCGTCCTCTGGCGGAGGCTCGTGGCGCGGCGGCTCAGCGTGCTGGCCTCGGCGGGCGACCCGCTGCGCCTCGCGTCGCACGTCCTCGACGTCCATCCCGAGCACCCCGGCGAGCTCGCGGAGGTACTGGGTCACGAGCGACTGGTCGCGGATGGAGCCGACCAGCTCGGCGCCCTCACGGGCAGCCGACAGCCTGCCGTCGGCGCGGTCCAGGTCGTAGCTCTTGGCGATGTTGCTCATCACGAAGCGGTACAGCGGCACGCGTCTCGCGACCAGTTCCCGGACCGCGGCGTCGCCCTGCTGCATCCTCAGATCGCAGGGGTCCAGCCCGCTCGGCTCGACCGCGACGTACGTCTGGGCCGTGAAGTTGTGGTCCCCCTTGAAGACCTTCAGAGCCGCGGCCTGGCCGGCCTTGTCGCCGTCGAACGTGAAGATGACCTCGCCGTGCAGGCCATCGGAGCTGCCCATCAGGCGCTGCAGAAGCCGCGCATGGTCCTCACCGAACGCGGTGCCGCACGACGCGACGGCGGTCGTGACCCCCGAGAGGTGCGCGGCCATCACGTCGGTGTAGCCCTCGACGATCACGGCCTGCGACCTGCGGCCGATCTCGCGTCGGGCAAGGTCGAGCCCGTAGAGGACGTGCGACTTCTTGTAGACCGGCGACTCCGGCGTGTTGATGTACTTGGCGGGCAGCCGGTCGTCGTCGTAGATGCGGCGGGCGCCGAACCCGAGGACGGCCTGCGCCGAGTCCCGGATGGGCCACAGCACGCGGCCGGTGAAGAAGTCCCGGCCGCCGTCGCGGATCAGCCCCGCGGCCTTGAGCACCGCGTCGTCGAAGCCCTTGCCACGCAGCGTCTGTCGCAGGGCCTGACCGTGCCGCGGCGCGTAGCCGACGGTGAACTGCAGCGCGGCCGCCCGGTCGAAGTCGCGGCCGTTCAGGAAGCGACGCGCCTCCACCGCCTCGGCGGAGTCGAGCTGCGCGCTGAAGAAGTCCTGCGCCGCCTGGTTGGCCTCCAGCACCCGTTTGCGGAGCCCCGGCTGCTGGCCGGGCTGGCCGTCGTCGTCGATCCGCAGCACGATCCCGGCACGGTCGGCGAGCACCTGCACCGCCTCGACGAAGGACAGGTTCTGCTGGCGCTGGAGAAATGTGATGACGTCTCCGCCCTCGCCGCAGCCGAAGCAGTAGTAGAAGCCACGCGACGGGGTGACCGTGAAGCTGGGGGTCTTCTCGTCGTGGAACGGGCACAGCCCCTTCAGCGATCCACCGCCCGCGTTGCGCAGCTGCACGTACCCGCCGATCACGTCGTCGATGCGGCTCCGCTCACGGACCTGGGCGATGTCCTCCTCGTTGATGCGACCCGCCATGCCGGGAAGTCTAGTGGCACTCTCCAGGGGCTCCCGCACGCGTCCCGCCCAGCCGGTTCGCTGAGCACTTCGCCAAGCGCAGCACAAGCCTGTCGAATGGCACTCCTCCGGTTCCCTGAGCACTTCGACGAGCTCAGCACAAGCCTGTCGAAGGGATCTCCTCCGGTTCCCTGAGCACTTCGACAAGCTCAGCACATGCCTGTCGAAGGGCCCTGAGCGCAGCGAAGGGATCTCCTCTCGCTTCGCTCGAGGCACCTCGACAGGCTCGGCGACCCGGGAAGGCTCGGCGACCCGGGAAGGCTCGGCGACCCGGGAAAGCTCGGCGACCCGGGAAAGCTCGGCGACCCGGGAAAGCTCGGCGACCCGGGAAAGCTCGGCGAGCCGAGAGTCAGGCGCCGCGACCGATGCCGCGGGGCAGCTTCTTCGGGTCCCAGCCCAGCAGCAGCTGGGCGCGCTCGAAGGCGAACCGGTCGGTCATGCCCCCGACGTAGGCGACGGCGCCGTGCGTGAGGTTGCCGCGGGTGTACTCCGCAGGCAGCGACTCGGGGTTCTCCAGGTAGTACGTGACGAGGTCGCGCAGCACGTCGACGACGGTGGTGGACTGGGCGACGGACTCCGGGCGGGTGTAGATCCGTTCGTAGTTGAAGCGACGCAGCTCCGCGAGTGCCTCAGCCGTCGTCTTGTCCATGCCGACGGTGCCGGTCGCGGCCGTCGTCTCGATCACCGCGTTGATGAACGTGGCGAGCTGCTGGCTCCGTCTCGTGCCGGCCACCTCGCGCACGATCGGGGGCACGTCGTCGATCGTGACGATGCCCGCGTGGATGGCGTCCTCGAGGTCGTGAGCGCAGTAGGCGATGCGGTCGGCCCAGGAGACGATCTCCCCCTCCACCGTCAGCGGTGCGGGGCGCGACCAGGAGTGATTGCGGATGCCGTCGAGCGTCTGGACGGTGAGGTTCAGGTCGGCCAGGACGACGTCGGCCCCCCACGGGCCGTGGTCGTAGCCCTCCGAGATGAACTCGTCGAACGCGTCCTCCGAGGCGTGGCCGCCTGGTCCGTGGCCGCAGTCGTGGCCGAGCGCGATGGCGTCGGTCAGCGTGACGTTGACGCCGATGCCCCGCGCCATCGCGACGGCGGCCTGGGCCACCTCGAGCGCGTGCGTCAGGCGGGTGCGCTGGTGGTCGGTCGGGTAGACGACCACCTGCGTCTTTCCCGCCAACCTGCGGAAGGCCGCAGAGTGCACGATCCGGTCGCGGTCACGCTCGAAGCAGGTGCGCAGCGGGTCGGGTTCCTCCTGAATGGCCCGCTCGCCCGAGCCGCGCGAGAAGGCCGCCTCCGGCACCAGCGTCAGCCGCTCCAGCTCCTCTCGGGCCTCCCGGCGGCGCGGCTCGCGGGGCGAGACGCGCGCCCGCGAGGACGAGTGGGCGACGGTGACGTCCGAGCCGTGGCCGTGCATCGTCTCGGCCCAGGCCCGTGCGCGCGGCAACAGGTTGTCGTTCATCCCCTCAAACGTAGTCCACGCCAACGGCGGAAGCGCGTAGGCGGAACCGCCGGCCGCTCGCCCTGCGGGACCCACTCCGACAGCGGCTCCCCAGTGTAGATCTGCCGGGGCCGGTAGATGCGCTGACCCGGGTTGTCGTGGACCTCCTTCCAGTGCGCGATCCAGCCCGGCGTGCGGCCGATCCCGAACAGCACCGTGAACATGTCCTTCGGGATGCCGATGGCGCGCAGGATGATGCCGGAGTAGAAGTCGACGTTCGGGTAGAGGCGGCGCGAGGTGAAGTAGTCGTCAGCGAGCGCGATCTGCTCGACCTCACGGGCGATGTCCAGCAGCGGGTCGGTCACGTGCATCGAGTCGAGCAGCGAGTCCGCGGCCTCCTTGAGGATCTTCGCCCGCGGGTCGAAGTTGCGGTAGACGCGGTGTCCGAAGCCCATCAGCTTGACGTCGGATGACTTGTCCTTGACCTTCGCGACGTACTCCGCGGCCGTCAGGTCGCCCTCGTTGATCCGCTCCAGCATCTCGATGACGGCCATGTTGGCGCCGCCGTGCAGGCGACCCCACAGGGCGTTGACGCCGGCGGACACCGACGCGAACAGGTTCGCCTGCGACGAGGCGACCATGCGGACGGTCGACGTCGAGCAGTTCTGCTCGTGGTCGCCGTGCAGGACAAGGAACATGTTGAGCGCGTGGGCGACCTCGGGCGTCGCCTCGTAGTCGCGGTACGGGACCGAGAACATCATGTGCAGGAAGTTCTCGGCGTAGGGCAGGTCGTAGCGAGGGTAGGTGACCGGCTGCCCCAGGTGCGACTTGTAGGACGCCGCCGCGATCGTGCGGGTCTTGGCGAGCAGGCTGGCCGCCGCCCGACGGAATCCCGCCTCGTCGTCGAACTCCTGGTGCGGCTCGTAGCTCTGCAGCGCGTTGATCATCGACGAGAGAATGCTCATCGGGTGTGCGTTGACGGGGAACCCGTCGAAGTGCTTGCGCATATCGCGGTGTAGCGACGAGTTCTCGGTCAGCAGGTCGCGGAACTCGTCGCGCTGTTCCTTGTCGGGCAGCGAGCCGAAAATCAGCAGCTCGGCGGTCTCGATGAAGCTCGAGCGGGCGGCCAGGTCCTCGATGGGCACGCCGCGGTACCGCAGGATGCCCTTCTCGCCGTCGATGAAGGTGATCGCCGACTCGCACGAGCCGGTGTTGCCGTAGCCGTCGTCGAGGGTGATGAGCCCGGTCGCGGCGCGCAGCGAGCTGATGTCGATGCCGCGCTCGCCCTCGGTTCCGGTCACGACGGGCAGCACGTGCTCGACCCCGTCGACGACGAGGGTCACAGATTCGGTCATTGGGGATTTCCTCCGATCGAAGGGGCAGCCCACGAGGAGCAACCGCGTTTCGGGGAATCTACTCCGGCCTTCTCTGGCGTTCCCGGGTCGGGTCGGATAACGGGACTCCTCAGCCGCCCGAGACACCGACCTCAGCGTCGCTCAGGTCCAGGTCGCAGCCGGAGGTGTCGTCGTACCAGCCGTGCGGAAGGACGACCTTGCCTCGCGGCGACCCCTGCCGCCCGCGCGGCGTCCCCAGTTCCGCGACGGGGAACTGTGCGTCCGCATCGAGCTGGCTGACCAGGTCCCGGAGCTCGTCCAGCGACGAGACCATCGCGAACGACCGGCGCAGCTCGCCGACGGGGTAGCCCTTGAAGTACCAGGCCATGTGCTTGCGCAGGTCCGTCAGCCCGTGTCGCTCGCCCTGGTGCTCGGCGAGAAGCTCCGCGTGCCGGATGATCATCCGGCCGACCTCGCCGAGCGTCGGGCGGATCCGCTGGCCCTCCCCGCGGAAGGCGGCAGCCAGGTCGCCGAACAGCCAGGGGCGGCCGAGGCAGCCGCGGCCGATGACGACGCCGTCGCAGCCGGTCTCCTCCATCATGGTCAGCGCGTCCTCGGCCTCCCAGATGTCGCCGTTGCCGAGCACCGGGATGCCGACCGCCTGCTTGAGCTCCGCGATCCGGGCCCAGTCGGCCTCCCCCGAGTACGCCTGCGCGACGGTGCGGCCGTGCAGGGTGATCGCCGCCGCGCCCTCCTCCTCGGCGATGCGGCCCGCGTCGAGGAATGTGATGTGGGCGTCGTCGATGCCGATGCGGGTCTTGACGGTGACGGGCACGCCGAACTCGTCGGCCGCGGCGACCGTCTCACGGACTATGGCGCGCAGCCGGTCCCGCTTGTAGGGCAGCACTCCCCCGCCGCCCTTCCGGGTGACCTTCGGCACGGGGCAGCCGAAGTTGAGGTCGATGTGGTCGACGGCGAAGTCTCGGGCGAGGATGCGGGCGGCCTCGGCCATGATCGGGGCGTCGACGCCGTAGAGCTGCACCGAGCGGGTGGTCTCGCCGTCGTCGAAGCGCACCATGTCGCGCGACTTCGGATCACCGACGACCAGCCCACGCGACGTGATCATCTCGCACACGTACAGCCCGGCGCCCTGCTCGCGGCACAGCTGCCGGTACGCGGCGTTCGTCACACCCGCCATGGGCGCGAGCACCACGGGCAGCTCGACGACGACGGCGTCGCGCCGGCTCGGCGCGTGCAGGCGCAGCGGGGCGAAGGTGGTGGCGGTCGCGGTCAACGCGGGGCTCCTCGGGGTAGCAGGGCGACGTGACAGTCTACGTCGTGGATGAGGCGAGGCGAGAATCGTCGTCGGGGTGGAACCCTTCGCTCCGCTCAGGGCCCTTCGACAAGCTCAGGGAACCGGGGCAGGCCCAGGGAACCTGACGGGTCGCCGAGCACTTCGACAGGCTCAGCACATGCCTGTCGAGGTGCCTCGAGCGCAGCGAGAGGAGTCTCCGGGCGGAGAGCTTCAGCCGACCGGGCGGTGGCGGCGACTGTAGGGGGCGACCATCGGAGTGCCGCTCACGGGGTCCGGGAGGACCTCGGAGTCGATGCCGAAGACCTCCTTCACCAGAGCCGCGTCGACGATGTCGACGGGGGCGCCCTGCGCCACGATCCGGCCGTCCTTCATCGCGATCAGATGCTCGGCGTAGCGGCAGGCCAGCGCCAGCTCGTGCAGCACCATCACGACGGTGGTGCCGCGACGCTCGTTCAGGTCAGCGAGCAGGTCGAGCACGTCGATCTGGTGCGAGATGTCGAGGTAGGTGGTCGGCTCATCCAGCAGGAGCAGGTCGGTGGCCTGCGCCAGAGCCATGGCGATCCAGACGCGCTGACGCTGGCCGCCGGACAGCTCGTCCACACTGCGCTCGGCCAGGTCGATCACCCCGGCGGAGGCCATCGCCTCGTCGACGATCTCGTCGTCGTTCGCCGTGCCTCGCCGCAGCCAGCCCTGGTGCGGGTAGCGGCCGCGGGAGACGAGGTCGGCCACGGTGATCGAGTCGGGCGCGATGGGCGACTGCGGCAGGAGGCCCAACAGTGTGGCGACACGTGAGGTCGGCATGGTGTGGATGTCGTGGCCGTCGAGTAGCACCTTCCCGGAGGTCGGCGCCAGCAGGCGCGCCAGGCCCCGCAGCAGCGTGGACTTGCCGCACGCGTTGGCGCCCACGATGACGGTGAGGCGGCCGGGGGGCACGTCGAGGTCGAGCCCGTCGACGACGGTGCGCTGGTCGTAGCCGAGGCTGACGCTCTCGGCGCTCAGCTGGTGCGACGTGGTCACGATCGTCCTCCCGGGCGGTTGGTGTCGTTCCTGGCCAGCAGCCAGGCGAGGTAGGGGGCGCCGAGGGCGCCGGTGACGACGCCGACGGGCAGGTTGACGCCCGAAACGGCGTACTGGGCGATGAGATCCGCGCCGATGACGAGCGCGGCGCCGACCGCGGTGGCCGCGGCGGGCGAGGCTGACGCGTGGCCGACCAGGCGGCGCGCGATCTGGGGCGCCATCAGCGCGACGAACCCGACGGGGCCGGCCGCTCCGACCGCGACCGCGGCGAGCACGACGGCGGTCAGGAGCACGAGGACGCGGGTGCGCTCGACCCGGAACCCGAGGCCCGCGGCCGTCGCGTCGCCGAGCTCGAGCGCGCGCAGCCCCCTGGCCTGCAGCGCAAGCGCGACCAGCGCCAGGATGCCGACGACGGCGGTGACGGTCACGACCGGCCACCCCGCCCCGTTCAGCGAGCCGACCAGCCAGGTGTAGGCCACGGCCGCGTCACGGCTGTCGACCGTGGTGATCAGGTAGCTGGTCAACGCCGTGGCGACCGCGGCCACGCCGATGCCGACCAGCACCAGGCGCATCCCGACGAGCCCGCGGTTCCACGTCAGGCCCGCCACGATCGCGGCCCCGACGACGCCGCCGACGGCGACCAGCAGGGTGAGCGGCAGCCCGGAGATGCCGAGCAGCAGCACGCCGGCAACGCCCGCGGTGCCGGACGCGGACGTGACGCCGATGATGTCCGGGCTGGCGAGCGGGTTGCGCAGCACGGCCTGGAACACGGCGCCGGACGCGCCGAGGCAGCCGCCGACGAGCACGGCGGCCAGCGCCCGTGGGAGGCGGTTCTGCAGCACGACGAAGTTGGTGATCCGGTCGCCGCGTCCGGTGAGCGCCTCGAGCACCTCGGTCGGGGTGAGCCCCGCCTGGCCGAGCATCAGCGCGACGACGAACAGAGCGAGAGCCAGCGTCGTCATGCATAGGCCGACGGTCATGGTGCGGCGGCGGAGGTTCCGCCGGCAGGTCGCGGTGACGCTCACAGGCCGGCCGCCCTTCCCCGTCGGATCAACGCGATGAACACCGGGGCGCCGACGACGGCCACGACGATGCCCACCTGCAGCTCGCTCGGCCGGGCGACGATCCGCGCCACGACGTCGGCGAACAGCAGGATCGCGGCGGCCGCGGGCGCGCTGTAGGGCAGGATCCAGCGGTAGTCGGGCCCCGTGAAACGGCGCACGGCGTGCGGGACGACCAGCGCGAGGAAGCTGATCGGGCCGGCGACGGCGGTGGCGGTTCCGACGAGCACCACGAGGATCGCGCCGACCAGCAGCCGCGTGCGGCCGACGTTCAGGCCGAGGCCTGCGGCGGTGTCGTCGCCGAGCGCGAGCAGGTTGAGGGGCCGGCCGAGGAACAGCGCGGCGACGACGCCGGCCACGAGGAACGGCGCGATCGGCCCGAGCACGTCGAAGCCGCGGCCGGCGAGCGCGCCGACCTGCCAGAACCGCATGGTGTCGAGCGCCTCGGCGCGCGCGATCAGGAGGCCCGAGACCAGCGAGGTGGCGGCGGCGCCGATCGCGGCGCCGGCGAGCGTGAGCTTGACGGGTGTGGCGCCCTCCCGACCGCGCGAGGCGATGAACCACACGAGCGCGGAGGCGATGCAGGCGCCGGCGAAGGCGAACCAGAGGTAGCCCGCGGGGTTCGTGACGCCGAAGGCGACGATGCCCACCACCACGGCGAGCGACGCTCCGGGGGAGATGCCGAGCAGGCCAGGGTCGGCGATGGGGTTGCGGGTCAGGCCCTGTGCGACGGCCCCCGCCAGCCCCAGCGCGGCCCCTACGGCGATGCCGACCACCGTCCTGGGCAGCCGCTTGTCGATGATGGCGATGTGCTCGGGGTCGGCCGCGTCGTAGGCGACGATCGCCCGCCACACGCTCTCGAGCGAGATGTCGGCGCTGCCGACGGCGAGGCTGAGGAACGACGCGGCCACCAGAGCGACGATCAGCACCACGGCCCCCAGGGCGCGCCGGTCCGTGGACCGGCCCCGGTCGAGCCCCGGGGCCGGTCTGCTGGAGGTGCTGGTGCTACTTGACACGCTCAGCGGCCGCGGCGAGCTGCGGCACGTACTGGTCGAGCATCCACGGGATGGACAGGACGGTCGGTGCGCTGGAGGCCATCACGAAGGACTCGCCCACGATCGGGGCGAAGCGCTCCTCCTTGACCTGCGGCATGGCCGCGACCAGCGGGTCGGCGACGAACGCGTCGGCCTCGTCCTGGCTGCCGAAGTAGGCCACGAGCACGTCGGACTCCACCTTCTGCAGGTTCTCGAACGAGACGGGGAAGAAGTACGAGTCGTCCTCCTTCGGATCCAGCGCGTCGACCGACGGGGCCACCGACATGCCGAGCTGGGCGAGCAGCTGCACGCGCGGGTCGGTGTCGCGGAAGATGTTGAGCACCTCGGGCTGGTTGTTCGCGGCGTAGACGAACGTCTTCCCGTCGAGCACCGGGTTGTCGGCGGCAAGCTTGGCGACGGCGTCATCGGTCTGCTGCACGAGAGCGGCGGCCTCGTCCTCCAGCCCGAGGGCCCGGCCGACGATCGTCGTCTGGTCCTGCCAGGTGGTGGCCCACATCTGGTCGGGGTAGGCGACGACCGGAGCGATCTGGCTGAGCGAGTCGAACTGTTCCTGCGTGAGGCCGGAGTAGGGGGCGAGGATGACGTCGGGCCTGACGGCCACGAACTCCTCCACGTCCGGCTCGCCGTTCTCGGTGCCGGTGAGCAGCGTCGGGGTCTCGCCGCCGAGCTCGGTGATCTTGTCGGCGTCCCAGGGCAGGACACCGTCCTCGTTGCCGCCGTAGGTGTTGGCTGGCATCGCGACGGGCACGACACCCAGTGCGAGCACGGCATCCTGCGCGGACCAGCCCCAGGTCGCGACGCGCTCGGGCTTGGACTCGATCACCGCGTCGCCGAGGGCGGAGGTGATGGTGACGGGGAATGCGTCGTCGGCGGCGGACGAGGAGGTCGAGGCGGCATCGGTGGTCGCGTCGCTGCTGGAACCGCAACCGGTCAGCGCGAGGGCGGCGACCAGCACCGACGAGACGCCGAGGGCTGCTCGCTTGGCGATGGCATGCATGGGGAACCTTTCGGAGGCGGCCCTTGTCAGGGCCGCGGGCCGGTCTGGAATAAAGCAAGGACAATATAGAGCTAAACCGGGGCGGACACTCAGTCGCCACAGCGACGGCGGGATAGGGCAGCATTGCCTTCATGAGGAACCACCGATGAGCACGCACCTGACAGCCGTCTCCGACCCGGACGAGCTGGCGCGCGTCTACCGCGAGCTGCTGGAGCCCAGCTTCCCCGCCGACGAGCTCGGTCCACTGGAGGCGCTCCAGGCCGACCTCGGTGATCCCGGCTCGCTGGTCCTGACTCTGCGGGACGACGAGGGCCTGGACCTGGCCGTGTCGATCGCCTTCCACGACGCCGGCGCGGGAGTGCTGCTGCTCGCCTATCTGGCGGTCCGGCCGGGCACGCGCGGCGGCGGGTACGGCAACGCGCTGATGGCGGGCTCTCTCCAGCGGTGGGACGAGGTCTTCTCCCCGGATTTCGTGATCGGCGAGGTCGAGCGGCCGGGCGACCGCGCCGACGTGGTCGAGGAACACGGCGACCCGGAGGCCAGGCTGCGGTTCTACCGCCGCTTCGGTGCGCGGCGCGTCGTCGCCCCGTTCTTCCAGCCCGGGATCGCGCCGGCACGCCACCGTATCCCGATGTACCTCATGCTGCTGAACATCTCCCCCTCCGCGAGGGTGGGCGAGGAGGTCGACGGGCACCTCAGCGTCTCGGCGCCGCCGCTGCGGGCATTCGTCGCCGACTACATCGCGGCCACCGAGGAGCGCCCGCCCACCGACCCCGAGGCCGTCGAGCTGCTGGCCGCCCTGGGGGGCGACACCGTGGACACCGTTCCCCTCTGACCAGCGGGCCTGCCGCCCGGCTCAGAGGCGCTCCAGCTCGAACAGGACGGCCGACTCGGGCAGCATCATCGGGGCGCGCACCCCGACGGTGCCGAGCAGTCTGCCCGGCAGCACGACGGGCTGCGCCTCCCACGCGGGGCGCAGCTGCGGCGGCACCGGCTGCCGGTCGATGACGGTCAGCCGGTAGTCCGCGTCACTGTCGAGGCCGGGGAACCGCACAAGGCCGAGGTTGGCGCCAGGCGTGGCGGACAGCTGAGCCAGCGAGAAGATCGCCTTGTCATTCGTGACGACGCCCTTGAACCAGGTGCCGGGATCCGGGGTGTCGACGCGGATCTGCCGACCGCCGAGCAGCACTGATCGGTTGGCCTTGTACCAGTCGATCCACCAGCCCAGCTCGGCCAGCTCGTCCTCGGTGGCCTGCGCGAGGTCCCACTCGATGCCCAGGTGCCCGAACACGGCGGTGGCGGCCCGGAAGGTGAGGTCGTGCCAGCGCCCCGTCGTGTGCGAACGGCCCGAGGCGATGTGGCTGCCCTGGAACTCCGGCGGGATCAGCTGGCCGGTCCACGGCAGCATCCGCTGCCGCTCGGCCGGGTCGATGATGTCGGAGACCCACACCCGCTCGGTCCGCTTGAGGACCTCGAGGTCGACTCGGGCGCCGCCGGAGCTGCACGACTCGAACTCCACGCCCGGGTGCCGCCGGCGCAGCTCGTCGAGCAGCCGGTAGAAGGCGGCGGTCTGCGCGTGCACGCCGGGCCGGCCGTCCGGCCCGCTGCCGGCGTCGACCAGGTCGCGGTTGTGGTCCCACTTCACGTAATCGATGCGGTACTCGGCGAGCACGGCGTCCACCTGGCCGAGGACGTGGGCGAAGGCGCCCTCGTCGGCGAGGTTGAGCACCTGCTGGAAGCGCGACTCGACAGGCAGCCGGCCGGCGGGCTGCAGCACCCACTCTGGATGCGCCCGGGCGACGTCGGAGTCGAGGTTGACCATCTCGGGCTCGAACCAGAGCCCGAACTGCATGCCGAGGTCCTTGACCTGGTCGACCAAGGGGTGCAGGCCGTCGGGCCACGCCTGGGGGGAGACGACCCAGTCGCCCAGGCCGGCGCGCTCGTTGCGGCGGCCACCGAACCAGCCGTCGTCGAGCACGAACCGCTCGACGCCCACCCTCGCCGCGCGGCGGGCGAGGTCGACGAGACGGTCGGCATCGTGGTCGAAGTAGACGGCCTCCCAGACGTTGAGCGTCACCGGGCGGTCGGCCGACGGGGCGTGGGGCTGGGCCCGGAGGAAGCCGTGGAAACGATCGGCGACCGCGTCGAGGCCGTGCCCGTGGCCGAAGTACAGCCAGGGGGTCGCGTAGCTCTCCCCCGTCGCCAGCCTGGCCTCCCCCGGCAGCAGCAGCTCGCCGCCGGAGATGAGTTGGGTGCCGTAGAGGTCGCGCTCGACCTGGTGGATGTGGTTGCCGCTCCACGCCGTGTGGACGCACCAGACCTCGCCCGCGCCGAACCCGAAGCCCGCCTCCCCGATGTGGAGGACATAGGCGGCGTCAGCGCCGGTGCGGCCGTGTCGCCCCTCCCTGCGGTGGGCGCCCGTGCCGAGTGTCGTGCGCTGCGGGAACCGTTCCACGCCCCAGCGCCCGGCGAAGTCGAGGACCTCCGTGGCGCGGGTCGGCACCGGCAGCGCCAGCGTGAACTCATCGACGGTGAACGTCCCCGCGCCGAGGTTGGTGACCGCGGCCTGCGCCGCGACCAGGCCCTGCGGCGTCAGCTCCACAGTAATGGTCAGCTCGAGGCCGGGCGCGACGGCGTGGAAGCCGACGCTGGCGGCGCCGAGCGAGGCGAAGGCAGGGGCGGGCGCGCCGTCGACCGTCACGGCGTCCACCCGCCAGTAAGGCGTCCACTCGCGGCCGTCGCGCGAGCCGATCAGCCCGGGTCGCACCGTGATGCCGCGCCTGGCCTCCGGCAGGACGGCGTAACGGACGGGCAGGTCCGGCGCGCTGGGCGCGACGGTGGCGCGGGTCGCCGCCGACAGCTCGGTGAGCTGGGTCTCGGAGACGGGGCCGAGGTGGTCTCCCCAGTGCAGCACTTCGGGGAGGTCTCCCCCCGTCGTCTCCAGTGCGATGCTGACTCCGGCGGCGGAAAGGACGAGGCGGGTGTCCACGATGACTCCTCAGTCGTATCAGGTGTTGCGGGGCTGGTTCTCGCCGACCTCGTCGGGCGGCAGGTAGGCGCTCGGCTCGTCGACGGCCCGGCTGAGCAGCGGGGTCAGCAGCATCTTCGCGTCGTACCCGTTGAAGGAGCGACGGTAGGCGCCGACGGACGCCCAGCGGCCGACGATGGCCCACAGACCCGGCTCGTCGAGGTTCTGCACGAGGTCCATGCTGACGCAGCCGGGACGGGCCGACCACCAGTCGACGACGGGCTGAGCCTCGTCCCGGAACCCGTCGCCCTGGTCGCGGAAGCGGCTGATGGCGAGCATGGTCACGACACTAGCGGACGATCTCCGGTGGTCACACGCCCTGGGCTTTGACAGCGACCCTCCACCAGTTGATAATGGTTCTCATGAACCTGAAGCCCGCACTTGCCGCCGCCGCAGCGCTCAGCCTCGCGGCCTGCGGCTCGACCGCAGCCACCAGCTCGACCGACGCCGAGGACAACGGCCCCGACGTGGTCGTGGCCTTCTACCCGCTGGAGTGGGCGAGCACCCAGGTGATGGGCGACATCGGGTCCGTCTCGACGCTCACCGCGCCGGGCGTCGAGCCCCACGACCTGGAGCTCACGCCGAAGCAGGTCGCTTCCCTTGCCGACGCCGACCTGGTCATCTACCTCTCCGACTTCCAGAGCGCCGTCGACGACGCCATCGAGCAGTCCGGCGCGACAAACGTGCTGGACGTCGCCCAGTACGTCGACCTGCTCACCCCCGTCGAGGACCACGACCACGAGGCGGACGAGCACGAGGAGGAGGCCACCGAGGACGAGCACGACCACGGCGACTTCGACCCGCACTTCTGGCAGGACCCGACCCGGATGCAGAAGGTTGTCGCGGCGATCTCCGACGCGCTCGCCGAGGTCGACGCCGACGACGCCGCGACGTTCCAGGCCAACGCGGAGACCGCGTCAGAGGACCTCGGCAAGATCGACGACGAGTTCACCACCGGCCTGGCCGACTGCGCGATCAGCGAGTTCATCACCACGCACGAGGCCTTCGGCTACCTCGCCGACCGCTACGACCTGACCCAGATCGGCATCTCGGGCATCAGCCCCGACGAGGAGCCCTCGCCGGCCCGCATCGCCGCCATCCAGGAGGAGGCGACGGAGCACAACATCACCACGATCTTCTTCGAGACCCTCAGCTCCGACGCAGTCGCCTCATCGATCGCCAGCGATCTCGGCCTGAAGACCGCTGTGCTCGACCCCCTCGAGGGCGTCACGGAAAAGTCGCCCGGCACTGACTACCCTTCAATCATGCGCGCAAACCTCGAAGCACTACGGACGGCCAATGGCTGCAGCTGACCTCGTCCACGCCGAGGGCGTCTACGTCTCCCTCGGCGGGATGCCCATCCTCCGCGACGTCCACGTCGACGTCGCGGCCGGTGAGGCCGTCGCCCTGATCGGCGGCAACGGATCCGGCAAGTCGACGCTCATCCGCGCCGTGCTGGGGCTCATCCCGCACCAGGAGGGCGTCGTCGAGCTGTTCGGCGAGCGGCTGCCCGGATTCCACGACTGGCGGCGCGTGGGCTACGTGCCACAGCTGTCGACGGTGAACGTGGCCGGCGCGACCGTCCGCGAGATCGCCTCGGCCGGGCGGCTGGCACACCGCAGGCCCTTCCAATGGTTGTCCGCCGCCGACCGGGCTGCCAGGGACCACGCCCTCGAACAGGTCGGGCTGGCCGACCGCGCGAAGTGGCCGTTCAGCGCGCTGTCCGGAGGCCAGAAGCAGCGGGTGCTGATCGCCCGCGCACTGGCCGCCGAGCCCGAGCTGCTCGTGATGGACGAACCGCTGGCCGGCGTCGACCTGCACAGCCAGGCCGGGCTGGCGGAGCTGCTGCGTGGCTTCCGAGACGCGGGGCTCGGCCTGCTCGTCGTGTTGCACGAACGCGGAGCCATGGCCGAGGTCCTCGACCGCACGGTCACGCTGTGCGACGGACGCGTCGTCACCGGCGAGAACCACCCCGTCGATACCGAACACGACCACCCTGCCCCCGAGCCGTCGCTGATCGGGCTCTCCGACCCCATCGCAGGAGCGGCATCATGATCGAGATCCTCTCCCTGCCCTTCATGCAGCGCGCGGTCATCGCCGCCGTGTTGAGCGGACTCATCGCGCCCGCCATCGGCACCTTCATCGTCCAGAAGCGCATGAGCCTGCTGGGCGACGGGCTCGGCCATGTGGCGATCGCGGGCGTCGGCCTGGCGCTGATGACGGGCTGGGCGACCATGCCCGTCGCCGTCGTCGTCTGCGTCGTCGGGGCGGTGGCCGTCGAGCTGCTGCGCCAGCACGGCAAGGCGACCGGCGACCTCGGCCTGGCCATCCTGTTCTACGGCGGCCTTGCCTCGGGCGTGTTGATGGCGGGCATCGCCGGGCAGGGCGCCGGCGGCCTCTCGTCGTACCTGTTCGGCTCGCTCACCTCGGTCAGCGAGACCGACATCGTGCTCATCGCCGTGCTCGGGGTCGTGATCCTGGTGACCTGCATCGGGCTGGCCCCCCGACTGTTCGCCGTGTGTGTCGACGAGGACTTCGCCCGCGTGCTCGGCATCCGCGTCAAGGTCATCAACCTGCTGGTGGTCGTGCTGGCCGCCATCAGCATCACGGCGGCGATGCGGACGGTCGGGCTCCTGCTGATCAGCGCGCTGATGGTCATCCCCGTGGCCGCCGCCCAGCAGCTGTTCGTCGGCTTCTACCGTGCCTTCTTCGGGTCGATGGTCGTCGGCGTGCTGGCGGCCCTCGGCGGCACCGTCGGCTCCTACTACCTCGACACGGCCACCGGCGCCACCATCGTCGTGACCTCCATCGTGCTGCTCGGCATCGCCTGGCTGCTCGGCGGGCGGATCCGCAGGGCGCACCATTTCATCCCGTTCGTCGAGGACGACGGCGACCACGACTACATGCGCGCCGAGAACCACGACGACACCTTCGCCCACAAGGGCGGGGTCAAGGTCATTCAGCACGGAGACCACGTCGACTACGTCCACGACGGGCACCGGCACGCCCTCCACGGAGACCACTATGACGAGCACTAACAGCCCGGTCACCCGCCAGACATGGCAGCGCGCCGCTGTGCGCGACCTGATGGAGGGGGCACGCGAGTTCCGCACCGCGCAGCAGGTCCACGACCAGTTGCGCGGGATCGGGGCGAAGGTGGGGCTCGCCACGGTCTACCGGGCGCTGCAGGCGATGGCCGAGGCCGGCGAGGTGGACGTGCTGCGTACCCCCGACGGCGAGGCGGCCTACCGTCGCTGCTCCGCCGGTCACCACCACCACCTCGTCTGTCGACGCTGCGGCTTCTCGATCGAGATCAAGCCGACAGACCTGGAGGCCTGGGCGGCCACCGTCGCGCAGCAGCACGGCTTCACGCAGGTCGGCCACGAGCTCGAGATCTTCGGGCTGTGTCAGGACTGCTCCCGGCTGGCGGACGACTCCTGACCCACTCTCCCGAGTCGTGCCAGGATCGTCGGATGCTGACGTATGACGTGGTGGATGTGTTCGCCGAGCGGCCCTTCGCGGGCAACCAGTTGGCGGTGGTCCACGGATCCGAGGGGCTGACCGACGAGCAGCTCCGCCTGGTGGCCGCCGAGTTCAACTTCTCCGAGACGGCCTTCCCGACAGCTGTGTCCGCAACCTCCTACGACGTGCGGATCTTCACTCCCCGCGGCGAGCTCCCGTTCGCCGGGCACCCGACGCTGGGCACCGCCTGGGCACTGAGGGCGGCCGGCCTGCTTGAGGGATCGTCCGCCGTCCAGCGCTGCGGCGCGGGCGACATCGAGCTGGCCTTCGAGGGCGACCTGGTCCGGCTCGCGGCGGCGCCGGTCTCCGTCGGGGAGTTCGACCGTGCCGTCGCTCTCCGGCTCGTGGCCGGGCTGGGCCTGGCAGCCGACGACCTGCTGGGGACGGGGCACGTCGCCAGCGCGGGGCTGCCGTTCTCGTTCCTGCGGGTGAGCGACGACGCCGTCGGGCGCGCGTCGATCTTCTCCGGACCCAAGCCCACCGACGGCTTCGACGGGACCGTGGTCTACGCGCTGGCCGACGGCCCCCACGGCACCGTCACCTCGCACGCCCGGGTCTTCATCCCGGGCGAGGCCGTGCCGGAGGATCCGGCGACGGGGTCGGCCGCGGCGGCTTTCGGACTGGTCCTCGCCGACTCCGGCGTTCTGCCCGAGGGCGGAGACTACGTGATCCGGCAGGGGGCGGAGATGGGCCGACCGTCGGTGCTGCACGGCCGCGTCGCCGCCACCGACGGCGTCGCCTCGCGGGTCGAGGTGGCGGGCGGGGTGCACCGCATCGGGTCGGGCACGATGGTCGTTCCCGGGGCCTGACCGGCTACAGCAGCGTCTCGATCACGGCGGCGACACCATCCTCGTTGTTGGTCAGCGTCACGCGGTCGGCGGCCTCCCTGGCCTCCGGCTCGGCGTTGCCCATTGCCACGCCGAGGCCTGCGAAGCGCAGCATCTCGACGTCGTTGAGGTTGTCGCCGAAGGCCACGACGTCGGCCGGGTCGATGCACCAGCGGTCACACAGGCGTGCCAGGGCCGCTGCCTTCGTGACGCCCACCGGGCCGACCTCCAGGAACGGCGCACCGCTGGTGGTGGCGTGGAAGCCGTCGATGCCCAGGCCGCGCGCGGCAGCCAGGAGATCCGCCGGCTCGTGGTGGTCATCACGCAGGACCAGCTTGCCCGAGGGTGCCGCCAACACCTCCTCGCGGTCGCCGATGCGCTGGGTGACCGGCCAGAGGGTCTCGAGCTCGCCCGGGTCGGCCAGCCCCTGGTAGCCCGCCTCGGCGAAGTACAGGTCTCCCCCGTCGCGCACGGACACGGCCTTCAGAGTCGGGAACAGGGCGGTCATCTCAGCAACCAGCCGCCGCTGCACGTCCACCGCGACGGTCGCCTGCCAGAGCACCTGACGGGCGTCGAGGTCGGTGATGACCGCGCCGTTGCTGCCGACGCACGGCCCCATCAGCGCGGTGCCCTGGACGATCGCTCCGATGGAATAGGGCTGCCTGCCCGAGATCGCCAGCACCCGGATGCCCGCATCGCGCGCCGCCTGGAAGGCCCGGCGGGTCCGCGCGGAGAGTGTGTGATCGCTGCGGATGAGGGTCCCGTCGACGTCGGTGGCAATGAGGCGCATGGCCTCAACCCTAACGTTCGAAGAACGGGAGCGACCGGAGCGCCCTCTCCAGGTGCCAGGTGGAGTAGGCCACGACCATTCCGTCGACACGCTGTTGCGTGGCGCGGTCGGCGGCGGTCACCTCGGCCCAGTCGCCGGCGAGCAGCGCCCCGAGGTACGCGGAGTCCCCAGCGTACAGCTGGGCGGAGCCGGGGGTCCGGCACGCCGTGCACACCGCGCCACCGCCCTGCGGGGAGAACCAGCGCACGTCCACGTCTCCGCAGCCCGCGCAGGCCGCCGTCGCGAGGGCGTATCCGGCGACGGCGAGCGCCCTCAGGAGATAGGAGTCGACGATGAGCGGCGCAGGCCGGTCCTCGGCGTCGAGTGCCAGCAGCGCACCGAGGAGGAGACGGTACTGCTGCAGGGAGGGGACTCCCTCCTCCGCGACGAGTCGCTCGGCCGTCTCGACGAGCACCTGGGCCGCCGTGAATCTTGAGTAGTCGGCGCCGAGGCTGCTGCTGTGCAGCGACACGGCCTGCGTCACGATGTCGAGGCCGTGTCCCTGGGCGAACTGGATGTCGATGTGCTGGAACGGCTCGAGCCGGCCACCGAACTTCGACGAGGTTCGCCGGACCCCCTTCGCGACGGCGTGCACCTTGCCGTGGGCGCGTGTCAGCAGAATGATGACGCGGTCAGCCTCACCGAACTGGTGAGTCCGCAGCACCACGGCTTCGTCACGGTAGGTGGGCACCGGAGAATTGTAGGCCGCTAGATTTGGAGCGTGCCTGAGCCTCGCCGTCGCCCCACGCCTCACCCCAGTGGCGCCACCCCGCCCGACCTGCCGAAGAAGGCGCTGCCCCGGCACGTCGCGATCGTGATGGACGGCAACGGCCGCTGGGCGAAGCAGCGCGGCCTGAAGCGCACGGAGGGTCACGCAATGGGCGAGGCCTCGCTGCTGGACGTCGTCCACGGGGCCATCGAGCAGGGCATCCCGTACCTGTCGGCCTACGCCTTTTCGACGGAGAACTGGAAGCGGTCGCCGGAGGAGGTGCGCTGGCTGATGGGCTTCAACCGCGACGTGATCCACCGTCGTCGCGACGAGCTCAACGACCTCGGCGTCCGGATCCGCTGGGCAGGGCGCCGCCCGCGGCTGTGGGGGTCGGTCATCAGGGAGCTCGAGGTCGCCGAGGAGATGAGCCGGGACAACACCACGCTGACGCTGCAGTTCTGCGTGAACTACGGCGGCCGGGCGGAGATCGTCGACGCGGCCCGCGAGATCGCCCGCCTGGCGAAGGCCGGCAAGCTCGACCCCGACCGGCTGACCGAGGAACGCTTCGCGAAGTTCCTCGACGAGCCGGAGATCCCCGACGTCGACCTGTTCCTCCGCAGCTCCGGCGAGCAGCGCACGTCGAACTTCCTCCTGTGGCAGTCGGCCTACGCGGAGTTCATCTTCCTCGACCGCCTGTGGCCGGACTTCGACCGCCGCGACCTCTGGGCGGCCGTGGAGCAGTACGTGACGCGCGAGCGCCGCTTCGGCACCGCCTGACCGCCCTCGTTCACCACACCTCCCCGCCTCAGGCGGCTGCGGCAACGGCGCCACACCCTGACCGCCATCAGCGGCACCGCGCCACGCACCAGCCCACCGCCGGCCGCTTGCCGAAAATCGGGCAGTGCCCGGTTCTCCCCGGTCCGGTCACGAGAACCGCCCACCGCCTCGCCAACTCACCCCCACCCGCCTGCCGCCGCCCTGACCCTTCCGTCTCCCCCGAAAATCGTGCAGTGCCCGGTTCTCCCCGGTCCGGTAACGAGAATCGCCCAGCGCCTCCCACCCGGTTTCACCCTCAGCGAACAAGCCGAACATACGAACGATTTCTGTCGGTGCCGATCTCTACCGTGAACACATGGAACCAACGACCAGACTCAGCACCCACGCGGCACTGACCGCGATCCGTGCCGCGCTGGCCGCCATCGACCACCCCCACCGCACCAGCATCAGCCACCGCGAACGCCTCACCCTCCTCCAGACCGCCCGCCGCGCCCAGGGACAGCTCGCCGGACTCGTGGCCATGCTTACCGGCGAAGCAGAAGCAAACCACTCCGCCGAAACCGTCGCCGGAACCCAGCTCCCCACCCTGCTCGGTCAGCAGGAACACCTCGATGTCCGCGACGCCCTGCGTTCCGTCACGCAGGCCCGCGACATCGCCCGCCACGACGACGTGGCCCACCGCGTCATCGACGGCAACCTCTCGCCCCAGCACGCCCAGGCCATCCGCCGCACCCTCGACACCCTCCCCCACACCCTCAACACCGGCCAGCGCGACCACGCACGCTCATACCTCATCGACAAGGCCGCCACCCTCACACCCGGCCGCCTGACCGCCTCCACCGACGACCTGCTGGCCGCCGTCGCACCCGACCTGGTCCCCACCGCCGAGGAACGCGACGCAAGGCTCGCCCGGCAACGCACCGACGCACTCGCCCGCCGCTCCTTCACCTGGGGCGAAGACACCACCCACCCCGGCTCCTGGTACTTCAAAGGCTCCCTCCCCACCCTCGAAGCCGAACAGGTCATCCGCGCGATCACCATCGAGGTCAACCACGCCAAACGCGCCCAACGCCGCCAGCACCGCCGACACGACACACCCCGCTGGGACCAACACCAGGCCGACGCCCTCACCACCCTCACCACCCACGCCACCCCCATCCGCGACACCGACAACTCCCCCACCACACCGACACCAGCCGCCTCGAACGGCGAACCGGCTACCTCGGGATCCTCGGGACCCTCACGGACCCGAACCCCAGGCACCCGCCGCGCCGCAGGACACGACACCCCAGCCCCGCTCGCGACCACGGCAGCACCGCCAGCCGATCCCCCACAGCCGAAGCCGCCAACCCTTCGACAGGCTCAGGTGGGCCTACCCTGGATTTGTGGACACCTGAGTAAGCGGGATCGTGGGTTCCGCGGGAGGGTGCCTGATGGCAGCAGAGAAGAAGAGTCGTCGGAGGTACACGGCGGAGTATCGGGCCGAGGCGGCTCGGTTGGTGATCGACACCGGGCGGCCGATCGCGCATGTGGCCCAGGAGTTGGGTATCGGGTCCCAGCTGTTGGGGCGGTGGGTCCAGGCGGAGCGTGATCGGGACGCTGGCGAGCCCGACGGCGATCTGAGCTTGGACGAGCGGGCCGAGTTGAAGCGGTTGCGTCGGGAAGTCAGCGAGCTACGCAAGGACAACGAGTTCCTGGGAAAAGCAGCTGCCTTCTTCGCGTCGAAGCCACCACGATCGAACGGTTCGAACTGATGGCGGCGGAGAAGGCCAACTTTGAGGTGGCCCGGATGGCGCGGCTGTTGCGGGTGTCCAGGTCGGGTTACTACCAGTGGGCCCAGCGCCGCGTGGCTGGTCCGAGCAGCCGGGCTCGCCGGCAGGCGAGCTTGGATGAACGGGTCCGTGCTCTGCATGAGGCCTCTGACCAGGTCTACGGCGCGCCGAGGATCACCGCTGATCTCCACCAGGAGGGCACGGCAGTCAACGTGAAGACGGTCGCTTCGTCGTTGCGTCGGCAGGGTCTGGAGGGGATCTCCCCGCGCTCGTTCTCGCCGGTGACCACGATCCCGGGGGTCCCGACTCACCACATTCCCGACCGGGTCAGCCGCGAGTGGGACACGGGAGAGTTGAACAGGGTGTGGGTCTCGGACATCACCTACCTGCGGACCGGGGAGGGCTGGCTCTACCTGTGTGTGGTGCGTGACGGGTGTTCCCGGCGGGTGCTGGGCTGGGCGATGGACTCCCACCAGGACAGTGACCTGGTCGAACGCGCGTTGACTATGGCGAGAACCCTCCGTGGTGACGTCCCGGGGCAGGTCGTGTTCCATGCCGACCGCGGCACGCAGTACACCTCCGACCAACTGCACCGCGCCGCGAAACGCCTCGGGGTGGAGCAGTCGATGGGACGCACCGGGGTGTGCTTCGACAACGCGATGGCTGAGTCGTTCTGGTCCACGCTGAAGCACGAGTTCTACCACCGGCACACCTGGCCGACCCGGGCCCAAGCCCGACGGGAGGTCGCCCGCTGGATCGAGGTCGTCTACAACCGACGACGACGTCACTCAGCCCTGGGCTACCAACGCCCCGTCGAGTTCGAAACCACCAAGACCCAGACCGACACCGGCCGGGTCACCAAGGATCAAGCCGCGTAAGCGGCACGTGTCCACAATTTGCGGAGAACCCCACAGGGCGTTTCGACAAGCTCAACGAACCGGGGAACTGACGGCTCCGACGCCAGCAACAGCCCGGACCCATACACACCCGCGACGCTTGTCGTGACCATCGACTACACCGAACTCGCCACCCAACTCCACGCCACAGGCCAACTCCCCTCCGGCACCCCGATCCCGGCCCGAGAGCTCCGCCGGCTGGCCTGCGACGCCCAGATCATCCCCATCGTCCTAGGCGCACAGTCAGAAATCCTCGACGTCGGCCGCGCCCACCGCTTCGTCACCCCCGCCATCCGACACGCCCTCAACCTCCGCGACAACGGCTGCATCTTCCCCGGCTGCCACGCCACCGCCCTCGAATGCGACGCCCACCACATCACCCCCTGGTGGGCCGGAGGATCAACATCCCTGACCAATCTCGCACTCCTCTGCCCCTACCACCACCCCAAAGTCGAACCCACCCACACCGGCCCCGGCGCCGGCACCACCTCCGCCGACGGCTGGCACATCACCATCAACCCGACCACCGGCAAACCCACACTGAGCCGAAAACCACCAGACACCAGCTGACCCAGCCGACGCGCCCCGACACACCCCCACTCCGGAGAACGGACGACGCAGGGCCGCCCAGTTCGGGCCCCGCATGCCGCGCGCACCCACCTGAAAGCGCCCGGCGCGGGTGAGTCCCATAGCGTGGTGTCAATCCTGTGGGGGTTCTCGTCGTCGTGGACGTTGAAGGGCCATCGTGGGATGACCAGTTGTTTCCGGCAAGAAGCAAAGCAGAGATCCCACGATGACCCAGTACCAGTCTGCCCTTTCGACCCTGATCGGTGAAGTTCTCGCCGATCCCGACCTCGCGCATCAGGACGTGTTCCGCCGGATGCTGCAGGCCGGCCTGCAAGACCTTGTCGACGCGGAAGCGACCGCGAAGATCGGCGCCGCCCGTTACGAGCGCACCCCGGAACGGACCACCCGCCGCAACGGCACGCGCCCGAAGGTCCTCGCGACCCCGGCCGGGGAGGTCGACCTGCAGATCCCGAAGCTGCGGGAAGGGTCGTTCTTCCCGTCTCTGTTGCACCCGCGGCGGCGGGTCGATAAGGCCCTCTACGCGGTGATCTGCCAGGCCTGGATCGACGGGGTCTCGACCCGCAAGGTCGAGCACCTGATCCGGGCCCTCGGCAACGACACCGGCATCTCCCGCTCGACGGTGTCGCGGATCTGCGGCGAGATCGACGAAGCAGTCCACGAGTTCCTGCACCGCAGACTCGATCACACCTGGTTCCCGTACCTGTTCCTCGACGCCACCTACCTCGACGTCCGCCACCGCGGCCGGGTCGTCTCCCAAGCACTGGTCGTCGCGACCGGAGTCTCTGGTGAGGGCCGACGCGAGATCCTCGGGATGGCGCTCGGTGACGCGGAGACCACCGACTTCTGGACCGAGTTCCTCCGCTCGCTGCGCGACCGTGGCCTCAAGGTCGCCACCGATGCGGACCCGCTCGGGGTGACCCTGGTCACCAGCGACGCGCACGCCGGACTGAAAGCGGCAGTGAAAGCGATCCTGCCCGGAGCGGGGTGGCAGAGATGCCGGGTCCACTTCGCCCGCAACGTAACTCAACGCCTCGGATCGGCCCACTCGAAACCGGTCAACGCGCTGATCTCCACGATCTTCGCGCAGACCACGACCCAAACCGTGATCGCGCAATACAAGGCCGTCACCGACAGCCTCCGCTCCGCGTTTCCCGAGGTCACCGCGATGCTCGAGGCCGCCGAAGCGGACCTGACCGGGTTCGCGACGCTGCCGCGCGAGCACTGGCAAAAGGTCTGGTCGAACAACCCCATCGAGCGCCTCAACCGGGAGATCAAACGACGCGCCGACGTCGTCCAGATCTTCCCCGACCGCGACTCCGTGACCCGCCTCATCGGCGCCGTCCTCCAGGAGCAGCACGAGGAATGGTCTTACGGCGAACGCCGCTACTTCTCCGACATCTCCATGCGCAAACTCGTCCACACCCTCCACGAACACACCGAACCCGCCCACCACGAGCTCTACCTCACCGCCTGACCATCACCCACCAACAGGAAGCAACGGAATGACACCACACCACGGGACTTGACCCCCGGCGCCGGGCAGTGCCGCGCCGAGACGGGCCGAGCGACTCCACGCACGCTGCCAAGCGTCGGGACAGCGCGTGGCCTCCCGGGCTGCGGGCATCGGGCGGCGTCCGCGCGCAGCACATCGTGCGGCGCACAGCAGCGGGGCAACGGGCGGAGTCCGGACGCAAGGCATCGCGCCGCACAGCAGCGGGCATCGGGCGGTGCGGGAAGCCCGACGCAGGACCCGGCTGGACGCGCTGCCCAGGCACGGTCAGAGAAGGGCGGGTGGACAGCCAGGCAACGACTGTCGCCAGCCCCGATACCTCGGGCTCCCGCCACCCTGACCGCCGGCTGGCCGCTGGCTGCTGGCCGCTGGCTGCTGGCCGCTGGCCGCTGGCCGCTGGCCGCTGAAGATGGTTGCCGCCGTCGTGGCCAGCCGTCCGAGACGCCAGGCGTCCGGACATGCTGCCCGCAACGGCGTGCCCGCTTCCGGTGACGGCCCACGCCCCAACGGCTACCGAGTCGACTGCGAAGGCGTGGGTCTGCTGTCAGCCGTCGAGGCGGCCGAAGGATGTGGTCCGGACGACAGCCGAGCCGGCTGCGTCGCTGGCGGCGAGGTCGACGTCGGCGGTGATCCGCCAGTCGTGGTTGCCCATGGGGTCGTCGATGATCTGCGTCGCGGTCCAGACCTTCGGCCCCTTCGCCAGGGAGAATAGCCCGGGGCTGCGGGCGCCGCCGTCGATGCCGATGTCGTCGTGCTCGTCCCAGTAGTCGGCGAGCGCGTCGTCCCAGGCCTCGGCGTCGAACAGGACCTCCAGCGCCGGCTCTGCGAGCTGGGCCGCGGACTCCTCCAGGGCTCCGAGCTGCTCCCACCTGTCCCGGGCGGCGAGCTCGACGCGGCGGAACATGGCGGTGCGGATCATCGCGGTGAAAGCCCTCTCGTTGCCCGTGACGGGACGCGGGGGCGGCGGGGGCGCTCCCTGGGCGGCGAGCGCCGCGGCCTCGGCGACCTTCTCCGGGTCGGTGAGTGACTCCCACTCATCGAGGAGCGACGAGTCGGTCTGGCGGATGGTCTCCCCCAGCCACTCGACGATGTCCTCGAACTCCTCGTTGCGGTACTCGTCCGGGACCGTGTGACGGAGCGCCCGGTACGCGTCGGACAGGTATCTGAGCACAGTGCCCTCACTACGCTGCAGCTTGTAGAAGCCGATGAACTGGGTGAAGTTCATCGCGTGTTCCCACATGTCGCGCACCACGGACTTCGGGGACAGTGCGGTGGCGTCGACCCAGGGGTGTGCCTGCGCGTAGATGTCGACGGCGGGCTCGAGCAGGTCGGCGAGCGGCTTCGGCCAGGTGATCGCCTCGAGTCTCTCCATGCGCTCCTCGTACTCGACACCGTCGGCCTTCAGCTGCGCGACGGCCTCGCCGCGCGCCTGATGCTGCTGCGCAAGCAGGACCTGGAACGGGTCGTCGAGCACAGACTCCATGACGGAGACGACGTCGCGGGCGAAGGAGTCGCCCTCGGGGTCGAGCAGTTCCAACGCGGCCACCGCGAACGGGGCGAGCGGCTGGTTCAACGCGAAATCCTCGGCTACGTCGTCCGCCAGCCGGTACCCGTCGTCGCCGCGCACGATGACGTTGGAGGCGACGAGACCACGGGCGAGGGACACGGCACGACGCTTCAGCCCGCGCTTCCGGTCAGGCGACTCGTGGCTCATCTCGATGAGGTTCCTCAGCGCGGAAGCCGCGTCGCCGGGTCGCTGAACGATGTTCAGGAGCGTCCCGTGGTTGACCTGCATCCGGCTGACGAGCTGTTCCGGCTCGGCGACCTTGAGCCTGTCGAACGTCTCCTCGTTCCAGTTCACGAAGCCCTCCGGCGGCTTCTTCCGCGCGACCTTCCGGCGTTTCTTCGGGTCGTCGCCGGCCTTGGCGAGCGCCCGCTCGTTCTCGATCACGTGCTCGGGCGCCTGGACCACGACGAAGCCGACTGTGTCGAACCCCGCCCGCCCGGCCCGGCCGGCGATCTGGTGGAACTCACGCGACTTCAGGCGCCGTACCCGGTTCCCGTCGTACTTGGTCAGGCCCGTGAACAACACGGTGCGGATGGGCACGTTGATGCCGACGCCGAGCGTGTCGGTGCCGCAGATGACCTTCAGCAGGCCCGTCTGGGCGAGTTGCTCGACGAGGCGCCGGTACTTCGGCAGCATCCCGGCGTGGTGCACGCCGATGCCGCGCCGCACGAGCCCCTGCAGGATCTTCCCGAAACCGGGTCCGAACCGGAATGCCCCGATCTCCTCGGCGAGCAGGTCCGCGTCGTGTCGGGTGATGAGGTTGACGCTGAGCAGGGACTGGGCGCGCTCCAGTGCGTCCGCCTGTGTGAAGTGAACGATGTAGATGGGTGCCTTCTGCTCGCGCACCAGCTCGAGGACCTGCTCCTGCAGCGGCGTCGTCGACCACTCGAACAGCAGGGGGACGGGACGCTCGGCGTCGTCGACGACGTTGGTGGGGCGCCCGGTGAACTCGCTCAGCTGCGCCGCCATCTCGGAGACGTCGCCCAATGTGGCGCTCATCAGCAGGAACTGCGCCTGCGGCAGCTCCAGGAGGGGGACCTGCCAGGCCCAGCCGCGGTCCGGCTCGGAGTAGAAGTGGAACTCGTCCGCGATCACGAGACCGACGTCGGCATCACGGCCCTCGCGCAGCGCGATGTTCGCGAGGATCTCGGCCGTGCAGCAGATGATGGGCGCGTCCGCGTTGACGGAGGCATCGCCGGTGACCATGCCGACGTTGTCGGCCCCGAAGACCTGACACAGCGCGAAGAACTTCTCGCTCACCAGTGCCTTGATGGGCGCCGTGTAGAAGGAGACCCGGTCCGTGGCCAGCGCCGCGAAGTGCGCGGCCAACGCCACCATCGACTTTCCCGACCCTGTCGGCGTCGCGAGGATCAGGTTGTTGCCGCTGAACAGCTCGATCGCGGCCTCGTCCTGGTGGGGATACAGCTGGATGCCTTCGCCCTCGACCCAGGCCGTGAAGTGCTCGTACAGGGTGTCGGCGTCACCGGCGACGCGGTCGGTGAGCTTCGGCATGGCGTTCACCCTACCTTCCGGGCGTCGACGTGCAGAGCCAGGTCTCCCGGCCTCGGCATTCGTCGCGGAGGCACTGCGGTGGCCCGCCGCCGTCGGCCGGCCGAGTCGGGCGCGCTTCCCGGGGCCCTCGACGTGTGCCTGGACTGTCTGCGGGTCGGCGCCGTCATCCTCACCCCGTCGGCCGAGCAGCCGACTCAGCCGACCCGTCGGGCTCCGCTGTAGGGCATCCAGGAGAGCTTGGCGATCTCTACGCCGGTGCGCGAGGATCCGGCATGCACGATCTTGCCGTTGCCGATGTAGATCCCGACGTGGCTGATGGGAGCGTAGAAGAACACCAGATCGCCCGCCTGCAGGTCCTTCTTGGCGACCTTCTTCCCGTTCCTGGACTGCGTCCTCGCGGAGTGGCTCAGCTTCACGCCCGCCGACTTGTAGGCGTAGCTCGTCAGCCCTGAGCAGTCAAAGGCGCTGGGGCCGGTGGCTCCGTAGCGGTACCGCTTGCCGACCTGCTTCTTCGCGACTGCCACGGCCTTCGCGGCCTTCTTCGTCAGGATCTCGACCCGGAAGCGGCCCGTCGCGGAGCTCGCGTACTTGGCCGTCTTCTTCGTCGCGACTCGCAGCGTCGCGCTGCTGCTGGTTCGCGAGATCTTGGCGCTCAGCTTGTAGGCACCCGACGAGCTGGTCTTCGTGGAGGCGACCTTGACCCACTTCTTCTTGCCGTTGAGACGCTGAAGCTCCACGACCGCACCCTTGCGTGCCGGGGACGCCTTGCCCTTGACGGTGAACTTCGTCTTGTTCGTCACCGTGGACGGCTTCGACGTCACCTTCGTCTTGCTCGACTTCGGTGCGGAGGCCGACGACTTGGCCGGGAGCGCCGGCGCGTCGGCGGACGCGGCGGGCACGAAGCCGGCTCCCAGGAGAGCGACGGCGACGAACACGGAGGCGATGGTCCTTCGCAGATTCATGGTGTGGTCCTTTCGTCCGACCGGGATGGCCGTTCTTGGGGGCTGACCGCACGCTACCTTAAGTTTTCTCAGATTTGAATGCAAGTTCTCAGAATTTCTCAGGCTGTAGGGTGACGCCACCGAGACAGGAGAACGGCATGCACCGGACCGTGACCGCCCACCTTGAGATCACAGCCGCCACCGACGCGACGATCGTCCTGGAAGTCGCCGCCGCCGCGGGCGGAAACGGAGCTGAGACGCTGTCCGCGACCGCTTCGGACCACGCGCCAACCATCCGCGTCATCACGGCTCCCCACGGCGCCCGGTGGCACGTGCTGGATGTCCGGGCCGGGCAGGTATCCGTCGACTACCGGCTGGAGATCGACGGCCTGAGCGCCTCAGCACCCATCGATGACTACGACCTTCTCCACTATCTGCGACCGAGCCGCTACTGCGAGTCGGACCAGCTCTCCCCCACGGCGCACGCGGAGTTCTCAGGTCTGCAGGGGGCCGACCTCCTGGCTGCCGTGAGCTCGTGGGTCGGCACGCGGCTGACCTACGTGCCCGGCTCCTCACTTCCCACCGATGGCGCCGTCCGCACACTGTTGGCCCGGCAGGGCGTCTGCCGGGACTACGCGCACCTGGTCGTCGCGTTGCTGCGCGCGCTCGACGTCCCGGCGCGGCTGGTGTCCGTATACGCCCCCGGGCTCGACCCCATGGACTTCCACGCCGTCGCCGAGGCCTTCGTCGACGGTCAGTGGCGGGTCGTCGACGCCACGACGCTGGCGCCGCGACAGGCGTTCCTGCGCATCGCGACCGGTCGGGACGCGGCGGACACGGCGTTCATGTCCGTGCACCACGGCATGGCGACGCTGGACGCCCTGCAGGTGACGGCCGTCGCGGATCAGCTCCCCACCGACAACGTGAATGAGCTGGTCAGCCTCGGCTGACCAGCTCATTCAGGGCGTGCAGGTGGCGGCTCAGCCGCGCTGTGCGCGGTTCAGCGCGCTCAGGATCGCCTTCTTCGAGGCGGATGTGATGCTCGGGTCGATGCCGACGCCCCACAGCACCTGGGCATCGTCGCCCTCGCCGACCTCACACTCGACGTAGGCGATGGCGTTCGCGTCGCCGCCGGACTGGAGCGCGTGCTCCGAGTAGTCGAGCACGGTGATCTTCGCGCCCTCCCGGCTGAGCGCGTCGACGAAGGCCGACAGCGGGCCGTTGCCCTCACCCTCGACGGAGACGCCCTTGCGCGTCGGGCCGTCGACCACGGCGGCAACGTGGAACTGGCCGTTGGCCGACGTGGAGCCCTCCCTGATCAGCTTCCACGCTCCCTCGCTGAGGTACTCGTCGGTGAAGATGTCCATGATCTCCTGCGGGGACACCTCGCCGCCGCGGGCGTCGGTGTGCTGCTGCACGACGCGGCTGAACTCGATCTGCAGCCGGCGCGGCAGCTCCATCTTGTACTCGGACTTCATCAGGTAGGCCATGCCGCCCTTGCCCGACTGCGAGTTCACGCGGATGACGGCCTCGTAGGTGCGGCCGACGTCATGCGGGTCGATGGGCAGATACGGCGCCTCCCACGGCATGTCGCCGACGACGCTGCCCGCCTTGAGCGCCTCCGCCTCCAGATGCTCCAGGCCCTTCTTGATGGCGTCCTGGTGGGAGCCGGAGAAGGCCGTGTAGACGAGGTCGCCGGCGTACGGGTGACGCGGGTGGACGGGCAGCCCTGTGCAGTACTCGACGGTGCGCCGTACGGCGTCGATGTCGGAGAAGTCCAACTGCGGGTCCACGCCCTGCGTGTACAGGTTCAGCGCCAGGGTGAGGAGGTCGACGTTGCCTGTGCGCTCCCCGTGGCCGAACAGGCAGCCCTCGACGCGGTCAGCGCCGGCCATCTGCGCCAGCTCGGCGGCGGCCACGGCCGTGCCGCGGTCGTTGTGCGGGTGCAGCGACACCGCGACGTGCTCGCGGTTGTTGACGTTGCGGATGAAGTACTCGATCTGGTCGGCGTACGTGTTGGGCGTGGAGCGCTCGACGGTGGCCGGCAGGTTGAAGATGATCTCGCGACCCTCGCCGGGCTGCCACACGTCGCTGACGGCATTGCAGACCTCGACGGCGAAGTCGGTGGGAGTCTGCGTGAAGATCTCCGGCGAGTACTGGTAGCCGAACTCGACGTCGCCCAGGAACTTGTCCGCGTACTTCATGACGGTCTCCGTGCCGTGCACGGCCAGCTGGACGCACTCGGCCTCGGAGATGCGGAACACGACGTCGCGGAACAGCTGTGCCGTCGCGTTGTACATGTGGATCGTGCCGCTTCGAGCCCCGATCAGCGACTCCGCCGTGCGGGAGATCAGGTCCTCGCGCGCCTGCGTCAGGACCGAGATCGTCACGTCGTCGGGGATCCTGTCGCCCTCGATGAGCTGGCGGACGAAGTCGAAGTCGGTCTGCGAGGCTGACGGGAACCCGACCTCGATCTCCTTGAACCCCAGCGAGACCAGGAGCTCGAACATGCGCATCTTGCGCGCAGGCGTCATGGGGTCGATGAGCGCCTGGTTGCCGTCGCGGAGATCGGTCGACAGCCAGCGCGGCGCCTTCTCGATGCGCTTCGTCGGCCAGGTACGGTCCGGCACGTCGACGGGTTGGAACGGGGTGTAGCGGTGCACCGGCATCGGCGTCGGCTGCTGCGTGGGCACGGACTGCGTGCGGGTGTTGAAGGTGGTGGTCATGTCCTCGGGTTCCTCGATGGGGTGTGGTGCCGGGCACGGAAGTTCACCGCAGCGAGGAGGCCGGCTGGTCGTTCAGGACTGGGCCCCGCTGCGGCGGCCAAGGAGGAGAAGCCTGCCACGCACGGAGCCGAGACTAACCCGGCCCGGGTGCAGAGGCAAGATCATGCGCTGGCCTTCTCACGATGGGGACCACCGACGGCGACCCGCAGTCCACCGCCGGGCCCACCCACACCGACGCGCGAGGGTCGGTGTGGGTGGCCGGACCGTCATCCGGGACGGCCGGTGGGGAGCTACTTGCCTGCGCCGGCAGTCAGGCCGCCGATGAGACGCTTCTCGATGAACCCGAACAGGATGATCACCGGGACGACGGCGATGAGTGCCACGGCGAACAGGTACTGCCAGTCCTGGATGTAGAGGCCGAGGAACCTCGGCATCGACACCGTCAGCGGCTGCAGGTCCGGGGTCTGCACCAGGATCAGCGCGGCGGCGTACTCGTTCCACGCGTTGACGAACACGAACACCACTGCGGTGACGATGCCCGGCCACACCAGCGGAAGCGAGATCCGAAACATCGTCTGGAGCCTGCCGAGGCCGTCGATCAGGGCAGCCTCCTCGATCTCCTTGGGCACCGAGGCGAAGAACGCCTGCATGATCCAGATCGCGAAGCTCAGGTTGAACGCCCCGTTGATCAGGATCAGCGCGCCCCAGACCGCGTACCCCTGCCAACCGCGGAACTCCTGATAGAGACCGACGGCGAGCACCGTCGGCTGCAGCATCTGGGTCACGAGCACGAGTAGAAGGAAGGAGAGACGACCCGGGAACCTGAACCGCGCGACATAGTAGGCGGCCGGCGTCGCGACCACCAGCACGAGCAGCGTCGCACCGGAGGCGATGACCACGGTGGACAGCAGCGACGACGCTGGGTTGACCTCGGAGGACCACACCGAGATGTAGTTGCTCCACTGGGGCGTCGCCGGGAAGTAGACAGGCGGGATCTCGGTCACCTCCAGTCTCGTCTTCAGCGAGGTGACGAACATCAGCGCGTACGGGAACCCGAAGAACACCACGACCGCGATCGAGCCGAGCGCGACGAGCCAGGGGTTCGGACGCTTGTGGATGCCCTGCTGGCGCCTGGCCATGTCAGTCCACCTCCCTGGTCGGGCGGACGGCCGCCAGGTAGATCGCGATGATCACCAGGCAGAACAGGAAGTTCAGCACGGACAGCGCCGACGAGACTCCCGGGCCGAGGGCCCGCTGGTACTCGTACATGAGCGTCGTGGTGATGTGGCCCGTGTGGTATCCCGGGGTCTCCTGGAGCAGCCTCAGGATGGGCAGGGAATTGAACACGTTGATGATGTTGATCAGTGCCGCCGTCGCTATCGCCGGTCGCAGCAGCGGAAGCACGATGTGAAGGTAACGCTGCGGGGACGTCGCCCCATCGACGTGCGCGGCCTCCAGGACGTCCTCCGGAACGGACTGCAGCCCGGCGAGGATCGTGTAGGTCGTGAACGGGAGAGACACATAGATGGCGACGAACACCGCGATCCAGAAGGCGCTGGTCGGGTCCTTGGTCCAGGCGCGCCCGACCTCGAGGACGCCGGTGTCCACCAGCAGCCGATTGAACAGTCCGATGTTCTCCTGCAGCCCGTATCTGAAGACGGTGGCGGTCATGACGACCGAGCAGGCCCACGGGATGATGATGAAGAGCCGCAACAGCTTGCGTCCGCGGAAGGGCTTGTTGAGGAACTGGGCGAGCAGCAGCGACAACACCAGGGTCACCAGCACGACGACCACGACCCACACGACGGTGTTCAGCAGGATCCTGCCGATCGGCACCCCCGGGAAGGTGAGCGCGCCCGCAGGGCCGATGTAGTTGTCGAGGCCAATCGGGTCGTCACCCTTCCGGATGCCCTGCTTGGTGTACTTGAAGAACGACGTGTAGACCATGAGACACGCTGGGTAGAGAACCACACCCGCGATGAGGATCAGCGACGGCAACAGCCAGGGGACGGCCGTCGCGGCCTCACGCAGCCGCGACGGCCTCCTGATGATCGCCGCTTCTGCGGTGGCATTGAGAGACAAGGAGGATGGACCTTTCTGGAACCAGGCGGGCCGGAGGGCGGGAGGCGCGACACCCGGCCGCGCCTCCCGCCGGTTCACCGGATCTGATCAGCCCTGCGCGTCGACCTGCGCCTGGATCTGGGCGAGCAGTTCGGCGGGGTCCTCTGTGCCGACCTTGTAGGCGCTGCCCTGGAGCGCGGACTGCAGGGCATCCCACGCCGTGTTGCCGACGGGAAGGAACTTCACGATGGACAGCGCGTCCAGGAATCCCTTCTCGTTCTCGGTCGATGCCTCGCTCTTTGCCTTCTCGATCATGCTCGTTGTCACGGGCAGCAGCTTGGTGCCCTTGTACCACGACTCGTACATGGCATCGGAGTACATGAGGTCAAGGAATGCACCGGTCGCTGCCTTCCGGTCAGCATCGTCATTGTTGAAGGCGACGATGAAGTCCGTCACGCCGGTTGCGACGCCGTCGCCGCCGTCCTTGTCCGGAACGGGGGCGAGCGCGACGTTGACCCCCTTGGCCTCGGAGTCGACCACGACCTGCGAGTGGCCCACCATCATGCCGAGAGTGCCCGCCTGCATCAGGTTGGTGATGTCCTGCCTGTTGTCCTCCAGCTTGGGCTGGGTGAGACCCGCCTCGAACAGCTTCCTCATCTCCGTGAAGCCCTCGACAGCCTCGGGGCTGGTGGCAGTGAGGTTCTCACCATCCACCCAGGTTCCGCCGGCGCCCCACAGCCACAGGGAGGACTCGACCTGTGCCTCCTCCTCGCCGAGCGGCATACCGTACCCGACAACGCCGTCGCCGAGGGCGACGAGCTTGCCGGCCGCGTCCTCCAGCTCGGCCCAGGACTTCGGGGCCTCCGTGATGCCCGCCTTCTTGAACAGATCGGTGTTGTAGACGAGCATGCGTGCGCTGGCGATGTCCGGGGCTGCCCACTGGGTGCCGTCGGCTCCGACGCCGTTGGCGAGCAGGGAGGGTTCGATGGCGGCGATGGTCTCCGGGCTCATCACGTCACTGATGTCGTAGAGCAGTCCGGCATCCGCGGAGCCGGCGAATGCGTTGTCGTTGAGGATGTCGGGGTAGTCCCCGGCCTGGATGCGGGCGGAGACCTTCTCGGTGAATCCGTCCCAGCCCTCGATCTGGAGCTTCACCTCGACGTTCGGGTAGGTCTTGTGGAACTCGTCGATGATGGTCTGCCAGTCAGCCTCCGAGCTGTCCGCGTAGGACGGCGCGAGGATGCTGATGGTGGTGGTGAGGTCTGCCGGGTCGATCGACTCGCCTGCGGAGGCGTCCGTGGATGACGGGGTGGATGATCCCCCGCACGCGGAGAGCGCAAGAACACTGGCAGTGGCCAGGACGCCGAGCTTGAGGACACGATGGTTCACGTGTGGTGCCTTCCTAGCAATAAGCAGCCGGACTGGCTGTTACCCGGAACACTAGGAAGGGCCACGGTGATTGGGAAGCGTCGAAAAGTCCTCGTAACCGGAAAGTTACTGGGTTGGCCGAAACGATCAGAGCGACTGCGCGTTTGAGGCTCTCAGAACCCCAACCGGTTCAGGTATTTCGCGTCGCGCTGCCATTCCTTGAGCACCTTGACGTGCAGATTCAGGTGCACGCGGGTGCCCAGCAGGCGGTTGATCTGCTCTCGGGCCGTCGTGCCGATCTCGCGCAGGCGGGCGCCCTTGTGGCCGATGATGATGCCCTTCTGGGACTCCCGCTCGACGACGATCGACGCAAACACGTCGGTCAACGGCTTGTCCTCCGGGCGGTCGGGTCGCGGCATGATCTCGTCGATGACGACGGCGATGGAGTGGGGCAGCTCGTCGCGGACTCCCTCCAGAGCGGCCTCGCGGATCAGCTCCGCGATCAGCGTCTCCTCCGGCTCGTCGGTGATCTCGCCGTCCGGGTAGTAGGCCGGGCCCTCGGGCAGCAGCGAGATGAGAACGTCACGGACGGTGTCGACCTGATCCCCGGCCGTCGCGGAGCAGGGGATGACCTCGGCCCACGTCACCCCGAGCTCCTCGGCCACGGCCGCGACGTCCACCAGGTGCGACAGCTGCCGCTCCTTCGTCACGAGGTCGGTCTTGGTGGCCAGCGCGATGAGCGTCGGCTTCTTCGGCAGCTTGGCGATCTCCGAGATGATGAACTTGTCGCCGGGGCCGATCCGCTGGTCGCACGGCAGGCACACGCCGACGACGTCGACCTCGCTCCAGGTCTCGTAGACGAGGTCGTTGAGGCGCTGGCCCAGCAGCGTGCGGGGGCGGTGGAGCCCGGGGGTGTCGATGAGGACGAGCTGGCCGTCGTCACGCGTGATGATGCCGCGCACCGCGTGCCGCGTGGTCTGTGGCTTGCTGGACGCGATGGCGATCTTCTGGCCGACGAGCGCGTTGGTCAGCGTCGACTTGCCGGCGTTCGGACGCCCCACGAAACAGGCGAAGCCCGAGTGGAATGCGGTGTCAGTCATCTTCGGGTTCTCCTTCTTCGCCGCGGAGTTCCGCGAGCTCCTCGTCGCTGAGCCTGCGGGCCAGGACGGTGCCGATCTGGTGGCGGCGGCCGATCGCCCTGTCGGCGATCAGTTCGATGTCGCTCACCACGGTGCGCGATCCGGGAATGGGTACGAGGTTGAGCTGCTTGGCCATCAGCCCGCCGACGGTCTCGACGTCGTCGTCGTCGATCCTCTCGTCGAACAGGGCGCCGAGCTCGTCGACGGGGAGCCGTGCCGAGACGCGGAACCGTCCCTCCCCCAGGTCCTGGACCGCGGGCTGGTCGGTGTCGTACTCGTCGACGATCTCGCCGACGATCTCCTCGAGGATGTCCTCGATCGTCGCCAGCCCCGCGGTGCCGCCGAACTCGTCGATGACGACGACGAGGTGCGAGTGGCTGAGCTGCATGTCGTGCAGGAGCTCGCTGACCGGCTTGGAGTCGGGGCAGAACGCGGCGGGCCGCATGATGTCGCCCACACTCTCCTGCCGCTCCGCGTCGGGGAAGTCGTAGATGCGTTTGGACACGTCCTTGAGGTACACGACCCCGAGGATGTCGTCGAGGTCCTTGCCGATGACGGGGATGCGCGAGAAGCCCGAGCGCAGGGCGAGGCTCAGCAGCTGGCGCAGCGTCTTGTCGCGGGTCACGTACACCATGTCGGTGCGCGGGACCATGACCTCCTTGACGATCGTGTCGCCCAACTCGAACACCGAATGGATCATCTTGGACTCGCCGGCCTCGATGACCTCGTTCGCCTCGGCGATGTCGACGAGGTCACGCAGCTCGGCCTCGCTCGCGAACGGCCCGTCCGCGTAACCGCGGCCCGGGGTCAGCGCGTTGCCGATGAGGATCATGAGCTGCGCGACGGGGCCGAGCACGGTGGTGAGGCCGCTGACCAGTGGGCCGAAGATGGTGAGCGTCTTCTCGGGGTTCTGCCTGCCCAGCGTGCGCGGGGCCACCCCCCACAGGATGAACGACACCGTGAGCATGATGGCGATCGTCACGAGCGCACGGACCCAGTCGGCCGGGAACTGCGTGAACATCACGATGGCGGCCAGCACGATCGACGCTGTCTCGAAGGCGGCACGCGTGAACATCACTGCGTTGATCGACGGCGCGGGGTCGGCCGCGATGAGCCGGATCCGCTCGGCACCGCGGACCCCCTGCTCGACGAGCCGCTCGGCCCGGGAACGTGTGATGACGCTCAGGGCGGTCTCCACGGCGGCCAGGAGGGACGCGGCGACGGCGCACACGAGCGCGCCGATGACCTGGATCCATTCGGCCTGTGTCACGGGCGGGCCAGTTCCCAGGCGGCGATGATCTTGTCGTTGAGCCCGAACATGACGGCCTTCTCCTCCGGCTCTGCGTGGTCGTGCCCCAGGAGGTGCAGCAGCCCGTGGATCAGGAGGTACTCGGCCTCGGCGTTGGGGAGGCGGCCGTTCTCGGCCGCCTGCCTGGCGGTGACGGCCGGGCAGAGCACGATGTCGCCGAGCAGGCCGCTCGGCGGCTCCTCATCCTCGGCGGGCGCACGGAGCTCGTCCATGGGGAAGCTCATCACGTCGGTCGGGCCGGGCAGGTCCATGAACCGCTCGTGGTAGTCCTCCATGGTCTTCTCGTCGACCAGCAGGATCGACAGGTCGGCCTGCGGGTGGATCCGCAGCTGCGCCAGCGCGAAGCGCGCGAGCGCCACCAGCCCCAGCTCGTCGGCCTCGAGGCCTGACTCGTTGTTGATGTCGATCATCGGCGGTGCTGCTCCCGGGGCTGGTTGAGGCTCTCGAACTGGTCGTAGGCGGCGACGATCCGGCCGACGAGCTTGTGCCGCACGACGTCGCGCGACGTCAGCGTGCAGAAGGCGATGTCGTCGACGCCGTCGAGGACGTCCTGCACGCCCCGGAGCCCGGAGCGGGTGCCGCCGGGCAGGTCGATCTGGGTGATGTCTCCGGTGACGACGATCTTCGAGCCGAAGCCGAGGCGCGTGAGGAACATCTTCATCTGCTCCATCGACGTGTTCTGCGCCTCGTCGAGGATGATGAACGCGTCGTTGAGCGTGCGCCCGCGCATGTAGGCCAGCGGCGCGACCTCGACCGTCCCGGACGTCAGGAGCTTCGGCACCGAGTCCGGCTCGACCATGTCGTGCAGCGCGTCGTAGAGCGGCCTCAGGTAGGGGTCGATCTTGTCGTTCAGCGTGCCGGGCAAGAACCCGAGACGCTCCCCCGCCTCGATCGCGGGGCGCGTCAGGATGATGCGGCTGACCTCCTTGTTCTGGAGGGCCTGCACCGCCTTCGCCATGGCGAGGTAGGTCTTGCCGGTGCCCGCCGGCCCGATGCCGAACACGACGGTGTGGCGGTCGATCGCGTCGACGTACCGCTTCTGGTTGAGCGTCTTGGGACGCACGGCCCGCCCGCGCGAGCTGACGATGTTCTGCGTCAGGATCTCGGCGGCGGCCGCGTGCGGGTCGTCTGCCATGCCGATGACGCGCTCGACGGTCTCGCTGGTCAGCCCCTGACCGGTGCGCAGGATGGTGACGAGTTCGGTGACGATCTCCGCCGCCTTCGCGACCTGGTCGGCGGCACCGCTGATCGTGACCCGCGCGCCGCGCACGTGGATGTCGGCGGCCAGCTGGTCCTCGAGGATCCGCAGGAAGGCGTCGCTCGGTCCGAGCAGGCTGACCATGTCGATCGAGCTCGGCACCATCACGGTGCGCGTCGCGAGCTGCAGGTCGTGTGCGTTGCTGCTGTTCAGGGTTCACTCCTGGTCGGTGTGGGCGTGTCTCGCCCGGCGTCCCAGCTTACTACCGGGGTGCGGCCCGGCTCACTCGATGATGTCGTCGTCGCTCTGGTCGTCCGAGATGATGTGCATCGCGGCCTCCTCGGCCGACGCAGCGCCTCCGCTGATGCCGACATCCACGCCTAGCGTGTCCTCCCGGCCGCTGCCCTGCACGTGCATCAGCCGGCCGGCCCGCTCGGCTCCGACCTCACGCTTCTCGTTGTTGGGGTTCCAGTTCTCGACATCCGGGACGGGCTCGGGGATCTCCTGTCTCATCCGCTGCTCGAGGGTCTCCCCCTGACGCATCTCCTCGGGCGTGTTGCCGAAGCCCTGGGCGGGCGACCAGTTGTCCGGGGCGATGTAGCCCTCGTCCAGCACGTCGTCGACGCCGCGGTCGATCAGCGAGTCAGACCGCTGAAGCTGGTCGAGTTGCTCCGATCCCTCGGGGATTCCGTCTCCGAATTCTTCGCTCATGTGCTGAGTCTGCCACCCCCGGGCGACAGGTTCAGGCGAAACCCCCGGGCGTCGCGCATTCCCCTCCGATCAGGCCTCCGCCGGGCCGGAGCGGAGGGTCCCGATGAGGCCGCGCGGCGCGTCGGCCGTAGGATCTGACCCGTGACGCCCACCTCCCGCACCCGTTTCGCCGAGAGTCCCCGCGGCGTCTTCGACGTCGTCGTTGCGCTGTTCTGCGCGCTGCTGCTGATCTCGAACATCGCCGCGACGAAGCTGATCCAGCTCGGCCCCGAGCTGACGCTGTGGGGGTTCCCGCTGCTGCCGCTCATCACGGACGGCGGTGCACTGCTGTTCCCGCTGACGTACGTGCTGGGCGACGTGCTCGCCGAGGTCTACGGGCTGAGGGGGGCCAGGCGCGCGATCTTCATCGGCTTCGCGGTGTCCGTCCTGGCGTCGCTGACCTTCGTGGTGGTCGGGGCGCTGCCGCCGGCTGCGGACTACGCGAACCAGGAGGCGTTCCTGGCGGTGCTGGGCTTCGTGCCGCGGATCGTCGTCGCGTCGCTGGTCGGCTACCTGGCCGGCCAGCTGCTGAATGCATGGGTGCTGGTGAAGCTGAAGGAGCGCACCGACGAGCGGTCGCTGTGGGCGCGCCTGCTCGGCTCGACGGTGGTCGGCGAGGCGGCCGACACCATCCTGTTCTGCCTGATCGCCTTCGGCGGCGTCATCTCGGGCGGGACGATGGTCAACTACATCCTGGTCGGCTACCTGTGGAAGGTCGGCGTGGAGGCTGTCTTCCTGCCCGTCACGTACCGCGTGATCCGCGTCGTGAAGCGGCTCGAGCCGTCCTACGCCGGCCGCGCGGCCGAGCCGGACCCCGTTGTCTGAGTCCGGCGCGGCCGAGGGATCACCAGGCGTAGGCCTCCGGGGCGGGGCCGCCGGGGCCTGGGAAGATCTCGTCGATCCGCGCCAGGGCGTCCTCGCCGAACGTGATGTCGAACGCCGCGAGGGCGGAGGTCAGCTGGTCGAGCGTGCGGGGGCCGACGATGGGGCCGAGCACGCCGGGGCGGTGCAGCAGCCACGCGAGGGCGGCCTCGCCGGGCCTGACCTCCAGCTCGGCGCAGAAGTCCTCCCACTTCGCCAGGGCCGCGGCCTTGGCGTCGTCGACCTTGTACCCGGCCCGACGCACGCCGCCGGAGGAGCCGCCGAGACGACCGGAGGCCAGCGGCGACCACGCGATGACGCCGAGCCCGTAGTGCTGGGCCGCGGGGAGCACCTCGAGTTCGATGTCGCGGGCGAGCAGGTTGTACAGCGACTGCTCGGTCACCAGGCCGAGGCCGTGGCGGGCGCGGGCGGCCTCGGAGCCCTGCGCGATGTGCCAGCCGGCGAAGTTCGAGCTGCCGACGTAGGTGATCTTCCCCTGCGTCACGAGGACGTCCATCGCCTGCCAGATCTCGTCCCAACCGGTGTCCCGGTCGACGTGGTGCATCTGGTAGAGGTCGATGTGGTCGGTGCCGAGCCTCCTCAGCGAGTCCTCGACCGCCCGGCGGATGTTGAAGGCCGACAGGCCGCGGTCGTTGATGCGCTCGCTCATCTTGCCGAACACCTTGGTGGCGAGCACGATCTCGTCGCGGTGGCCGGACTTCGCCAGCCAGCGGCCCACGATCTCCTCGGTCCAGCCGCGGTGCTCGACGCCGCCGTAGACGTTGGCGGTGTCGAAGAAGTTGATGCCCTCGTCGAAGGCGCGGTCCATGATGGCGAACGCGTCCGCCTCGTCGGTGTGCGGGCCGAAGTTCATGGTCCCCAGCACCAGGCGGGAGACGCGGGCGCCGCTGCGCCCCAGCTGTGCGTACTGCATGGCCCCCACGCTACCGCGGGGCCGAACCCGGCCGGTCAGCCGACGGGCGAGGAGTCCCCGTAGAACCGGCCGAGGAACTCGTCGCGGAAGGCGAGGAACTCGCCGGCCTTCAGCGCCTCCCGGATGTTGTCGACCAGGCGGACCGTGAAGCGCTCGTTGTGGATCGTCGCCAGCGTCGAGGCCAGCATCTCCTTGGCCTTGAAGAGGTGGTGCAGGTAGGCCCGCGTGTAGTGCGCGCAGGTGTAGCAGTCGCAGCCCTCCTCCAGCGGGATGAACGAGCGTCGGTGCCTGGCGGTGTTGACGTTGTAGCGCCCGTCGGCCGTGTAGATGGCCGCGTTGCGCGCGACGCGCGACGGGTTGACGCAGTCGAACGTGTCGACGCCCATCTCGACGGCCGCGAAGAAGTCGTCCGGCTCGGAGATGCCGAGCAGGTGGCGGGGCTTGTCCTCGGGCAGCTCGTCGACCATCCAGCCGATGATCTCCCCGAGGTTCTCCTTCTCCAGCGCCCCGCCCAGCCCGAAGCCGTCGAAGCTCGTACCGTCGACCTCGAGGGCGGCCAGCCCGGAGGCGGCCCGGCGGCGCAGGTCCTCGTACTGGGCGCCCTGGATGACGCCGAACAACGCCTGATACGGCTTGTCGACGCGCTCCCGGGTCAGCTTCGCGTGCTCCGCGAGGCAGCGCACGGCCCACCGGTGGGTCCGCTCGACGGAGTCCTCCTGGTAGGCGCGGGTGTTCATGAGCGTGGTCAGCTCGTCGAACGCGAACATGATGTCGGCGCCGAGCTCGTGCTGGATTCGCATCGAGACCTCGGGCGTGAAGCGGTGCTTCGTGCCGTCGAGGTGCGAGACGAACGTGACGCCGTCCTCGTCGACGTGCGCCCTGCGGGTCTTCCCCTCGGCGATGACGTCGTCGTTCGCGAGCCCCTTGGTGTCCATCGCGAGCACCTTGCGGAACCCTGCGCCGAGGCTCATCACCTGGAAGCCGCCGGAGTCGGTGAACGTGGGGCCGGGCCAGTTCATGAACCGCCCGAGGCCGCCGGCCTCGTCGATCAGGTCGGAGCCGGGCCTGAGGTACAGGTGGTAGGCGTTGGCGAGCACGGCCTGGGCGCCGAGCTCCGCGACGCTCTCCGGCAGCACGGCCTTGACGGTCGCCTTGGTCCCGACGACCACGAAGGCGGGGGTCTCGATGTCGCCGTGCGGCGTGTGGATGACGCCCGCGCGGCCGGGGGCGCCGTCGAGCCGGTGGGTGACGTCGAAGGAGAAGCCGGTCATCGGCGGGCCAGGACGTCGAGCTGGCCGAGCGCGACGGCCGCGGCGGTCGAGGTGCGCAGGACGCCGTCGCTGATCAGCACCGGCCGGGCTCCCGCGGCGACGAAGCGGTCGAGCTCCTCGCCGGAGATGCCGCCCTCGGGGCCGACGATGACCAGCCCGGTCCCCCGGTCGGGCAGCACGACGTCGGCGATGTGCACCTCGGCGTCCTCGTGCAGCACGAGCGCGACGTCCACGGAGCCGATGGCGGCCACGACGTCTGCCGTCGAGGCGGCCTCGACGATGGGGACGACCATGCGACGCGCCTGCTTGGCCGACTCCCGGGCCGTGGCCCGCCACCTGGCGAGCGACTTGTCGCCCCTGTCCCCGGACCAGCGCACGATCGAGCGCGACGCCTGCCAGGCGAGGATGCGGCAGGCACCCAGCTCGGTGGCCATCTGGACGGCGAGGTCGGACCGGTCGCCCTTGGCGAGCGCCTGCACGACCGTCCAATTCCAGACCCGGTCGCCCACGGGCTCGAGGGCCGTGACCTCGACGACGAACTCCCGCTTGTCGACGGCCACCACCGTGCCGGTCAGGCCGAGTCCCGCGCCGTTGCTGAGCAGGACCGACTCGCCGGGGGCGATGCGCTTCACGATGCCGTGGTGCGCCTCCTCCCCCACGACGGAGATCCTCGAGCCGACGACGACGGAATCGTCGAAGTCGGCCAGGAACAGGGGGAAGGTCACGAGGTGAACCACTCGGAGAGCTTGCCGAGCACGCCCTTGCCGTGCTTCGCGGTCTCCGCCTCCGGGTGGTCCTCGTGGCGCGACTCGGCGAGCTGGCGCAGCAGGTCGCGCTGCTGGTCATCCAGCTTCGTCGGGGTCTGCACGAGCACCGTGACGCCGAGCTCGCCGCGGCCGCCGCCGCGCAGCTTCGGCACGCCGCGGTCCTTGAGCGCGATGCGGGTGCCGGACTGCGTGCCGGCGGGGATGTCGACGGCGACGCTGCGGTCTGCCGGGTCGGAGCCCTCCCACTCGGCCTCGAGCGTCGTGACGTTGACGGTGGTGCCGAGCGCCGCGGCCGTCATGGGCAGCTTCACGACCATCTCGAGGTTGTCGCCGTCGCGGCGGAACGTCTCGTGGTCGGCGACCGACAGCTCGACGTACAGGTCGCCGGCGGGGCCGCCGCCGGGGCCGACCTCGCCCTGGGCCTCCAGGTGGATGCGGATGCCGGTGCTGACGCCCGCGGGGATCTTGACCTGCAGGGTCCGCGTGGTGCGCACGCGGCCCTCGCCGGAGCACTCGGAGCAGGGCTGCGGGATGATCGTGCCGTAGCCGCGGCACGTCGGGCAGGCCTGCGTGGTGCGGATGTCGCCGAGGAAGCTCCGCTGGATCGCGGTCACCTCGCCGGCGCCGTCACACGTCGAGCACGTGACGGGCTCGGAGCCGGGCTCGCCACCCTTGCCGGAGCACTTCGGGCACACGACGGCGGTGGCGACCTTGACGGGCTTGGTCACCCCGAAGACGGCCTCGTGCAGCTGCAGCGTGACGCGCACGAGCGCGTCCTGGCCCTGCCGCACGCGCGAGCGCGGCCCGCGGCCGCCGGCCTGGCCGAACATCGCGTCGACGAGGTTGGTGAAGTCGAAGCCCCCGGAGAATCCCCCGCCGAAGCCGCTGAAGCCCGCGGAGCCCGCCCCGGACATCGGGTCCCCGCCCCTGTCGAACACGGCGCGCTTGTTCGCGTCGCTCAGCACCTCGTAGGCCTCGCTGAGCTCCTTGAACTTCTCGGCCGCGTCGGCATCGTCGGGCGCGACGTCGGGGTGCACCTTCATGGCGCGGCGACGGTACGCCTTCTTGATGGCCTCGGGGGTTGCGTCGCGCTCGACGCCGAGGATGTCGTAGTAGTCCTTGGTCATGTCTCTTCTCGGTTGGGCTGTCAGCCTTCGGTGAGGATACGGCTCACGTAGCGTGCCACGGCGCGGACCGCGGCGATGGTGGAGGGATAGTCCATGCGGGTGGGGCCGACGACCCCCAGCGAGGCACCGTACTGGGCGCCGTAGCCGGCGGCCACCAGGCTGGTGGCGTGGAAGCCCTGCGCCCGGTTCTCCTGGCCGATGCGCACGGTGACGTCGTCGCCCGCGGCCTCGCCGAGGAGCCGGAGCAGCACGACCTGCTCCTCGAGCGCCTCCAGCAGCGGCCGCATGTTGGCCTCGAACGCGGTGCCGGCGAGGTTCGGGACGCCCGCCACGAGAACCTGCGAGGCGGGCTGCGTCGCGATGGCCTCGAGGACCGCGGCCACGACCGGGCCGGCCAGCGCCCGGTCCTCCGGGGCGATGGTCTCCAGGAACCCGGCGAGCACGCTGGCGGCGTCGGCCGCCGTCTGCCCGACGATGGCCGAGGCGATCCGGACCCGCAGCGCCTGCAGGCGCGGCTCGTCGAGCACCGGGGCCTCGAGCGTCGTCTGGTCGACGCGGCCGTTGGACTGCACGACGATGACCAGGAGCCGCTCGGGGCTCAGCGTCACGAGGTCGAGGTGCCGGATGACGTCGCGCTGCGCGATGGGGTACTGCACGATGGCGACCTGGCGCGTCAGCTGGGCGAGCAGCCTGACCGTGCGGCTGACGAGGTCGTCGACGTCGGCCGTCCCGCCGAGGAAGGTCGTGATGGCCGTACGCTCCGCGGTCGACAGCGGCTTGACCTTCGACAGCTTGTCGACGAACAGCCGGTAGCCCTTGTCCGTGGGAATGCGTCCGGCGCTGGTGTGGGGCTGCATGATGTAGCCCTCCTCCTCCAGCGCGGCCATGTCGTTGCGGACTGTGGCGGCGGACACGTCCAGCTGGTGGCGTTCGACAAGGGCCTTGGAGCCGACGGGCTCGCGGCTGGCCACGTAGTCGGTGACGATGGCCTTGAGGACCTCGAGTTTGCGGTCGTCCAGCATGTCACCTCCCGTGGAATCCTGGCACTCTCGGATGCCGAGTGCCAGTGTAGCGCCGAATTATGATGTGACCCATGTCGATGACCTGGACCCCCGTTACCGAACGCGTGCTCGTGACCCGCCTCGAGCCCCACCGAGTGAACTCGACGCTGGTGGTCGGCGACGACGCCGCGCTGCTCGTGGATGCCGGGAACACGCCCGCGCAGGGGGCGGAGCTGATCGCGTCGGCCGCGGAGCGAGCAGGGGTGCCCGTCACGCACGTGATCCTCACGCACGCACACGAGGACCACTACGGCGGCCTCAACGGCATGGGAGAGGTCGAGTCGCTGGCCCACGAGAACCTGACGGCAGTGCCGGTGACCCGCACCTTCTCGATGGCCGTCTCGGTGGACCTGGGCAACCAGCGGGTCGAGGCGCTGCACTTCGGCGAGGCGCACACCCGCAGCGACGTCGTCGTGTTCGTTCCTGGCGAAAACGTGGTGATCGCCGGGGACCTGCTCGAGGAGGGCGCGGACATCCAGGTCGACGAGACCACCAACCTGAGCAACTGGCCGACGTTCCTCGACGGGGTGCTGGGCGCCACGAACGCGACCACGCGGTTCGTGCCGGGCCATGGAGACGTCGTGGACCGGGACTTCGCCTTCATCGCCCGGGCCGAGATCTCGATGCTCTACGGGCAGACGGAGATGCTGATCCAGCAGGGCACCGCGCTGGAGGACGCGGCGGCCGCGACCGAGTGGCCCTTCTCGCCCGAGACGCTCGCCGTCGCGCTCCCCAAGGCGTACGCGGAGCTGGCCGCCAAGGGCATCACGCCGAGGAAACAGCTGCCGATCTTCGGCCTCTGATGCCCCCGGACACGACGAGAGGGCGGCGCCTCCCCCCATGGGAGGCGCCGCCCTCTGGCGTCGGATCAGCGCAGGCCGTCGGTGAACTTGCGCACCGCGGCGTTGTAGCGCAGCTCGGCCGCGAACCCACGGGTGGTGGTGTTCTCGTCGATCAGCGCCAGCTCGATGTCGGCCATGTCGGAGAAGTCCTCGAAGTGCTCGAGGCCCGCGGCGGTCGACATCACGGTGTGGTGCGCGGCGCCGGCGGTGATCCAGCACTCGGCGGACGTCGACAGGTTCGGGCGGGGCTCCCAGACGGCGCGCGCGACCGGCAGCTTGGGCAGCGGCTGGTCGGGCTCGACGACGTCGACCACGTTGGCGGTCAGGCGGAAGCGGTCGCGCAGGTCGGACATGGCCACGACGATGGCCTCGCCCGGGTCCGTGTTGAAGACCAGGCGGACAGGGTCCTCGCGGTCGCCGATGCCGAGCGGGTGGATCTCCAGCGTCGGCTTCGAGGTGGTCAGCGACGGGCAGACCTCGAGCATGTGCGCGCCGAGGATCTTCTGCTTGCCGGGGGTCAGCTCGTAGGTGTAGTCCTCCATCAGCGAGGCGCCGCCGGGCAGGCCGTAGCCCATCACCTTGGCCAGCCGCACGAGGATGGCGGTCTTCCAGTCGCCCTCGGCGCCGAAGCCGTAGCCGTCGGCCATCAGGCGCTGCGCGGCCAGGCCGGGGAGCTGCCTCAGGCCGCCGAGGTCCTCGAAGGTGTCGGTGAAGCCCTTGGCTCCCACCGACTCGAGGAAGCCGCGCATCGCGATCTCCTGGCGCGCACCGTAGCGCAGCGACTCGTGACGGTCCCCGCCCTTGCGGAGCTCGGGGGCCACGTCGTAGAGGTCCTCATAGGTGGCGACCAGCGCATCGACGTCCGCGTCGGAGACGGCCTCGACGGCGGCGACAACCTCGTTGACGCCCCACGTGTTGATGGAGACGCCGAGCTTGTGCTCCGCCTCGGTCTTGTCGCCCTCGGTGACGGCGACGTTGCGCATGTTGTCGCCGAAGCGTGCGAGCTTCATGGTGCGCAGCTCGGCCCAGCCGGTGGCGGCGCGCGCCCAGACGGCTACCTTGTGCTGCACGTCGGCGTGGCTGGCGTGCCCGACGACGATCTTGCGCTGCTTGCCCAGCCGGCTGACGATGTAGCCGAACTCGCGGTCGCCGTGGGCGGCCTGGTTCAGGTTCATGAAGTCCATGTCGATGGTGTCCCACGGCAGGGCCTCGTTGGCCTGCGTGTGGAGGTGCAGCATGGGCTTGGCCAGGGCGTCGAGGCCCAGGATCCACATCTTGGCGGGGCTGAACGTGTGCATCCAGCAGATGACGCCCACGACGGACTCGTCGGCGTTGGCCTCGACCATGGCGCGCTGGATCGCGACGCGGTCCTTGAGGGTCGGGCGCCACTCGATCTCGAAGGGGATCTCGTCGGAGGCGTTGAGGTCGGCGACGACCTGCCTGGCCTGCTCCTCCACCTGCTGGAGGACCTCGGGGCCGTAGAGGTCCTGCGAGCCGGTGAAGAACCAGACCTTCCGGCCTGCGTACGGGTTTTCCATGGTCTCTCCTACTTCTGTCCGTAGACGTTCTGGTAGCGGTCGAAGAGCGAGTCGATCTTTGACTGCTCGATGGGGATGAGTTCGCCGAGCTGGCGCGAGATGTGCACGGTGCGGGCGACCTCCTCGACCATGACGGCCGCCTTGACGGCGTCGCGGCCGTCGGTGCCGATGGTGAAGGGGCCGTGGTTCTGCATGAGGACGGCGCGGCTGCGGGAGTCCTTCAGAGTCTCGACGATGCCGCGGCCGATCGAGTCGTCGCCGATCAGGGCGAAGGGGCCGATCGGGATGGGGCCGCCGAACTCGTCGGCCATCATCGTCAGGACGCAGGGCACCTCCTCGCCGCGGGCCGCCCAGGCGGTCGCGTAGGTGGAGTGCGTGTGCACGACGCCGCCGACGCGGTCCAGGTGCTCGTAGACGTAGGCGTGCGCGGCGGTGTCGCTGGACGGCTGCAGCCTGTCGGGCGTGCCGTCGTCGATCTTCTTCCCGTCGAGCGTGCACACGACCATCGCCTCGGGCGAGAGCTGGTCGTAGGACACGCCGGACGGCTTGATGACGAACAGGTCCTGCCCGATGCGGTCCGCGCAACGGATGCGCTGCGAGACGTTACCGGCGGTCCAGACGACGAGTTCCCATCGGGGCAGTTCGGCGTGCAGGTCGGCGACGATGGTGCGCGTCGCGGCGACCTCCTCCTGCACATCGGCCGGCAGGTCGGCAAGGCGGATGGTCATACATCTCCTCCGGGGTTTGAGGCGCCAGTGGCGGCATCGGCCTGACTGCACGGCACCGCCATGTGACCGTTCACACATCATGCTACCCGGCCGCGATTCCGGGGTCAACGGAGGGGCACCTACCCGGCTGCGGGAATCCCCGCCGACTCTCGGGGCACGTACTGCGCGGGCAGCGTGCGGGAACCGGGTTCGCCCCCCTCGACCACCTCGAACAGCAGCTCGGCCGCCGCCGAGCCGACCTCGGCGAATGGCTGGCGCACGGAGGCCAGCGGCACCCGCAGGTAGGGCGCGATGTCGAGGTCGTCGTAGCCGACGAGGGCCACCCGACCGGGCACGTCGAGACCCAGCTCCTGCAGCCGGCGCAGCGCCCCGACGGCGACCTGGTCGTTGGACGCGAAGATGGCGTCGACCGAGTCGTCGGCCTCAAGGATCCGGTCCACGCCGAGGTAGCCGCCGCGCACGCCCCACCCGGCCTCGACGAGGGGGCCGCAGGCGGCGCCGGCGGCGGCCTTCCACCCCTCGATACGGGTGCGCGCCTCCAGCCATTCGACGGGGCCGCTCAGGTGCGCGATGCGGCGCCTGCCGGCCGCCCGCAGGGCGCTGGTGGCCTGGTGGGCGCCGGAGAAGTGGTCGCTGTGCGCGCGGGCGATGCCGGGCGGAACCTGTCCTTCGGCGATGACGCACGTGGGGAGCTCTGCGGCGAAGGTACGGGCCAGCTCGAGCATGGCGCTCGTCCAGGCGATGATCACGACCCCGTCGACGCCGAGGCCGAGGAGGTGTTCGCGCGCCTCCGCGAGCGACTCGTCGGAGTCGTCGCGCACCGTGACCGTCGCGGTGGCGTAGCCGCGGGCCCGGGCGCCCTCGTCGATCGCCAGCGTCATCTGGTGCGGGCCGTAGAGCTCGCCGTGGTAGGCGACGACCCCGATGGTCATGGAGTCGCGCGTCACCAGCGAGCGCGCGGCCTTGCTCGGCCGGTAGCCGAGTTCGGCGATGGCCTCGTTGACGCGCTGCGCGGTGGCGGGGCGGACCCGCTGCGGCTCGTTGATGACCCGCGAGACCGTCTGGTACGAGACGCCCGCCAGGGCCGCGACGTCGCGGATCGAGGGGCGGGGTTGTGCCTTGCGCGCCATCACGCCACCGGCCAGTACTGCTGCGCTGCCATCCAGCTCACGGTGTCTCCTGCGATGATGAGTCCCTTCCCTTTAGAGGTGGGCGTGTAGGCCAGCCCTTCGATCGTGCGGCTGACTCCCCCGTGTTCGGTGATCATGAGCGATCCGGCGAGGTGGTCCCACGGGTGCATGGACGTGTAGGCCATGAAGTCGATGTCGCCGTGGAGCACGGCCGGGTAGTCGAACGCGCAGCAGAAGTGGCTGAGCACAGCGGGGCTGAGGTGGCCGTCTGCGTCGTAGCCGACGAACCTCTTCTTCGATGACGCCCCCAGCGGCGCCCTGTCGTGCTGCGCCCGGGTGACCGCCTCGTCGTTGAGCCTGACCCCCGAGCCACGCTCGACGACGTAGGCGCGGCCGGTCATCGGCTGCCAGATCCAGCCGCGGGTCGTGATGCCCCCACGCGTCTCCGCGAGCATCACCCCGTGCTCGTCGCGGCCGCGCACGAAGTTCCTGGTCCCGTCGATCGGGTCGATGACGAAGGCGTGGTCGGCGCCGGCCAGAGCGCTCAGCAGCCCGGGGTCGGAGAAGACGGCTTCCTCGCCGACGATGACCGCGGCGGGGAAGGCGTGCGCCAGGCGCGCGCCGATGCGCTGCTCGGCCTCACGGTCGGCGATCGTCACGAGGTCGCCGGGACGCTTCTCGACGATCTCCTCGGCCGCGAGCTGGTGGAACCGCGGCGTGATCACCTCAGCGGCGGTCTCCTTGAGCAGCCCCAGGATGGCTTCGGTGTCCATACCCACGCACTTTAGCGGTCCTGTCCCGCGGCTGTGAGAACGGTCACCTCACTCGAGGTGGTCCTGCGTCACGAAGTCGATGAGCCTCTCCACCTGGGTGTTGAGCTGCGGCTCGAGGTCACGCCAGCCGCCGACGCGCGCCAGGATGCCCTGCCAGCCGCGGGCGATGTCCGCCTGGTCGGCGTGCGGCAGGCCGAGCGCCGCGAGCGTGCCGAGCTTGAAGTCGACGTCGCGCGGGACCTCGGGCCAGGCCCTGCGGCCGATGCGCTGCGGCCGGACGGCCTGCCAGATGTCGATGAACTCGTGCCCCTCGATCAGCACGGTGTCGCGGTAGCCGGCCTGGTACACCTGCTTCGCGATCCGCGACTCCTTGGAGCCGGGGACGAGGTGGTCTACCAGCACGCCGAGCCTGCGTCCGGGCTCGGGCGCGAACTCCGCGACGATGGCGGGGAGATCGTCGATGCCGCCCAGGAACTCGACGACAACGCCGACGTGGCGCAGGTCGTCGCCCCAGACCTTCTCGATGAGCTCCGCGTCGTGGCGTCCCTCGACGTAGATCCGGCTGGGGAGGGCGACCCTCGCCTTCTGCGGCTCGGCAGAGGCGCGGGACCCGGAGGCGGTGTAGGCCGGCTTCCTCGCCGCCTCACGGAGCGGGGCACGCAGGGCGACCGGCTGACCCTCGAGCAGGAACCCAGGGCCGAACGGCGCGCCGCGGCGCTTCCCCCGGCGATCCTCCAGCAGCACGATGCCGTTTTCCCAGCCGACGACCGCCCCGCAGAAGTCGTCGAACTCGACCACCAGGTCGAGTTCGACGGCCACGTCGCGGGACTGCCTGAGGTGGGACTTCTGCCAGCCTGCGCTCAGCACGTCCTTCGCGTATCGATCCACGGTCAAGGACCGTATCAGCGAAGCTCCAGCCTCCGGTCGTACGACACCTTCCCCCACCAGATCGCCGCGATCGCCAGGGCGAGGCCCACCACGACGGCCATGACCGGCACGCCGCCCTCGCTGTACTCCGAGAACAGCAGCATCGGGTTGGCGAACACGTGCACGTCGGACGGGTCGGTGATGTCGAGGTACGGCGGGATGAAGACGGCGATGACCGCGACCACCTGAGCCGCCACGTAGTAGCCGAACCAGGTGAGCACGACGCCGCCGAGACCCAGCCGGTTGATCCATGACTCGCTGCCGACCGTGACCGCGAACCAGTACTGGGCGAGGCTGCTGAGCGGGAACAGCAGGACGAGCAGCACGACGCAGGCCTGCAGCCAGAAGGGCAACGCGCCGAAGACGTCTCCGACCTCACCGATGCCGGCCCACGCCTCGGCGAAGGTCAGCTCGCCGGAGAGGCCGAGCAGAGCCGCGATGGCGAACGCGGCGAGCGGCACGGCCACCAGAAGGCTCAGCAGCGTGACCAGGTAGGCATAGGCGAGCTTGACGCCGTAGATCGTCGACCCCTTCACGGGCAGCGCCGCGGTCAAGTACCCGGTCTTCGCGTACGTCGAGCGGTAGAAGTCGACGCCGAGGCCGAGCGTCACGGCCAACGGCAGGACGCTCGCGACCAGGATGCCGAGCACTCCGGTCAGCGCGCCGACGGGGCCGGGGAACCAGAGCGCGCCGAGCGCCCCGAGCGCGGCGATGACGGCGCCGCCTCCGATGGCGACGAGGACGAGCTTCCAGGTGCGCAGGAACTCGTGCTTGAAGAGCATCTTGATCATCGGTAGACCTCCCTGAACAGTTCATCGATGGACTTGTGGTGCACCTCGCGGAGGTGGTCGACGCTGTCGGCGAGCAGCATCTGGCCGTAGCGCATCATCGCCACGCCGTCGAGGATGGGTTCGAGGTCGTGGATCAGGTGCGTCGAGATCAGGACCAGCGCGTCGGGGTTGAGGTCGCGGACGATGGCCGAGAGGATCACCTCACGGGCCGCCGGGTCGACGCCGGAGATGGGCTCGTCGAGCAGGAACACCTTCGCCTCGCGGCTCATCGCCAGGGAGAGCTGCACCTTCTCCCGCATGCCCTTGCTCAGGGTGTTGAGTTTCCGGCCCGCGTCGAGTCCGAAGACGCCGAGCAGGTCCCGGCACTTGGGCTCGTTGAAGTCGAAGAAGAAGTCGCGGAAGTAGGCGATGGCCTCATCGATGGTCACGCCGCCCGCCAGGAAGCTGGCGTCGGGCAGGAACGAGACAATGGCCTTGGTCTCCGGGCCGGGCCGCCGCCCGTGGATCAGGACCTCCCCGTCGTACTGCGTGAGCGCGCCGGCCAGGATCTTGAGCAGCGTCGTCTTCCCGCAGCCGTTCTCGCCGAGCAGCCCGACGATCTGGCCGGGCGGCAGCGAGAGGCTGAGCCCGTTCAGGGCCGGGAGGCTGCCGTACTTCTTGGTGCAGCCGGTGATGTCGATGGCGTTCACCTGGCGTCTCCTTCCTCGGTGCCGGCCAGCCACTGCTGGCCGAGCAGTTCGCGCGCGGTCGCCAGGTCCATCCCCAGGCCGCCCGCCTTGCGTGCGTAGTCAGTGGCGGCCTCGGCTGCGAGCCCGCGACGGGCCGCGTCGATGGCCGCCAGATCGTCGGTCACGAACCGACCTGCCGTGCGCTCGGTGCGGGTGAGCCCGCCGCGCTCCAGCTCCGCCAGGGCGCGCTGCACGGTGTTGGGGTTGACCTTCAGGTCGACCGCCAACTCGCGCACCGCTGGGATCTTCGCGCCGGGCGGCCAGCTGCCGGTCACGACGCGACGCGTGAACTCGCCCGTGAGCTGGAGCCAGATCGGGACGCTGGGGTCGAACTCCACGGAACACCTCCTCGCTGTGCCTTCTGTATCTCTGTATTAGGTAGTTAATACAGTAGCACAGACTCGCCCACTCCATCCCGAAAATCGGGCAGTGGTCGATTCCCCCCGGTCCGGTCACGACTTTCGCTCATTGCCTCCTCGCCCGGCTCTCGGGCTCGAGGCGCGAAAATCGACCAGTGCCCGGTTCTCCCTGGATGACCGGGGAGAACCGGGCACTGACAGTTTTTCGGAGGGGTCCGACCGGGGTGGTCAGTCGACCAGCTCGCCTGCCTCGATGACGCGACCGAACCAGCGCGCCGACCACTTGGGCGTGCGACGTTGCGTCTCGTAGTCCACGCGGACGATCCCGAACCGACGCGAGTATCCGAAGGCCCACTCGAAGTTGTCCATCAGCGACCAGGCGAAGTAGCCACGCACGTCGGCGCCCCGCTCGATGGCTTCCGCGACGGCGGCGAGGTGCTGGCGGTAGTACGCGCCGCGGTCGGACGAGTCGTCCACGAAACCGTCAGCGTCAGGCTGGTCGTCGTAGGCGGCACCGTTCTCCGTGACGTACAGCGGGATACCGACCTCGCCGGTCCACCCCTCGTGCAGGTCCACGAGCAGCCGCCCGATGTCGGGGCCGTGCACCTCCCAACCCATCGCGGTCTTCGGCAGCCCACGGTCGACGACCTGCACCCGCTCGCTACCCACCCAGGGGCTGCGCCGCGGCCGGCCGCCTGGCCCGGTGTAGGTGAGCCCGTCGTCAGGGTGCGAACCACCCCAGGGGCCCCCGTCGGCCGGCGGTGCAACCGCGACGGCGTTGTAGAAGTTCACGCCGAGGAAGTCGAGCCGCTCGCCGATGATCTCGAGGTCGCCCTCCTGGATGTTCTCCCCCAGGCCGGCCTCGGCCATGTCGTCGAGCACGTCGTCTGGATAGGAACCCTTGAAGAGCGGGTCGAGGAACACCCGCGCGGTCGCGCCGTCGATGCGGCGGGCGGCCTCGAGGCAACCGTCGTCGTCGGGGTCGGCGGGGATCGGCGCCGAGAAGTTGAGCGTGATGCCGAGGTTCAGCTCCCAGCCCATCTCGTCGGCGACGGCGCGCAGCCGCTGGCAGGCGAGGCCGTGCGCGAGCAGGATCACGTGCACGGCCGCAGCCGCCTCGCGCGGGTCCGTGTGCCCCGGCGCGTGCTCACCGCCGGCATAGGACAGGAAAGTCGAGCACCACGGCTCGTTCAGAGTTGTCCAGTTCCTGACGCGCCCACCGAGGGCGCGGTACGTGGCCTCTGCGTAGTCGGCGAAGCGCTCGGCCGTGGCGCGATTCGTCCAGCCGCCCTCCTCCTGCAGGGCCTGCGGGAGGTCCCAGTGATACAGCGTGAGCCACGGCTCGATCCGCGCGGCGAGCAGCTCGTCGACCAGCCTCGAGTAGAAGTCCAGGCCCGCGGCGTTCGGCAGCGCGCCGTCTGGGCACACCCGCGCCCAGGAGGTCGAGAAACGGTAGGCCCTGAACCCGAGGTCCGCGAGCAGCGCGACGTCGTCGGGCATCCGGTGGTAGTGGTCGCAGGCCACATCGCCGGTGTCGCCGTCGACGACGGCCCCCGGCGCGCGGCAGTATGCGTCCCAGATGGAGTCGGTGCGACCGTCCTCCTGAGCGGCGCCCTCGATCTGGAACGCCGCAGTGGCCGCGCCCCAGGTGAAGTCTGCGGGGAATCTCATGCTCGCCTCCTTGCGTGTGGGTCCCACCCTAGAGCCATGGGAGCGCTCTCACCAGCGTGGGCACCAGTTGACCGCGATGGATCGCAGCGGGGTCAGTCCAGCAGATCGCGCGTCACACCGTCGGCAAGCAGCCGACCCGCGCGCGTGAGTCTGAGACGGTCACCGTCGATGACGGCAAGTCCGCGCGCGACCGGGTCCGCGACGCGCGCCCGTTCGGCGGGGGTCAGGACGTCGAGCGGCAGCCCGGAGTCGATGCGGAGCTCGAGCAGCACCCGCTCGACGCGGCGCTGCTCGTCGTCCAGCACCTCGCGGGCGAGCGCCGGTGAGTCGCCCGCCGCGAGCGCGGCCGCGTAGCTGCGGGGATGCTTACGGTTCCAGAACCGCACTCCGCCGATGTGCGAGTGGGCCCCCGGCCCGATCCCCCACCAGTCCGCGCCCTGCCAGTAGGCGACGTTGTGCCGGCAGGCGCCGCCGGGCCGGGCCCAGTTCGACACCTCGTAGTTGGCCAGCCCGAGGGCGGTCAGCGCCTCGTCGGCCATCAGGTACTTGTCGGCCAGGTCGTCGTCGTCGGGCATCCCGATCTCGCCACGGCGCACCTGCGCCGCCAGACGGGTGCCGTCCTCGACGATCAGCGAGTACGCGCTCACATGGTCGACCGGGGCCGACGATACCGCCTCGAGGCTGGCGGCCCAGTCGTCCCGGCTCTCCCCTGGCGTGCCGTAGATGAGGTCGAGGCTCACATGCTCGAAACCGGCCTCGCTGGCCCAGCGTGCCGCGTCCAGTCCTCGACGCGGCGTGTGGACCCGTTCGAGCACCTGCAGCACGTGCGGGACGACCGACTGCAGGCCAAGTGAGATGCGCGTGAAACCACCACTTCGAAGATCATCGAAGTACTGCCGAGTAACCGTCTCCGGGTTGGCCTCGGTGGTGATCTCCGCGTCGTGAGAGACCTCGAACAGCTCTCCGGCCCTGCGGAGCAGGTCCGTCAGCGCCTCGGCCGGCAGCATGGTCGGGGTCCCGCCTCCGAAGAACACCGTGTCGATCCTGCGGGGTCCGAGGATCCGGCGGGCAAGGTCGAGTTCGCGCATGGCCGCGCCGAGGTAGGTGTCGGGCGACAGGTCGCCCAGCTCGGCCGGCGTGTACGTGTTGAAGTCGCAGTAGCCGCAGCGCACCCGGCAGAAGGGCACATGGATGTACAGCGACAGCGGGCGCCCCGCATCGAGTGATGACGCGGGCAGCGCCCCGTCGCGGGGCGCCTCGTCGCCGTCGGGCAGCTGGGCCATCGGGCGGCTCAGCTTCCCTTCTTGACCTCGGAGGTCGACAGGGCCGCGACGAATGCCTCCTGGGGCACCTCGACCCGGCCGACCATCTTCATCCGCTTCTTGCCCTCCTTCTGCTTCTCCAGCAGCTTGCGCTTACGCGAGATGTCGCCGCCGTAGCACTTGGCGAGCACGTCCTTGCGGATGGCGCGGATGGTCTCGCGGGCGATGACGCGCGAGCCGATGGCGGCCTGGATGGGTACCTCGAACTGCTGTCGGGGAATGAGTTCCTTGAGCTTGGAGGCCATCTGCAGACCGTAGGAGTATGCCTTGTCCCGGTGGACGATCGCGGAGAAGGCATCGACGGGGTCGCCGTGCAGCAGGATGTCGACCTTGACCAGGTCGGCCTCCTGCTCGCCGTCGGGTTCGTAGTCGAGCGACGCGTAGCCCTTGGTCCGGGACTTCAGCGCGTCGAAGAAGTCGAACACGATCTCGGCGAGCGGGAGCGTGTAGCGGATCTCGACGCGGTCCTCGCTGAGGTAGTCGAGGCCCCGCTGGACGCCGCGGCGCGTCTGGCACAGTTCGAGGATGGTCCCGATGTACTCCGACGGCGCAAGGATCGTGCCCCGCACGACCGGCTCGTACACCTCGGCGATCTTTCCCTCGGGGTACTCCGACGGGTTCGTGACGACGTGCTCGGTGCCGTCCTCCATCACGACGCGGTACACGACGTTGGGGGCCGTGGAGATGAGGTCCAGGTTGAACTCGCGCTCGAGGCGCTCACGGACGATCTCCATGTGCAGGAGACCGAGGAAACCGATGCGGAAGCCGAAGCCCAGCGCGCCGGAGGTCTCGGGCTCGTAGGTGAGCGCAGCGTCGTTGAGCTGCAGCTTCTCCAGCGCCTCGCGCAGCAGGCCGAAGTCGTCGCCGTCGATCGGGTAGAGGCCGGCGTAGACCATCGGGTTGGGGTTCTTGTAGCCGCCGAGGTCGGTCTCGGCCGGCCGCGACTCGAGCGTCACGGTGTCGCCGACCCGCGACTGGCGGACGTCCTTGACGCCTGTGATGAGGTAGCCCACCTCGCCGACGCCGATCGCCTCGGCCTTGACGGGTTCCGGCGAGATGACGCCCACCTCGAGCAGTTCGTGGCTGCTCCTGGTCGACATCATGCGGATCCGCTCGCGATGACCGAGCTCGCCGTCGACGACGCGGACGTAGGTCACCACGCCGCGGTAGGTGTCGTAGACGGAGTCGAAGATCAGAGCCCTGGCCGGGGCCGCCGGGTCCCCCTGCGGGGCGGGGATCAGCTCGACGACGCGGTCGAGAAGCTCGGCGACGCCCGCGCCGGTCTTGCCGCTGACCTTGAGGACGTCGTCGGGGTCGCAGCCGATGATGCCGGCGATCTCGGCCGCGTACTTCTCGGGGTTGGCGCTCGGCAGGTCGATCTTGTTCAGCACCGGGATGATCGTGAGGTCGGCGTCGATGGCGAGGTACAGGTTCGCGAGCGTCTGCGCCTCGATGCCCTGCGCGGCATCCACCAGCAGGATCGCACCCTCGCACGCCTGCAGGGAGCGGGAGACCTCGTAGGTGAAGTCGACGTGCCCGGGTGTGTCGATCATGTTCAGGACGTAGGCCCGGTCGTCCTTGACCCAGGGCATGCGCACGGCCTGCGACTTGATCGTGATGCCGCGCTCGCGCTCGATGTCCATCCGGTCGAGGTACTGCGCGCGCATCTGGCGTGCGTCGACGACCTCGGTCAACTGCAGCATCCGGTCGGCAAGCGTGGACTTGCCGTGGTCGATGTGGGCGATGATGCAGAAGTTGCGGATGATCGCCGGATCGGTCTTGCCGGGGCGCGGTGCGGACATGCAGTTCCTCGTCAGTGGATGTGGGACAGGTAAGTCTCTCACGGAACCCGCCGCCCCCGGAATCTGGCCGGATGGGACCCTACGTGAGGCCCCGATCCGCGGCCAGACGGCTCCGCCGCGGGGCGGATTTGGCGGCTCTCGGCCGGTCAAGGTAAGCTTGATCGTCGCGTGCAAACGCAACAGACCGAGTACACCAACTTACCGTGAAGAGGCTTGCCCAGTGGCGAACATCAAGTCCCAGAAGAAGCGCATCAAGACCAACGAGATCGCGCGCCAGCGTAACAAGGCCGTGAAGTCGAACCTGCGCACCAACGTCCGCGCCGTCCGTGAGGCCGTTGCCGCCGGTGACGCCACGAAGGCCGCCGAACTGGCCGTTGCCGCCAACCGCAGCCTCGACAAGGCCGTGAGCAAGGGCGTCATCCACAAGAACCAGGCCGCGAACCGTAAGTCGGCCATCTCCACGGCAGTCGCCGCTCTCTGATCCTGCGCAGGCCGGGCCCCGGGCCCGGCCGCACGCTGATCTCTTGGCAGGAACAGCGCCTTGACCCTCGGTCGTCAAGGCGCTGTTTTGCGTGCCCTCGCGCGTGTCAGCGGCTCCGCAGCTTGAGGATCGCCAGCACCATCTTCTCCAGGGCATAGTCGGCATCCGTCGCCGCTCCCTTGACCGCCGCGTCGCCCTCGGCGACGATGCGGATGGCCTGAGCGACGTCGCCGGATCGCCAGTTGCGCGATGTGCGCTCCAGGTTCCTGATCTTCCACGGAGGCATGCCCAGCGCCCGCGCCAGCTCGCCCCCGGACATCCGTCGGCTCTGCGCGTCCAGCAGCCGGCCCATGCCGCGGAAGGATCCCGCCAACGCGCTGGTGATGAGCACCGGCGCCACGCCCGTCTCGAGGGCCCACCGCAGGTTCTCCATCGCGACCGCGCCGTTGCCGGCCAGCACCGCGTCGGCCACCTTGAACGACGACGCCTCGGCGCGACCCGCGAAGTAGCGGTGGATGAGCGCCTTGTCGATCTCGCCGGACTCGGCATCGACGGCCAGCTGCGTGACCGCGGCCGCCAGCGCCCGCAGGTCGCCCCCGACCGCCTGCTGCAACTCCTGGTTCGCCTCGGCCCCGATGCGGATCTTCGCGCGCCTCGCCTCCGCCGTGATGAACTGGCCGAGCTCGCTTGGCTTCAACGCCGCAACGACCTGCGTCGGCACCTTGGCCTTCTTCAGCTTGTCGACCACTCCCCTGCCTTTGTTGCCGCCCGGGTGCACGAGGATCAGGCAGAGCTCTTCGGGAGGATTCCTCGCCACGTCGACCAGCTGCTCGACCACCTCGGGCGGGCAGGAGCCGAGGTCGTCGATCACCGCGACGATGTGGGTGGAGAACAGCGAGCCGCCGATGACCTCGGACAGCATGTGGTCCTCGAGGTCGGTCGCCGTGATCTCGTTGACGTCGGCCCCGGGCTGCTCGCGCAGTGCGGCCGCCTTCGCGTCGGCCACGATGCGGCTGGCGAGCAGCGGCTCGGGTCCGGTGACGAGGAGGGCTGATCCGAAGGCGGGCATGGGGAGATTCTGCCAGCGCCCACCGACAGGCACGAACCCGGCGTCTCCCGGCGCCCGTCACCCGGGTCAGGTGCCGTGCCCCTAGACTCGTGCAGCAACAGCCAGCCTCAAGGGAGAGACCATGACCGCACCACTCCGCTTCGGCATCCTCGGCGCCGCAGGCATCACGCCGTCCGCGCTGCTCGAACCCGCCGCCCGCAACAGGGACGTCGAGATCGTCGCGGTCGCCGCCCGCGACCGGGCGAGGGCCCAGGAGTTCGCGACGCGGCATGGCATCCCCACCGTGCACGACAGCTACGAGGCGCTGCTCGCCGACGCGGGCATCGACGCGGTCTACATCCCGTTGCCGAACTCGGAGCACGGCCGTTGGACCGTCGCCGCGGTCGACGCCGGCAGGCACGTCCTCGTGGAGAAGCCGTTCGCCTCCAACGCGGCCGAGGCCCAGGAGGTCGCGCGGAGGGTCGACGCGACCGACCGCGTGGTCATGGAGGCCATCCACTCCCGCTACCACGCGCTCGTCACCCAGGTGCTGTCCCTCATCGCCGAGGGCGCGATCGGCGACCTCGTCGACGTGTCGGCCCACTTCGACATCCACATGCCGGACCGCACCAACATCCGCTACATCCAGGAGCTGGCCGGAGGCGCGACCATGGACCTCGGGTGCTACAGCCTGTTCTTCGCCCGCGCCATCGCCGGTGCGGAACCCGAGGTTGTCTCGGCCGTCGCGCGGCCCTCGAGCGACCCGAGGCTCGACGAGGCGCTGTCCGCGGAACTCCGCTTCCCCGACGGCGTGACGGGTACGATCTCCAGCTCCCTGCTGGAGGACGTCGAGCGCCAGAGCGCCACCATCACCGGAACCCGCGGCACCATCCGGATCGAGGGCTTCGTGAAGCCCCAGGAGGGCAACTCGATCGCCGTCACGGTCGACGGGGTCACCACCAGTCACGATGTGCCCGGCTCCCCCACCAGCTACGAGGAGCAGCTGGCCGCCTTCGTCGCCGCCGTGCGCGATGGGGCCCCGCTGCTGACGGGGACCGCCAACGCGGTCGCGCAGATGCAGGTCATCGACGCGATGTACCTGGCCGCCGGGCTCGGGCCCCGCGAGACCCGCTGACCATGCCCCGTCTCTCCGACGACCGGCGCCGCGACCGGCGCGACCAGATCGCGGCGGCGGCGCTGCGCTGTTTCGTGCGCGACGGGTTCGCCGGCACGTCGATGGCGGACATCATCACGGAGTCCGGCCTGTCCGCCGGGTCGATCTACTCCCACTTCGACAGCAAGGCGGCCCTGCTGCGCCACGCCATCGCCGAGGTGCTCACCGCACGGCTGGCGTCCCTGCAGACCGGGCTGGACTCCCGCGACCGGCCGACCCCTGCCGACGTGCTCGACCAGCTGCTCCTCGAGCAGGACGAGCCGTTCGAGGCGACGGCCTCCCTGCTGCTGCAGGTCTGGTCGCAGGTCCCGTTCGAGCGGGAGCTGGCGGGGCTGGCCAGCGCCGCGGTCACCGACCTCCTCGACGTCGTCACCGGCGCGCTGGCCCCCTGGGGGCGGGAGCGTTTCGGAGCCGACGCGGATGACCGGGTCAGGGACGCCGCGGGCGTCGTCCTGGCCGCGATGCACGGGTTCGTCGTGCGCATCGTGCTGCAGCCGGGCGCCGACCGGGAGGAGCTCCGCCGCTCGGTCGTGACCGGACTCGCCGTCAGCGGGTGAGTGAGTCCTCCCAGACGTCGACCGGGGAGACGGGCGTGGCCGCCCCCAGCCGGAACCCGTCCCCTGCCCTGGCCGCCTGCTTGTGGGCGGTGGCGATCATCAACTTGATGCGGTTGAGCTGGTTGGTCTCGGAGGCACCGGGGTCGTAGTCGACGCTCACCACGTTGGCCTGAGGGTGCTGACGCCTCAGCTCCGCGAACATGCCGCGGCCGACGACGTGGTTCGGCAGGCAGGCGAACGGCTGCGCGCAGATGATGTTGGGGGCACCGAGCTCGATCAGCTCGACCATCTCGGCGGTCAGCAGCCAGCCCTCGCCGGCCAGGGTGCCGAGCGAGATGATGCCGTCGGCCTTGCCCGCCAGCTCCTTCATCGTCGCCGGCACGTCGAACTTGCCACCGGTGGCGGCCAGCGCGCGCCGGACCGGGTCCTGGTAGCGCTCCACGAGCCACGTCGCCATCGCCTTGAGGTGTCGCGAGCTGCCTCCGACGCCGAGCGTCTCGTAGCGGTGCCTCGACGAGTACATCCCCATCAGGAAGAACGGCAGCATGCCAGGCAGCACGGCCTCGCACCCTTCATCCTCGACGACGTCGACCACGTGGTTGTTCGCGTCCGGGTGGAACTTCACCAGGATCTCGCCGACGATGCCGACGCGTGGTCGCCGCGGGCCGTCCGCCAGCGGGAGCGCATCGAACTCGCCCACGATCAGCCGGACCAGCTTCGAGTAGCCGACGCTCCGCCCGAGCGTCGCGCTGCGGCCGGAGAACTGCAGCCACTCCTGGCAGATCAGGTCCCAGCGTCCGTAGAGCTCCTTCGCGCTGCCCTGCCGCGCCTCGTACGGGCGCACGCGCAGCAGCAGTGACTGCAGCAGGTCGCCGAGTACCAGCGCCTGCAGGAGGGGGTGGATCATCGACGGGCTCAGCGTGAACCCCGGGCTCTCCTCGAGGCCCTGCACGCTGACGGCAAGCACGGGGATCTGCGGGTATCCCGCGTCCGCCAGAGCCTTGCGCAGCAGCCCGACGTAGTTGGTGGCGCGGCACATGCCGCCGGTCTGCGTGATGATCACCGACGAGCGCTCAGGATCCGCCTCGCCGGAGCGGATCTTGTTCACAAGCTGCCCGACGACCATGATCGCCGGGAAGCAGGCGTCGTTGTTGACGAACTTCAGGCCGACCTCGACGTCCTCGGTGCTCGCATGCTCGAGCAGCTCGACGTTGATGCCCACCTTCCTCAGCACCGGCACGATGAGCCGGAAGTGGGTCGGGGCCATCTGCGGGGCGTAGACGGTGTGCGTGCGGCGGGCCTCAAGGGTGAACAGCGGCGGGGTGCGGTCGATGTCGTAGGTCTCCACGGTCTCGGACCCGCGCCGCTCGGCGGCGGCCGCCTTCATCGACCGCAGCCGGATGGTGGCGGCGCCGAGGTTCGAGACCTCGTCGATCTTCAGCAGCGTGTAGAGGTCGTCGGAGCGCTCGAGGATCTCCGCCACCTGGTCGGTGGTGATCGCGTCCACGCCGCAGCCGAACGAGTTGAGCTGCACCAGGTGCAGGTCCGGCCGGGTGGCGACGCGGGCGGCGGCCTCGTAGAGGCGGGTGTGGTAGGCCCACTGGTCCAGCACGCGCAGCGGGCGCTCCAGCTCGCTCGCGGCGGGGTCGAGGATCGAGTCCTCGGTGAGCACGCCCATGCCGAGACCGTTGATGAGCGACGGGATGCCGTGGTTGACCTCGGGATCGACGTGGTAGGGGCGGCCGGCGAGCACGATGCCCTTCAGGCCACGCTCCGCGAGGTACTGGAGCGCCCGGCGGCCCTCGGCGCGCACGTCGGCCTTGGCCGCCGCGTCCTCGGCGAAGCCCGCCTCGACGGCGGCGGTTGCCTCCTCCAGCGTCACGTTCCAGTCGGCGAAGACCTCCACGAGCCGGGTGGCCAGCTTGGCGGGGTCGTCGAGGCTCAGCATCGGGGCGAGATAGCGCACGTCCTCCTCCCGCAGCCGGGCCACGTTCTTGCCGAGCACCTGCGGGTAGAAGGCGACGACGGGGCAGTTGAAGTGGTTGTCCGCGCCGTCGACCTCCTTGGCCTCGATCGGCACGCAGGGCAGGAAGATGGTGTCGACGCCCTTGTCCAGCAGCGATTCAACGTGCCCGTGCGCGAGCTTGGCGGGGTAGCAGATGTTCTCGGAGACGATGGAGTCCATGCCGCGCTCGAACAGCTCATGGTTGGACCGGCCCGAGATCATCACGCGGAAACCGAGCTTCGTGAGCACCGTGAACCACAAGGGGTAGTTCTCGTACATGTTCAGCACACGGGGGATGCCGATGTCGCCGCGCGTGGCCTTCTCCGCCGTGAGCCGCCGGTAGCCGAACAGCCGTCGGTACTTGTAGTCGTACAGGTTGGGCAGCTCGGACTTCGGTGGCACCTTCTCGGTGCTGACGCCGCGCTCGCAGCGGTTGCCCGACACGTGGCGCGTGCCGTCGGAGAACCGGGAGATGGTGAGCTGGCAGTGATTCTGGCACAGCCGGCAGACGTCCATGGACGTGTCGACCCGCAGCGCGTCGAGCTCGTCGAGGTCGAGGGCCTGCGAGCGCTCGCCCTGCCCCCAGTTCCGGCGGGCGGTCAGCGCCGCTCCGTACGCGCCCATCAGACCGGCGACGTCGGGCCGGACGACCTCGACCCCGGTGAGCAGCTCGAAGGAGCGCAGCACCGCGTCGTTGAGGAACGTGCCGCCCTGCACCACGACGCGCTCCCCCAGCTGGGAGGCGTCCTTCAGCTTGATGACCTTGTAGAGGGTGTTGCGGATGACGGAGTAGGACAGGCCCGCGGCGATGTCGGCGGGCGATGCGCCCTCGCGCTGGGCCTGCTTGACCGAGCTGTTCATGAAGACGGTGCAGCGGGTGCCGAGGTCGACGGGGGCCGTGGAGGTCAGCGCCTGCGCGGCGAAGCTCTGGATGTCGGTGCCGAGCGTCGCGGCGAAGGTCTGCAGGAAGGACCCGCAGCCCGACGAACAGGCCTCGTTGACGGCGATGGAGTCGACGGCTCCCCGGCGGATCCGCAGGTACTTCATGTCCTGGCCGCCGATGTCGATCACCGAGGTGACGCCGGGCGCGAGGTGCTCGGCGGCCCGGTAGTGCGCCATCGTCTCGATCTCGCCGTCGTCCAGCCGGAGCGCGGCCCTGACCAGGCCCTCCCCGTAGCCGGTGACGCAGGCGCGGGCCAGGTAGGCGGACTCGGGAAGCGCCTCCCAGACGGTGCGCAGGATCGCCGAGGCGACGGAGACCGGGTCGTTGCTGCCCTGGTAGTGCGTGAACAGCAGCTCTCCGTCGGCGGTGGTCACGACGGCCTTGACCGTCGTGGACCCGGCGTCGATGCCGAGGAAGACCGGCCCGCTCGCCTCGGACAGCTCCCGGCGCGGGACAGTGGCGCGGGCGTGGCGTGTCAGGAACTCCGCGCGCTCCTGGTCGTCGAGGAACAGGGGCCGCAGCCTCGTGGTCGCCAGGGGGATCAGCGTGCGCTGACGCAGCCCGTCCGCAAGGTCGGTGAGACGGTGGCGCGGTGTCTCGGCCTGCTGACCCGCCACCAGTGCGGCCCCGATGGCGACGTAGAGGTGGGCGTCCGCCGGGGTGGTGAACGACGTGACGTGATCGCCGAGCGCGCGCTCGTAGGCCGCGCGGAGCTGGGGCAGGAAGTGCAGTGGCCCGCCGAGGAACACGAGGTTGCCGCGGATGGGGTTGCCACAGGCCAGGCCGGCGATGGTCTGGGTCGCGACGGCCTGGAAGACCGAGGCCGCCAGGTCCGTGTGCGGGGCGCCCTGGTTCAGCAGCGGCTGCAGGTCGGACTTGGCGAACACCCCGCACCGCGAAGCGATCGGGTAGAGGTTCTGGTAGCGGGACGCGAGCTCGTCGAGGCCGCCGGCGTCGGTGTGCAGCAGCGTCGCCATCTGGTCGATGAAGGCGCCGGTACCACCGGCGCAGGTGCCGTTCATGCGCTGCTCGACGACGGGGTGGAGGTAGGTGATCTTCGCGTCCTCGCCGCCGAGCTCGATCACGACATCCGCGGTCGGGTTGAACCTCTCGATGGCCTCGGTCGAGGCGATGACCTCCTGGACGAAGCCGACGCCCATCAGGTCGGCGACGCCGAGACCCGCAGATCCGGTGACGTGGCAGCGGAACTCCCGCCCCGGCAGGGCCTCGTCGATGTCGTGGAGGAGGTCGCGCAGCGCCCCGCGGGCGTCGGCGTTGTGGCGCCGGTAGGCGCTGAACACGAGACGCTCTCCGTCCATGACAGCGGCCTTGACCGTCGTGGACCCGATATCGAGACCAAGGTCGCTCATACACCCCTCCAAGCAAAACACTCGTTCTGTTTAGTGCAAGACTACTACGAAGCGTAGTGAATCAGACCGGCGGACTACCCCCGGGGGGAGCGCGCGGCCCGCACGACGAGTTGAGCCTCATCCAGGGCGACAGCGACGGAGCCCTGCTCGTCGGTGCGCGCGACCGTCATGCCGAGCCGGGTGCTGAGCTCGAGGGCCGCCTCGGCCGGGTGGCCGTAGTCGTTGTCGCGGCCGGCGCTGGCCACGGCCAGACTGGCTCCCGTGGCCGCGAAGAACCGGGGCTCCTGGCGCGCCGACCCGTGATAGGGAAGCTTGAGGACGCTGGCCGACAGGCTGATCCCCAGTCGCGCCGCACCGCGCAGCGCCGCCGCCTGGCCAGCGGGCTCCGCATCGCCGGGCAGCACCACCCTCAGCCCGCCGGACTCCGCCACGGCGACGACCGACGCGTCGTTCTCCGCGCTCCCCTCTCCCTCTCCCGCGACCCCGGGCCCGGGTGGGGCCTGCCCGGTGGAGACGGTCGTCCAGGTGACATCGCCCACGACGATCGACTCGCCCGGAGCGGTGGAGCGCACGGTGGCCCCGACCGGACCGGCCGCGGCGCTCAGCCAGGCGGGCACGGCACCGCCGCGCACGAGGACAAGCCCCGGCCTGTAGCGCGCGATGATCTCCGTCGCGCCGCCGACGTGGTCGGCGTGATAGTGCGTCAGCACGAGCAGAGGAACCGCGTCGATCCCTGCCGCGTCCAGGCACGTCAGCGCAGGCGCGGGCTCCGGCCCGGCGTCGATCACCACCGCCGCCCGGGGCCCGGCCCTGATGAGGGTTGCGTCTCCCTGCCCGACATCGCAGAACACCGCGTTCCACTCCCCTGGCCAGCCGAGCGGCACCGGTCGGATGAGGCAGGCGGACACGAGGAGCGCCGCGAATGCCGCCCCGCCCCACGGGCTCCGCAGGGCGACCACCAGCAGGCTACCCAGCGCGGCGGAGCCCAGAGCCACGAGCACCAGTCCCGACGTCGTCGCCGGCCATTCCCAGGAGGCACTCGGCAGCGATGCGCCGCCTCCGGCCAGCCACAGGATCGGCTGGGCACACCACCCGGCAAGCCAGGCCGGCAGCACCGCGGGCACCCCCAGCGGACTCAGGAAGGCCGCCACGAAGCCCAGCACGGTGGTCGGTCCGACGAACGGGCCGGCCAGGACGTTGGCGAGCACACCGACGACGGAGACGTGGTCGCTGATCGCCGTCACGATCGGCTGCGTGGCCAGCTGGGCCGCGATGGGCACTGCCAGCGACTCCGCGAGCCAGACGGGAAGCCAACGCGCCAGGGAGGACCGCAGGAGGGGACCGAGCAGCACGATCCCCGCGCAGGCGAGCACGGACAGCGCGAACGCCGCCGACGACGCCAGCCAGGGGTCGAGCCACAGCAGGACGCAGACGGCGAGGCTCAGGGCCCGCAGGCTGCGTCGGCCCCGCCCCGCGCCGATCCCCGCCAGCGCGATCAGCCCCATCGCCGCGGCCCGAAGCACCGACGGCTCGCTGCCGCACAGCACGATGAAAGCGGCCACGCCGACTGCGGCGAGCCCCCGTAGTCCCCAGCCGCGCACTCCGCAGACCCTGGCCGCAGCCAGGAGCGCCCCCAGCATCAGGGAGAGGTTCGCTCCGGAGACGGCCATGAGGTGCGTCAGCCCCGTGGACCGGAAGTCCTCCCTCAGGCCCTCGCCCACCGCCCTCGTGTCGCCGACCACCAGCGAGGGGACGATGGCGGCCTGGTCGGGCGGAGAGTGCGCCATCGCGGCGCGTAACCCCTCCCGCAGGGTGGCCGCCCAGGCGTCCGCTGGCCCCGGCGCTGCCACCTCCTGCGGAGCCGACCGGAGGCTCACGACGGCCGCCTCGCGATCGGACAGCTCCGTGGCACCGAGCCGCGCGACCGCGCGGTACCGGCCGCCCACGCGGAGCGCGAGCAGATCATCCGCCCGCTCCCCCGACCCGAGGAGCACCACCGGCACGGACGCGCCGACCTCCACTCCACGCGCCTGCACGCGTACGAGATCCGCGTCGACCGCCACGGCCCTGGCTCCCTGATGCGGGAGTGCCCGCACCACGAACTCCACCGTGCCGATCCGCCCGTCCGCCGCGAGGTCGGCCACGGGCGACCCGTGGCGCTGCCAGGAAAGCGCCCCCGCGGCCAGCGATGAACAGGTGAGCACCAGCAGGCACACCGCCAGCCACCATCGCCCCGCCCGCGCCGCCACGACCATCGCGAGCACCACCGCCGCGGTCAGCGGAAGCAGCACCCGGGGCTCGGGGCGCCAGCCGGAGACACCGACCCAGGCGCCGACCCATGTCACGGCCGCCACCGGCACCAGCCTCAGGTCATGCGTGGCGCTCATATCGTCACGAGTTCCCTGAGCTGCTCGTACGTCTTCGGCCCGATGCCACTGACCTCCTGCAGATCGTCGACGGCGCTGAACGGGCCGCTCTCCGCGCGCCACGCGACGATCGCCGCGGCGGTGACCGGCCCTACCCCCGGCAGCTCCTCGAGCTGCTCGGCTGTGGCGGTGTTGAGGTTCACCAGCAGACCCTGGGTGGCGGTGGCCTCGCCCACGATCTCCCCCGCGGGGCTCTGGCTGCTCCCCACGACGATCTGCATGCCGTCCGCGAGCTGCGCCGCCAGGTTGAGCAACGCTGGATCGGCCTCCTTCGTCAGGCCTCCGGCGGACTCGATCGCGTCCTGCACGATCGCGCCGGGGCTGACGAGAACGACGCCGGGGCTGCGGACCTCTCCGGCCACGTGGACACGCAGCGGAGCCGACGAGGATGGCCCGTCTGTGGTGGAGACCGCTGCGGCCGGCGCTGCCGTGCTCACGACGACAGGCTCCACAGGAACCACGGTGGCTGAGCTGCGACCGAGCGTCGCAAAGCTCACGCCGATGCCGATCAGTACGAGCAGCGCGACGACGGCGACGTGGCGCAACTGCACCCTGAACCGCGGGAGGAGGGGTGGCACGGGCGCTGAGGCAGGCGGCTGCGACGCCGGCGCGTCGTCGTCCACGACACCGCGCCGCGGGTCTCCCAGGCCGCGCCGCCCCGCCCCCAGGTATGCGAGCCGGGCACGGATGAGTTCCTCGTCGTCACTTCGTCCCATGCGACCGTGATGGTCATTCCCGCCCCCGGCGCGTCAGACTCCGCGCCAGCTGTGGAGAATTCGGTCGGCAGGACCGCAGGTCACCTTCCGGGCACGAGGCTCAGCATCTTCGGCAGGCGCGCGATGACCTTGACGATCTCGCGGCCGGCCAGCGAACGCTGCACGCCCTCATCGGCCAGCGCCAGCTCGAGGGCCGCCTCCTCTGTCACGTCGGCGGGAACCTCCAGCTTGCCGCGGATCTTGCCCTGGATCTGCACAACCATCGTGACGGTGTCGTCCCGGGTCAGGGACTCGTCGTAGGCGGGCCATTCGCTGTTCGCGATCGACGGCGGCAGGCCGAGCGCCTCCCACATCTCCTCCGCGACGTACGGGGCAACCAGGCTCAGCGACTGCGCGATGAACATCGTGGCCTCCCGCACGGCCGGATCGGCTGGGCCGGCAGCCCCGTCGATCGCCTTGCGCGTCGCGTTGACGAGCTCCATGGTGCGCGCGATGGCCACGTTGAAGCGGCCGGACTCGATGAGCTGCGAGATCTCGCCGATCGCCTTGTGCGTCGCCTTGCGCAGCGCGGCGTCGCCGGCCGCGAAGTCCACGTCGGGAGCGGACGTCACCTCGGAGGCGATGCGGTAGGCGCGCTGCAGGAACTTCAGGCTGGAGGCCGGGGACATGTCGGCCCAGTCGATGTCGTCCTCCGGAGGGCCGGCGAACACGACGGTGAGGCGGACCGCGTCGACGCCGAACTCGTCGATCTGCGCGCCCAGGTCGACACCGTTGCCGAGCGACTTGCTCATCGCGCGGCCCTGGTTGATGACCTGGCCCTGGTTCAGCAGCTTGAGCATCGGCTCGTCGAAGTCGACCATGCCCATGTCGCGCAGCACCTTGGTGAAGAACCGCATGTACAGCAGGTGCAGGATCGCGTGCTCGACGCCACCGACGTACTGGGCGACGGGCATCCAGTTGCGGACTGCCTCCACGTCGAACGGGCCGTCGGCGAAGTGGGGCGAGCAGTAGCGGAAGAAGTACCACGAGGAGTCGACGAACGTGTCCATCGTGTCGGTGTCCCGCTTGGCCGGGCCGCCGCACCGGGGGCACGTCGTGGCGACCCAGTCCGTCGCCGCGGCCAGGGGCGAGATGCCCTTGGGAGCGAGGGCGGCGCCGCGCAGGTCGGGCAGCTTCACCGGCAACTGGTCGTCGGGGACGGCGACCTCGCCGCACTGCTCGCAGTGCACGATCGGGATGGGGCAGCCCCAGAAGCGCTGGCGCGACAGCAGCCAGTCCCGCAGGCGGTACTGGATGGTGCCGGTGCCGGTGCCCTGCTCCTCCAGCTGGGCGATGATCGTCGACACGCCCGACTTCTTGTCGCTCAGGCCATCCAGCAGCCCGGAGTTCAGGTAGGCGCCGTCGCCGACCGTCGCGACGCCGGTGACCGCGGGGTCGGTGCCGTCCACGTCGAGCACCGTGCGCACGGGCAGGTCGTATTTCAGGGCGAAGTCCAGGTCGCGCTGGTCGTGAGCGGGCACGGCCATGATCGCGCCGGTGCCGTAGTCGGCCAGCACGTAGTCGGCCGCCCAGACGGGCACCTGCTCCCCGTTGACCGGGTTGGTGGCGCTCAGACCCAGCCAGACACCGGTCTTCTCGTGCTCGGTCGACTGGCGTTCGATCTCGGTGGTCTTCTTCACCTGCTCCAGGTAGGCGTCGAAGGCGGGACGCTGGGCGGCGGTCACCAGCTGCTGCGCCAGCTCACTGTCGGGAGCGACGACCATGAAGGTGGCGCCGAAGAGCGTGTCCGGGCGGGTGGTGAACACGGTGACGGGCTCGTCGCGGCCCTCGATGGCGAACTGGACGTGCGCGCCCTCGGAGCGGCCGATCCAGTTGCGCTGCATGGCGAGGACGTGCTCGGGCCAGCCACCCTCCAGCTGCTGCATGTCGTCCAGCAGCTGCTGGGCGTAGTCGGTGGTCGTGAAGTACCACTGGTTCAGCTTGCGCTTGGTGACCTCGGTCCCGCACCGCTCACAGTGCCCCTGGACGACCTGCTCGTTGGCGAGCACGGTCTGGTCCTTCGGGCACCAGTTGACGTAGGAGTCCTTGCGGTACGCCAGCCCGCGCTCGAAGAACCGCAGGAACAGCCACTGCGTCCAGCGGTAGTACTCCTCGTCGGAGGTGTGCAGCCGACGCGACCAGTCCAGGCTCAGACCGTAGCGCTTGAAAGAGCGCACCTGCGTCTCGATGTTGGCGTAGGTCCACTCGGACGGGTGCGTATTGTGCTTGATCGCCGCGTTCTCGGCGGGCAGACCGAAGGAGTCCCAGCCGATCGGGTGCATGACGTCGAAACCCTTGAGGCGCAGGTAGCGCGAGACGACGTCGCCCATGGCGTACGCCTCGGCGTGCCCCATGTGGAGGTCGCCGGAGGGGTAGGGGAACATGTCGAGCACGTAGCGGCGCTCGCGACTACCGTCATCGAGCGGCTCGAAGGTGCGGTCGGCCTCCCAGAAGGCCTGCCACTTCTCCTGCGCCTGCACCTTGTCGTAGTGACCCGGTTCCTGGCTCACGGCTCATCTCCTGCACGTTGAAATCGGCGCGCGGAAGACCTCCGCGCACTAAGGCGCCAAATATACCGCGCGGCGCCGCGGCGTCCCTAGTCGGAGAGCCGCGGGCCCACCCGTCAGGACGCGAGCAGTGCGTCCACCTCTGCGGCGGTCGGGGGCTTGGCCCCCTGGCGCGTGCAGACGATCGCGGCGGCGGCCGCGCCCCGGGCCAGCGCACCCTCCACGTCGGAGGGGTCCTCCGCATACGCCGACAGGAACCCGGCCATGAACGTGTCCCCCGCACCGACGGTGTCGACGACCTCGACGCGCCGTCCGGGGACCCGGACGACCCTGCCGTCGGGCTTCACCGCGGCCACGCCGTCGGGGCCGAGGGTGACGATGAAGAGGGAGAGCCCGAACTCCTCGGCCCACGTGCCAGCGTAGGCCAGCGGATCCGAGTCGTCGTCGACGAGCCAGGCGATGTCCTCGTCGCTGGCCTTGGCGATGCCGCCGTTGCGGCCCACCGCGGCCATCAGGTCGGAGATCCGTGCGAAATACTCGGCGCGGTCGGGCAACGTCGAGGGGCGGACGTTGAGGTCGAAGCTGACGGTCGCCTCGGTCTGGTTCACGAAGTCACGGACGTGCCGGAAGCCAGGCTCGATGATGGTTCCGATGGAGCCGAGGTGCAGCCAGTCGTCCCCGGCGAGGGTGGGGAACTCCTCGGGTCGCCAGTTGAAGTTCGTGGTGCCCTCGAAGTGGAAGGCGTAGGTGGCCTTGCCCTCGTCGTCGAGGCTGACGACGGCCATGGTTGTCGGGTCGTCGGTGGTGACGGCCAGGTCGAGCTGGGCGCCGGCCGATGCCAGGTGCGCTGACAACTGCCTCCCGAACGCGTCGGTGCTCAGTCGGCCGAGAAAATGGGTGTCGCACCCGAGCTTCGCAAGGGCCACCGCGGAGTTGAGCGGCCCCCCACCGGAACGCGCGACCCACAGGCTCTCCTCCGGCGAGAGCACCTCCTGGGGCATGAGGTCGATCAGGGCCTCACCACATACGACGAAACGCATGGCTGCACCCTACCGGCATCGCTCACCTCGGCCTGCGTCCGGCCCGGAAAGTTCGCGGCGACGTCGCCTCGCGGTGCACCTGGGCGGCGAACAGACCGAACGGGTTCCAGGGGTCGATGAGAGCCAGCTGCTCCAGGCAGCAGCTGTGCGCCGCGCCCCGACCCGTGGTCCAGGACCCCAGCGCCAGCAACCCGAGCACATCTCCCACGAGGTGGTCCGGCACCACGGCCCTCGCCTGGGCCAGATGCTCCCAGATGCGGTCGCCGATCTCGGGCCCCACGGAGCGGCCGAGCAGCCGCTGCGCGAGGGCCGACTGACGCTCCTCGTCTCCGAGCAGCGTGCCGAGGATGAGCGCCTCGTGGGCGGTCAGCGGGCCAGGTCGCTCGGCCAGTTCCCTCGTGAGCCGCATCGCCCGACGCTCGGGGAGCGCGGCGGCCTCCTCGAGCGCGCGCAGGGCCTCTTCGTCGCAGACGGGATGGTGCAGCAGCACCGGCGCGACCGCGGTGTCCCTGTCCGGTTCGATCCGGATTCCCTCGTAGACGGCCTGCGCGGCGAGACCGGTGTTCTCGAACTGGAACGGCGCCTCCTCGCAGTCTCCGCACAGGCAGAGGAAGCTGCCGTCCCGCAGGAGGAACTCGTCCGTCCGTCGGCCGTGACCGACGACCGTGAGCAGCTCGTCCATGGCCAGCCGCACACCGTCCTCGTCGGCGCCGTACCCGATGAGCACGATTGCAGCCTCCGGCACCTGGGAGGCGGCGCGCTCCAGCTGGGAGGCGACAGGGAAGAAGTCGTGCGCGAACCAGTCGAGGTCGACGCGGATGCAGCATGCGACCACGCCGGCGTCCAGCAGCAGCAGGACGACCGATTCACGCGGGTGAAAGCCGAGCAGGACGGGAGGTGCGGCCAGGATCTCTTCGCGGCTGGCTCCGCGGATGATGACAGGGTTCATGTGTCCGTGATGACGGTTCGGGGTCCGTGTGGCCCAACTTCGTACGGCCCTGTGGACACAGGCCAGTACGCTGGCCGCATCATGAGCAACGCGCAGTGGCCCGGCCAGGGCAACCAGAACAGCTCGCCGTGGGCGAGGCAGGACCCGAACTGGCGCCCGCAGCAGTTCCATGACGCTCCCGCGCGCGACCCCCGACAGCCGTTCGGTCAGCAGCCGGGCGGTGCGCCGCAGCCTGCCTGGGACCCGGAGCCACCCAAGGGCTCGCCCAAGAGGATCTGGTACGTCGTCGGCGCCATCGTGATCGTGGCCGCGGTGGTGTTGGGCATGCAGTTCCTCGGGGGGCCGCAGGCCACCTCCACGGCCAGCCCGTCCGCCAGCGTGGCCACGGCGGCCCCGACGGCCACCCGCACGGGCAACTACATCCCGTTCGAGGGCAACGGCGACGGCATCTTCGAGATCGTGTCCGCCTCGTGGGACGGTGAGGACCAGCTGAACCTGCGGGTCCGGGTCGAGGTGACGGGTGGCGAGTACAGCTTCGCGCTGTTCGCCTTCACCAACGACACCAGGGAGAGCTACGACCCAGTCGACCCCGGCGCATTCAGCGCCTCCGAGGACGCACCGTTCGAGGGGGACGTGACCTTCATCATGCCCAAGGCCGACTCGACCATCGTCCTGACGACGCCGTCGGGGCGCATCGCCCTGAACGCTCTGCCCGTGAAGGGCTGAACGTCCCTCAGCTCACCCCGGCGGTCCCTGCCGCTGCCTCGGCCTTCTCGCGTTCCGCGATGGCGTCGGGGTGGTCCTTGCTCAACATCACGACCCCGTAGACCGCCACCGCACCGAAGACGACCATGCCGATGATGGAGGCAACCGTCAGGTCGGTGCCCTCGCCGAGCACGATGAGCCCGAACAGCACCGCGACGAGAGGATCGACCGTCGTCATGGTGCCGACGGTGATCTCCGCGGGCCCGGAGGCGTAGCCCTGCTGGATCATCCACACCCCGAGCCCGTAGCAGGCGATCATCATGGCGATGGTCGCGATGATGTGCCAGCCCGTGAGCGGGTGACCATGCTGGTAGAGCAGCATCGCGGCCTTCATGAAACCGGAGGCGAGTCCGTAGAACGTTGCGCCCACGGCGGACCACAGCATCGCCTTGGCCCAGGGCGCTGCGCGCATGGCGAAGAACGACATCACGGCGCACACGATGCAGACGATGACGAACGCGGAGACCATCGGCGGGAAGGTGAGTTCCTTCTCCCCCGTCGCATACTTCGCGGAGAACACCGTGAAGCCCATCACCCCGAGGATGGTCACGGCGACGGCGAGCCACAGCTTCCGCGTGATCTGGTGCTTGTGGATGCGGGAGGCGAGCAGGACGGACCACGGGACGGCGAGGATGCCGACCGGCTGCACGACGGCCACCGGCGCGAACGACAGGGCGACGAGATGGATGCCGGCCCCGACGAGCACGAACAGCAGGCCGAGGAGCCATTTCGGGATCAGGAACAGCGAAAGGAGCCCGCGCAGGGAAAGCCTGTTGCTGGAGGCCGAACGACCCGAAGCGAACGTGCTGTGGACGCCGAGGCTCTGGAGGATCGCCCCACTCGCGAAGAGGAACGAGGACACGACCTGCATGCCGATCGCGACGAAGATCATGGGATCCACAACTGGCCTCCTGGGCGCTGGCTGACCTGGGAATCGTATCCGACAGGCCTCCGCAACCGGCTCGGCCCGGGGTCTGGCCAGGGTGCGACCAGGGTCCAGGTTCGTCAGCCCGTGTAGACCACGACCTTGTCGCCGACCTGCGCGAGGTCGAACAGCTTCGCGACGGCGGCCTTGTCGCGGACGTTCACGCAGCCGTGCGAGGCGCCGTTGTACCCTCGCGCCGCGAAGTCGGACGAGTAGTGCACCGCCTGGCCGCCGCTGAAGAACAGCGCGTAGGGCATCGACGTGTGATAGAGACTCGACACGTGGTCCCGCGACTTCCAGTTCACGGAGAAGACACCGTTGCGGGTGGGCGTGAGCTCGGAACCGAACCGCACGTCCACCACCATCGAAATCTTGCCGTCGACCACCCAGGCCAGCTTGCGCTGGGCCTTGGAGATGCAGATGACGCGCCCGGAGAGGCACCGGTCATCCAGCGTCATGGACGTGGAGGACGCCGTCGGGACCACGTTGTTCAGCTCGTCCGTGGTCGGGGTGCGGGTCATGGCAACCAGACGGTCGAGGGTGCGCTGGTCGACCTCACCCGTGACAGGGATCCCCCGCTTCTTCTGGAACCCCTTGACCGCCTCCACTGTCACGTCCCCGTAGTTGCCCGTGATGTCACCGGAGAACCAGGCGATCTGCTTGAGCCTGGCCTGGATGTCCTTGACCTCGTCCCCGCTGTCGCCCTTCCTGAAGAGCGCGGGGCCGGCGCGCAGGATGTTGTGCATCTCGTCGTCGGTCGGCTGCCGGGTCATGTCGACGAGCTTGTCCCAGGTCTCCTGATCCACCTCCCCGGTGGCATTGAACCCCCGCTTGGTCTGGAACCCCTCGACAGCCAGGCGCGTCTTCTCGTCGAACGTGGATGTGATGTCGCCCTCGTACCACTGCAGCTGCAGCAGCCGGTGCTGGAGCTCACGAACCTCGTCGGAGTCGTCGCCCTCCTTCAGCAGCGCGGCCGACGTGGGGGTGGGCGTCGGCGTCTCGGTGGCGTCCGGGGTCGCCGTCACGGACTCCGCCGCGCTCGGCGTCGGAGACGGCGTGGGAGTGGAGGTGGCGGGCGGGGTGGAGGCGACAGCGACGCTCGTCTCGACGACAGGCTCGGCCGGCACGGCCTCCGGGTCGGGGGCGCACCCGCTGAGCGCGGCGATCAGGGCGACCGCGACGGACGCGGCGGCGTACTTCCAGTGGACTCTCACGACACAGACCTCGGGGAAGAAGACGTCGGTGGACATGTGGAGCATACGTTGCGTCGAACCGGGGAGCCGCACAACACGCTCGGGTCCCGCGTCAGACGGCGTCCGCGGCGCGGCTGTTCAGGCGCCGGCGCCGCTGCTTCCAGTCCGGCAGGTACATCCCCATGAACCACTGGAAGTCCGGCCCATGGTCCGCCACCCTCAGGTGCGTGAGTTCGTGGACCACGACGTATTCGAGCAGGTCGGGTTCCCGCTCGGCGAGCGCCAGGTTCAGCGTGACTGCCCGGGAGCGGACATTGCAGGTGCCCCACCGCGTCGTCATGCGGCGCAGTTTCAGCGATGAGGCCTCGCGGTCGACCACCGGTTGCCAGGCGGCCAGCATCCCCTCGGCGACGCGGCCGAGCTCCCGGCGGTAGAACGCGTCCAGCGCCCTGCGGAGACCGGCGTCGTCGGGCCCGGTCAGGAGCAGGCTGCCGTCCGGGTTACGGTTCGCGGTGGCCCGGGGGCCCTGTCGGACCTCGAGCTCGAGCTCGTTGCCCCAGAGCGGAACCCGGGTCAGCTGGGAGAGTCGTTTCTCCGCCGGAGGCTCGACCGACTGCATGCGGTGGCGCGCGTCGGCCAGCCAGTCGAGGTTGGCGTCGAGGAAGGCGTAGACCGTCGACATGGGCGCGCGCCGAGGCACGCTGAGCCGGATCTCTCCGGTGTAGCGCTGGACGCGCAGCCGCAGCGTCTTGACGTCCTTGCGGGTCACCTCGACATGGAATCCCCTGTGTTCGAGGCGTACGGGACGGGCGGCTGGGCTCCTCATGGTGTCCCCAGGCTAGACGGCGGCTCCGACAGTCTCACCGGTTCGACATCGCCCGTCACGACTGCGCGTTTGATCGGCGCAGCGCTCAGTAACCGGGCAGTAACCTGACCCCCGATGTCGCGGATGAGGCCCTGAAGTAGCAGACTAGGAGGGTGCCCCCTGAACTGGTCGTGCTATGTCTCGTCGTCGTCACCGCTCTGGCGTTCGACTTCACCAATGGATTCCATGACACCGGGAACGCGATGGCCACATCCATCGCGACCGGTGCGCTCCGCCCCAAGACGGCGGTCGCGCTGTCGGCGATCCTGAACCTCGTTGGCGCGTTCCTCTCGGTGCAGGTCGCCCTCACCGTCACGAACGCGGTCGTGCGGATCCAGGCCGACGACGGCTCCCCCCGCGCCGAGTTGATCGCCGACGGCGGCATGTCGCTTCTGCTGATCATCCTCTCGGGCCTGGTCGGAGCGATCGTCTGGAACCTGCTGACCTGGCTGCTCGGCCTGCCGTCCAGCTCTTCGCATGCCCTGTTCGGAGGCCTCATCGGCGCTACCATCGCCGGCCTCGGCGTGGAGGGCGTGAAATGGGTCGGCGACGGGACCAAGCTCGACGGCGTCGTCGGCAAGGTCATCCTCCCCGCCCTGATGTCTCCGTTCATCGCCATTGCGATCGCCACGGTCGGCACCTGGCTCGTCTACAAGGTGACCGAGGGCGTCGCCAACAAGTACCGTGAGTCCGGCTTCCGCTGGGGACAGATCGGGTCGGCCTCGCTGGTCTCGCTGGCGCACGGCACCAACGACGCGCAGAAGACCATGGGCATCATCACCCTCGCCCTGATCGCCACCGGCGCCTGGACCGACCTGACCGCGGTCCCGTTCTGGGTGAAGCTCGCCTGCGCTCTCGCCATTGCACTGGGCACCTACATCGGTGGCTGGCGCATCATCCGTACGCTCGGCAAGGGGCTGGTCGAGATCAGCGCGCCGCAGGGCATGGCGGCAGAGTCCTCCTCCGCTGCGGTCATCCTTGCCTCCAGTCACCTGGGATTCGCGCTGTCGACGACGCATGTCGCCACGGGATCGATCCTCGGGTCGGGCGTCGGCAAGCGCGGAGCGAAGGTCAACTGGAACGTGGCGCTGCGCATGCTGATGGCCTGGGGTATCACGCTCCCGGCGGCCGGGGCGATGGGCGCTCTGACGTGGTTCGTCGGCCACACGATCGGCGGGCTCGCCGGCGCGCTGGTCGTCTTCGCCATCCTGCTGGCCCTGTCGCTGTGGATGTTCCTGTACTCGCGCCGCACGCGCGTCGACCACAGCAACGTCAACGACGAATGGGTCGAGAACGCCACCGACCGTACCCCCGAGACCGCCGCAGCCGCCAGGAGCGCCCGATGATGAACCAGCTCTGGCTCGCCCTGGAGGGCGGCTTCCACGTGCTCCTGGCAGGCATGGTGCTCGGCGCCGGGCTGCCGCTCATTTTCTCGCTCGGCATCCGCGCGCTCTCGTACGGGGTCGGTGGCGACGCCGACATCGTCAACCACAAGCCGCATCCGGTAGCCCGGATCGTCGCGTACCTGTGCTTCGCCATCGTGATTCTGGCGATCCTCTACGGCATCGCCGTGATCGTGAGTCACGGCCTGGGGATCGACCTCTACGTACCCGGCGACCTGATCTGACGCCGGGCCGCCCCCTCCGCCAGCCGCACCAGCCAGCTGGCCGCGGCGGTCGGCCTGCCGCGCCACACCGCCCTCAGCTCTCTCCCGAGCAGCATCCCGGCGGTGGGCACGACGACGAGCCGAGGATCGCTCAGCGCAGCCAGTTCGCTGATCACCCCCGGTCCGGCCCCGGCGAGCACACCCTCACGGACGGCCGCGTTGCTGCCCAGCTCCAGCGCCGCCCGCGCGGGTCCTTCGCCCCGCAGCGCCGCATCCAGGGTCGCCCGCCCGCCGGATCCCGGCTCCCGGAGGACCAGCCTGGTGGCCGCGAGCTCGGCCGCGGTGATCGGGCCGCCTGAGGTCCACGGGTGCGACGGCGGCACGACGACCACCAGCTCGTCCCTGCCCACGACGGCGGACCGGAGCCCGGGCCGCACCTCAGGGGTCTCGACGAACCCCAGCTCGTAGCGTCCGGCCTCGACGAGATCGAAGACCTCCTCGCTGTTGCAGACCTTGAGCCGCACCTCGAGCCCCGGTCGCGCCGCGTGCGCGGCCGCCAGCCAGGCCGGTAGGAGCTGCTCGGCGATCGTCTGCGAGGCGGCCACGTCCAGGTGTCCGCTCAGCTGCTCGTTGGTCGCGGCGGCCTCGGTCATCAGGGCATCGGCCGCGGTCAGCACCTGCCGGGCGGCCTGGAGGATCCGCTGCCCCTCCGGTGTCAGGCGGGCACCGCGGGGATGTCGGACGAGCAGCCGGACCCCGAGCTGCGCCTCCAGAGCCGCCAGATTCCTGCTGGCATTGGGCTGTGCGATCCTCAGCGTGCGGGCGGCCGCCCCGATGCTGCCCTGATCCGCGACCGCTGCCAGCAGTTCCAACGCCACGAGGTCCGGCCACCGACTGGTCATATCGGAATCGTATGCCCTCACCCGGGATCGAGGGCTACCGTCCCGGAGCTCGGCCGGTGAGACTGACCCCATGCTGCGACAATCGACCCCCGTCTGGAGACTCAACGCCTGGCCGGGCCTGGCGCTCTGCGCGTGCGGCACCGTCGCGGCGCTCTCCCTGGGCAGGTTGTTGCCGGGGCTGAGCCCGCTCCTGGTGGCCATGGTCCTCGGTATCGCCGTGGGCAACACGGTCCGGCTGACTGCGTCCTGCGCGCCGGGCATCGCGTTCGCCTCGCGACGGCTGCTGCGCCTCGGCGTGGTGCTGCTCGGTCTGCGGTTGACGCTCTCCGATGTCACGTCCCTGGGCGCGGGGATGCTGCTCACCGTTGCGGCGGTCGTGGCAGTCGGCGTCGCCACCACCACCTGGCTGGGGCTGCGGTTCGGCCTCGGCCGTTCCCAGTCGCTGCTGATCGCCTGTGGCTTCTCCATCTGCGGGGCCGCCGCGATCGGGGCCCTCGACGGGGTCGTGGACGCGGACGAGGAGGAGGTGGTCACGGCCATCGGGCTCGTGGTGGCCTTCGGCACCGTCATGATCCCGGTGATCCCCCTGCTGGGCGCGCGGTTGGGGCTGGCGTCGGAGTCGACGGCGATGTGGGCGGGTGCCTCCGTACACGAGGTGGCTCAGGTCGTCGCGATCGGGGCCTCGCTCGGCGGCCCGGCCCTGGCCGTCGCTGTCGTGGTCAAGCTGGCCCGGGTCGTCCTGCTCGCGCCGGCGCTGGCCGTGATCTCCATCCTGCAGCGCCGCGACGGCGCGTCGACCGGAGCCCACCCACCTGTGGTTCCCCTGTTCGTGATCGGTTTCCTGGCCGCGGCGGCCCTGCGGTCCGCCGGCCTCGTGCCCACAGCGGTCGTGCCGGTGGCTGCGGAGGCCCAGGACGTGCTGCTGTGCGCGGCGATGTTCGCGCTGGGAACCGGCGCACGGGCGAGGATCCTCGCCCGGATCGGCCCGGCACCCATCGTTCTTGCCACCCTCGCGACCGTTCTGGTCTCCGGCATCGGACTGGCCGGGGTCCTGCTCGTCGGCTGACTACTCCGCGACGATCCCGAACCTGGTGGCCTGCGCATCGAGGAAGCCCTGCGCCCTGCGGATGGTCGACGAGCGGTAGGTGCCCTTGCTGCGGGCCTCGAGCAGCGCCTCCTGCCTGGCCTCGGCCATCATCCGCTGGAGTTCGAGGGTCTGCCGCAGCTCATCACTGAGCTCCTCGGTGGCCTTGGTGAACTTCCTGCTGTCTGCCTTGAGCGCGCGCTTCCGAGCCTGCTCGACGATCTCGGCACTGAACCTCGACCCGTCGGCTCGCCTCAGGGCATCGCTGTCGAGGGCATCCATCGTCGCGCGACTCAACTCCTCGACGAGCCGGACGTAGTCCTCGCGCTGCCGGGCCTCATCATCGCCGCGGACACCGAGGGTCCGGATCACCCACGGCAGCGTCGACCCGTGACCGATCAGCGTCACGATGGCGACGGTGAACGCGATCAGGGTGAGCTCGGAGCGGTACGGGAAACTGTGCGGCAGCGACTGGGCCGCGGCCAGCGTGACCACTCCCCTCATCCCGGACCACGCGATGACCGCCCCTCCGCGCCAGCCGAGCATCTGCTCTGTGTAGAACTGCGCATCGGCCTCGACACGGTCCAACCGTCGCTCGACCTGGGCCTTGCGCGGGTGGTCCGGGGCCGCGTCCACCCGTTCCCGGAAGTCGTCCATCCGGCCAAGCAGGTCGCGGCTGCGGTCCTGACGGTTCCGCAGCCACGCCATGAGCGGTATCACGAAGACGCACCGCACCGCGATCAGCACCGCGGTGGCGGCCATCCCGATGAGCACCGCATGACCGACGCTCAGCCCGCCGTCGATGACGTCGTCGACGAGGTCCATCAGCTGGAACCCCATCAGGAGGAACACGCCGGACTCGAGGATCAGTGAGATGGTGCGCCAGTTCGTGCGCTCCGCCATCCGGTCGTGCGGCGTCAGGTGCTTCACGCTCGTCGCGCCCGTGATGAGGCCCGTGACGACGACGGCGAGCACCCCCGAGGCGCCCAACTCCTCAGCCGGGATGTAGGCGAGGAAGGGCACCACGAACGAGATCAATGAGGTCAGCACGGGGTCGTCGACCTTGGAGCGGCCCCAGACGCTGACGGCCCCGACCACGAACCCGACCACCACCGCGACGACAACGGCGTACGCAAAGTCGCCGAGCGCCCCGCCGAGCGAGATGCCGCCCGCCGTCGCGGCGATGGCGGTGCGCATCAGCACCAGCGCGGTCGCATCGTTGACGAGGCCCTCTCCCTCGAGGATGGTCACGAGCCTGGACGGGAGGCCGAGGCGCCTGCCGATGCTGGTGGCGGCGACCGCGTCCGGCGGGCTGATGACGGCGCCGAGAGCGACGGCGGAGGCGAAGCTGAGGTCGGGCAGCAGCCAGTAGATGACGGCACCAGAGGCGAAGGCCGAAGCGATCACCAGCAGGACGGACAGCGCTCCGATAGCGCCGAAGTCCCGTCTGAAGTCGGTGGTCGGCATGTTGACTGCGGCCGAGTAGAGCAGCGGAGGGAGGACTCCGATGAGGATCCACTCCGGCTCCAGCGCAACGGTTGGCACGCCCGGCACCAGGCTGACGAGCAGCCCGACGACCACCAGCGCCACCGGCGCGGCGATCCCGAACCGCTTCGCGGCCACCGACACGACCACGATGATGATCACGGCAGCCGCGATCAGCAGCAGGGCATCATCCATCTGCAACCTCCAGACTCGTGGGCACCAGTGTGGCGCGACGGTCCAACTGGCCTGCCCCTGCGATTTCACGACCGCACGACTTGACGATATGCTCATTTCATCAAGTCAGGAGATCCAGTGGATTCAGTCGGCGGGCAGCTACCGCTCTATCAGGTGAAGGCCAACCTCTTCAAGGGGCTTTCGCACCCGGTGCGGGTAAGGATCCTCGAGATCCTGGCCGCCGCCGACGAGGCGTCCGTCACCCAGCTCATCGACGACACCGGGCTCGAGGCCTCCCACCTGTCGCAGCACCTGGCCGTCCTGCGCCGCCACAACCTCGTCGTCTCGGACCGCCGGGCCTCGCAGGTGTTCTACCGCCTCTCCTTTCCGGAGGTGGCGGACCTGCTGAGCATCGCCCGTGGGCTGCTCGCGCAGCTGCTGCACACGACGCAGGAGCAGCTGGCCTCGACAGCAGCGCTTCCTGACCTGGGCCAGCAGCGATGAGCAGCGCAGCACTCTGGCGCCACTTCGTCGATCTGCTCCCCCACCGGGACGACTACCGCGATGTGAAGCACACCTGGCGCAGGGACGCCCTTGCGGGCGTCACCGTCGGCATCGTCGCACTCCCCCTCGCGCTGGCCTTCGGTGTCAGTTCCGGCGCCGGCGCCGAGGCCGGCCTCATCACCGCCATCATCGCCGGGATCGTCGCGGCGGTCTTCGGCGGGTCGAACGTACAGGTCTCCGGCCCGACGGGCGCGATGGTCGTGGTCCTCGGACCGATCATCGCCAACTACGGGATCCGGGCCCTCGGCGTTGTGTGTGTGCTTGCCGGCGCGATGGTCCTTGCGATGGGTCTGTGCAGGCTCGGACAGCTGGTCTCCTTCATCCCCTGGCCGGTGATCGAGGGGTTCACGCTCGGCATCGCCGTGATCATCTTCCTGCAGCAGGTGCCCGCCGCCTTCGGCGTGGCCGCGGGACCGAGCAGCAACGCGTTCCTGGCAGCCGTCCAGGCCGCCCCCGGCGTCGACTGGTCGGTGGCCGGGTGGACGCTGGGCATCGTCGCGTTGGTCGTCGCCATCATGCTCCTCACGCCGCGGATCACGCGGGCCGTCCCCGGCTCGATCATCGCCATCGTGGTGGCCGCCGCGGCCGCCGCCGTGCTGCGACTCCCGGTGGCCACGATCGGGGAACTGCCCGACGCACTGCCCGCACCGTCGATGCCGATGGCGGGGCTCGAGACCTGGATCGCGCTACTGGGCCCGGCGTTCACCGTTGCGATGCTGGCCGCGATCGAGTCGCTGCTGTCCGCGCGGGTGGCAGCCTCCATCTCGGACACCGGCCAGGTGCTCGCCGACCGGGAGCTCGTCGGCCAGGGGCTGGCGTCGATCGCAGCCGGGTTCTTCGGCGGAATGCCAGCCACCGGCGCCATCGCCCGCACGGCGGTCAACATCCGCTCGGGCGGCCGCACGCGCCTGGCCGCAGTGGTGCACGCCGTCGTCCTGCTCGGCGTCGTCTACCTGGCCAGTCAGGCTGTCGCTACCATCCCGCTCGCCGCCCTCGCCGGGGTGCTGATGGTCACGTCCGTGAAGATGGTGCCGGTACGCGCCATGCGGGTCATCCTCACCTCGACCCGTTCAGCCGCGGCCATCTTCGTCCTGACCGCGCTGGTCACGGTGAGCGTCGACCTGATCTACGCCGTCGGGATCGGCATCCTGGCCGCCGCGTTCTTCTCGCTGCGGGCCCTCGCGAAGAGCAGCGGCGTGCACCGGCAGGAGCTCCCCGGCCCGGCCCAGCCTGGCGACGAACGCATCGCGGTCTTCCGGATCGACGGCGCCCTGTTCTTCGGTGCGGCCGAGCGGGTGCTCGCGCGCGTCGAGGCGACGCAGGGGGTCAGCGTCGTCGTGCTGCGCATGTCGCAGGTGCAGATCCTGGACGCCACCGGCGCGCAGGCGCTCACGGAGCTTGTGACCGCGCTGGAGGGGCGCGGCATCACCGTGCTCATCAAGGGCATCCGCGCCTCGCACATGAAACTGGCCACCCGGGTCGGTGTGATCGACTCGCTGCGCGTGACGGAGCACCTGTTCGACGGCCTTTACGACGCCGTCGCCCATGCCCGCAGTCACGTGGCCCGCGAGCTGGCCGCAGCCGGCTGAGGCCGCCGGTTCACGGGAGCGACGCCCGTTTCGTGGCTGCTGTCGGGATGGTCGAGAACCGCCGCCACGAGCTCCTCCGGGACCCCGGTCTGGCCCGGTCCTACCCGTCCGCGTCGGCCCCGGAGCCCTCCGCCACATCGAGGGCCGAGGAGGGATCGGCAGGACTCACGTCACCGGCGCTCATGACCGCAGGCTACCGCTGACCCGGGGATCTCCGGTTCAGCGCAGATCGGGATGCATGCCGAAGGTGGCCTGGGCGCGACGCACGCCCTGCACCCGGCCCGGCGGCAGCAGGTCGGCGAGGAACCCGTAGCGGGCCTCCGTGCGGGCGGCCAGCCCGTCGCCGTGGCGGACCCGTGCCCGGAGTCGGTACCACCAGTCGCTGATGTCACCCCACCCCGGAGCGGCGAGCGATCCGCCGAACTCCTGCACTGCGAGCGAGGCGGTGAGGGTGGCGAAGCGGAGCCGGATCTCGAGGGGCCAGCCCGCCAGCGTGCCGAGCACGAATCCCGACCCGAACACGTCGCCCGCGCCGGTGGGATCCACCGCCGTCACCGGCAGCGCAGGGCACCAGCACTCCTCTCCCGTCGTCTGATCCAACGCATAGGCCCCGGAGGCGCCGTCGGTGACGACGGCGAGTTCGACCAGGTTCCCGAGCGCCCTGAGCGCGGCGCGGGGTGAGTCCGTCCGGGTGTAGTTCATCGCCTCGACGGCGTTCGGCATGAACGCGCGGCAGTGCCGCAGCGGCTCGAGGTCCGCAGGGTCCCACCGACCGGTGTCGTCGAAACCGATGTCGGCGTAGAGTGCCGTGCCCCGCTCAGCCATGGCCGCGAACCAGCCCGTCTCCCCGCCGAGGTCGACGACCGCGGCGCGCGCCCGCGGTGCCTGGAGGATCCGCTCGTCCAACGGCGTCGGCAGGTCGTGCCCGTGGGTGACCATCGCCCGGTCCCCGCCGACCGACATGGCGACGGTCAGCGACGTGTGGAACCGTAAGAAACGCGGCGAGCTGTCGAGGTCGATGTGCTCCTGGTCGCGCAGCGTGTCCCACATCCAGTCGGCATACGCGTCGTCGCCGAATCCCGCGACGAGGCCGGTCCTGAGCCCCAACCGCGAGAGGGCCGTCGCCAGGTTGGCGATGCCGCCGGGGCACGAGCCGAGGCCTCCGCTCCAGATCTCCTCCCCGGGGCGTGGCATGCGCTCCAACGACGTGAAGATGATGTCGAAGAACACCCGCCCGCTGGTCAGGACATCCAGCGGCGGGTCGTCGGCCCGCCGGAGATCCGCGAGCGGGTCCCAGCGCTCAGGTCGGACGGTCATCTGACGGCCCCTTCCAGCATTCCGTTGATGAAGTACCGCTGCAGGACCACGAAGGCCGCGACGATCGGCGCGGCGATGATCACCCCGGCCGCAGACATCAGCGCGGTGTCCGCGGTGTACTGGCCCTGGAAGATGTTCAGGGCGAGCGGCGCTGTCGCCCAGGTCCGCGACGGCGACATGACCAGTGGGATCAGGAACTCGTTCCAGGTCCACATGAACATCAGCACGGCGACGGTCGAGATGGCCGGCACGAGCGGCGGCGCGGCCACCCGCCACAGCGCAGGCCAACTCGTGGCCCCGTCGAGCGCGGCAGCCTCGATCAGGTTGTCGGGCAGGGCACGGAACTGCGTGCGCATCCAGAACGTGCCGAACGCCGTCGACTGTGCGATCTGCGGGAGCGCGACCGCCCAGAGCGTGTCGGTGAGGCCAAGCGACTGGAAGCTGTAGAACAGCGGAATGACGATCGCCTCGGCCGGGATCATCAGGCCGAGCAGGAACAGGCAGAACAGCGCGGTGGCGCCGCGGAAGTGCATGGTCCCGAACGCATAACCGGCGAGGATGGACAGCGCCAGGGAGGTACACACCACGACGACCGCCACGGTCAGCGAACGGGTCAGCGCGCCGCCGAAGTCGCCCTGGGCCCACGCGTCGGCGAAGTTCCCCCAGTGCAGCCCGCCCGTCGCGACCCCGAGCTGCGGGCCGAGCGCGGTGAGCACGATGGTAACCACCGGAGCGGTGGCGAAGACTGCGAAGACGATGAGCAGGACGTAGTTGAGGATCCGCTCGGTCGAGCTGACCCTCATCGGTCCCTCTCCTCGCCGATGCGGCTGACTGCGGCGTTGATGAGGAACACCAGGACCGTCAGGACGACGGCGACGGCGGCCGCCGAGCCGACGTTCTTGTGGTTGAAAGCGCGGTTGAACACCTCGTAGCTCGGCACCGTCGTCGCCGTGCCGGGGCCGCCCGCCGTCGTCATGTACACCAGATCGAACGTCTTCAGCGCCGCGATGATCGTCAGCACGAGCGCCGTGGCGATCTCCCCGCGGACGCTCGGCAGCGTCACGGCGAAGAACTCCTGCACCGCGGACGCCCCGTCGAGCCGGGCGGCCTCGAAGAGCTCGCGCGGGATGCGGAGCATGCCGGCCAGCAGGATGAGCATGACGAGCCCCGTCGAGAGCCAGAACCCGATGACGCCGACGGCGGGGAGAGCGAGGTCGGCGTCTCCGAGCCAGCCGATGTCGGAGTGGATGCCGAGAGCCCCGAGCAGGGAGTTGAGCGTGCCGTCGGTGGCGTAGATGTGACGCCAGGCCACGGCGACGACCACCAGGGCGATCACCTGCGGCAGGAAGATCAGGGCCCGGAAGACGCCGAGCCCCCGGACCCGGCCGCGGCGCAGCACCGAGGCCAGCACCAGCCCGACGGCGGTCGGGGCGATGGCGTAGAAGAAGACGAGGACCAGCGCGTGCCAGATCGCGGCGTGGAAGGCGCGGTCGGAGAGCAGATCAAGGTAGTTCTGCGCGCCGACGAACGTCGCGGGCCCGAAGCCCTTCCACTCGTACAGCGAGTAGTTCGCCGTCTGCACGAGGGGGTACAGCATGAAGGCCGCATAGACCACCAGCGCGGGCAGCAGGTAGAGGTACGGGGTCGCCCGGGAGGCGGCGACGGCCGAGGGCCGCGTCCGGGCACGTCGCTCAGGAGCCGACGAAGGCAGAGTAGTCATCCTCGAAGGCCTCCAGAACCTGCTGCGCGGAACGCTGCCCACCGAGGACCTCCTGCAGTCCCTGGCCCGCGGTGTCGGAGAAGGTCGGCGTCGCGTAGTCGAGGTAGGGCAGCAGCGTGCCCGTCTCGGACACCGTCGCGAAGGCGGTGAAGATGTCGTTCTGGACGCCGTCGGCTGGAGCGAGCTCGGCGGTGTCGTTGACGGGCATGCCGCCGTTGTCCGCGATCATCGTCATCGCCTCGTCCGATGTGATGAAGTCGAGGTAGGCGGCCGCGACGTCCGGATTCTCGGCCTTGGCGGGGATGGAGAACGGGATGCCCGTGCCACCCGTGGTGGCGACCTGACCGTCGAGGCCCGCCAGGGTGATGAAGTGCAGGTCGTCGCCCATCACCGCCTCCATGTCCGTGGCCAGCCAGCTCCCGCCCGGCAGGAACACACCGGTGCCCTTGGTGAAGGCCGTCCAGGCCGCGTCATAGTCGGTCCCGTTGGGCGAGGACCCGAAGTAGCCCTCGGAGCCCCACGTCTCGAACTGCTCCATGGCTGCGGTGTTGCCGTCGTCGAGCCAGGTCGCCCCCGCGTTGCCCATGCCGAGCGCGACGATCTCGTCGGCGGCGACGAAGTTGCTCTGCAGGGGGCCGAAGACGTGCAGTGCGGGCCACTTGTCGAGGTTCCCGAGCGCCATCGGCTGCTGGCCGGCCTCCTTGGCCGTATCGAGGGCCGTGAGGTATTCGTCCCAGCTCGTCGGCGCCTCGAGGCCGAGGTCGTCGAGCTTGGACTGCGAGTAGAAGATGCCGACGATCTCGCCGGTCTGCGGCAGCCCGTACAGGTTCCCGTCGCCGAACGTCGTGGCGTCGGACGAGTAGCGGACCTTGCTCAGCACCGAGTCGGTGAACCTGTCCTCCCAGCCGTAGGCCTCCGCATAGCCGGTGAGGTCGGTCAGCTGGCCGGCCGAGACGAACTGCCCCATGTCACCGCGGGCGTTGTTGACCTGCACGACGTCCGGCACGTCCGAGCCGCCGAGAGCAAGCGTCACCTGCTGTTTGAGGTCATCGGTGGACTGACTGGTCCGCTTGATCGTGACGTTCGGATAGGTGTCCTCGAACGCGGCGTTGAGCGCCTCGAGGGCATCATTCTGTGAGCCGCGGACCTCCTGGTCCCACACGACCAGTTCGACATCCCCGAGGGCTGAGATGTCCGTCGAGACGGCCGACGGGGAGGACGCGGTGGGCGTGGAGCTGGTGGAGTTGTCGCCGGGGGCACAGGCGGTGAGCGCCAGCACGCCGGCGAGGGCCCCACCACCCAGCACGCGCAGGGCGGGTCGGAACAGTGGCATGGGATCCTCCTCGGTCGGGTGCTTCCTGCACATCCTTCCACTTTTCAAGCATCACCCCGGCCACCGCACGCCGGACCGGGCCGGATTGAGGCCGGCGGCTCTGCTGCGCACGTCGATGAGTGCGGCGATACCCTTGGCGGGACGTCGACGTGGAGGAAGAGAAGTGAAGCTGGTCATCCTTGGCGGCGGAGGATTCCGCGTGCCCCTCGTCTATGGAGCGCTCACGGGCAGCCCACTCATCGACGAGGTGACGCTGTACGACTCCTCGACCGACCGGCTCCGCACCATCGAACGGATCATCAGGCAGCTGCCAGCCGGCCCGCGGCTCACGATCAGCGCCGACCTCGCCCGGTCCCTGACCGGCGCGGACTTCGTGTTCGCCGCCATTCGCGTCGGCGGGACCGCCGGGCGGATCGCGGACGAGCGGGTCGCGCTCGGCCTCGGTCTCCTCGGCCAGGAGACGATCGGGCCCGGCGGCCTCGCGTACGCCCTGCGCACCATCCCCGTCATGAACCAGGTGGCGGAAACGATCGCCCGCGTCGCACCGGATGCCTGGACGATCAACTTCACCAATCCGGCCGGCATCGTGACGCAGGCGATGCGCCGCGTGCTCGGCGACCGGGTCGTCGGCATCTGCGACACCCCGATCGGCCTGGTGAAGCGGGTCTCGCGCCTCCTGGGCGTCGACCTGCAGACCGAAGAGGCACGCGTGGACTACGACTACATCGGACTCAACCACCTCGGCTGGCTCCGTTCCGTCCGGATCGACGGGGTCGATAGGCTCGGCGGGATCCTCGCCGACGATGCGGCGCTCGACCAGATCGAGGAGGCGCGGCTGATCGGCAAGGACTGGGTCCGCGCGACCGGGGCCCTGCCGAACGAGTACCTCTACTACTACCTGCACACCCAGGAGGCCGTGGCCAGCATCCTCGACGGCGGGCAGACCCGCGGCGAGTTCCTCCACGCGACGCAGGGACGGTTCTACGAGGCCGCCTGCTGCGCCGACTCGCCGCTGGAGACCTGGCGCTCCGCGCTCCGCAACCGCGAGGAGACCTACATGGCCGAGGCCCGCGACGAGGACCGTCGCGAGGAGGACGTCGCGGGGGGCGGGTATCAGGAGGTGGCGCTGCGCCTGATGACCGCGATCGCGACGGGCAGCCGGGAGCGCATGATCCTCGACGTCGGCAACGCCCACGCATGGGGTCGGGTCAGCGACGCGCTGCCGGACGACGTCGTCGTCGAGGTTCCGTGCATCGTCGACGCGGACGGTCCCCACCCGCAGCAGGTGGCACCGCTCGCGCTCGATCAGCTGGGCCGGCTGGCGACCCTCCGCGCCTCGGAGGCGGCCATCATGGACGCGGCGCTCACTGGCTCGCGGGACCGCGCCTGGGAAGGCTTCAGCATCCACCCCCTCGTGAACTCCCCCGCCCTGGGCGCCAAGCTCCTGACCGGCTACACCGCCGCCCATCCTGAGATCGCCTCTCTGTTCGACTGACCTCCCCGCCGGCGGCACACAACCGGGCGACGACGATCCAGAGGTCGCGTCGGTCTTCGACTGACCTCCCCGAGCACCGACGACCGGCCACTCACCCAACTCCGTCCCGACCAACCACTCCCGCCCGCACCGTCGCGCCTCCCGACGCATCGATTCCTGGGCCGACCCCAGCGCCCCGCCACCGTTGGCAACCCCGACACCCGCCTCGCTCGGCGCCCCCGACGACCGCCTCCGTTGGCGCCCCCGATGCCCGCCTCCGTTGGCGCCCCGATGCCCGCCTCCGTAGGCGCCCCCGACGCCCGCCTCGGTAGGCAGCGGTCAGGTCACACCCGCCGCTCGCTCGTAACACCGACAGATCCACGCGCGCGGCCGACCGGTTGTCCACCACAAGTCGGTGCGCGCGATCCTCGAAAATCGACCACCGCCCGCTTCTCCCCGGTCCGCCCCCGAAAACCGCACGATGCCCGCCACGCGCCAACGCTTACCCACCCCGAGAATCGACCACTGCCCACTTCTCCCGGGTCCAGCCTCGAAAACCGCACGACGCCCGCCCAACCAGCGGGCGCCGAGACTAGGTTGGGAATCATGGATGGCGCCGGGACCGCTGCCACGCTGCGCGCGACGTGGCTGTGGCGCACAGGACTGGAACCGCGACAGGTCACGAACTTCACGACGGTGCACGGTGTGGGTGAGGTCTTTCTCGCCATTCCGTGGGTCGGTCCCACTCCCGCTGTCCTGGATACCCTCGAAGCCCTGACCCGACGGGGTGTCAGGGTCTCCGCTCTCGGCGGCTCCCCAGAGTGGGCCTCCCGGCCGAGCCTCGCCGCCGAGTGGGCACGGCGCCTCGCGGGATACGCCTTCTGCGCGGTGCATCTGGATGTGGAGCCGTGGACAAGTCGGTCGTGGCCGGGACATGAGGTGACATATCTCGCGAGGTTGGCCAAGCTCACCGCTTTCCTCCGCGCCCGGACCGGACTTCCCACCGAAATCGACCTTCCGAGCTGGATCGCCGTCCGGCATGGGCCGGCCTTCAGGCAGGTAGCTGCGGAGGCCGATGCCGTGACGGTGTTGGCCTACCGCGACCGTGCGTCGGCAATCCTGAACGCGGCCGAAGAGGCACGTGCGATCCTCACCATGCTCGGCCGTCACTACAGACTCGGCGTCGAGACAAGGGCATCACGCGAGGGAGCGCATGTGACCTTCTTCCAGGAGGGGCGGCGGGCCATGGAGCGCGAGCTGAACGCCGTCACCTCGACCATCGGTGAAGAAGCCACTTTCGACGGCATCGCCATCCACGATCTCGACGGTTGGCGCCAGTTGCCGAACTAGAGTCCCCGATCCCCTCGCCCGCCGACGGCCGCCTCCCGCATTTCAGTTGGGGTCGATGAGCACGACACACTTGTCATCACCGAATCTGGTGATGTTGACGTTGACATGCTCGGTGGGCAGGACGATCTGCTCACCTATCGCCCGATGGTCCAGTGATGGGCGACGGGCCCAGCGTCCTCATTGCGGAGGGACGCCCCGCCACCTCCGCGCGTACCACTTTCCCCAGCTGTCAGGAGGCTCGGCGCACGCACGCGGCCGGAGGTGCGTGACGGCGGCCGAGGAGGCGGGGGTGGTGTGCGGTTTTCGTGCCGGGACCGGCCAGAAGCGGGCACTGCCCACTTTTCCGCGTTCGTTCCCGGGGGGTGTTGTGCGTCGGGGGATGAAAAAAGAGAGAGCACCCGACCCCTGGTGGGGGTGGGTGCTCTCTCTTGTAAGTGTTGGTCCGGCGGCGTCCTAGTCTCCCACAGCATCCCCGCTGCAGTACCATCGGCGCTGAGAAGCTTAACTTCCGGGTTCGGGATGGGACCGGGTGTTTCCTTCTCGCTATGACCACCGAAACATTTATTGAACTGTATCACGAACAACCCTGCCGGCCACAAACCCGAGGGTTGTGGTGCGGGGGTTGTCTCGATCGTTGTTCGAGACATTACACAGTGGACGCGTAGCATCTTTGTAGAAGACAAGCCCTCGGCCTATTAGTATCGGTCAGCTCCACACATTACTGTGCTTCCACGTCCGACCTATCAACCCTGTGGTCTACAGGGGGCCTTACCAGATTATTCTGTGGGAGCCCTCATCTTGAAGCGTGCTTCCCGCTTAGATGCTTTCAGCGGTTATCACTTCCCAACGTAGCCAACCAGCCGTGCTCCTGGTGGAACAACTGGCACACCAGAGGTTAGTCCGTCCCGGTCCTCTCGTACTAAGGACAGCTCTTCTCAAGACTCCTACGCGCGCAGCGGATAGGGACCGAACTGTCTCACGACGTTCTAAACCCAGCTCGCGTGCCGCTTTAATGGGCGAACAGCCCAACCCTTGGGACCGACTCCAGCCCCAGGATGCGACGAGCCGACATCGAGGTGCCAAACCATGCCGTCGCTATGGACGCTCGGGCAAGATCAGCCTGTTATCCCCGGGGTACCTTTTATCCGTTGAGTCCTGGCGCTTCCATGTGCCACCAGAAGATCACTAGTCCCGACTTTCGTCCCTGCTCGAGATGTCTCTCTCGCAGTCAAGCTCCCTTGTGCACTTACACTCGAAACCTGATTGCCAACCAGGCTGAGGGAACCTTTGGGCGCCTCCGTTACCTTTTAGGAGGCGACCGCCCCAGTCAAACTACCCATCAGGCACTGTCCCTGATCCAGATAATGGACCTAGGTTAGATAACCAGAGTGACCAGAGTGGTATTTCAACGATGACTCCACCCGAACTGGCGTCCGGGCTTCACAGTCTCCCACCTATCCTACACAAGTCACACCGATCACCAATACCAAACTATAGTAAAGGTCCCGGGGTCTTTCCGTCCTGCTGCGCGTAACGAGCATCTTTACTCGTAATGCAATTTCGCCGAGTTCGTGGTGGAGACAGCGCCCAAATCGTTACTCCATTCGTGCAGGTCGGAACTTACCCGACAAGGAATTTCGCTACCTTAGGATGGTTATAGTTACCACCGCCGTTTACTGGGGCTTAAGTTCAAGGCTTCACACCGAAGTGTTGACCCTTCCCCTTAACCTTCCAGCACCGGGCAGGAGTCAGTCCGTATACATCGTCTTTCGACTTGGCACGGACCTGTGTTTTTAGTAAACAGTCGCTTGGGCCTGGTCTCTGCGACCCTCAACGCTTTCGAAGCAAGTTCTACTACGTATCAGGTCCCCCTTATCCCGAAGTTACGGGGGTATTTTGCCGAGTTCCTTCACCACGATTATCTCGATCGCCTTGGTATTCTCTACCTATCCACCTGTGTCGGTTTAGGGTACGGGCGGCTCATATCTCGCTCACGAAGCTTTTCTAGGCAGCATAGGATCACTCCAACCACACCAAAAGGTGTGGACACATCATGTCTCAGGCTCAATGAGACGCGGATTTGCCTACGTCTCACCCTACACACTTGACCCGGTATAGCCATACCCGGGAGGAGCTACCTTCCTGCGTCCCTCCGCAGCTTGCCTACTATGAGATCGGATCACAGACTCAACACAACCCCGACAACCCGAAGGCCATCAGGAGAAGTGTCTTGCATGCTTAGCATCACTCACCTCGGCAGGGGCGATATTTCGCCGGTCACGGGAATATCAACCCGTTGTCCATCGACTACGCCTGTCGGCCTCGCCTTAGGTCCCGACTAACCCAGGGCAGATTAGCTTGACCCTGGAACCCTTGGATATTCGGCGGACGGGTTTCTCACCCGTCATTCGCTACTCATGCCTGCATTCTCACTCGTGTGCTCTCCACGACTGGGTCACCCCGCCGCTTCAACGCGCACACGACGCTCCCCTACCCATCCAAACAACCTTACGGCCTATACGTTTGAATGCCATAGCTTCGGCGGATAACTTGAGCCCCGCTAAATTGTCGGCGCAGAATCACTTGACCAGTGAGCTATTACGCACTCTTTCAAGGGTGGCTGCTTCCAAGCCAACCTCCTGGTTGTCTCCGCAACTCCACATCCTTTTCCACTTAGTTACCGCTTAGGGGCCTTAGCTGATGATCTGGGCTGTTTCCCTCTCGACAATGAAGCTTATCCCCCACTGTCTCACTGCCGCACTCTCACTTACCGGCATTCGGAGTTTGACTGATTTCGGTAAGCTGTTGGGCCCCCTAGACCATTCAGTGCTCTACCTCCGGTAAGAAACATGCGACGCTGCACCTAAATGCATTTCGGGGAGAACCAGCTATCACGGAGTTTGATTGGCCTTTCACCCCTATCCACAGCTCATCTCCTCGGTTTTCAACCCAAGTGAGTTCGGTCCTCCACGACGTCTTACCGTCGCTTCAACCTGGCCATGGATAGATCACTCCGCTTCGGGTCTAGAGCACGCGACTCAAACGCCCTATTAGGACTCGCTTTCGCTACGGCTACCCCACACGGGTTAACCTCGCCACGTACCACTAACTCGCAGGCTCATTCTTCAAAAGGCACGCCGTCACCCCGAAGGGCTCCGACGGATTGTATGCGATCGGTTTCAGGTACTATTTCACTCCCCTCCCGGGGTACTTTTCACCTTTCCCTCACGGTACTTGTCCGCTATCGGTCACCAAGGAGTATTTAGGCTTAGCAGATGGTCCTGCCAGATTCAAGCGGAATTTCAGGGGTTCCGCCCTACTTGGGGACACTCTCAAGAGTGGAAAGCTTACGTCTACAGGAGTATTACCTTCTCTGCTGTGGCCTTCGCAGCACACTTCAACTTCACTAACCATTTCTAACTCTTCGACCGTTCAACAGCACGGCCCGAGAGACCCCACAACCCCCCAGCTGCAACGCCTGTCAGCTATCACACAACTGAGGTTTGGCCTCTTCCGCTTTCGCTCGCCACTACTCACGGAATCACTATTGTTTTCTCTTCCTGAGGGTACTGAGATGTTTCACTTCCCCCCGTTCCCTCCAACTGCCCTATACATTCAGGCAGAGGTCGCCGGACATGACTCCGGTATTTCAAGGTTTCCCTATTCGGACATCCTCGGATCAAAGCTTGTTTACCAACTCCCCGAGGCTTATCGCAGGTTACAACGTCCTTCATCGGCTCTTGGTGCCAAGGCATCCACCGATCGCACTTAGTAGCTTGTCAATAATCTACAAAGATGCTCGCGTCCACTGTGAAATTCTCAAAAAACGAGCGAGCCCACCACCAACCAGCCACCAACAAGTGACCAGGCCGGCAAGCAGTCCGCAAGAAGGCGCCACCAACAGGCAACCGACCCTTCAGGACCCAACAACGTGCAAACAAGCCACCCCACCACTTCCCACTCCCAGCCGAAACCAGGTTGTACTCGCGGGGGACGACTCTCAGTCAATGTTCCACCAACCAGAACCCTCCAGCCGGGAACACACGCCCCGGAACTGAAGTGAATAAACAAGCCAACCACACGGGCCGGCCTGCCAAAAGCTCCTTAGAAAGGAGGTGATCCAGCCGCACCTTCCGGTACGGCTACCTTGTTACGACTTAGTCCTAATTACCGGTCCCACCTTCGACAGCTCCCTCCCACAAGGGGTTAGGCCACCGGCTTCGGGTGTTACCGACTTTCATGACTTGACGGGCGGTGTGTACAAGCCCCGGGAACGTATTCACCGCAGCGTTGCTGATCTGCGATTACTAGCGACTCCGACTTCATGGGGTCGAGTTGCAGACCCCAATCCGAACTGAGACCGGCTTTTTGAGATTCGCTCACCCTCACAGGCTCGCAGCTCTTTGTACCGGCCATTGTAGCATGCGTGAAGCCCTGGACATAAGGGGCATGATGACTTGACGTCATCCCCACCTTCCTCCGAGTTGACCCCGGCGGTCTCCTATGAGTCCCCGGCATGACCCGCTGGCAACATAGGACGAGGGTTGCGCTCGTTGCGGGACTTAACCCAACATCTCACGACACGAGCTGACGACAGCCATGCACCACCTGTATACCGACCAAAAAGGGGCACCTATCTCTAGATGTTTCCGGCATATGTCAAACCCAGGTAAGGTTCTTCGCGTTGCATCGAATTAATCCGCATGCTCCGCCGCTTGTGCGGGGCCCCGTCAATTCCTTTGAGTTTTAGCCTTGCGGCCGTACTCCCCAGGCGGGGTACTTAATGCGTTAGCTGCGGCACGGAGAACGTGGAATGTCCCCCACACCTAGTACCCACCGTTTACGGCGTGGACTACCAGGGTATCTAAGCCTGTTTGCTCCCCACGCTTTCGCTTCTCAGCGTCAGGAAAGGTCCAGAGAACCGCCTTCGCCACTGGTGTTCCTCCTGATATCTACGCATTCCACCGCTTCACCAGGAATTCCATTCTCCCCTACCTTCCTCAAGTCTGCCCGTATCGAAAGCAGGCTCAGGGTTAAGCCCTGAGTTTTCACTCCCGACGCAACAAACCGCCTACAAGCTCTTTACGCCCAATAAATCCGGACAACGCTCGCACCCTACGTATCACCGCGGCTGCTGGCACGTAGTTAGCCGGTGCTTCTTCTCCCACTACCGTCACTCTCGCTTCGTCATGGATGAAAGCGGTTTACAACCCGAAGGCCGTCATCCCGCACGCGGCGTTGCTGCATCAGACTTGCGTCCATTGTGCAATATTCCCCACTGCTGCCTCCCGTAGGAGTTTGGGCCGTATCTCAGTCCCAATGTGGCCGGTCAACCTCTCAGTCCGGCTACCCGTCGAAGCCTTGGTGAGCCACTACCTCACCAACAAGCTGATAGGCCGCGAGTCCATCCCTGACCGCCGGAGCTTTCCAACAACACCCATGCAGGCATCGCAGAATATCCAGTATTAGCACCTGTTTCCAGATGTTATCCCAGAGTCAAGGGCAGGTTACTCACGTGTTACTCACCCGTTCGCCACTCGTGTACCCCCGAAAGGGCCTTACCGTTCGACTTGCATGTGTTAAGCACGCCGCCAGCGTTCGTCCTGAGCCAGGATCAAACTCTCCGTTGAAAACATTTCAGCACCCACCAACCACCAGGCCAGCAGGAAAACACTGTCAACAAAAAGAAGACACTGACAAACAGAAACAACCAAAACTGGCTGAATCAATCAATCAATCTCAAAGAAAAAACCGCGACACAACCACAAAGGGCCATGCCGACGGGGTAAAAACGCGACAAACAACACAACCCCCAAAGAGGCCACATTGCTTGGTGCATCAATAAAATTGGCATTGACTTAAAGCACGCTGTTGAGTTCTCAAGTTTCGGGTACACACCGCGCCAACCCAGACAAAAACCTTGTCCGAATCAACCCCGGGGCAACTCCACCAACCCTACTCCCCAAATCTCCACACTGTCAAACCAGCATTTCGACCAGATCGTATCGAGTTGTTAGCCGCCTTTCGGCAACTCGATCAACCTTACTCAGCTCGTTCTCCCCGGTCAAATCCGGGATCTTCTCGCCTTGCGCCGTTGTCTTGCTGCTGCCGTGGCAACTCGGAGAACACTACCCCGACTCCGGCAGGAAGGCAAATCGGGCGTGGGGTCGGCCGGCTTGCCAGGGCGTCCGGCCAAGGGCCTTGTCAGCCCGCCCAGCCCCGACTTCGCCGCTTTCAGGGACTCAGTCCTCGATCAGCGCCTCGTGAACCTGGTCCTCGGGGCGCTCCTCCACCTCGCTGATCCACTCGACAAGCTCGTCGCGGGTGCACTCGCGCGGAGCTGTGTCCCCATCCTCGCCCAGGATCAGCCAGGGCCCGGGGTTGTCGTCGGTGACGCCGTGCCAGTCGGCCAGCTGTCCTCCAAGTTCTGCGGCGGTGCCGGAGAAGGTGCTGTCGTCAGTGGCGGTGTAGGTGTAGCGGGTCTCGTTCATGGTCCAACGATGCCACTCCGATCCAGCACCCGTCCTGGCCATCTCCGTCAGGGCTTTGCGCGGTTCTCGTGACCAGACCGAGGAGAATCGACCACTGAACGATTTTCGGGAGAGGGCGCGCGGGACGCGAGGCGGGCAAGGAGCCGGGGGAAACGGTGGGGTTCCGTCCGCACGCCTCACCTGTTGGGCGTCCGACCGGGTCACCCGCCAGAGCGTCGATCGGGTCATGGCGTGCGGGCCCGTCCGGTCACCGCCTGGTCAGCCTGAGGATCCTCGCCGAAGCGCCTGCGCCCGCAAGGTCCACCGTCATCTTCCCGTGCTCTGGCCTCCAGCGCGTCTGCCACGGGGGCAACGACGTCGGGAACAGGCACCTCACGTCGACGTCCTGGCCGACGAGGTCGGGGAACGCGAGTTCCAGTTCGGCAGCGGCCTCGTCCCGGTTCCAGACGAAGACAACGGCACCGGCTGCGTCGACGCCCGCGACGGCGACCTGACCGTCGTCCCAGCCCGGGAGACCGATCGGCCACCGTGGCAGCGCCCGCGCATGATGAGCCATCACCTCCGGGTAGACGGCCGTTGCCTCCCGCACGAGGGACAGCTGCTCCTGATCGAGCCTGTCGAGATGTCCGGACAGATACAGGCGGCCCGACAGGCCGGTCACCAGCGTGAAGGCCACCTGCTCGAGCGTCCATTCCGGCTGGGGGTAGGCCCAGTTGCCTGCGAACTCGGGAGGCATCGCCATCGGAGCCGCCGCCGCGATGGGTGGGTACAGCAGGGACTCCTGCTGGTCGCTGGTGGACTGCAGGTCGAAGTGCGCCAGAGTCGCGGGATCCATTCGTTGGGCGCCCGACGAGCATGCCTCGAGGATGATGTCCGGGTGTCGAGCGCGAAGTTCCTCCACCCACGCCAGCAGTGCTCGGGTGTGGTCGAGGAGTCCGGCTCCCGGAGATGATGCCTCGGTGTCCGGCCCCGTGCCCGGGGTGACGTTGTAGTCCCATTTGAAATACGTCGCGCCGTACTCGCCGATGAGGCGCTCGAAGACGCCGTCGAGATGGTCGCGCGCGGCCTGGCTGCGGAAGTCGAGGAAGTAGCGGTCGTGCTCGACGATGCGCGCGCCACCCCTGTGCATGAAGGCTTCCTCGGGAAGCTGGTGGGCGACGGGCGACCGCACGCCGACAACCTCAGGCTCCACCCAGAGGCCCGGGCTCATACCCTTCGCACGGATGCGGTCAAGCACGCCGACGAGGCCGAGTTCCCCGAACCGGACGGTGGACGGTTCCCAGGCGCCGACGCTTGGCCACCAGTCACCACCGTCGTCGTACCAGCCTGCGTCGATGCAGAAGTACCCGGCGCCCACCTCGGCGGCCGCGTCGATCAGCGGAATCAGCTTCTCGGTTGTCGGGTCACCCATGAGCGCGTTCATGTAGTCGTTGAAGACCAGCGGCCGGTACGCGTCGGCCTCCACGCCGAGATGCGACGACCGACGGTGCCGCGTCAGCTCGCCGATCGCCCCCTCGAGCCCGCTGTCCGACAGGACAACCGAAGCCGGCACCGTCGTGAAGGCCTCCCCCGGCCGGAGGTCGATCAGCCACGAGTGGTCGAGGTCGGTGGGTCCGAGCAGCGCCAGGCCGAGCGCGTCGCCGTCCTCGAACAGCGTCTCCAGCCCCCACCGCCAGGGTCCGTTGTTCTCGATCTGCCAGGCCACGGCACGACCCGACGTGCGGTTCTCGAGCACCGCGACAGGCAGCGCCCCGTCGCACGACCAGGTCGACCGTCCGACCGACGACAAGGCGCCGCGTGTGAAGTGCCCATGGGCGCGGGCATCGATGTCGGCCAGGCCGGCCGCTCCTCCGAGGCCGGTGGCGAACCAGCGGCTCTCACCGCACCATTCGTTGCTCGCCCTCCAGAGGTCAAGCTCGGACCGCTCCCCGAGGAACCCGGTCAGCCCGGTGACCGCCGCGGACGTGACCTGCTGGATGTGCAGCCGCTCCTCGCCACCGTTGGTGAGCGTCGTGGCGAACCGGTACGCCCGCTGTCCGACGGTGTGCGTCACCGACGTGACCGCCGACAGGCCAGAACGTTCATCGACCTGCCGCACGAGCAGCGTCCGGACCTCGCCGACGCTGGCCGTCTCGTGGCCGACGTACCGGAGTCGGTCGCCGATGACCGTCCGACTGGCGCGCATGCTGTTCGGCGAGCGGCCGTACCCGACGGCCAGCACCTCCACCAGCGCGATCGTGTGGACCGGCCCCGAGTCGGGAGCGAACCGCCGCTGCGTGAGCGCCAGGCGCACCGGCCCGGCGTCGTCGGTGAGGTACAGCGGCGAGTCATCCTCGCCCCAGGCCAGCTCGAACATGTCGCGCATCCTCCTCGCACATCGCCGTACCGTCGTCCCAGGAATCTGAACGGTCACATTCTAGATAGACTCACCTCACAACAAACCAACCGACCACAGACAAGGACGAACTGTGAACGTCTCGGCAACGGTGGACCCCCAACGCTCCCTCGGCCAGATCGACCGACGCATCTTCGGCGGCTTCGTCGAGCACCTCGGCCGCCACATCTACGACGGGATCTTCGAGCCCGGCCACCCCTCCGCGGATGAGAACGGCTTCCGCACCGACGTGATCGAGCTCGTGAAGGAGCTCGGCGTCAGCACCATCCGCTACCCCGGGGGCAACTTCGTCTCCGGCTACAACTGGGAGGACGGCGTCGGGCCGCGCGACCAGCGTCCCGAGCGACTCGACCTCGCCTGGCACACCACAGAGACCAACCAGGTCGGCCTCCACGAGTTCGCCCACTGGTGCGACGCCGTCGCCTCGGACATGATGATGGCCGTCAACCTCGGCACCCGCGGCGTCGCGGAGGCCCTCGCGCTGCTGGAGTACTGCAACGTCCCCAACCCGACGGCCCGCACCCGCCAGCGCGCCGCCAACGGACACCCCGACCCCTTCGGCATCACGATGTGGTGCCTGGGCAACGAGATGGACGGCCCCTGGCAGGTCGGGCACCGCTCGGCCGAGGACTACGCCAAGATCGCGTCGCAGACCGCCAAGGCCATGAAGATGCTCGACAACTCCCTGGAGTTCGTCGCCTGCGGCTCGTCGTCGCGCGCCATGCCGACCTTCGGGAAGTGGGAGGAGACCGTCCTCGAGCACGCCTTCGACGACCTCGACTTCATCTCCTGCCACGCCTACTACGAGGAGATCGACGGCGACACGCAGGAGTTCCTGACCTCGGCCGCCGACATGGACCTCTTCATCAAGCAGGTCGTCGCCGTGTGCGACGCCGCCGCGGCGAAGCACAAGTCCGACAAGCAGATCATGATCTCGTTCGACGAGTGGAACGTCTGGTATCTCACCGAGTGGCAGAAGATCGAGGGCAAGATCCCCGTCGACGTGTGGCCGACGGCGCCGCGCCTGTTGGAGGACACCTACAACGTCAAGGACGCCGTCGTCGTCGGCGACCTCCTCATCACGCTCCTTCGTCACTCCGACCGGGTCCGCTCGGCGTCGCTGGCCCAGCTGGTCAACGTGATCGCCCCGATCATGACCGAGCCCGGCGGCCCCACCTGGCGCCAGACGACCTTCTTCCCGTTCTCGATCACCTCGCGGCTCACCGCCGGCGAGTCGATCCCGGTCGACGTCACCTGCCCCTCGGTCTTCTCCCGCAAGGCCGACGCGGACGTCCCGACCGTCAACGCCGTCGCCACGCTCGACGACGGGGGCGTCTCCCTGTTCGTGGTGAACCGGTCCCTGACCGACGCCTTCGACCTCGACGTCGACCTCAGCCAGCTCGCCGGGAGCCGCACGCTGAGCCTCGCCGAGGCCCACGTGATCGCCGACGAGGACCTGACGGCCGCCAACACACTGCCCGATCCGGAGCGCGTCGCCCCGAAGTCGCTGGAGGTCGCTGTCGACCCGATGGTCTCCGCGCAGTTGCCTCCGGTCTCCTGGGCAGCGATCCGGCTGGAGTTCTGAGTCCAACCACCCACCACAACGCGAGCGCCCGGCAGAGAGTCACCGGGCGCTCGATGGCTAGACCATCCGTTGAGGGCCACCCAGCCAAACCGTCGATCAGCGGCGCGGGAAGACGCCTCACCGCCGGGCCCATAGACGGCGCGAATGCGGCCAGAAGGGTTCCAGTGGTAGATGCGTTCACTCAGCACCGGACCGTTCGCCACCGGGTCCGTCTCGCTCACCAGCAGCGCAGTGAACTGCACCATTGAGTCGCTGCTGCCATGCCCTCCGCTGGTGGGGATGGAGAAGGCGAGTGCATTCTGGTTCGGCACGCTGAAGTGCACGCCGTGGGGAGCGGTCTCCCCGAGGCGCTCGAGGAGCCTCCGCATGTCTGCGGCTTTGGCCGGTGTTGACGTTCCCCGCCCCAGCAGCACCTTCACCCCTTCGAACTCGCGGATCGTGGAGTACGCCGTCTCCGTACGATCCGTGTTGGCCTGACCCATGACGCATAGCGAGTCGCGATCGACCTGAAGCTGCCCAAGCGTCGTGTCGGTGACACCCGAGGTGAACAGGTCCTGATGTCCCTGCTCCTCGAGGACCAATGCAAGAAGAAGCCCCTTCACGAAGGGCCGCGCGTACCTGAGATTGTTCGCGGCATAAGCATCGTCCGGCATGAACCGTGTCCTGACCGCCCAACGGATGTGGGAGGGCGTGAGGCGTTCACCTTCGCCCCGTCGCCTGGCAGGTCCAACGTACTCGAGCCACGATTCGATGAGGCCCGGCCACGCCATCTCCGGATGCCCGAGTGACTCAGCGATCAGCGCTCCCAGGTTGACGCGCAGCCCCAGATCATCGATCCGGATTCCAAAGCGTCGCCTGCTGAGAAGAACGGTCGGCCGGTGGCCCATCTCACTGACAGCAAGGGCAACGCATTCCACCAGGCGCTCAACGACCGAGCTGACGGCCTCATCGCGCTCCAGGTCGGGTTCTCCGGGCAGCTGAGCGAAGCCGCACAGGGCCGGGTCTGCGTCGCTCAACCCCATCGATCCTCCTCCGGTTCTCTGTTCCTGACGGCGGCGCCCCGTGGGGCATCAAGCGTGCCCCGCAGGGCAGCCCCGCGCTCAGTTGATGATCTCGGCCCGCTGCTGGCGTAGCACCGACAGGCGATCCTCCCAGGCCTGCAGCGCCTCCGGGCTCAGCCTGGTCCAGTCCTCGACCTCGCGGACGACGCGCAGCGGCTCCCTGCTCCGGTACGAACGCGTCGGGTTCCCGGGGAACTTCCTGTCCGTGACGTTCGGGTCGTTCTCGAAGTCCCCCGTCGGCTCGACCTCGTAGACGTGCGGCGCGCCGTCGCCCAGGGCCGCGATCTCGGCCGCCAGCCCGGCGCCATCGGGCAGCGCAGTGAAGTAGATGTGGTTCATCACCACCTCCGGCCGGTAGTTGGACGCGAACCCCGCGGTCAGAAGTTCCCCGACCCGCAGCTCGGCCCTCGTGCCGTGGAAGAACGGTCCCTCGTCCAGTGCGCCTGTCACGGCCCCGACTCTACTGCCGCCGGTGCGTCGACGTCCCGATGAGGACCGTCGCCTCGCTGCGCCCGGCGCCCTTCGATGGGCTCAGGGAACCGGCCGGACAACTGGCGGTAGAGTCGCTGGCGACGCGGGGCCTCAGAGGCGAGCAGACCCACCGCCCTCACAAGGAGACGAAATCTTGACCTACCGGACCGTGGTGCTGAACGCCGCACTCGTGAACTACGACGGCCTGGCCGGATACGACCGGATCGCCGACGAGGTCGTCATCTACGACGAGACCCCCGAGGAGCTGGTCCTGGAGCGGGTGGCGGGCTTCGACGTCGTCGTCACCAAGGAGATGCGGGTCAGCGGGGAGATCATCCGGCAGTTCCCG